>NZ_JANSKB010000002.1:0-674428 GCF_024741215.1 Gabonibacter chumensis | reverse complement strand
CGACACCGCCGGACAATAAAGTTTACCCGAGCGAGACCGGCATGTACATCACGAAAATTATCTTCATGGGAATATTACCTGCTATTTTACTTTTCATAACTATATTTATATGGATCAGGAGAAGAGGGCGGTAATTCTAAAATGATGATTTATTTATTCACCGTTCGTTTACCGTTCGTTTACCGTTCGTTTTTTGGAAAACGACGGTGATTTTAAAAGAATTCTTGTTAGATTTTTATAAACCGAGGGGAAATTTGTAGTGTGTGACTACAACATCCAATGTAGTGTTGTGTTAATGGAGAGGTTGTCCGGAAACGGATGACCTCTCTTTGCGTTTAGAACAAATGAATGAAAATTTTAGTTTTAAACGGAAAATACATTGAGTACTATAAGTATTATTTTATAAATAACTTATAATACGATAAAGAATATTTATGCATATATTGTAAAATAAATAAAAAACAAATAAAATTAATATTTCTAAAACGACTCATCCTGAGATAAGGTTTGTTGTGTCTTTATTAAAAGTTGTCATAGATATTGAAGTTTAACCTGTGTACCATTAAGAAAGGAGGCATATTATTAAGGTACCGAGAGTTTTTTATTTTATTGTTTCACACTAAATCTTAAACGTATGAAAAAAGTATTTTTTGGAAAAAAAGGTGTTTTTGTTGTACTGATCGTCATTGTAAGTACTATTGTCGTTTTTGCTCAACAACAGACTGTTTCAGGAACGGTTGTCGATTCTTCGGGACAGCCTATTATTGGGGCTAATGTAGTAGTTAAAGGAACTGCCACAGGTACTGTAACAGATATAGATGGAAAATTTTCTCTTAATGTATCTCCCGGATCAACTTTGGTTGTTTCTTATATAGGATGTGTAACACAAGAGATATCTTCGTTTGGAACCAATTTAAAAATAACCTTAAGAGACGATTCTGGTGATGGAGCAAATGATTATTGGGAAGCCGGGTATTTCTATTGTCGTTGTAAAAATGATAGTGGCGGAGGTAAAAATTGTTACGGAGGAAATGCCGTTTCGTTAAGGGCTAATTGTTATAAGGGAACAACGAGTATAAATTGTTCAACCTATAATGCGAATTGTCGGTAATAAATAAGGGAGGCGATTAAAAGCTTGGGTGGAATATATCTAAGCTTTTAATACCTCCTCAACGGAAAGAAAATATGAAAAACTCGTGTATTTTGATGTTGTTGATCCTTGGGATCGGGTGTGAACGCGTTCAAATTCCAGAAGGAAAAAATAAAATTGCTTACGATATTGTTGAAAATTATTCCTGCAAAAATACCTCATGTCCTACGTCATTGCTTTTGGATACGTTGTGTTTTAGTGCAAAGCAGGCATCGATGGAAGGGGATTTCTTGATAAAAAACGATACCCTTTATTTTGTAGATCGGGTTTTGTCGTCTGTTTTGGTTTATGATAAAGAGGGATTATACGTTCGTTCTGCGTTGGGTTTCGGGAGAGGAGAAAATGAAATACTCGGTTTAAACCAGATGACAACAACAGAGCGGGATCGTTTTATTATTTTGGATAAGCAATGGTTTATTTATCTTATAGATAGTAATCTGAATGTGGATTCAAAATTTTTTATTCGTTGGGATGGAGAGTTTATCGATAGCAGTAAATTTGAACACCCCGATCCCAATAATCCGAACATCTATGAGGTTGAGTATGGAAAAAATAAAATAGTTGCCTATGAAGAGTACCTGTTTTTTCCGGTAGTAACCGAACACGTTAAATTCAATGCTTACGGGGAAGGGCATACTCCGCAATATTATTCGGAAAGTTTTAATTTGGCCAAACTCTCTTTAAAAAACGGGATGATAGAACAGTTATTATGTAATTATCCACCCGTGTATAAGCGCTATCGGTATCTTTCGAATTTTAAATATTTACTGTTCGATTTGTATCGAGATAGTTTATTCTTTTCTTTTGAAGTAGATACTCTTGTTTATCGTATGAATATGAAGGATTCTACGGTGATTTCGTTTGGTAACAGCGGGGTGGATATGAATACAGTTTATCCGGAATTTCGAACCTTTGAAGATAGTGATATTCATTTTAGCGAGTGTCGTCAAAATTATGGCTACTATCGGTATTTGAAATGGATTCCGCAAACAGATGTTTTATTTCGAGGCTATCAGAAACAAAAGGCTCCTTTTGAAGATGGTTTGCAGGTATACCGGAATCGCTGCCTTGTCGCTGATTTTAATGTCCCGCGTGGATTTGAAGTTATCGGGTATATCGCTCCCTGGTATTACGCCGGTGTTAAACCGGATTATGCGAATGAGAAGTTTATCATTTATCGTTTTAAGTTATGAGGTTAAAAATAAACGTTTTAAGGTCGTTGCTATGGTTTATATTCGAGTGTTATGTTTGCGTTTTACATGCCGAATCGCTTCCTGATACTTTAAGAGTACAGGTAACGAATACTTCTTCAGAACCCTTGTTCGGGGTGTATGTCGTTAACCCGAATAGACATTATCTTGTTACGACAACAGACGAGAAGGGGTATTGTTGTTTCTCAACCGGAGATATTTCTTTACAGGATTCCATACAATTTTCGTATTTGGGCTATAGAGATTCTATCGTTGCCGTACGGGATTTGGTGTCGATGGAACGATTGGCTCTCTCCAGGAAAATGGAGTTTTTACAGGAAGTAAATGTCGTGGGAATAAAGAGTGCCGATTTATTAGAAAAAGTAATGAAAGAATTGCAACCTGTTTCTCCTCAAAATAACATGAATTCTTACGGGAAAGCCCAGTACACAAAAATAACGACCTGTTTTTCCAAGGCTGTGGAATACAGACGGGAATTCGGTTTTTTTTTAACGTCGGGACATGTGAAGCAAAAAGAGAAGTGGGATTTGGACTATAAATTCGAATATATTCCTGTCTATTCGGCAAGGAGTTTTAATCTGCTTCCTGATCGCTCGGATACATTAAAGACCCCGTATATTGAGTCGTCTTACAACGCGGAAAGTAAAAAGATTTTTTCGGCCTTGCGCGCTGTCTTATTGTGAGGCCCGTTGTTTTCTAAGTTGAAATATTATGATATACAGCCGGTAGTATCGGATAGCAATTGCTATAAATTCGTGTTTTCTACGCGGGAAAAATATTATCCTCGGGAGATAAAAATTTTCTGTAAGGGAGTTTTGTATATCGATAGGGACGATTTTAGGTTAAGAAGAATAGAGATCGATTACTTAGACTATCATTTTTATCGATTGGCTAATTTAACGAGGACCTATGCCCCTTTTTCGACAAAAATGCAGATAGAGTTGGCCTATAACGAAGAGGGAGACGTGTATGTTCACTCGTGCAGACAAGAGACCGTTTGGAAACATAAATCGGATCAGACGGGATTCGGAAGTATAGAGATGCCCTCGAGGCGTAATCCGGAGAAAAATAGGTTGGTTGAAACAGAAGCTTTCCAATGTATGGCTTATCAGAGGATTCCAGCTTACGCCCAGATGCAGTTCTTACGGGAAAAAGCAGTTCTTGTTGCTTCATATCCTATCGGAATATATGATACAAGAGCGTTTGAGGAGTTACCGGATTTACTCGATAGCAGGCAGGCTATTGCCGATTTGAGCGAGTACAGAGATATCGAGGCTCAATTTTTACATCACGGTAATAAACCTTACTATCCGCAGAGTTATTTGACAACGTTGAGACTGAATGGTATTACTCCCACGGTTCCTTTTGTTGTAAAGACAAAGAATGGATTACTAAGATTGTTTTTTAAATAATAAACGCGATGAGAATTATTGTCATATGGATTCTAACGAGTCTGTTTTTTTCTTGCCAGAGCAACGAAAAGAGAATAGAGAAAAATATACAGAAAGAATGGAGGGGAAAAAAGATTGCCTTTCCTTCCACGTTAGAAGCGAAATTTTTAGGTAAAAATACAACGTGTAATGATTTATTAAATAAATGCTATTCTATTTTAGTATACGTGGATTCGAACGAGTGTTCGGAATGCAGGCTTCAATTGTACGAGTGGTACAAAAAGATAACAGAGACTCAGGCCTATTCGGATTCTCTTGCATTTTTGTTTGTTGCGCATGTAGAAAATCCCAAGCAGGTTGTTATTCTGTCTAAGCAAAATAATTTTAGATATCCCATTTTTTTCGATAAAAAAGGGATGATGGGAAAATTAAACAAGTTTCCTGATAGTTACCAGTTTAAGACGTTTTTGTTGAATGAAAAGAAAGAAGTTGTTTTGCTGGGAACGCCTATCGGGAACGATGAACTTTGGCGTTTGTATAAAGATGTTATTATCAGGGGTATAAAAGAAAAATGATATGAAAAATCGAACGATTGTATGTATCGCTTGGCAGGAGTATCATTTACTTTGGCGTAACCGGGTGTTCCGGTTATTGGCATTTTCACTATGGGTACTTGTTTTTTGTTGTCAATATGTATTTCAAGGTGATCTTGCAAGCCTTTGGTTTATGTTGGCCTTACCTTCTTCCATGCCTTTCGTAAACGCGTATCTTGTAAGTGCTTTTCAATCGTTTCTGGTTGCGTTTTCCGTATGTGAATGGAGGTCGTCGGAGAGGCAGGCGGATAGTTTGGAAGCAATAAGGGTACGTCCGGTTGATAATGTGGAATATTTGTGCGGGAAGGCGATCGGTGTCATGATGACGGTTGTGATCGTACAGTTCGTTTCGATAATGATGGTAGTCATGTTGAATCTGTTCGGTAGCGATTCTCCTTTTGGGGGGTGGGCATACTTGTTTTATTGGTTGACACTTTCGTTGCCGGCTTTGGTATTTTGTACCGGTTTATCGATGGGCATTACCGGATTATTCAGGAAACAGGGAATTGCCTTGTCGGTGCTGACTCTTTTTTTGATTGCGACCTATTGGTGGCTTCCGGGAGTGGCGTACGGGATTTTAGATTTTATAGCAACGGATTTGCCGAACGTGTTCTCTGATGTAGTCGGGCATGTCGGGTTGGGGAATTACCTGTTGCATCGCTTTGTGTTCCTGTTGTGGGGTATCGGCATATGTTTGTGGGCTGTTGGAAAGGAAAAACGATTGCCGAATCGGACTGGGGACCGTGTAAGAGTTGTAGCGATAGGGAGAGGAGTGGTATTGTTTGGTATATTATGCGGTATTTTTTATTTGTATCCTTACGAAGAGACGAATCGGGTTCGAGATCGTTATTTAGAGACGGGGAAAAAGTACGGTAAGGAGCGTTTTATTCGTGTCGTCCGGCATGATTTACGGGTAGAGCAGACAGGTAACAGGATAGAAGCCCGTAGCGGATTGTCCGTGGTAAACCGCGGAAATAAGCCCGTTTCGCGTGTTACCTTGTATTTGAATCCGGGGTTGGATATTACCCGTTTTTCGGATAAAAAGGGAGGGGCAGTCAAATTCAGTCGGGAGAATCAGGTTGTAAGGGTCGATTGCCCGTTAGGGAGTGGGGACACGGTAGTTTTTTATTTGGAATACAGGGGAAAAATAGATGAACGGGTATGTTATTTAGACGTGGAAAAGGAAGCGTATTGGAAAAGAGCGTGGCGGAATTGTCCGTTGCGTTTTGGGAAGCGCTATGCTTTCATCGGGGATCGTTATACCTTATTGACCCCGGAAACGATTTGGTATCCGGTAGCCGTTCCACCCGTGAATTTGTCATCTGTTTATATGTCTTCGAAAGATTTTACGGATTTTCGTTTACGAGTTGTGGATTCAGGAAAACGAACCGTGATTTCTCAGGGTGAATCACGACGGAAAGGGGATACGGTATATTTCCGAAATAAGCAGTATTTGACGGGATTGACGCTGTGCATGGGTACTTACGAGAGCAAAACGTTAAAAGTGGACTCCGTTAATTTCGAGCTTTATTATTTTAAGGGACATGATCATGTGATGTCTTTGTACGAGGGGATGCCGGAAGAGATGTTGCGGAAAGCGATAAAGGAGCAAGAGAGTAAATTCCCTTTCTATCCTTTTCATAGATTTGTATTGTTAGAGACTCCTGTTTCTCTCGGGACGGAGGATCGTAATTGGAAAATCGGAAGTGAATTCGTTCAGCCGGAAATCGTGATGTTTCCAGAAAGATGGGTGACTAATCAAGTAATGTATGTCGAACGTTCCGTGATGATGATGGACAGCCACAGGCGGGAATTTATCGGGACGATAGAGGAGAAAACCAACGGGGAGTATTTTTTGGATTTATTTCAGTCGAGTTTAAAACGCCCCTCTGCTTATTACAGGGATAAAAATATTTTTATGACTTTTTTCCCTTGGGGTGGGAGACAAAAAAACGTGGTGAACAGGCAATGGGTATCTCCTCTGTTTCTCAATTACCTCCATGCTGCTTTTTCAACGGAATTTCCGGTAATAGATAGAGTGTTATTCACCATGTCCAATAGGAAAAAGGCTGTAAGAGTTAATTTTTCCGGGAATGAGGCAGCGCTTAGAGCTACTCGTTATTTAGAGAAGTGTAGTTTTGAAGAGGCTTTACGCGACGAATCTCTTTCAAGAGAGGTATTGGAAATGATTATTCAGTTGAAAGTAGACTATTTGAGAGATTATATTGCGTTAAAAGTTCCTTTGGAGCGATTTTACGATTTTTTGGCAAGGTTTGAAACCAGGCATATTTTTCAGGAGTTTTCTTTGGAAACGTTATGCGATGAAATGAAATCCGAGTTGGGAATTGACTTGATAGGAGTATTGCCGGATTGGTACCGACAACGCGGGATTCCTTCCTATCTGGTAAAAGATGTCGGAAAGGATAAAATACTCGTTGACGGAGAAGAAAAATATCGCGTACGGTTTAAGATATTTAACACGAGTACCACAGATGGAATTATACGTTTGACTATTTCCGATAGGGAAAATAGAGGCGTTGATTATTGTTATTGGATTCCGGCCGGAAGTTGTAAGGAGATTAAAAACGTGATGGATTATCTACCCGTGTATTCCCTGAATTTGAATTTATCCCGCAACTTTCCGGCGGGTTATGATGAATTGTTGTTGTTTACAGATGTTACGGAAGTTACGGATACTGTTTGTGGTGTTTTTGATATTGATAAACGCCTTTTTCAGCCGGATTCCAATGAACTTATCGTGGATAACGAAGATCCGGGATTCCGTTTGATAGAACCGGATAAACGGCGGGGAAGATTTATCTCTCCTGAAGAGGAGGAAAAAAAATACGTTTACGCGGATGAAATGTTGATGGCTATTAAAAGTAGGTTACCCCTTCGTTGGACTTATTGTATGGGGACTCGGATGTATGGCGAGGTGATCCGGAGTTCGGTTTATAAAAAGGCGGGAAACGGGAACTGTAAAGCCGAGTGGAGAGTTGATTTAGCCGAGGAAGGAAAATATGAGGTTTGGGTCTATATCGGGTACCGCCAGGTTCGTTACGCGGGAGAAGCTGCTCAATACTACGAGTTGTCGAGTCGAGACGGGAATCAGAGCATTGTTTTACGAACCGATATGCAGGAAGAGACAGGATGGTTTTCTTTAGGAGAGTTTGATTTGAATGCAGGGGAGAATTGGGTCGTTTTAAATGATCGGGGGGCAGATGAAGAACAAGCGATTTATGCCGATGCGGTAAAATGGGTTCGGAAAGAAAAACGATAGATTTTGATGAATCTGAATGATTGGTAGCATGATAATCCGGTTGAATTTCGACCGGATTTTTTTGTAAAATAGTCGAACGTAATTATCGCGTGGGATTGTTTACGATGTATGTGATAAACGGTAGTGATGAATATACGGTTGTATTAGATCTTTGTGTATTAATGTTGGAGTTTTGTGTAATAATTTTTGTATAGTTATAATATATATTTATTTTTGACTTCTCAGTTCTAATTAAAATCTTTTGAAGAAATTACGGACAGGTGTGAAATAGCGGTTTTATTACAGGAGTTTATATGGGGATATATACGGTTAAAAATTATTCGGACGACAGGGAATTACTGAATTTGTTAAAATCGGGAAAAGTTTCCGCTTTCGTGCATATTTACACCATGTATTACGATTCGTTATTGGATTATGCTTTTAGATTGTTGCAAGATAGGGAAGCGGCTCGGGATGTCGTTCAACAAGTATATTATAAATTATGGGAAGGTCGGGAAGCTCTATCCATCGTTTTTTCGGTTAAAACTTATCTTTTTAAATCGGTTTATAATCGAAGTTTAAATACATTGGCTCATAAAAGGAATATTCAAAAGTATGAGCAAGAGCACTCTGCGGATGTTTATTACTCCACGGTTATCCAGCTACCGGAAGCTGAAGTGTTATTACGTCGTTCTGATATCGAAAAGGCCGTACGGGAAGTCGTGGCGACATTACCGGAAAAGTGCAGGGAAGTTTTTACCTTAAGTAAGATCGAGGGATTAAAAAACAGGGAAATTGCCGAAAAATTAATTATTTCCGAGAAAACGGTAAAACGTCATATCTCCATCGCTTTGAGTCGATTACGGAAAAGATTGGATTATTTGTTGCAAATTATTTTATTTTTTTAATTTCTTATTGGGACTAAGACTATTTTCAACTGTCTTTAAGATATGAAGACAGAAAAGATAAATTCCGAAAACTTTGATATAGATGAGATATTAGTTTGTATCTTAATGGAGTGTGCGAGTCGGGAAGAAGTCGTTTATTTTTTGAAATGGATAAAGCGAGAGGAGAACCGGATTTATTTCGAGAAATTTAAAAAGGTATGGCACCTGACTTCGAGGATAGAAGTGGACCGAAAATGCTTCAACGACAGATTAAAAGAGTATTGTCGATTTATGAAATCTCCGCGATCGAAACGTCGTGCGGGATGGTTGTGGCGTGTAGCCTCGGTTGCTGCAGTCGGATTGATCGCTATGGTTTTGGTCGGATGGCCCTGGATGCCCGAAGAGATAACTTTATCGAAAAACGATTTGGAAATACGTCGGGCTACAGAGATCGTTTTAACCTTATCTGACGGGCGAAAAATAAGTGTGACTCGGGATACGCTATCCTTGCCGGGGGAGTTAAAAGAATCCGTTCGGCTTCACAAGATCAATCGCCGGGAAATCGTGTACGGGGTAAGTGATCTTTTGGAAGAGGCGGTATATTTTGAAAAAATTTACAATGAGATTACCGTACCTGCGGGAGAACGTTTTACCGTTCAATTGTCCGACGGGACCAAAGCATGGATCAATTCCGAAAGTTCGATTCGTTATCCGGTCTGTTTCGGGAAAGATAAAAGAGAGGTTGAAGTTAGGGGAAATGTCTATTTTGAGGTGGCGAAAGATTCGTCCTGTCCCTTTATTGTTGTTGCCCGGGAGATGAGAACCGAAGTGTTGGGAACCTCTTTCGAGGTGAATACATACGGAGATCATGGCCGGGTGAGCGTTACCCTCGTGGAGGGAAGTGTAAAGGTATATGCCGGAGAACGTACCTTCATGATTCGTCCCGATCAACAGTTCCTGTTGGATACGTGTAACGGGAGAATGGAGATTGCGGAAGTGAATGCGGGCGATAAGGTAAGGTGGAAGGACGGCATCCTTTTTATCGGCAACGAACCGTTCGACGAGCTGGTACGGAAATTGGAACGTTGGTACGGGATACGTATCGTGAACGAAACGGGAATCGTTTTTAATCAATTGTTTAGGGGCGTTTTTGAAAGAGAGGATGATATTCGGGTCATCATGTACTCCATATGTAAAAATTTAAATATCGATTATGTTATAGAGAAAGACCGAATTGTTTTGACAAAATAACAAAAGGAGTATCTCCTGTGCCTCCAACACGATCGGATACTCCCTGCGTTAAACTATTCATTTATTACTAACTTAACATTACAAAGCTATGAAAAAAAAGCGATGTTTTTTGTTCGTGTCGATAAAATTTATCTGCCAGCTATTTTTATTGACTTTTCTATGGACAAATTTGTTATCTCTTCCGGTAAAAGGTAGTCCGGCAGAGCCTCAACGGGTGACCTTGGACTTGAAAAAGGTCTCACTTCCCGTATTGTTTCAGGAGATAGAAAAACAAACTTCCTACAAATTTTTTTACAATGACGAGCAGGAGAGGTCTATAACGGAAATCTCTGTTTCGGTAACGAACGAAACGGTAGTGAAGGTGTTGGATAAAGTGTTTTCAGGGACGAAATACATTTATGAGATATCCGGAAACCAAATTATCGTGTTTCGAAGGGATACTAAAAATGTCTCTGAAAAAGAGAATAAAATTCGAATTTTGGGGAAGGTGACGGATGAAAAGGGGGGGACCATTCCCGGGGTGACCGTGTTGCTAAAGGGGACGACCTTGGGGACGGCCACCGATAAGGATGGAAAATACGTTTTGACCTTGCCTTATATGGAAAAATTTTCTTTGCTGTTTTCTTTTGTCGGAATGGAGTCCCGGGAGATTAAATATGCGGGGAAGGATACCATTAACGTGGTGTTAAAAGAGGGTATGAAGCAGGTCGATGAAGTGGTGGTGACCGGTTACGCGAATATCAGGAAAGAGAGTTTCACGGGTAATGCCGTAACAGTAACTCGAGATCAGTTACTAAAAGCCAATAATAAAAATGTGATTGCTGCTCTTCAGTTGTTTGATCCCTCGTTTCGTATTCGGGAGAATTCATTATGGGGATCAGACCCCAATGCTTTACCCGAATTCAATATTCGCGGAGAATCCAGTATCGCCATGACGAAAGGGTTGGATGTGGAGGAAGCCAAAAGGACGCAACGAACCAGTCTAAAGGATAATCCGAATTTGCCGGTTTTTATTTTAGACGGATTTGAGACGAGCGTGGAGAAGATTTACGATATGGATATGAACCGCATCGAGAGCATAACGATTTTAAAGGATGCGGCTGCCACGGCCATGTACGGTTCCCGTGCCGCCAACGGGGTGGTTGTAGTGAGTACGGTTGCTCCGCAAATGGGAGAGATACGTGTGAGGTATAGCTTTAACGGGGGTGTAGAATTACCCGATCTATCGGATTATAACCTTTGTAACGCGGCGGAAAAATTGGAGGTGGAACGATTGATGGGTAAATATACGACGCCTGATAGGCCTGATTTGCAACCCATGAAAAATGTAGATTATAATACGATATTGCAACGTATTCAACGGGGCGTGGATACGGATTGGTTGGCCCAGCCTTTACGGAATGTGTTTAATCATAAACACAGTATAAGTATAGAGGGAGGTGAAAAGAGCATGCGATACGGCATAAACTTGAATTACGACAGTAATAAGGGGGTAATGATCGGTTCCCGCAGAACCCGGGCCGGAGCCGGTCTGACGTTGGATTTTAGAAGCAAAGAGTGGTTACAAATTAGAAATGACATATCGTATAGTTCGACTCGTTCTGAAGATTCTCCTTACGGTAGTTTCAGTACTTATGCAAAGTTGTTACCCTATTATGAAATTTATGATGAGAATGGGGAATTGGTAAAGGAATTACAAGGGTTAGGCATACAAAAGGAAAAAAATCCTTTGTGGACAGTAAAGCATTTAAAAAGTTATAACGGTAAAGTACGTTCCAATGATATTACGGATAATTTAAATATCAATTTATTTATTTTGAATGGACTCCAGTTTAAGGGACAATTTAGTATAACAAAAACAAATTCGATAAACGAATCTTTTATGGACCCCAAGGATCCCTCTTTTGAATATGAACAGGAGAAAAAAAGAGGAACCTTGTCCCGATCGCTTTCCAATAATTATAACTGGAATGTTAACGCAATGTTTTATTTTAACAGATCTTTCGGGAAACATTTTATTAATGCTACTGCCGGATTTAATGTCAGAGAATCCTATTCGGAATCTACCAGTATGTTGTTTAAAGGTTTTATGATGGGAAGTCTGAATAAACCGGCCGATGCTGCGGATCAGCCAGATAAATCGGATATCTCCTCCACGGAAAATCGGTTGTTCGGTCTTTTGGCTTTGGTAAATTATTCTTATAATGATGTTTATCTGTTGGATGTATCTTACCGTTTGGACGGTTCCTCCCAATTCGGTTCGGATAGACGATTTGCTCCTTTCTGGTCTTTCGGTGCCGGAATAAATTTTCATAATTACGGTTGGTTAAAGAATAATTGGCTTGTAAATACTTTACGGATTCGTGCTTCGTACGGAAGTACCGGTAAGGTGAATTTCCCCGCTTATGCCGCAATTACTACATTTCAGTCGGATAAAAGTGATTGGTACTACACGGGGCCTGCTAATTCATTGATATATCTCGGAAATCCGAAATTGACCTGGGAGACAACAAAAACGTTGGATGCCGGAATAACTGTCAGTTTTTTTAATAATAAATTTTATCTTTCTGCAACTTATTACCGTAAAAAAACGGAAGACCTTATCGATGAGGTGTCTGTTCAGAGTTCATCCGGTTTCAGCAAATACAAATCGAATAGCGGATCAATACTGAATAAGGGATTTGAACTTACTTTTAATGCTACGCTTTATCGGGATCGGGATTGGAACGTGGTGGTGAATGCCAATTTGGCTTCCAATAAGAATAAGATCGTTGAGCTGGGTGAAGCTTCTAAAGAGTATAATAAAAAAGTTTTGGAAAATTATGATTCAGAGTCTCGTCAAGGACTTATAACAACCCCATTGATTATGTATTACGAGGGGGCTTCCACCACGGCGATTTATGCTGTGCGCTCGGCTGGTATCGACCCGGCGAATGGGAGGGAAAAGTTTATTAAGAAGGGAGGAACGAGCACCTATACCTGGAATGCCAATGATCAGGTCGTTGTGGGAGACAAACTTCCGAAAGCGCAGGGTAGTTGCGGGGTAAACGTGGGTTTTCAGGGATTTTATCTGAATGCTTCATTCCTGTACCAATGGGGAGCACAAACCTATAATTCGACTTTGCTCAATAAGGTGGAGAATGCAGATATTACCAATTCGAACGTGGATCGGCGGGTTCTTTCGAAAAGGTGGATCAAGGTGGGGGATATTGCTCCTTTTTACGATATAAAAAATACGACAACCACCAAACCGACTTCTCGTTTTGTACAAGATTATGATTATTTGAGTTTTTCCAGTTTATCAATAGGATACGATTTTAATCGGGAGGTAATTAAAAAGATTCGATTGACTTCTTTAGGGCTTAGTTTTAATGCTAATGATATTTGTCGTTGGTCAACGGTAAAGGAGGAGCGGGGAACGAGCTATCCCTATGCGAGAAATTATAGTTTCACGGTGAGTGTAGGTTTTTAATTTAAAAAACAATAATTATGAAAATCTATGTTATAATATTATTGTCCTCTTTTTTCTTTGCCTCTTGTAAAGATTGGTTGGATATTCAACCTGAAGGACAAACTACAGAAAATCAATTGTTCAGCACGGGAGACGGGTATCGTACTGTTCTGAATGGGTTGTATAAATCGATGGCTTCCAGTAGTTTATATGGTGGACAACTTAGTTTCGGTATAGTGGATTGTATCTCCCAACAGTATAATTTAAAACTAATGGAACAAAATTCTCGAACCCAGAAATATAAGGCTGCCGGTGTTTTTAATTATAATGACGTGTATTTGGCTCCGGTGATAGAGGGCATTTGGAAATCGGCATTTAATATAATAGCCAATGCCAATAGTTTGATCCAAAATGCAGAATCTGCTTCTTCGGATCTGTTTGCAAAAGGAGAGACGGAACGGAAAATGATCCTTGGTGAAGCCTACGCTTGCCGTGCGCTTATGCATTTTGATCTGTTGCGTTTGTTTGCTCCAGCTCCCGTAAACGATGATAAAAAGGTTTATGTTCCTTACGTGGAGGATTATCCGGAACTTCATGCTTCTCGGATTGCAGTGGAACCGTTTTTGGAAAAAGTGATAGCCGACTTGCAGCGAGCTCGTGATTTGGTAACGGAGTTCGATACTTCTGCTTTGGGTAAGGGGGTATGTGCTACCGGGAACACTCGTTTTTATAACGAATTTAAGTTTGGTATACCTGGTTACAATGATTCCTCGGTAGAAAATTTTTTCAAAGGCCGTGGGTATCGTTTGAGTTACTATGCGATTACTGCTCTTTTGTCCCGGGTGTATCAGTATGCCGGTAAAGAGGAAGAAGCTTTTAAGATGGCGGAAGAGGTTATGTCATACAAATTGAATACACCATATGGAAATTACTCTTTTTATAGCGTGGATGATTATTCCGGGGTTAGGGCATCGACACAATTCGAGTCGAAGAAAGATTTGAAAGTGATTTCCAATTTAATCTTTGCTGTTTATGACGAAAAGGCTTATCGTGATGCTAATTTAATTGAATGTTTTGGAAAAGACAATCATATAACTTCATGGTTAATAATAAATTATAACGAACAAAAAACATTTTATACTTCTGATAGATTAAAAAATGAGTTTAATCAGGATTATCGTTCTGAGAAGATGATATTTTATCCTAAAGGCAACAGTAGCTGGCCGGTATCGGGTAAATGGTATATAAGCGATAATGAGGAAATTCGTGATGGAAATATCACGATTATACCTATGATTCGTTCGACGGAGATGCGTTATATTATGGCCGAGTATTATGCCCGAAAAGGCAATTTTTTGGAAGCTCAAAATATTTTGGACAGGATTCGACGCAATAGAGGGTGTTTGGAATCGATTACGGTAAAGGATTGGAATTCCTTTGTAAAAGAGTTAATATGTGATGCTCGAAGGGAATGGATTTCGGAAGGTCAACTTTTTTATCTATACAAACGGTTGAATGCTTCAATTGATTTCGGTCGTAATGTCGTGCGTCCTATGAAACGAAGCGAGTATTTATTTCCGATTCCAGATGATCAGATTTTATAAAACCTTAAATAAGCAAATTATGAAAAAGCATTTGTTTAGCCTATTCCTGTTTTCGGTTATCGGTTTGTATGCTTGTAGCGAGCGGCAGACGATACTGTTTCAGGATGAACATGAGATTTATTTTAAAAAGTTTTATGTCAATGAAATATTTCCGGGAACGGCGGAAGCGGATTCCACGGTAGTTTCCTTTTTCTTTTATCCGACCGGAACAAAAGATGTAGAGGCAGAATTGGAGGTAAATTTGTCCGGAACACTTTTAACTTCCGATATTCCTTTCGGGTTAAAGGTTATTCCGGAAGAGACGACAGCTACTCCTGATGAATATGATTTGGATGAGACCTATACCTTCCATGCAAATACCGTGGGGGAGGATGCCACGGAAATATTGGATACCCTTCGGATTAAATTACACCGCAGTGAGAGGTTGGATAAGATGCCCGAAGGAATAAAACTTGTAGTGGAATTGGTTCCCAATGGCAGGGTACGGTTGGGACAGATAGAACGAATTAGGGCTAAGATGATCGTAACTACAATAGCGGCTAAACCTGATTGGTGGACGCGGGAAGTCGAGATTAACTTATTAGGTTCTTATTCACAAAAGAAGTATAAGTTATTTTTGGATAACGTGGATAAAAAAGCGGAGATGAGTTCAGATTTGATTAAAAATCACCCCGATCAGGCCATTCGTTTAGCCATGTTGTTTAAACAGTGGTTGAATGATCAAACTCCTGCCATAACCGAGGAGGATGGAACCTTAATGAAATTACCACTTTAAAAATGAATTGTATGAAAAAGATAATATTATTCGGTTGTCTCCTGTTTGTATGCTTATTTACCGGTTGTTTTAAAGATGAGGGAAGCTATGATTATAAGGATCTAAATGCTCCGACTTGGCTTTTTGATGTGAATGCAGCTCCTTTACGAGTAGTCTGTAATGAGGGAGAAGTGGCCAAATTTAGAGGACATAACTATTTTAAATGGGAGAGAGATTCTGCGTTACATGAGGCTAACGTGCGTTATGAATGGAAATTGAGAGACGTGGTATTCGGAAGAGAAGCGGATTTTGATATAGAGACCGATTCGTTAATAAAAATTCTTAAGTCGGAAAATCCGTTTTTTGAGGGTGGATATGTGGGGAACTTTAGTATTATCGATCAAACGACCGGTATTGTTTTTATGGCGAGGTTTACTGTAAAAATTAATTCTCGATTTAGAGAATACGATTTGTTGGTTTTATCCGAAATGGGGGAGCAGTCCCGCTTGTCCCACGTGATACGCAGGTCAAAATATGCTCCTGATGGGGTGACGATCGTGTATGATTTTCGGCTTGCTGACGAGAATATTTTTAAGACGGTAAATGGAAGCGATATTCCCGGGAAACCCATTACATTGGCAAAAGCAATGGCAATGAATGTCGGTAGTCTCGGTTCTATGACGATTTTAACGGATAAGGTGGCTTACGTGATTAATAATGAGAACATGGTAAAGGTAAGTGAACTAAAGGACGAGTTTTTGAATGGCACACCTGAAAATCTGAACGTGGTGGATCGGCACGATTGCGATAATTATACCTTTATCACTACTCGTGACGGAAGGATTTTTCGTAGAATCATGTCCGAGAATTATTTAGGGGGAAAGTTTGTATCGGAACCTTACTCTGTTGATACCATAGGATGTAAAGTATTGACTTTTGGCCATTCTGCAAGTGGTATTGTACCTGTTCCTTGTTATGATGAAAAGAATAGACGCGTACTGATGATTGATTTTAAGCTTGTTTATGTGTGGGAGCCCGCATTTCAGATGATTAGAACAAACTTTATTGAACCGGTTACAAAAGGAGTCGGCAATAAAGACAATATTCCTCCCGTGTGGGGAATGCCTGAAGGAACAGAAGTTTTGTATTTAGCAAGGTATAATACTGCAGATTGGCAACGTGAATGGTATACCATTTTTTATAACGATTCCGGCGGGAATACCTATATAGGAGATTTCGCCCTTTCTCCTGTAAATTCCTGTTTGGAACTTACTGGAAAAAACGTTGTACCTTTTCCGGGAGGAAGCTTAGATAAAAGCTCTTTATTTTTGACTACCGTTATTAATGGAGGACCACAGAAAATCGTCATATATACCAAGGGCAACGAAATTCGTTATGTCGATAGAAATGAGGATCAGGATTATCCTTTTATACGATGCGAGTCTAAAGTGACTTATATTGGATACATAACTTATTACGGTTACACTCGAGATTATAATAAATTAATGGTAGGACTCGAAAATGGAAAATTTCTCATTTACGAATTTGATCGTAACAATTTTCAATTGCCAGTGAAATTGCTGTCAGAGTTTAATTTAGGAGGGAAAGTGGTATCTGCAAAAGAGCTGTATAACGTGTATGGTGGCGATGCCTATTAAATGGTTATTTATAATTAAATCATATTGTATGGAGGAATCGATTGTAAAAGTTGAAAACTTGTCCCATCGTTACACGATCCAGTGGGCTGTGCGGGATATCAATTTCGAGATTACCAAGAACGGTATTTACGGCCTGTTGGGTTCCAATGGAGCGGGTAAGTCGACAATCATGAATATTATATGCGGCGTATTAAAACCGACGGAAGGAAACGTTTATATCAAGGGCGTGAGTATCCGTGAGAACCCTGTAGAGGCGAAACGCCATATCGGCTTTTTGCCCCAGACGCCGCCCTTGCACCCGGATTTGACGGTGACGGAGTACCTGGAGTATTGCGCCGGCTTGCGTCACGTCCCGGACAGCGAGATATCGACGGCCGTGAAGGCGGTTATGGGCAAGTGCGGTATCAGTCATTTCAACAAGCGTTTGATCCGTAACCTCTCCGGGGGTTATCAACAGCGCGTGGGTATAGCGCAGGCCATCATCCACAACCCGGAGTTCGTGGTTTTGGACGAGCCGACGAACGGTCTGGACCCTAACCAGATCGTGGAGATCCGTCACCTGATCAAGGAGATCGCCGAGGATCGCACGGTAGTCTTGTCGACGCATATCTTGTCAGAAGTTCAGGCGACTTGCGACTACATCCGTATGATCGAGCAGGGTAACCTTGTTTTCTCCGGTACGGTAGACGAGTTCGATAATTACATCATCCCTAACACGCTGGTGGTGACGCTGGTCGCCGCCCCTTCTGTTGACGAGTTGCGTTCAATCCCGGGCGTGAGCGGGGTGGAAGAGCTGGGCGGGATGAGATATCGCCTTCAATACACGGATTTCCAGGAGGTTACGGAGCGACTGGTGGAGACGAGTGTCTCCCGGGGATGGAGATTGACGGAGGTTTACCAGGAAAAGAGTTCCTTGGATGCCGTTTTCGCCGAATTATCAAAGAAGTAATTTTAAAACACGTTTACAATGAAGACAATATACAAAATAGCGAAAGCGGAATTACAAACTCTGTTCTACTCGCCGATCGCGTGGTTGATCCTGATCATCTTTACCTTTCAATGCAGCATGACCTTCTCTAATTTGATGGCGGGCATGGTACATTATGAATCTTTAGGTTACGGTAACTATAACGTGACTCTCGGGTTATATGGTTCAAGAGGTTTGTTTTCAGCTGTTCAATCTTACCTTTACCTTTACATCCCTTTGTTGACGATGAGCTTGATGAGCCGGGAGCTGGGTAGCGGTTCAATTAAATTACTGTACTCCTCTCCGGTGACGAACTGGCAGATCATTCTCGGGAAGTACGCCTCGATGATGGTGTACGCCCTGGTATTGATCGGGGTACTGATTATATATAGTATATTTGCGGCATGCGTTGTAAAGGATTTTGATATACCGGTAATTCTTTCGGGCATGTTGGGCTTGTACCTTTTGATTTGCGCTTACGCGGCGATCGGTTTGTTCATGTCGAGCCTGACCTCCTACCAGATCGTTGCCGCTGTCGGCACGCTGTCGACTTTGGCAGCCTTGTCTTACGTGAAAAGTTTGTGGCAGGAGATCGATTTCGTTCGCGATATCACGTTTTGGTTGGCGATTTCCGGCCGTGCCGGAGAGTTTGTCCGGGGATTGATTTGCTCGGAAGATATCCTTTATTTTCTGATTGTTATCGTTTTATTCCTGTGGATGTCCATCATACGTTTACAGTCTCGTCGCCAGAAGGTTTCCTGGATGGTAACATGGGGCAAATACGTTGGAGTTTGGGCGGTGGCGTTGTTTGTCGGTTACCTTTCTTCTCGTCCTGCTTTGATGTCGTTTTACGATGCCACTCGGACAAAAACGAACACGTTAACTCCTAATAGTCAGGATATAGTAGCTCGAATGAAAGGTAGGCTAAAGATTACCAGTTATGTAAATGTTCTGGATGGATACTCTTGGATCGGTTCACCTTCTTATCGGAATTGGGATTTGCGAACCTTCAGACAATATGTTCGCTTCAAACCGGATATCACGATGAAGTATGTCTATTATTATGATTCGATAAAGGATATGAAGGAACTGGAAAAGAGATATCCAAACATGACTTTTGAACAGATAGCTAAGAAAATGATAGAGATATCTAATTTGGATTCTAACAAGATCTTGAAACCGGAACAGATTCATGAAATAATTAATTTAAAGTCGGAACATAATCGTTTCGTTCGTTTATTGGAGCGAGAGAACGGCCAGAAGACTTTCTTGCGGGTATATGACGATAACCAGGTTTTCCCCGGGGAGACGGAGATTTCCGCCGCGTTTAAACGTTTGGTGATGAAATTGCCGAAAGTGGGCTTCCTGACGGGGCATGGCGAACGTAACACGGAACGGGAAGGCGATAGAGATTACAGCATGTTTACGCGAGACAAGCCTTTTCGTCACTCTTTAATCAACCAGGGTTTCGATTTCGAAAACATCTCTTTGGATAAAGAGATACCCTCGGACATAAATATTCTTGTGATTGCCGAGATGCGTCAACCGATGACGAACACGGAGAAAGTGAACCTGGACAAGTACATCGCCCGGGGGGGGAACTTGCTGATCGCCGGGGAACCGAAACGCCAGGAGGTAATGAATCCGGTGATCGGGTTGTTCGGCGTACGATTCATGCCAGGAATTCTCGTGCGTCCGACGAAAAATTTCCAGGCAGATTTGATTATGGCCCGACCGACGGAAGAGGCCGCGGAGTTCTCTTATATCTACGGAAATATGAAACGACGGGAATTCGTGGTTACGATGCCGAGTGCTACCGGATTGGATTACGTGACGGACAAGGGTTTCGATGTAACGCCGTTGTTCGAGAGCGACACGCTCGATTGCTGGAACGAGTTGCAGACGACGAACTTTGTTGACGACACGGCCCGCTTCGATCCTTCCGCGGGGGAGATCCGGAAAACTTTCGTGACCGGATTAGCTTTGTCTCGTAAAGTGGGAGAGAAGGAGCAGCGGATTATTGTATTGGGAGATGCTGATTGTGTCAGTAATGGTGAGTTTAGTCGGAGACGAAAAGATATCAGGGCTTCTAACTACTCGATTATACAGGGAGCCTTTTTCTGGTTATCAAATGAAGAGGTGCCTATCGATGTACGTCGTCCGACGCCTCCGGACGATAAAATTTATATCGGTCAACAGGGGATGTATATTTCTAAAATCTTGTTTATGGGAGTATTTCCTGCTTTATTGCTTTGTTTGGCTTTGTTTATCTGGATCAGGAGAAGAGGAAGATAAATGTCCGGCCTGTTTCGATTCAGGAAATGCGGGAAAGATTGCAAGTGATGCTATAAGGAGAACGAATACAATTCGTTCTCCTTGTTGTGAGTGGAAAATATTATCGTTGTTTTTTACGATAATTGATGGGAAAATACCTGCTGTTCTTTTGGAAAACTTTTCGGAAAGTGATTCATATTTGCAAAAATTTAAATACTATGGCAACAGTAAAGGTTAAATTACGCAATTCAACGGTCGCAGGAAAAGCCGGAACGATTTATTATCAATTATCCCACAGGGGAAAAAGTCAGCAAATTACAACTCGGATACATCTGTTACCTGACGAATGGAATTCGAATACCGGGCAGGTAATCTCTTCTTTTAGAAATGTGGTTCCGATACAAAAACAGATAGATAATGGTCTGATACACTTGAAACATATTATCAGATTTCTCGATCGTCAGGGAAGAACATACACGGTAAATGATATTATCAGACGTTATAAAACCGCTAACACTTCAGTGTCCATACTGGCTTTCATGCAAATGCAAATCGAATTTTTGCAACGTTGCAATCGCTGGGGAACGGCAAAAAATTACGAACGCACGAGGAATAGTTTTTCTTCGTTTCTTGCCAATATGGATCTGCCTTTTGTGGCTATGACCGAGGAACTCATCGACGATTACAGTATTTTTCTTGTCAGGCGCGGGATTGTCCGTAACTCCATCTCTTTTTACATGCGTGTTTTGCGGGCGATTTATAACAAGGCGGTCCGGCAACGTATCGTCGAACAGACCTACCCGTTTCAAAATGTCTATACCGGCGTGGACCAGACGCGTAAACGCGCGGTTGATGAACAAATCATACGCCGACTTCACAAACTCGATCTGTCGCGGAATGCGGCATTAGCGTTTGCCCGTGATCTTTTTATATTCAGTTACTGTACGAGGGGTATGGCGTTTGTGGATATCGCCTATTTGCGTAAATCGGATATTCAGAACGATATGATTTGTTATACGCGACACAAGACCGGGCAACTGCTTTGTATTCGGCTTGAACCCAGTATTCGGGCTATTATCGTCCGATACGAGAAAGCGACTGGAGATTCGCCCTATGTTTTCCCGATCCTGACGACGGACGATAGGGCAGTAGCATACAGACAATACTTGGCTGCATTAAATAATCATAATCGCCTGCTTCACAAATTGTCCGGATTATTATTGGCGGGATGTAAAATCACTTCATATACCTCCCGGCATAGTTGGGCGACTACGGCTCGCAATTGCAATGTTCCGATATCGGTTATCAGTGCGGGATTGGGACATAGGTCCGAACGAACAACTCAGATTTATTTGACCATGTTGGAAAATTCCATCATAGATTCTGTAAATCAGGATATTATAGAGATGTTGAATCAATAGATTTCTATGCAAGAAACATGATATATTGCTTGCAAAAATAAAATATTTTCGTCATTGAATCAAAGAATTTACAGCATCTTTTAACTAAAAAAAACCTATCCGATCGTATAGAATGCTATATAATAGTATTTTATATACATTGTTAAAAAATTTAGATTTAATCATTTAATGTTAATAATAAATAAAATTTAAGATGGAATTATGAATCTGGAGAAATAAAAAATTATAAAATATATAAAAATCAAATTATGACTTTTATTATTATTCTGATAATCAAATATTTAATCTATATAAAGATTTCTTGCATAGAGATCTGCAATTTGTTGTAGCGTATGTTGTCGTAGATAGAATATAGATATGAGAAAATGAAGATGAAAGTCGAAATTGGAACAATTCTGTTTTTATGCATGGCACTCGGAAGTCTATGTGCCAAAAGTCAGAATGTAGCGGTTAAAACGAATCTGCTTTATGATATTGCCGCTTATACTGTGAATGCAGGTATGGAGGTGGGACTTGCTTCCCGTTGGACCTTGGATGTATCTGCCAACTACAATGGCTGGACACTTTCGCACGAGCGAAAGTGGAAACACTGGCTCGTTCAGCCGGAGGCCCGTTATTGGTTTTGTGACCGTTTTGCCGGGCATTTCGTGGGAGCGCATGCTTTGGGCGGTCAGTATAATATGGGAAGCTTGAAAAATAGTATTTCTTTTCTTGGTACTGATTTTTCGAATCTTTCCGATCGTCGTTATCAGGGATGGTTCGTCGGTGCGGGTATCGCTTACGGTTACGCGTGGATACTGGGTAAACACTGGAACTTGGAAGCGGAGTTGGGAATAGGTTATATTTATACTCGTTATGACAGTTATCCTTGCGCTACCTGCGGAAAGAAACTTGCGAAGGATAAGTCGCATAATTATGTCGGTCCTACGAAGGCCGCGGTCAATCTGGTATATACGTTTTAATTCATGGGGGGTATGGTTGTGAATAAAATAATGAAAATACTTTGCAGCGGCCTGTTGCTTCTGTTTTGTATAATAGAAGCCGGTGCTCAGGCGATTATGAATGAAAAGGTAACGGTATCGAATCTTGCTGTTTCTCGGACGAAGGACAAATTATTCGTATCGATGGATATAGATGTTTCGGCTTTGGAAATGAAAAGTAATCGGGAAGTGATATTCACGCCGTTATTAGCCGGAGAGAGAGACAGTTTGCGTCTTTCTTCGGTCGTGGTCGCCGGTCGTAACCGTTACTACTATCACTTGCGTAACGGTTTTTCTTCGGATGATATGGCACTTTATCGTTGCGGAGAAGTTTCGGTTATCGAATACCGTACGGTGATACCCTACGAAAAGTGGATGTCTGCGGCGATGTTTACGATGGAGGAGGGCGAGTGTGGATGTCAATGCGAGGTGTTGATGGAAAACGGCGAATTGCTTACCTCGTTAAATCTCGAGCCGCAAAAATTCAAACCGGAGTTTGTCTATATACCTCCGAGGGCGGAGATTAAGATGCGGGAAGAGAAGGGTTCTGCCTATATCGATTTTCCCGTGAACCGAACTGAAATCCATGAAAATTACCGGAATAACCCGGCGGAGTTACAGAAGATCAGAAGCACGATAGATGCCGTACGGAATGACCCGGATATGTGGATTACCGCAATCCATATCAAGGGGTATGCTTCGCCGGAAGGTTCCTATGCCAACAACACTCGTTTGGCCAAGGGGCGTACGGAAACGCTGATGAAATACGTACAAGGATTGTATGATTTTGCCGATACACTCTTGTCGACCGCTTATGAGCCGGAAGATTGGGCAGGATTGGCCCGGTACGTGGAAAGTTCCGACTTGACCAATCGGCAAGGTATTCTGGAACTGATTCGAAGCAATATGGATGCGGATGTCAAAGAAAATAAAATCAAGTTGACTTATCCCACGGATTATCGTTTTTTGCTGGAAAACGTCTATCCCGGTTTGCGGCATTCCGATTACACGGTGGAGTATGTCGTGCGTCCGTACACAAATGTGGACGAGATAAGAGCTCTTTTGGCTACCACTCCTCAGAAATTGAGTCTTCAGGAGATGTTCCTCGTTACGCGGGAAATGGAGCCGGGTAGTGAAGAGTTTAACGAAGTATTCGAAATTGCGGTGCGGATGTATCCTACCGATTCGACGGCGAACCTTAATGCAGCCAATACGGCGATGGCTATGGGGGATTTGAAAAAGGCAGAGCGTTATCTCCGTAAAGCAGGTAATACGGCAGAGAGTGTATATGCCCGGGGAGTTTATGCCACACTCGCGGGCGATTACGATGCGGCAGAGAAATTTTTCGTTGAAGCCGGAGAGAAAGGTATTGTGAAGGCTAAAATTATGTTAAAACAAATCGGAAAACTGAAAAACGAATCGATTCAAGAACAACCTCAGCATAATAGTAACAAAGCAAATGAAACATTGGAGTAAATTTTTAGCTGTTTTTTTCTTAGCCGGATTAATAGCTGGCTGCCACAGCGAAGAGAAAATTCCCGACGGATGGCCTGATGATAAAGGAGAGCGGGAGATGTTGTATATGAATGTGAACGTGGCATTGCCGACCAAGACATTGGCACGCAGTACGACGGGGAATACCGGTCAGGAGGTGGGCCAGGATGATGAGAATCATGTGGCTTCCATTCTTCTGGTGTTAGCCGACACAAAAGATAAATACCTGACACATGGTATTGTAGGCGGACTTCCGGCACAACCCGGAACCCGGGCTACTATAACCGCTACCGCGGCAATCAGTCGAACAGGTATCCAAAAATTGTATGATAACAACGGAAATTTAAAGGATCCGGGCAACAATAAAGTTCACGTGTATGTATTTTGTAATCCCACGCAGGACCTGATTGACGAGTTGTCCGACATGGAAGAAGGCCATGAAGCAGATTGGACGAACAAGATTTGCCGTGTGTTACAGAATGATATCGAGGGTAACGACAAGAATACCACCATTTGGTCTAACAGGTTGTTTCTGATGTCTAATGCGGGAAAGGCCGATCGGTTGATTCCCAATACGTTCCAAGAGTGGGTGGAGGCATACGCTACTGAAGCGAATCCCTTCAATCTGAGCGGGGATAACGGTGGAAGTTACGATAATGCCATGAACGATAGAGGAGCGATCTGTGTGGAGCGTTCCGTGGCGCGTTTTGATTTCAGGGACGGGAGTGGTACCGGAAAGAATACGTACAACATCGGAAGGACGCCCGAAGGAAAGGAGGACGACGGCTTGCAGGTACAATTGATCCGCATGGGTTTGGTCAATATGAGCAAAGAGTTTTATTACTTGCGGCGTGTGTCTGCGGACGGGAAGGGAGAAAATGCGGTAATCGGCGGTAAGGAAACCACTTCCAATTATGTTGTAGATACGGATGCAGAGTTCAAACAAAATGACTTGAACACACCTGAAGTAATCAATAAACTGAAAGATCATTTTAATTTTCGACTGTTTAACGACGATGGCCGTATTGATGCCAGTACACGCAGGCAGTGGGACAATTACTGGATCGACGATGTGATTAAGGGACGTGAAGACAATGACGAAGGCTGGACGCCGGAAGGAGGAACTTCGGTCGTGAAAGACTATCGTATCTGGCGCTATGTGACGGAGAATACGATTCCGGGGAATGACGACCACCAGAAAAACGGCATTTCGACGGGGATCGTTTTTAAAGGGAAGCTACTTGCCGGAACCAATCTGAAAACGACGAACGAGCAGCTTTATAAGGCTATCCGGGGCGAATATACTTTGCCTGAAGGTATAAAGGGATACACGTATAACGTGGAAGGCAGCAATGCCGTTTACCCCATTTTGTACACATTCCAAAATCAGATATACGTGGGGTGGAACACCGGGGTGAGGGTTGCTGCACAACAGGCGGCTCCAGGGCATCCGCTCCATTCGGCAGCGAGGATCGGCGAGGAGAGCGGGCCGGATAAATTATACCAGCAGCTGATAGAGATTTGGGATGGGGGTAAAGGGGATGTGCAAAAAACGGAGGAAGCGCTTGCCGTTTTCCGTAAGGCAGCTACCGAAGCCGGTTTCACTCTTTATCAGGCAAGCAATGATGCGGAGATGGATAAAGACAATCATGCCGGAGTGGGATACTATTTCTACTATTATTACTGGAACCGTCATAACGACAATGGTTTTCCCGGTACGATGGGGACAATGGAATTCGGCGTGGTACGCAATAACGTGTATAAATTGGCTGTAACGAGTATCAGCAAGCTGGGGCATCCCCGTATTACGAGTAACGATCCCGACCCTGTGGATCCCGACGATCCGAATGAAAGCGGTGAGGTATACCTGACGGTGTCGGTGGAAGTGTTGCCTTGGACCGTACGTGTCAATAATATCGAATTTTAAAAATGAAAAATAACAAACAGTTTATAATATCACGCTTCATCGGCATGGTGCAGAGCGTTATGTTAGCAACGGCCTTACTTTCGTGCGAACGTATTTATGAAGACCTCGAACCTTGTCAGCACGGTGTGTCTCTGCGTTTCGTATACGATTATAATATGGAGTATGCCAACGCATTTCCGAAAAAGGTGGATTGTCTGACCTTGCTCGTGTACGATAGGGAAGGCCGTTACGTGACGAAGCGGGTTGTGACGGGGACCGAGTTACGGGATGAGGCATTCCGGATGACTTTGGATTTGGAGGAGGGAGATTACCGTTTTGTGGCGTACGGGGGATTAGCCTGTGAGAAAAGTTCTTTTGAGATGGTGTCGGAGCCGGACAAAAGGGCTGTATATGACGATTTGCAGGTAGTGATGGACAGGGAGTGTCTCACGGTGGCCGGAAAAAAGAGGTTGCATGATATGTACTGGGGAGAATTGAGTTTGCGGACGGCTGATTCCTACCGGGAAGGTGTGGTGGAGATGATGAAGAATACGAATAACATCAGGATCGTTCTGCAACAGACCAATGGCGATCCGGTAAACGATAAGGATTTCGAATTCGAAATTACGGATGACAATACACTTTTCGGTGTAAATAACGATTTGATCGACAACGGCGTGGTGAGGTATACCCCCTGGGCGCGGGGACAAGCGTCAACGGGGGTGATAGAGGGAGGAAAAGAGGCGATAGTGGCCTACGCGGAGTTTTCGACATCGCGGCTGATGACGAAAAATGCTCCCCGGTTGGTTATCAAGAGGAAGAAGGACGGAACGGAGATTATCGATATCCCTCTCAATAATTACCTGTTGTTATTGAAGAGTGAACTTTATGCCGAGATGGATGCACAGGAGTTTCTCGACCGGGAGAGCGAATGGTCGTTGATTTTTTTCCTTCGCTCGGATTATTCCTGGCTCAGGACTTATATTAAGGTTAATGACTGGACCGTGAGACTCAACGAAACAGAGTTATGAAAATAATAAAATTGTTGGCATATAATATCATACCGTTTCTCATGTGCCTTATTTTCATGGGATGTAGTCGCGAAGGGATAGAAGAGACACGGGAAGGAGAAGACACGTTGGTAAATCTGGAAATCGACGTGGCTTTATCCGACGTACCGGTACGGAGGCGAAACAGCGAACAGGCGTCGAACGAAAACGAGAAGATGAAAACGTTGCGCATCGTCGTGGTACGTCCCGACAATACGGTGGAAGCAAACCGTTTGTTGGAACTTTCATCGGCTGTCGAGACCTACGGGAACGTTTTGTTCAAGGTGGTAGGCAAAGAAACCAAACGGATCTATCTTTTTGTCAATGAGGAGACGATGATTCCAACGAAGGAGACCGGAGTATTCCGCAAATTGCTGAAGGAGGATCTTTCGGCGATTTATGTCGGATTGCCCTTTCCGGAGAACAAGCTGGGGGGATTGACGATACAGTTAGACAATAATTCGGAGCAGATTCTCGGACCATTACCCATGAGCGAATGCCACAAGGTGGAGGTTGCGGACAGTGATGTCTATTGTAGGCTTTACGTAACACGGGCTGCCGTAAAATTCTCGTTCTGTATAATCAATCGTACTGATAGCGATAGAGTATTCACCGGATTGAGTATCGATAAGATGGCTCGCCGGGAGTATTACCTGCCGAAAGATACGAAATATAACGAAAACAAGGAAATTACCGAATATGCCGTTCCCACGATAGGGAGTAACGAGTATTACACGTTTGAACGGAAGGAGAATATAAGACTACCTGTTGGGCAGGAGATCACGTTGGACCCGATCTATTTATTGGAGGGTAAATATACCGATCCGGGCGGAGATCCGAGAAATTACCGGATGTCCATCTCTTTGGACAAGGGGGCGGTGTTGAGCGATTATTTTCCCGATTTGTCATACCTGCCGCGCAATACGCATGTGGTAGTAAAAATTATTATCAATGACAATCGGGTAGATTGGCAGGTCGATCTCGAACCCTACGGGGAGGTGGTCCTTAAGCCAGATTTCGGATTGTAACAAAGGAAGTATTTAAGAATATGAAACGCGATATCTTATATGGTATTTTGTACATATTAACCATCGGACTGGTAGCTTGTACCGATGATTTGATCGATGGAGAAGAGGAATTTGTGCCGAAGGGCGAAAGCTCCTTAATGGCTACCGTGGAGTTTAAACCGCTGGCTGCGGCTTTGGTCGGGAAAGCTAAGACCGCTGGCAATACCATTAAAAGTATTGAAAATCTTTGCGTACTATTGTATGATTTGGAAGGGAAGTTGGTAGAGCGGCGTTTGCTTGCCTCCGGACAATTTTCCGTACAAAACGAAAACAGAGAGGGAATCAATATCGCCGAGAGTTCTACGCCCCGAGCCGTATTTAAATTGACGATACCCTATGGGCGCTATTATATCTATGTCGCAGCCAACATGGGGGATCTCGGCTCTTATGCAGAGAAAATCCAGACGATAGACGGCCTTAAAAGTATCTCTTTGGGTTGGCAAAACAAGGTGGCCGAAAATAATCAGATGTTCGGTCATTTTACCGAGGAAGATGAAATTCATGATGAGGCACCCGTGTTGACTGTCAACCAAAAAAATATGCGGCTACACGCGTGGATACGCCGTGCGGCTTCGAAAGTGACGGTTGCTTACGACGGTACGAACCTTGAGGAAGGGGTTTTTATCTACATTAAATCTGTGCAGATCAGAGATATTCCCGCTCGTTGTTTCCTTGGACAGAAAAATACTCCCGTTAAAACGGACGAACTTATTCGCGAAGGCGAAACGATAACATATGCCGATCCTAAGAATCAGCCTTACGACGAGACTTGGCCGGTACGTGTCACCAAGGGAAAACCGAAGCACGGAAGCGATCATTCCGAAACTGCCGATGCGCTTTTCTTTTATGAAAACATGCAGGGAGAAGGGAAAAGTAAGCGTCAGGATGCAAACGAGAAGGGAGTGATCGCCTATCCTAATGGAAATCAGGAGGGAGCCGACGGATACAAAGATAACAAGCCTTACGGCACTTATATCGAAGTCCGGGCTTACTATCGTTCCATTAACGAAAAAAGATTGGGAAACGGGGATATCGTGTATCGTTTCATGCTTGGCAAGGATGCGGATAAGGACTATGATGCGGAGCGTAATCATCATTATAAATTAACATTGAAATTCAATCATTTTGCTAACGATGTGGATTGGCATATTGATTACAAGGAGGAGATTCCGAGTATCCAGGTACCGGAACCTTATTACATTTCCTATCTCTATAATCACTCCATGTTGTTACCCGTTAAAGTCAACGGCGGTTCTAATAAAGTGACGGAGTTATCGGCCAAAATCGATACGAATGCGTGGGCTCCTTATAATGCTCCCCGTTTCGATTACTGGAGAAATATGGATCCGGAGGTAACTTCGAGTGCCCCTTTAAATCCGTGGAACGGCTTTTTGTCTCTACGCAGGACAACGCAGACCATTCTTAACGAATCGGAAATCACATCGAACGAGATGTATTATAAAAACACCAACCGAGGAGAACGGGTGTACAAAGAGGTAACGACAGGCGTGTACGGATCGGATACAGAGGACGGCCGGTATTACGTGGTGAAAGAACCCGAGGAAAATACGGTGACTTACCGGCTTCCCATGTATACTCGCGCTAAGCAAATGATTGTTAAAACGGGTTACACGGGTAATAATCCTTATGTCGCTTACCAGCGTAAAGCGGTGGTTACGTTCACGGCAACGTTGTCTAACGGAAAAAAAATCGTAAAGCCGGCTACCATTATGCAAGTACGTCGTGTAGTGAATCCGAAGGGCATATGGCGTAAACACGATAACAAGCGGTCGTTCCATGTCGTGTTGAAACGACTACCGATGGAAAATGCCACGGAATTTCAAACTTTTACTTCAGAAGGAGCGTGGAAGGCTTATATCGTGCGAGGCGACAAACAAACCATCACTTTAGCGAAAGATACGGTGAAGGGCAGCACGGGGACTCCCATCGATTTTCAAGTCTATTTTAACGGTTGCGATGAACATGAATCCCGTTGTGCGGTGATTCGTGTGGAGTATCACAACTACAGTTGTTACCATCTGATTTTTGCCCGTCAGGGGTACGCTCCTTTGGCGCTAATAGAGAATGGCAGGAAATGGCATTCGTTTAATATGCGTACGGCCACGCAAGAAGCGGAAGCTCCCACGGAGGAAGGTTCGCTGTTTAAATTCGGTAACTGGGAACAACCGATCGACGCTACGAATAATAAAAACGACAAGCCGGTTTGGATTGACGTATCCGAAGATGATTTCAAAGATCATAAGGATACCCCATTTCTTATTGCGGGAACAGGTACAAGTTGTCTTTGGAGCGAAATAACGTCAGAGAATCATTTCGGGAGTTTTTCCGATCCTACTGTAAACGGGAAAAAAGTATCCGTGGCAACCTATAAAGATTATAATGATTTGTGGGATAACGACGACATTGAACAAGGTTTTGGCGTGCTTTACGGGGATGAAGCTACCGAAACCCTCTCTAAGATAGAGGAGGTTTATGGTTATCAATATAATACGGATCCGAAGTTCGGCATGCGCGGGGTTTTCGTGTACAACAAGTCGGAAACGTCAAAAGAGTACGGCGGCAGAAACGTGTTTTTCCCTTTGGGAGTTTCCGGGTACGGCCATCGGAAAGACGGGAGAAACGAAAATGGGAAAATAGCGGTACTCAGGTATGCTTCGGGGCGAAGTGCTCCCTTTCCTACGCCTGATAATAATCCGCTTTTCTATGATCTTTATATGCGACCGGGAGCTATTTATTGGTTAAAACAGAAGGAGAACAATGGAAGAGAAGCCGAGGCTATTGCTTGGGATTTTAATTATTTTACCTTCGATTTCAATTTGATAAGCAGCACTAATATTTTCAACGGTAAAGAGAGCGTGAATACGAGCGATGCATGTTTTATACGTTGTGTGGAATAGGCGACCGGACTGTCATTTTATAACGAAATAGAAAAGACATGAAAATTGCAGGCGAAATATTCGTTTTATCGGTGTTGTTTGCCGTTTGGGGAAACGGTGGGGCAGCTCAACCATCGGATACGGCTATCTGCGGTAAGATTTTACGGGATACCTTGTCGTCTCGGGAACTTCCTCTTCCCAAAATCCCTCCGACTCTTCGTCGTGCTCCCGAAAGGGCGGCTTATCTTGTTACGCGTTTTTGGGACGATATGGACTTCCGGGATACGCTATGCGGTCGTGATACGGCTTTTATGGAACAGAATTTCGTCAATTTTGTCTCTTTGTTTCCTCATGCCGAATCGACTTCATTGCAACCGGCTGTCCGGAGCCTGATGCGACGAGCCGAAGCCGACCCCGCAGCCTATACACTTTTGGTGGAAATAGCTGAAAAGTATCTTTATGAGTCCGGTTCCCCGATGTTGAATGAGGAGTATTTTATCTTTTTTCTGGAGGAAATTGCGCGTACGCCTGTTTTGGGAGAATACGATAAAATGCGGCCCGTCTATTTGCTGGAAGCGGCAAAGAAAAATCGCCCCGGAATGAAGGCTGCCGATTTTACCTATTTTACCCGGGACGGAAGCTTGCAGACGCTTTACGGTACGAAAGGGCGTCGAATACTGTTGATCTTTTATGACCCTGATTGCGATCACTGTAAAAAAATAATGGAGAAGTTGCAAGGAAATGAATTTCTCCGGCAACAAATTCATGCAGAACAGTTGACGGTACTCGCTATTTACGCGGATGACGACCGGAAGGCATGGAACCGTACGAAAAACGATTTTCCGACGGAGTGGATTGTCGGATTGGACCGGGGCGATATTCGGGAGCGGGAACTGTATGTCATGTCAGTCATGCCGACGCTTTACCTGCTTGATTGCGGCAAGAAAGTGGTTTTGAAAGAAGTATCGTTGCAAACACTTCTCGGTGTGTTAGCCGATGATTTACATCGTTAATTCTTAAAGGCATTTCAAAGGATATACGTAAACTTTTTTCAGAACGTCTCTCTCTTGTCCGTTGAGGTTTTTGCTTGCACAGGTCTTAGAACAACTACTTTTGATTTTTAATACGATAACAGCTGGAAGAACATATAAAGAATTATAATATATTAATATAAACTCGTTAATGCTGTTCCAATTTAAATACTATTTTTGAGAAAATTAAAAATAGTTTAGCCTTATGAACTTATATAATATCAACACGGTTGCTCGTTTCGAGTCAAAAATTTTAAGACGTTCCTGGCTGTTTCGTATATTCACTCCGTTTTCGTTGTTTATTGTCGCTTGCTTTCAGTTAGTGGTACAGGGAGATTTACTACCCTGGAGTTCTTGGAATTTTATCGCTTTATCTTCCTATATGCCCTATTTGAATGCAAGTATCGTGGGTGTGCCTTTGGTCATCATGGTCGTTTTGCTGGCAAAAGATTTTTGGAGTGGTAGTAAATGGGACACGATGGAGATGGTGTATGTCCGTCCGATGAGTAATGCCGATTTTATTATCGGTAAGGCATGGGGAAATATTCGGGTGTTTATGGGAGTGGCATTGATCTCCTTGGTGATAAGCGCAACGATCAATCTTTTGCTCAGTGATGCCCCGTTTAACGGTTTTCTTTATCTTTTTTATTGGATTGTTTTTTTATTGCCTTCTTTGCTTTTTATTTTAGGGTTATCTTTTTTCATCGCAAGTCTGATTCATAACCGGGCATTGACGATATTGTTTTTATTGGGATTCGTGTTTTTGACTCTATATTTTTTAGATACTAAAGGACACGGTATTTTCGACTTCTTGGCTTCTACGATTCCCAACACCTATTCCGATATGGCGGGTTATCCGGATTTAGGCTTTGTTTTATTACAACGATTGGGTTGGCTTTTGCTGGGATTTGGTTTAATCGGCTATTCGATTACTTTTTTGAGGCGTATTCCGAATCGTCCCGATAGTCGAATCGTTCAACTCAAATTTTCCACTTTGTTCGCGATCGGGGGAATCTTGTGTGGCTGCATGTTATACTTCTCTTTTTATCAAGTCAAAACTCATCGTGCGAACTACATAGCGAGTTACGATAGATATAGCTTGAAAGATAAATTGATATTGGATCGACAGACGATTACCTATCGGCAGATGGGTAGTAAAATAGAGGTAAACACCTCTTTACGGCTTGTAAATCCTCGTAATCGGGAGGTAAATTCGGTCATTTTGTATCTGAATCCCGGCCTGCAAGTGAAGCGTTTGTTGAAAGGTGATCAGGAGTTGGCTTATTTCCGGGATAACCAGGTGATCGAGATAAAAGAGAACGTGCCGCCCGGAGATACGCTTGTGCTTGTGTTGGAATACGCGGGGCGAATCGATGAGAGAATCTGCTATCTGAATCAACCGGAAAAAGATATATTTGATAGTCAAACGATCGGTTATTCTTTTTTTCGAAACGGGAAGCGATATGCTATCGTTGAGAAGGGGTATACGCTATTGACACCGGAATGCCTCTGGTACCCGGTAAGCGAACCTCCCGTGAATCTGAAAAACAGATACGATGCTCGGATGAATTTTACTTCATATAGTTTGACGGTTGTAAATACCGGGGACAGGACGGTTTTGTCACAAGGCGAATCGAGCCGTAACGGAGAAATCACGGAATTTAAGCCTGAATATCCTCTGCCGGGAATTTCATTGTGTATAGGTTCTTACAAGAAGTACTCCGTAAACGCGGATTCGGTATCCTTTGAACTTTATCTTGTTGAAGGACATGACGATTTTATGCAATACCTGACTTATATAAAAGACTCGATGGAAATGTTCGTGTCGAGTACGAAAGAGGTATTGGAAGGCATGAAAGGGCGAGATTATCCATATCGTCGTTTTATGCTAATAGAAACTCCGGCTTCCTTTGCCTCCTATTATTGTTTCGAGCGGGGAGGAAGTGAACGCATCCAACCGGAGATGGCATTGATGCCGGAACGGGGAATCGGTTTTTGGACTATGAATTTTAAAATATCCCAGCAATATATGAAGCAAATATACGGGAAAGAAACTTCTCCGATAGAGATCGAACGGAAGATGTTGGATCAGTTTATTCAGTCCGTATTTTTTAATGAATATGCTGCCGGAAATGAAAATGTCTCCATTGGAGTCTTTTCAAACAATACATCTACGGATTTTGCTTTAACCGGTAATCAGTTTGATATCTCTCCGTTGTTTTTTAATTACACAGGCCAATTGGACGTGCCTGATTACCCTGTTATGAATGTGGTGTTGACTGATTTGATGAAACGGCAGGATGGTAAGGAAAAAGGGCAAACAAGTAATTGGTCGACGTATAGCAGCTCTCAAAAAAAGGCCATGCGCTACCTGAAAGATCATAGTCTTAAAGAGGCATTGGAAGCTTCCGAACTCTCTTCGGATGTGTTGTACCAGATTATAAAATTGAAATCGTTGATGTTAAAAGAGCAGTATTTTATACCGACGATACCTGCTGCTGATTTTAGGAAGTTTATTAATAATTATTTGTATGAACACCGGAATGCTCAAATAGATTTCGTCGCTTTTGACGGGGAGTTTGTAAAACGTTTCGGAGTAAGTTGGTTAGAGATTTTGCCGGAATGGTATATGACGAAGGGTATTCCCGCCTATCTGATTCAAGATTATCTTGTCGAAGAAGTGGAAGAGGGGGGAAATGATTTAGACGGAAGAACGGGAAAACGTTATCGTCTTCAAATAAGCGTGTATAATGATTCGGATATTGCCGGAGTAGTGACATTCGGTTATACGCAAATATCTACGGTTTCGAATGCCTTCGGGAGTGTAAATATTACCAGTAATACGACTTCCGGTCGTTCTGAAAATATTTTGATCGGTCCGAGGGAAGCAAAGAAAATTGTCATCATGTGTGACGGTGAATTTGTTAACGCAACATTGAATACGAATCTTTCTTCCAATCTTCCTATTGCTATTAATTATTACCGGGATGGAGGATCACAAAAAACGAGGGAAACCACTACGGGCGTGACAGATATCGATGCTGCCGTTTTCTTTCCCAAAGAGGGTGAACGGATCGTAGATAATGAGTCGGAAGGATTTAAAGTCATGACCTCTTCCTCCGGTAATAAAATGCGTAAATGGATGAAAGCGAATGAAACAACGGAATACAAAGATTTTTATACGATGACGGCATCCGAGGACTGGTCTCCGGTCGTATCGGACGAATTTTACGGGGGACATATACGTAGCGGTTGGATAAAAAAGGGGGGAGACGGTAGAGCCAAGGTCGGGTGGACGACCCGATTGGATAAAGCCGGATATTACGAACTTTCGGTTTTTATACCGAATAGCGTGGAATTATACCGAATAAAAGTAAATAATAAAGGAGAGGCGCTACAAAATGTAAATGCAGTAAGGCAGTATTATACGGTATACCGTAACGGAGAAAAATCGGAAGAAGAGGTTGAAATCCCCTTGCCGGAAAGAGGATGGTTATCCTTAGGACGTTTTTATTTCTCGCCGGGAGAGGCTACGATTGTGCTTAATGATAAGAGAAGTGTTGCCGGCCAGATCATCTATGCTGATGCTGTGAAATGGGTTTTTGATGGTGAAAAGTAATATTTATTTATAATCAGGTATGGATATAAGTATGGTTCTATCGGTTGTGATTGCAATATGTACGGCTTTGTATACTGTAATCAACCTGATGATGTGGTTCGAAAGCCGGGCTACCCGTAAACAAAAGATAACGCCTTTTATTGTGGCTTATCTCCAATCGACGGATTCCCATATGGTAGAAGTTTTGCATATAAAAAATATCGGGGAGGGATACGCGAAGGATGTTCGGTTTAAGGTAATAAAAGATTACAAAAGATTGGGGAGAGAATCCTTATTATTGTCTGAATGCGGGGCCATTAAAAGAGGAGTCTCCTCATTTCCACCGCAATATGAAGTGACCTATTATATTGAAAGCTGGGGAGATATAGGGGAAAAAAATATCGATGAGGTCATCGAATTGGAAATTTCTTATAAAAGAATGGATGGAAAAGAGATCACTAATAAGTATGCTTTACCGCTAAATGAGCTGACAGATCAGAATTACAGTAATCCACCAGAAACTTTTATCGGTCAAATTCCGCATTATTTACAAGAGATTAATAAGACTTTAAAGAGCGATTTGAAAAAGGCATGATGATTTTGAACGTCTTTATCCCGTAAAGGCAAACCGACTGTCGGGTTTGCGATCCATTAGGTTGGTTAAGAGATCATTTTTAAATCAAACGGTTCGTATAAAAAGGGGCCTCTGCATAGGATTTTTTGCCGATAAATAAGTACTTTTGTCGGTCGGCAGAAGGAAATAGAATGGAGTATTTTTTAGAATATTTTGGCGTTGTGACGGGGATTGTGTACCTGGTATTGGAAATTTTTCAGCATCGGGCGATGTGGGTTGTCGGGTTCTTGACCTCTTTCGTCTATGTATTTGTCTTTTTCTTTTCCAAATTTTACGCGGACATGAGTTTGAATATTTATTATGTTTGTATGAGCGTCTATGGTTTCTGGCAATGGCGGAAGATAGGGAACAGGGGAGAAAAACGAGAGGTTGCTATATTGTATCGCCATTTGAATCTGAAAATATTCTTAGGGATTATAGCGGTAACAGGAGTGTCGTACGGGATTTTATTCCGCATACTTGCCGATTATACAGATTCTCCTGTTCCGGTCGGTGATGCTTTTACGACGGCGTTGAGCATTACGGCCACGTGGATGCTTGCCCGCCGGATTTTGGAACATTGGTATTTTTGGGTAGTAATTAATTTTGTATCGGTGTATCTCTATTACCAGCGGGAACTTTATCCGACTTGTTTTCTTTTTATTTGTTATGGGGTACTGGCTGTCGTTGGATGGATCAATTGGAAGAAAAGGGGAATTTTATATGATGGAAAATTATAAATGTGTGGTCATCGCTAATGGTTTATTTCCTTCCGGAGAGTTAGCGTTGAAGATGTTAAATCAGGCAGAGCATGTCATTGCTTGTGACGGGGCTGTAGTTCATTTGGAACAACGTGGGATTGTTCCGGATGTGATCGTGGGGGATCTGGACAGTTTACCGGAAGAGTTGTCCGTTCGTTACGCCGATCGTTTGCATCAGGTGAGGGAGCAGGAGACCAATGATTTGACAAAGGCTGTTCGTTATGCCGGAGAAAAAGGAATTCGGGAAGTACTGATATTGGGAGCCACGGGGTTACGTGAAGATCATACATTAGGAAATATCTCGTTGTTACTACAATATGCTCCCGATTTCGACCGGATTGAAATGTTATCTGATTACGGTTTGTTTACGCCGCTCTTGAAAGATGCGACCTTGTCATGTCGGCCCAGGCAACAGGTTTCGCTCTTTTCTTTATATCCTCACGGGGTTGTTTCGACCTTCGGTTTGCGTTATCCTATCCGGAAACAGAGGTTTTTATATTGGTGGGAAGCCACCTTGAACGAAGCTTTAGGCGAGACCTTTTCCGTTATCTTGGAAGAAGAGGCTAAGATTATCGTTTATCGCCAAATGTGAATTTATTTCGTTTCGAAAACAGGCCGTAATATTTTTTATATAGCCTGTAAAATGAAATTAATTATCTTCCTTTTCTTCCTTGCTGACAGGTTCTTTTGTTTCCGGTAACGGATAATTGAATATATCGTGTTTATCTTTAGGCTGAAGGTACTTTAACCATTGAAAGCCTTTTAGCCGAGCTTCCTCGGGATCAACGAGGAACAAGGGGTTCAGTTCTCCTTCCGGTTTGTTTATAAAGATAATATCCGTTACTTTTCGGTTTTTTATTTCGATACGTATGTTTGAACTCGTGGCCCGGTTCATTCCTATAATGGCTCCTTTGTCGTCCGGATAGTAAATACTCTCTCCGTTTCCATCCACGAACACTCTATAAAGTTCGTTATCTTTAAAATAACCGGTCATGTTCCTGCCCTTGAGCTGATCGAACATTTCGGTTCCCTCCCTTCGGGCTATCATCATTGCCTGATTTTTCAGATAAAACTCTTTTACGGTTCCTTTTCCGGTAAGAATAGATATAATTTCTCCCGTCATTTGATTGCCAGAGGCCCATATCACCGGCCGCTTATAAATGGAGATCATAGAATCGACCGTTAAGTAGACCACGGAATCGCCAACTCCTTGTAGGTCTTTACTATAAAACCGGACCTTGTAGTAAGCTTTTAAAACATTATTGCCTAATGTATCCTTGTTTAAAAAAAGCGTATCGCCGTGTAAAAATAAAGAGTCTTGTTTTCCCGCGAGAATCAGTAAAGCGCGATCGGTAACAAAAGCGTTGTTACTTTTTTGGTTAACCATTCCATAATTCCCTTTTACAATGACATCATTGACCGTATCGGTAAGTATTACATCGTCTATTAAAAGAGCCTCTTGCGTAATACTGTCAATGACCATGGTCTTGGCTGTTCCTCCATAGGTTAGGTAGGTGATATGATTATTTTTGTAAAGTTCGGCATGCCCTGTCAATGTGTTGTACCATCCATCCTCTGAATATAAAGTGGTACCCTCTTCGCTTTTTCCGTATATATTCGTAGGACCTAATATGGAGACCACTTTCGTCTCTGTTTGGTATTTTAGGGTATCCGAGTGAATAATATAGTCGGGAGCATCTACTCGTACACTATCTTTAAAGTACGCTAATTTGGTCTTGGTAAAGTAGTTTCCTAATTTGCTGGTTAGAACCGTTACGCTGTCTTTTATTTGTCCGCCATTAAAATAGTAACCTATTTCAAACAAACCGTCGTAATCTAAAAAGTGGGTCGTTAACGTGATCTTAGGATCTCTTAAAGAAACATTGTTTCTGATTTTCACCATTTTCGTGTTACCGTCGTAATGCATGTAATCACCTGCCAAGTGTATGCTATCGTTTTGTCTGGCCCTCACATGTCCGAAAGCTTCGATATAGTTACTGTCCGGATATTGGTAAAGACTATCACACCACATAAGCATATTTTCATGAGTCATATGAACATTGCCGATAAATTTATTTATTTTTTTCAGGTTGTCGATCTTAAGATTATCAGCATGTTTTATGTCGATCTTTGCCGGTTTTTTGTTTTGTGCGGAAATATTCCCCATCAATCCTCCAAGACAGATGCACCCTATAATTCCCCAGATACGTAGCATTTTGTTTACGATTATAATGATTGAAACGTGGCCTACTCTTTTAGGGATTTATTTAATCCAGCCGTCAAAATTAAACTTGGCATTCTTGTACTCGTCGTCAATATGTATATAAGTACTTTCTTGCTTTTCTTTTATCCATTTCTGAAAAGCCTTTTGTCGTTTCTCTATTAATAAATTATTCTCGAAGAAACTCCAGTCGTCTTGAAGATTGGCTTTGTGAGTAGGGTAGTAAGCCTTGATTTTTATAATTTTATACTCTTCGATAGGACCGGATTGATCCCAGAAAGGCTCTGAAATTTCTCCTACTTGAAGGTTTTTTACCTGTTTGGCCATTTCCCCTTTAATTATCTCCAGAGGGAGTTTGGGGTTGGCGTCTTCATCCACGATTAACCCGTAATTATTTCTCGTGTTTTTATCATCGGAACGCATTTCAGCCACGTACTCGAAAGGTACGCTGTCTCTTTGAATATATTTCACGATAGAATCCATTCTCTGTATGGCTTCTTGCCGTTGGCTGTCTTCTATACGCGGACGTAACAAAATGTGACGTACGTTTACTTTATCTCCCTGTCTGTCGATTCCCTGAATGAGATGGAATCCGTATTCTGTTTCTACGATCTTGGAAAGTTTTCCCGGTTTCAAGGCAAAAGCCGCTTCCGCGAATTCGGGAGCTAATTGGCTTTTAGCGATATACCCTAACTCTCCACCCTTGGAGGCAGATACGGGATCTTGCGAATAGAGTCCGGCTAAAACAGTAAAAGATTGTTTGCCGCTTAAAACTTCATCCCGGAATTCTCTCAATTGGTTTCTGATCCTCTCTTTTTCCGAATCGCTGATTTTAGGACGAATCACGATTTGTTGAATTTCGTATTGAGCTCCTACGTCTCTTATACTGTCTTTATTTAATTTTTTATAGTAGTAACGAACTTCTGAAGGAGTGACTCTCACGTCTTTTACGATTTTTTGTTGCATTTCCGAGGTAATTGCTCCCTCTTTTACAACGGTTCGCATTTCGTTTTTAAGTTCTTCTATCGATTTACCGAAATAACTCTCCATTCTTGCCTGAGAACCGATTTGATTAATATAGCTGTCTATTCTGGCATTTAACTCTCTTTCCACATCTTCGTCCGTCACAACGACACTGTCTACTTTCGCTTGTGCCAACAACAATTTGTTTACCAAGAGTTGTTCCAATACCTGAGTTTTATAATCGATTTGGGGATCGAGTATATTTTCACTTCTTAGGTGTATCAGCTGATTTTCGATTTCTGATTTTAATATGATCTCTTCTCCCACGACAGCCACAATTTTGTCTATAACATTATTTTGCGCTGAGGCATAGTTTATTAAGAATGATAACGTAAGTAGTACTAAATATCTCATAATTTATTTGTAAAGTTATTTCAATAAAAACGCTCTAAACTAATACTTTTTCTTCAAAAACACGGAATAATCTCTCTATTTTCTACGATTTCAATATATTTTGACGTAATTTTTTTCTATTCCCTCTTCGTTGATCTGTTTTTCCAAATTATCCTCGAAGTTCATTTTCTTCTTGTTCCGTAAAATAATTTCAATTTCCTGTTTCACGTAATCTGCCGGGGCTGTATCGTGTTCATTTAAGATCTCCTTGATTCTCAAGAAAAAATAATTTTCATCATCTTCTATCTCAAGGTATTCTTTGTTCTTGTATTTCTTTTCCCAATCTTCTTGAGTGATGGGTAGAATATTTAATAAATATCTTAATTCTATCCATTTATCATTGAAATTATCGTACTTTTTAGCATTGGTGATACAATACTCTTCTAAAGCCGCCTGATCGTTTGCCTCATTGGAGCGGATCCATTTTCGGACATTATTGATGTTAGATGCCGATTTCGGGATGATAATCAATTGAGCTCTGACGACGGGAGTTCTCAATACGAAGTTATATTTGTTTTTTTCATAATATTCGTCTATTTCTGCTTGACGAATTTGAGCCTCTAATTTTTGGGATATCAGTTTTTCCTTGTATTTATAAATTAAGATAGAGGAAGAGTATTCTTCTACCTGTTTGCGGATGTCTTTTTCTTTATCGGAAAGATTTTGCAGGGCCTTATTTAATAATAGCTCTTTTGTGATCCATTTCCTCACGTATTTTTGTGCTATCAAAGTACTGTCTGTTTTGGATGTACCCGTAGGGATTATTTCATTTACTTCGGATAGAAGCAGGTATTTATCCAATACTTTGGCTACCGGTACATCGTTCGGATCGATTTTATTGCCACATCCGCTTAGGAATAGAGTGAACAAGACGAGTATAATTATTGATTTCATGTTGTTGTTAAATAGTTGGGCGAAAATAGTAAAAAACCGTTTTAAATAGATCTTTTTACGGATGAAAGTTGAAAATAGGAGTAGTAATTTTTTAGAAACGACTTATTTTGTACGTTTGTAGGGAAATCAGCTAAAAGATGATAAAGATCGAGGATATATTGAAAAAGTATTGGGGATACGATGAATTCCGTTCTCTCCAGAGAGAGATTATTCTGTCTGTTTTAGAGGGTAAAGATACACTTGCTTTAATGCCTACCGGAGGAGGGAAGTCTTTGACCTATCAGGTGGCGGGAATGGCTCTTGACGGCATTTGCTTGGTCGTGACGCCGTTAATCGCGTTAATGAAGGATCAGGTAGAAGATTTGAGACGTAGGGATATTGTTGCTGAAGCCATACATACGGGAATGGATGCGGATGAAATCGCATCCGTGATCAACAAATGCATTTATAAAGGGGTCAAATTCCTGTATGTCTCTCCGGAACGTTTGACTTCCGGGCAATTTCGGTTGAAGCTGAAAGAGATGCCTTTGTCTTTGATAGCCGTGGACGAGGCTCACTGTATCTCTCAATGGGGATACGATTTCCGGCCTTCTTATTTGCGTATTGCCGAGATTCGTGATTTTTTTTCTGGTGTTGCGGTATTGGCGCTAACGGCGACGGCTACTCCTGAAGTCGTTAAGGATATACAGGAACAATTAAAATTTAAGGCGGCTCACGTGTTATCAAAAAGTTTCCGTCGGGATAACTTATCTTATGTCGTCCGGAAAGTGGAAGATAAAGCCGGAGAGTTACGGATGATTCTTTCCCGGGTGAATGCTCCGGCTATTGTCTATGTACGTAAACGTAAGAAAGCGGAGGAGTTGGCTGACTTTTTGCGGAAAGCGGGCATACGCGCGGATCATTATCATGCCGGGATGTCGGCTGTGCAACGAGAAAAAAGACAGGAGGCATGGAAAACGGGAGAAGTTCCTGTCATTGTTGCGACAAATGCTTTTGGTATGGGTATCGATAAGGCGGATGTCAGAGTGGTTGTGCATTATGATATTCCGGATACTCCGGAAGCTTATTTTCAGGAGGCCGGACGTGCCGGAAGAGACGGACAACGGGCATATGCCGTTTTATTATACAATACAGCTTCTTTAACGACTTTAAAAAATCGCGTAGAGAAAGAGTTTCCGGAAAAAGATTACGTGAAGCGGGTCTATGAAGCTTTGGGAAATCATTTCCAATTGGGGGAAGGAGAGGGGGCTGGACGAGTATTCGAGTTCGATCCGGACTCTTTTGCTTCTTGTTTCGAGTTGGATCAGGTGAAAGTACTTTCGGCTATCGGTATATTGAGTGTGGCGGGGTATATGGAATGTACGACGGATATCAACTCTCGTTCCAGAGTGAGGTTTCTGTTGTTACGCGATCAGTTATACAACGTGGATTTGGGAGATGAGTTGTCGGAGCGTTTGATGATTGTGTTGATGCGGAGTTATGCCGGTATATTCGTGCAGGACGTGTACGTGGATGAAGAGTATATCGCGGGGGAACTGAATGTGGACAGGTATAGACTTTATCACGCTTTTGTCGTTTTGGCCAAACAAAAGATTCTTCGTTATGTTCCGGGAAACAGCAGACCCTATATCTTGTATCATCAGCCTCGTTTACCCTTGTCTTATTTGTCGATCGGCCGCGAAGCGTATGAATGGAGGAAACAGGCCTACCAGAAAAAAGTGGGAGCCATGGTAGGGTATATCGAGTTGGGAGAGACTTGTCGGCAATTGTATTTGATGGCTTATTTCGGACAAAAGGAGTATAAAGGGTGCGGGATATGCGACGTATGCATAGATAGAAGAAAAGCTTCCGTAAAATTGGGAAAGGAGAGGATCGATCAGGAAATCCTTGCTGAACTTGCTAAAGGAGATATGGATATAAAAGAATTGGTTTGTTCCGTATCCGGCGATCGGGATGCGGTGATCGCCCGCATCCGTTTTTTATTGGATGAGGATCTTATTCATTATGTTACACGTACCCGGCTGGGATTAAAAAGGTAAAGGAATGGAGGATGTTTTTTTAGAGACGAAACGATTGATTCTTCGGAAAATGTCCATGGAGGATTTTTCAATTTTAGCGACGATGTTACAAGACCGGGAGGTTATGTACGCGTGGGGATATACTTTTACAGACGAACAGGTATACTCTTGGATCGGACGGATGAACGAGAATTATGAAAGATACGGATACGCTTATTTTTTGGCATGGGACAAGCAGCTGCACGAAGTGGTAGGACAAATCGGTTTGTTGCCGGAAGAGATAGAAGGAAAGAAATATATCGGTATAGGTTATATATTGTGTAAAAAGCATTGGGGTAAGGGATACGCGACGGAAGGAGCAGGAGCTTGTATGGAATATGCTTTCCGTGTTTTGGGTGCATCGATAGTGATTGCTGATATTCGTCCTGAAAACCTATCGTCCCGTGCCGTGGCGGAAAGGGTCGGTATGAAAATGGTCGGTGAGTATGATAAAATAGTAAACGGTAGGATAATGACTCATTTTATATACCATGCTACTAACTAAAGAAGAAGTCTTGTTATAGTGGATTATACTCCTTGTTTATTGCCGAAAAGAGAGAGGTGAAGACGGTCGCAATAGCGCCAGCCGTTACGGATACAATGCTCTAAAGTCTTGGGAATAGTACGTTGTAACTCTTCGGGGGTTGCTCCCATGGGCATCAGTAGAATATCTTCGTTTCGCCAATCCGTGAGCTGAGTCAATATCTTTTTTATTTCTTCCGCATCGTGTTCCGAGGAATAAACAAATTTGAGTTGGAAATCTTTTCCGTATTGCCGTGCATGAGTGATGAACGATTGGATATTTCCCAAATTTATCCGGGTGGTACTGTGCCGACGGTCATGTGGCGACGGGGGAGTAGAACTGGCTAATTTAGGGGAGATGCTGAAAAAATCGATTTCGGCGGCACAAGCTTCATTGAAAAGAGTCCCGTTTGTCTCTACGGTGATATGAAACGGGTTCTCTTTTTTCAGCTCCCGACAAAGCATAAGCACTCCTTCTGCTTGCAAAAAGGGTTCTCCCCCCGTAATAATGATGTGACGGATGTTTTCCCTGTTGTGTTTAACGATCCGAATGATATCCGGAACCGGAAGCCGGAAGCTCTCCTCAATCTTAAAAGCGGCATAGGCCGTATCGCATTCGACAACTCCTTCCGGAGTTTGCCAGCAACAATGTAAGTTGCATCCTGCCAATCGGATAAACAGTGAAGGTATACCGTTCAATTTTCCTTCTCCTTGAATGGTTCCCGGAAAAGTAAAACCGGAAGCCGGAAGTTTTTTTAATGGATTACCTGCTTTATCCCGCGTAATAGGAAAGATGCCGTCTTTTGCCAGTTGAATAAACATAACAGTTGAATGAACTCGAATCACTTTAACGTTTTCCACCATAGATTGTCTTTCCATTCTTCCTGAATGGCTTCGGAGAAACGGATGTCTTTCAAGGAGAAGTCAACCAAAGACAGATCTTCCCGGAAGGCTTCGGCGTAACCGGTTGCCGTTTCATGTACCCGCACGGAATTTAATCGTACATTTCCTTCTCCGTTTTTATGTTCCGTGTGTTGCAGGATTTTATCGATCAGGAATAGAAACAATAAAGCGTAGCCTTCGGCGGAGGGAGACACGGGGATCTCCGCTACTCGACGGTTATAACGGTATACGAACTGCTTCAAATCTTCTCCTTCTTCTTGCCAGAGGGAGTAGGAGTGATCGAAGCTGTCGATTAGTTCCTTTACCTTATCTAATAGTACAAAATCCATGACCATGTAGCCTTTGTCCAACTTGTCGGAGGTGATAAACACTTCTACGATATAGGAGTGGCCGTGGATGTTCTCTCTGCATCGTTGCGACGAACAGTTCCGTACGATATGGGCTCCTTCGAATTTAAACAATTTACGAATTAACATATGGTATTTTTTGAGTTACTCTATCGCGGGATCTTCAATTCCGGCTTCGGCAAATGCTTTTGCCCGTAAAAGACAGCTGTCGCATGTACCGCAAGGTTTGTCGCCTCCCCGGTAACAGCTCCACGTGAGACCGAAATCCACTCCCAGTGTCGTTCCTAAACGAACCTCTTCAGCCTTGGTCATATGCATAAAAGGGGCATGTAGGGTTATACGGCGTTTCTTTTCGGCACCCAATACCGTTCCCAAGTTTATGGCATTTTCCATGGCTTTGATAAATTCTTCTCGGCAATCCACATAACCGGAATAATCCACTTCGCTGACTCCGATAAAAATATCAGTGATCTCCAGGGCATCCGCGTAAGAAGCGGCAACGGATAAAAATACCATATTTCGGGCCGGAACATAAGTAGCCGGAATATGGTCCCGTTCGATATTCCCGTCCGCAATGTCGATCTTTTCATCGGTAAGGGAACAACCGTCCCATTGGTTCAGCATCAACTCGATGATTTTATGTTCCTTTACTCCGATGGCTTTTGCGACGGCTTTGGCAGAAAGTAATTCCTTATCGTGTTTTTGACCATACAGGAAAGTCATAGCATATAGTTCGTCGAATCCCCGGTGTTTTGCCAGATAAGCAGCCGTTGTCGAATCCAAACCTCCTGATAATAAAACAATTGCTTTCTTCATAAGATATTCCACTTGTTGTTTTGTTTTACAAAAGTAGTGAAAATATTTTGCCGAACAAGGTTATTCATTGCTTGTCACGTGAAATACGAGGATAAAGTGAACGTAATTCCCGATCATCCATTGTATGTTTTGAATGGTAGATCTTACATTAGATTCCGTATTTTTTAATCTACGTTTTGCAATTTGTAATTAATGGTATCTTTGTACAAAAAGATAATAGATTTATTATATGTTGGAGAATGAAATAGAGATTAAACGGGTGATTTCCGATAGAAAACAGTATCTGGATTTATTATTGGATGCTGATCCTTCGGAGGAGATGATCGATCGTTATATCGAAAAAGGAGATATGTTTGTGTTGCTGGAGGGTAAAACGGTTGTCGGGGAGGTCGTGGTGGACCAGAAAGGGGAGATCAAAAATTTGGCTGTTTGTTCCGAGTATCGGAATAGAGGGTACGGCAGTTATTTATTGAATTACCTGACGGAATATTACCGAGGTCAATTCGAATGCCTGTGGGTCGGGACGAGTGAGTCGGGAGTAGGTTATTACGAGAGAAACGGTTTTAAAACCGATCATACGCTCGAGCGTTTTTTTATTGCCAACTATCCGGAGCCGATATGGGAGGACGGCAAACAATGTATCGATATGTATTATTTAAAGAAACAGTTGTCTTAAAGGTTATTCATTATTCTTTTGAATTTATACGGAGTTTTGTGTAATAAGCGGAAAAAGTGAATTCAAACGGTTATATTTGTACGATGTATATGTGTTTTACTAAGAATTGATAGACTCATGGGTATATTCAGTAAATTATTCGGTAATGGCGAGTGTGCTAAAATAGAGACTCCTGCCGATAAAATAGTTCGTGTTATTCGGGAAAAGACAACGATTCCCAGTATAAAGCTTCGTCCGGCTAAGGAAAAGTGCTCTTTGTATAATAGTAAAATCGGTGGAGTACCTTATTTACCGGTGGATTTTCCATATCCCACGGAAGCGTTGGAAGAGGGGCAGGAGAGGCCTTTACGTCTTTTAGCCCAGATCAATTTTGAAGAGATGCCTTTTTTAGAAGGTTTTCCCGCGACGGGAATGTTACAATTTTATATTAGTGACGGGGGGATGTACGGGTTGAATTTCGAAGAGTTGACCCTTCAAAAGGGATTTCGGGTCCTTTACCACGAGAGAGTCGATGAAGAGACGGAGTTGATTTCTGCACTTCCTTTCAATGAGGAGAAAGGGGACAAAGAAGCATTTCCCGTATCCGATGAATTGAAGTTGAATTTCGAGTTAGGCGAGATGCCTATGGGCGGGGGGGATTTTCGTTTTGACAAATTAGTCTTGGATGCCTATAATGAAGTCTATCCCTCGAATCAAGTCTCTTCTTTAGAACGGATATCCGAAGAGATTACGGATGGAGTATACGATCAGTTGGAGGGAGGTGGGCATCATATCGGCGGTTACCCGATGTTTACGCAAATAGATCCTCGGGAATACCATGAGAATTTACGGGGGCATACCGTGCTATTGTTTCAATTGGATTCGGAGGAGACGAAAGATTATTCGATTCTTTGGGGGGATTCGGGTGTTTGTCATTTTTTTATAAAGCCTGAAGATTTGGCCAGACGTGATTTTTCTAACGTCTTATATAACTGGGATTGTTATTAAAGACGTTTCACATAAAAAACGCCCAAGAATAGTATCATTCTTGGGCGTTTTTCAATAAGTAATAACGGAAGTTTGTTTTTTGCCGTCCATCCAGACAGTCAGCGGCTTTTTGAAACGGACTCGTCGGGCATAGGTTAACTCGTGAATGACATCCTGTTGTTCGAGTACGTCGAACCTAATAAATGAATCGGGGGATTCGAAGGGAATAGCAAAATAACCGATATTCATGGAGGTAACATTATGAAAAAAATGAGAACCTAAAGAGGCATCCAACGGAAAATCAGGAAGTCCTTGTTCCACTATTATTTTTGCATTGGCGATATCGGACCATTGGACGGGGATTCCCGTAAGCGGGTCCCGTGTACCCCAGCGTCCCGGGCCAATCAGTATGAATTTTTCTTCTTCCCGGGCAATTTCGGCATTGAGTTGTTTTACCTCTTCTGCCATTTCCCGGGTTTTGAGTCTGTCGAATTTCCGAGGATCGATATAGACGACGTCCCGGATATATTGCAGTTTTCCGTTTCCCATACCTTTATTGGCTTGAAGAAGAATCTTTTTTTGATCGATGTGAAGTGTATCGATATCGATAGAGTATTCGTTTTTAATCAACGGTTTGATTTGTAATAAATAGAATACCGGTACATTTTCTTCTATATTAAGGGAAAATTCAATTTCAACGGGTGAGCCCATGGCTTGCGAGAAGATATCCAGCAAAATTTGTAGAGTGGAGGCTAACGGAATATAATCGTATTGTAAGATTTTGGCAAAATCGATAATTCGGGGACCTTTTTCATTCAGATCATAGACGATGCGATCGTTCATGAAATCATAAACCGAAGCACTATATTCCAATGTGCCGTCTCGTTCGGCCTCTTTTAAATCATAGGCTTTAATTGCTGCATTTTCTCCGTCTCGGATTAAATCGTATCCCTGGTGTTTCATATCAATAGCGTAAAAATAATTTTGGGAGCTACGGATTTTGTCCTGTATGGAAGCTAATTGCAATTTTGGAAATGCCGGAGAGAAGCGGTGAGTCTTTTCACCTCCTACCACGTAAGTTCCAAGTCCTATGGCAGTAACGGCAAAACCGTCTTCCGGCCTGATATAGGAAAAGGGGTAGAAATTATAAGATTGGGCGACCCCGCTGATATCGGGATAATATCGTCCGTTGTGTTCGTTCCCGATAACTTCCTGTATGATTACACCCATTTTTTCTTCCTCTATCATGCTGTCAATAGCTTTGAAATAAGCCCTCGATTCATCGGAAAAGACAGAGGCGTAAACTAATTTGATGGCATCTTCCAGTTCTTCCAACCTGCGTTCAAAGTCCGGATGATTATTAGGAATCAAATAAGTCGCGTACACACCGGCAAAAGGTTGGCTTAAGGAGTCTTCAAACAGACCGGAAGATCGGACTGCTAACGGCTTGGTCATGACTTGAAGATACTGGCGTAGCTTTTCTTTCAATGGTAAAGAGAGAGTGGCCTGTTGAAAGGCCTTTTTTAAGCGGTCGTATTCGTTGTTGATATAAGTTTCTTTGTATAAATCGTTTAATTCCAGGAAATTATCGAATTCTTCCACTCCGATGATGGCGGTTTTGGGAATAGCGATTTTTAAGTTGGGAATTAATTTTTTAAGGTAAACATTCTCAATAAAGTTGGATAAAAATGCTAATCCGCGTCCTTTGCCTCCGAGAGAGCCGAGTCCCAGGCGAGTGATATAACGGTTGGAGTCGACCAATTCCGGCCGGAACGGAATAATACGTCCTCTTATTTTTTTTAGTTTGGAAGATTCGAAAACGTTGGCAATGAACTGGCGAATTTCATTGGTATTTTTAAAGTATTCAAAACTATACCGTCGTAATTTTTGAGCGAGATTAATTTCTCCTCTTGCCATTAACCATGTGGATATACCGTTGCGAATGGAGTGGTATTCTAAAGATTCATCCGGTATGGTGGTCAATTTCCTTCGAAACTCTTTGATTGAAGTCGCTTTATCTATCGGGTGACCTGATTTGTCTCGAAAAATAAAATTTCCGAACCCGAGACGGGTTTTGATAAAAGTTTTTATTTCTTGTGCCAGCGTGAGCGAGTTTTTATTAATGAATTCCGCGTGGATTTTTTCTGCCCGCTTGGCATTTTCCTCTTCATGGCTTTGAAGAAGGCAGGGAATCTTGTATCCTAATCGCTGAACGTATTTAATCAACTCAACACCCGCATCTTCATCCTCGATGCCGTTTTTGGCATAACGAACATCCGATATGACACCGATGATATTATTTTTGTATTTATCAATAATCTCTATCGCATCTTCATAGGTACTGACTAAGATCACTTTGGGACGTACCCGGATTTTCAATATAAGTCCCAGCTCGTCATCCGATGGTTCGTCTGCGATGATTTTTTGTGTCTGGGTCATGATTTCGGTATAGAGTAAGGGTAAATAACGGGAGTAATATTTGACGGAATCCTCCACGACCAATATGACTCTGACATCCCCTAAACGTGTATCTGCTTCCAAATTCATTCGGTCTTCAAGATATTTGGCCATAGCCAAGAAGACTTTCGTCGAACCGTTCCAAACAAATAGCCGTTCGATGGATTCGTGTACCTCTTTTTCGATGCGATGAAAGTAAGCAAGGTCTCCGTTGTTGTTGACTAACATTAACTGTTTGATATGGGGATGTGTTTTTTTTATGTTACGGCTGATTATCAAAGGGGTCTGTTTATCTAAGCCGGCCATGATGATAATGAGATCGTAATGTCGTTCCCTTAGTTTTTTCAAAGCTTCCGACTCGCTCGCTACAGAGGTGAAACGGGGAGCCGTAAATAAATTCAATTGCAGGTATTCTCCGAATATTTTGTCTGAAAATTGCCCTTCCCGTTCGATCGTGTAGGCATCGTAATAGTTTGCCACTAATAGAATCTCCTTTACTTTAAAGGGCATAAGTTCTTGAAAAATATCTCTATCGTTTTTTTTGCGTTTATATATGCGATTCAAATCTATTTTTTCCATAACAAGTTTTATTTTTATTCGCTTTTACGATTAAGTCGACTTTTCTGTTTTTTTTATTGAATCGCTAAATATAAAAAAATTTTAGTAAATTGCAGCCGTTTATTATATCCGCTGTGTTGGGAGTTTATGAACAGAAGATATTTTTGCTTTAGATGCATGGTATACTTTTCCAAATGGAATCGTAAGGGATATGCTATTTTTGCCTCTTTGAGAAAAGAGGTAAGGATAGCGACGTTATCGATGGATATTTGTAAGGTAGCATTAGGAAAATCTTCTTTAAAAGGGATAATCGTTGATTTTTCCGGAGTCTCAAAGAAAATCATGGTAAAGGATAAGAGGGAGGAGTCGGGTGGCGGACTAAAACAGGTATGCGAGGTGGTATTATCATGTGTTGGAGCGAAGTTTCCTGTAAAGCATGGGAATGAAAAATTTAATATAGATGGGTATACTTGTTGTGAACAATGGGTATACCTTTTTTGTATATAGATATGTTAATAGATACATTGAAAGAGAAAATCTTTAAAGGACAATCGATTACTAAGGAGGAGGCTCTGGAGTTATCCCTGATAAAGGATAAAAGGGCTTTATACGAGGCTGCGGGAGAGATACGGGATCATTTCGTCGGAAATTATTTCGATACTTGTTCGATTATCAATGCGCGTTCCGGACGTTGTTCTGAAAATTGTAAATGGTGTGCCCAATCGGCAATTTTTCGGACAAAAGTAGATGAGTATGATTTAATCGATGAAAAGAGTTGTATTGAATTGGCTCGTTTGAATGCTACTTATCGGGTAAATAAATTTTCTTTTGTTACGAGCGGAAGAGCTCTTTCCGATAAAAATATAGATCGGTTGTGTGATTATGCCCGAAAGATAAAGCAAGGGATGGATATCAATTTATGTGCCTCCATGGGATTGTTAAATAAGACACAATTACTTAGATTAAAGGAGGCTGGTATAACACGTTACCATTGTAATTTGGAGTCTTCTCGTCGTTATTTTCACTCCTTGTGTTCTTCTCATACGACGGATGAAAAAATAGAGACGATTCGTGCGGCTCAAGAGGTAGGAATGGAAGTTTGTTCCGGAGGAATTATAGGGATGGGAGAGACGATGGAAGATCGCATCGATCTGGCTCTGATGATTCGAGATTTGGGGATTAAGTCAATTCCTATCAACGTGTTGAATCCTATTCCGGGAACTCCTTTGGAGAAAGCAGCACCTTTGGCGGATGAGGAAGTGTTAACGACGATAGCCGTGTTTCGCTTTATTCATCCGGATGCCTTTTTAAGATTTGCCGGAGGTAGAAATTTAATAGCACATATAGAAAAAGAAGCGATAGAAGCCGGAATTAATTCGGCGATTGTCGGGGACCTATTGACTACGGTGGGATCAAAGGTTATGGAAGATATGGAAAAAGTAGAGAAAATGGGGTTTATCACAAGAAAGTAAAATCGAAAAATGGAAGGTTATGGAAAATTTTATTGAGACAATGACGACGGAAGCGATGCTTCGCTTTGATCGGGAACATTTGTGGCATCCTTACACCTCTACGGTAAATCCGCTTCCGGTGTATCCGGTGAAACGAGCTGAGGGCGTGTACATAGAATTGGAAGACGGAACCCGGTTAATTGACGGCATGTCTTCCTGGTGGTGTGAAGTACACGGGTACAATCATCCGAAAATTAATGCTGCTATTGAAAAGCAATTGAAAGATATGTCACACGTGATGTTTGGCGGATTAACGCACCGTCCGGCTGTAGAGTTGGCTGCCAAATTAGTGAAACTAACCCCTTACGGGATAGAGAAGGTCTTTTTCAGTGATTCCGGGTCCGTGGCCGTAGAAGTGGCGATGAAGATGGCCCTTCAGTACTGGTATGCGCAGGGACGGGAGGAAAAACGACATTTTTTGACCATTACCAAGGGATATCATGGTGATACGTGGAATGCGATGTCCGTTTGTGATCCTGTTACGGGAATGCATAGTATATTCCGGGGAACTTTGCCCATTCACTATTTTGTTGCTTCTCCCCGGGTTCGATACGGACAACCTTGTCGTGATGCGGATATAGAAGAGTTCAAACAATGTTTGCGAAATAATCACAATCGTATCGCGGCTGTTATTTTAGAACCGATTGTGCAGGGTGCCGGAGGTATGTGGTTTTATTCCGCCGAATACCTTTGGAAAGTCAAAGAGTTGTGTAAACAATATGATGTACTTCTGATTTGTGATGAAATTGCAACCGGTTTCGGGAGGACCGGAAAAATGTGGGGATGTGATCACGCGGGTATCGTTCCGGATATTATGTGCGTAGGGAAAGCAATCACCGGAGGATACATGAGTTTTGCAGCCACGATGACAACAGAAAAGGTAGCCACGGGTATATGCTCGAAAAATCCGGGTGTGTTTATGCATGGTCCTACTTTTATGGGCAATCCTTTGGCCTGTGCTGCCGCCAATGCTTCTTTGGATCTGATCATGAGCTATGATATCGACACGATGATCGGTTTGATCGAAAGGCAGATGCGGACCGAGTTGGCCCCGGCCGCACATTACAGTAACGTTGCCGATGTAAGAGTGTTGGGCGCCATAGGAGTTATCGAGTTAAGAGAACCCGTGGATATGGCCTATATCCAATCTGCATTTGTACGTGAGGGAGTATGGGTACGTCCTTTCGGTAAATTGGTATATATCATGCCGCCTTACATCATTCGTCCGGAAGAACTTTCTCGTTTGACACAGGCTTTGTTGCGGGTTCTTTCTAACCTGAAATGATATGAACAGAGAGCGTTACATCAATAAATTAAATAAGATAAAGGAGTCTGGAAATTATCGGGAGTTGAAGGAGATTCAGCATAATGGTTTTTTGATCCACCATGACGGACGCGAAATGTTGAATCTCTCCTCCAATGATTATTTGGGACTATCTTCCGATCCGCATCTGTATGAAGAATTTCGTCAGGAGACAGATGTGAAATTGTTATCGTACAGTGCCGTATCTTCCCGTTTGCTATCGGGTAATCATGAATATTACGGGGTGTTGGAGAATGATTTGCGGGAATTGTACGGTAAGGAGTCAGCATTGGTATTCAATTCCGGGTATCATGCTAATATCGGGATACTGCCCGCATTAGCGGGTAAAAAGGATTTGATTGTTGCCGATAAACTTGTACACGCGAGTATTATTGACGGATTGCGGTTGAGTGAAGCAGAGATGTTGCGTTACCGGCATTTGGATTATGGACATTTGCGGGAGATCCTGTTTAATCATAGGGAAAAATACGAGAATGTTTTTGTTGTGACAGAGTCCATTTTCAGTATGGACGGGGACGTGTGTGATTTGCAGGAATTATGTGATTTGAAAAAAGAGTACGATACTTTTTTGTACGTGGACGAAGCTCATGCCGTTGGAGTCCGGGGAACGAACGGTTTAGGATGCTGTGAGGAACAGGGATGTATGGAAGATATTGACTTTATTGTCGGAACATTCGGTAAGGCCTTTGCTTCATACGGGGCCTTTGTAGTCTGTGACGATCTTTTTCGAGAATTTTTGGTTAATACGCAGAGAAGTTTGATATTTACGACGGCATTACCGCCGATAAACGTGGCTTGGACTCGTTTTATTTTAAATCGTATGCCTGATTTTTATTCCAAGCGTTTGAAGTTGATGACGATTTCTGAACGATTGAGAAATACGTTGATAAACAGGGGATTTGAAACCAGGGGAAATTCTCATATCGTGCCTTTTTTATGTGGAAGTAACGAAAACAGTGTTTATATGTCTGAGCAATTCCGGGATAATGGTTTTTTTGTATTACCGGTGAGATACCCTACCGTGCCTAAAAACGAGGCCCGAATACGGTTTTCTTTGAATGCAGCCATTCCGGAAGAGGATTACGAGTGCTTGTTTGAATTTATTGAAGTGAGTTGTTAGGATGCGGAGAGTTTGGTTAAAAAAAAACGGTAACAAGCGGGTAATTCTTTTTTTTAGCGGATGGGGTTTGGACGAAAGGGCCGTAAGTCATATGACCGGGGAGTCGGACGTGTTGATGCTTTACGATTACCGAAACATAGAAGGTGAAAAAGCTCCGGTTTTAAACGGTTACGAAAGTATAGATGTGATAGCCTGGTCCATGGGAGTTTGGGCAGCTTCCGTCTTGCTTCCCTTGTGGAATTTACCCGTGGACAGAAGTACGGCTATCAACGGAACGGAACGTCCCGTTGATAATCTGTACGGTATTCCTCTTCATGTGTACCTGCTTACGGAGAGGGGGATGAATGAGCGTGGAAGAGATAAATTTTTTGTTCGGATGTTATCGGGAACAGGAGAACGCACCCGGTTTAAACAACATCATCCGGATAGGAATTTAGAGGAGCAATTGGAAGAGTTGAAAGCCATCCGGGAACAATCCGATAGATTAAAAGGAGAAATTTGCTGGAATAGGGTGTATATTTCGGAAAATGATATTATATTTCCGGTGACAAATCAAGAGAATTGGTGGAGGGGACGAAGTGAAATAAAAAAAATAGAAGGGGGACATTATCCTTTTTACGTATTTGAAAACTGGGATTTAATAATATAAATATGGCTGTAAATAAACACGAGGTTGAACAGCGTTTTCGTCGTAGTATAACTACTTATAACGCTAACGCAATGGTACAAAAGGCGATGGCCGTACAATTAAACCGAATGGTTATGTCCAGTTTGGATTATATTCCCAAAAATATATTGGAGGTGGGATGTGGAACGGGATTGTTCACGGAAGAGTTAAGACGTTGTTTTAAGGAAGATGAGATCTATGTCAATGATATCGTCGAGGAAGTTTGTTTCCGAACAGCACGTTTGTATCAGGTCATAGCTTCTCATTGTTTGCCGGGGGATATTGAGGAGATTCCATTGCCGGGGCGATTTGACCTGATTGTTTCTGCCGCCACTTTTCAATGGTTGAACGAACCGAAAGCGACTTTCAGAAAATTATCCGAACATTTGAGGGAGGACGGTTTGATGATTTTCAGTACTTTTGGAAAGTACAATTTGCGGGAAATTCGATTGACAACGGGGGGAGGATTAAGATACCGGACACAGGAGGAGTTGATGGGACTTTTGGAGCCTTATTTTAAGATTGAACAAATCCGAGAAGAGTTCAGGTTGATGGAATTTGACGATCCTTTGGCGTTGTTACAGCATTTGAAGAAAACAGGAGTAAATGTATCCGGTGATAAACGGGTATGGACCAAGGGAAAGGTTCAGGAATTTATTGACGAATATAATGCTCGTTTTGCTATGGATGGGAAAGTGACCTTAACTTATCATCCCTTGTATTTGGTATGTAGAAAGAAACCGAGGATTATGAATACCTATGGCGTTGCCAGTTGGTAAATGTAAATACAGATTCACGATATGATATATTTTATAAGCGGTATCGATACGGATACCGGAAAATCGATTATAACGGGGTTATTAGCCCGTTCATTACAAAAAAAAGGAGTTCGGGTGGTTACCCAAAAGTTTATACAGACTGGTTGTACCGGGATCTCTGAAGATATTTTAAAGCATCGGGAAATTATGGAAATCGGTCCTCTCGAAATAGATCGGGACGGAACGACTTGTCCCTACGTGATGACTTACCCTGCATCCCCTCATTTGGCGGCGGAGATCGATCGTGTGACTTTGGACACGGACCGGATAGCGGCTTCTTCCCGTAAATTGGACGAGTTATACGATATCGTATTGTTGGAAGGGGCCGGGGGATTGTATGTTCCGGTCACCAGAGACTATTTTACCATTGATTATATTCAAGAAAAAAAGCACCCTTTAATTTTGGTTACCTCTTCCAAATTAGGCAGTATAAACCATACGTTGATGAGTTTGGAGTTATGTCGTCAACGGGGAATAGAACTTGCCCTGTTGGTGTATAACCGATTTCCGAACGATAGCGAGTGGATTACAAATGATTCCATTACGATTTTTCAGCATTATTTGCGGGATTTCTTTCCTTCTTGCCGTTTGGTAGAGGTGCCTGTTGTGTATGGGAAGGAATATCCTGATATAGAGGTGGGGCCGTTATTATCGAAATGAGAAGATTAGAACTTTTATCCCCCGCCAAAAATTTGAAGGTTGCTTTGGCCGCCATTCAAAATGGAGCCGATGCCGTGTATATCGGAGGGCCTGCTTTCGGGGCACGAAAGGCGGTAGGAAATTCTATTGAGGATATTACACGATTAGTCTCTGTCGCTCATCGTTTTTATTGCCGGGTATTCGTGACTATGAATACTCTTCTTTACGATGAGGAGCTGTCAGAGGCGGAGAAACTGATAAAGGCGCTATACCGGGTTGGCGCAGACGCCATTATCATACAAGATCCCGGTATCCTGAAATTGGATATCCCTCCTATTGCCCTGCACGCGAGCACCCAAATGCACAATTACGAGTTGGAACGGATTAAATTCTTGGACAAGATTGGATTTCAACGGATTGTGTTGGCCAGGGAGCTGTCGTTGGAAGAGATAAAAAAGATCAGGCAGGAGGTAAGTGCAGAATTGGAGTATTTCGTGCACGGCGCCTTATGTGTCAGTTTAAGCGGTCAGTGTTATATGTCGCATTATCTATTGGGACGTTCCGCCAATCGGGGGGAGTGTGCTCAGGCTTGCCGTATGAAATGGAATGTGGAGGATGCGACGGGAAAACTTTTGTTGAAAGAGAAACATGTATTGTCTTTAAAAGACCTGAATCTTTCCGATCGATTGGTTGAGCTTGCAGAAGCGGGCATCGATTCGTTTAAGATCGAGGGACGCCTGAAGGATACTCCCTATGTCGCTAATGTGACAAACTACTACTCGTTGCGGTTGAATAGGATCGTAGAGCGGGAAAGAGGTTATACCCGCGTGGGGTCCGGTAGCGTATCGGCTGATTTTGAGGCTGACCCGGAAAGAAGTTTTAACCGGGGGTATTCGGAATATTTTTATGCCGGGAGATCCGTCGGTTTGGTTAATATGGATACGCCAAAATCCATGGGGAAAAAAGTGGCGGAGGTAAAATGTACCAGAGGAAACCGATTGCAGGTAAATGCTTTTGAAGAACTTCATAATGCTGACGGATTGTGTTATATGGAGAACGGGGAGTTGAAGGGTATAAAAATCAATACGGTGGAAGGTGAATGGTTGAATTGCAATGAAAAGGTGAGTATCTCTCCCGGTGCCCCGTTGTATCGTAATTACGATCATCGGTTTGTCGTTCGTTTGGAAAAAGGAAATGCCGTTCGGAAAATAGGAGTAAGGATTGACGTGTATACGGAAGATCGAAGATTGATATTGTCTGCCACGGATGAGGATCGGGTTCATGTTACTTTAGTAAGCGAAGAGCGTTTCGATGAGGCAAAACAGTCGCAACAAGCTGAAAGAATTTGTCAACAATTGAAAAAATGCGGGGATACGGATTTTAGATGTGATTCGGTTGAGTATCATGGAAAGGATGTGTTGTTCATACAGGCGGCCGTGTTGAATACGTATCGTCGTCAGTTATTGGATAAATTGCAGGATAAACGAGAAGAGTTAAGGGAGAAATGGATACAAGAACCTTTGAACGGTGAGTTGACGTATACTGGAAATTCGGACTGGAAGCTAAATATCGTTAATAAATTTTCGCGAGAATTTTACCGGGAACATGGAATACAGATTCCGGAAAAGGGATTTGAGATCCGAAAAGATTATTGCGGAAAAGAGGTGATGACTACTCGTTATTGTCTTCTATTCGAGTTAGGTTTATGTCGTAAGACGAATAAGTGCAGTGACTTGAAGCTTCCGTTATATCTTTCTAATAATTTAGGGCGTTTTCAGTTGGAGTTTGATTGCCCGGCCTGTGTAATGAAGGTGATAGCCTTAAAATAAAAAGTGCTCCTTCTTTCCTGAAAAGCTGTTTTCAAATAATAAAATCCGTAACTTATTTATCCCTTATCTAATTTTGATCATAAAGCCTTCTCAGGTAAATGGTCCTTGATTTATTTGAGGGCTATTTTTTTCGTTTTTTTCGCTATATTTGTTCTATAAAATTATTTTATGAAGATTTTGTTTGTTCGAGGAATTATAAGTATTGTCGTTTTCTTTTGTTTAGGTGGTTGCCATGATGAAAAGATAAAGCCTCAAAGGGAGAGGACTGTATTGGTATATATAGCCGGAGATAATAATCTTTCCTATTTTTCATCCCAGAATATGGAAGGAATGATGAAAGGAATGAAGGAAGATAACTGTAATTTAATTGTTTATTGGGATCAACCGAATGTTGCCCCGAAATTACTTGAATTGGAGGTGATGAAAAACGGTTCCGTAAAGCAACGGGTGATAAAGGAATATAAGGAGGAAAATTCAGCTTCACCTGCCGTTTTGGCACGGGTTATTCGCGAAACACAAAAATTGTATCCGGCCAAATCATACGGACTGGTTCTTTGGTCTCACGGGACAGGTTGGTTTCCCGAGAGTCCTTCCGTGCAAGCTCGGAGTTTCGGAGAAGATCATGGTTCCGAGATGGATATTAAGGAGTTGGCAGCTGTTATTCCCGATAAATTTTTTCATTATATCATTTTCGATGCTTGTCTGATGGGAGCCGTAGAAGTTTTTTATGAACTGAGGAATAAGGCGGATTATATCATTGCTTCTCCCACGTTAGTTCCTGCAAAGGGACTTCCTTACGAACAAGTCGTTCCTTATTTTTGGGGGGAGGATTCGGATTTGGAAAAGATTTGCGAAGCTTATTGCGATTTCAATAATACGACGACGGAAACGGCCACGATCACTTTAATAAAGACTTCCGAGTTAGAAGCTTTATACGTCCTTTGTCAGGAAATCTTGGAAGGAAAATTACCGGAAGTACAGACCCAAGACAAGAGTAGTGTTTACCGGTATTACGTGCCGCTTGCAGTTATAAATTATACCTTTTATGATTTTGCCGATTTAATCCGTCAGGTAGCTACTCGGGAGGAGTTCGCTAAATTCGAGGCACAGCTGAAAAAGGTCGTCCGTTATTGTGCGGCTACCCGATATTTTTGGGATTTTGTTCCCGTGGATAAAGATAGATTTAGCGGTATCAGTACCTATGTTCCTTTTCCGGATTGGCCCGGTTTAAATAACTATTATTTCACTTTATCATGGTCAGGAGTATATGGATTGTAATTTATTTCGTGTTTAGAATCTCTTGGGCGATCGTGTAAAACATACCCGCACCGGATTCGATGAGCTCGTCCGGGAAATCGTATTGAGGAGAGTGAAGTGGAGGACAATCTTCTCCGGCTCCCAACCCGAACATAGCTCCTTTATACTCTTGAGTAAAAAGACCGAAATCTTCTCCCCAGCTAAAAGGAACATTCATTTCCAGATAGGGTAGCTTGTTGGTTTCCGCTGCCTTTTTTATGTGTTGGACAGCTTGCGGATCGTTCTCATTGGCAGAAAAAGATTCCAACCAGGTTATTGCCGAATTTAAACCGGGTGTAGCTGCCGTTTCTGTTTCGATCAATTTTTCTAATTTTTGCATATGCAGGCGGAGTAGCCGATCGTTTTTAGCGCGTAGAGTTACCCGGATAACTCCTGTTCCCGCTGCCACCCCGTAGGCTTCTTCCCCAATATGGATTTCTACCAAGGTCGCCAGAAAATAATCCTCTTTCTCTATATCGTATTGATTCCATCCCGTGAGCGTTTCGACTATTCTAAAGGTCGCGTTTACGGGATTTATTCCTTTTAAAGGTTCTGCTGCATGAGCTGTTTTGCCGGAGAGTGTAATTGCCGCACTGATGACGGAACAGGTGAAACTACCCGGTTTACATAATACGGCGGACGTGGAAAACCCCGGAATATTGTGAAGAGCAAAAACGTATTGAATATGATATTGGGAAAGTACGAGATCGGCCAAAATGGCGGATGACCCGCTGCCAGTCTCTTCTGCCGGTTGGAATAAAAGCAATACCCGTCCTTGTTTCATCGGTTTTTCGAAAAGTATTTGTGCCAATCGTAATAGAATGGTCGTGTGACCGTCGTGACCGCATTTATGCGATATCCCGGTATGAACCGAACGATAGGAAATATTATCTTTCGATTCATCAATAGCGACAGCATCCATATCAGCCCGAAACAAGAGGGTTGGTCCCTCTTCGGAAAAGAAATACTCGGCCAGTAAGCCGTGTCCTCCTATGGAGCGAATGATTTTAGTCGGATGAAACGGGCGGAGAGAGGTTTCGATAAAACGGGCTGTTTCTCTTTCCTTGCCGGAGAGTTCCGGCTGTCGATGTAATTGGTGACGGATCGAATCAAAAGAGTGTGTTTGCATATATTTATTGTTTTATAAGCATAAAATCAGTATTTGAAAAAGAACGATCAAATAGAGTTGTTATAATGGAGTAAATAATAATTATAAAGATGTAATATATTGATTTTTAGCACATTATGTTATATAAAATAATTCTGCTGCAAAGATAAATATATAATATTATAAACCCAATAACGATTCGGTCTTTATTTTGTTACGTTTGTCCTTAAAAGATCCTGATAGATTCTGAAACAGAATGGACTCTTTTATTTGATTCATTGGGAAAAATAGGGAAATCGACCTTTGATTTGGATGTATATTTTGTAATTTTGAGTTGCTAAAGTACGTAAGTATCATTTTAAATCCAGTTGTTTAGCCGGATTTAGGTTATAAATCAGATCGAGTATGATTCAAAGAGATTGTCTATTGCGGCAGATGGAGGTATTTTTCAAAGCGTTCGATGAGAGATTCAGAGGAAAGAATAAGGATGAATACGAAGATATATCTGTTATTTTAAATGAATTTTATTCTACCTATTTTCATATCGACCGGGAAAAAATAACAGGAGAGGGAGAGCAAATTGTTAGTCACTGTATCTTGTATGAACCTGTGGAAAAAGCGGAGATGCTTTCCGAATTGATATTTAAAGATGCTGTTTTTACAGTAGACATCCGTCGGAAAACTTATCTATTCCGGTTGTTATTAAAACTTTATGACTCTATCGAATGCAGGTCGAAAACCTATTCTTCTCAAAGAGAAAAAAAGAGAAGGGAGATAACCGATTTTTTATCGGGTAATTGAATATAAATTTGTAAGATTTTTGCGTTTTATAGGTAATTGTTATGGGATCATTGGTCGCTTGGGGATATTGGGGATTATTTATCGGCTCGTTTTTGGCATCGACAATCATTCCGATGAGTGCGGATCTCTTATTGGTAGGGGTACTTTCCTTGGGAGGGAATACATGGATTTGTTTGATAATTGCCACTATCGGAAATTGGTTGGGAGGCTTGACATCCTATTGGCTGGGATGGCTTGGACGTTGGGACTGGCTCGAACGCTGGTTGAAAGTGAAGCGAGAGCAGTTGGAGAGACAGAAGGAAAAGATTGATCGATACGGGGTTTGGCTGGCTTTGTTCACTTGGCTTCCCCTTGTGGGAGATCTTTTTGCCATCGCTCTCGGTTTTTATCGAGTGAGCCCTAAAATGTCGGCTCTATATATGTTGGTCGGCCGTTTTGTCCGTTTTCTTGTTTGGACGCTTTTGTATATTCGGTATGCCGATCGGTTTGTCGAATGGATCCGATGATATAACATACTTTGTTCGCTTGCGTTATAAGTGAGAAAGGTATTTTCATGGATTCACTTCTTGATTTAGGATATTTGGGTTTATTTATCGGTTCGTTTATTTCGGCCACTGTAATTCCGATGGGGGCGGATGCCTTATTGTTGGGGATGTTGGCAGCCGGGGGAAAACCTGTATGGTGTTTAGCCATCGCAACAACGGGGAATTGGTTAGGTGGGACGTTGACCTATTGGTTGGGATATGCCGGAAAATGGACGTGGATACAGCGCTGGTTTAAAGTGACACCCGAAAAATTGAAACGGCAAAAAAACAGAATTGAAAAATACAAAAGCGTTATGGCTCTTTTGGCATGGGTTCCTGTTTTGGGAGATCTTTTCGCGTTGGCTCTTGGTTTTTATCGTATTAATGCCGTGAAATCATTTATTTTTATGTTTTTCGGAAGGTTGATACGATTTTTGTTTTGGTTGGTGTTATACTTACTTTGGACAGATAAATTCGTAAAGTTTATTTCCCATTTGTAGGATATATCAATACCCGTGGAATCGGTTGGTGCGATCCGGAAATAAAAAAAACGCCCGTACTGATTTCGACGTACGGGCGGTCTATCGATATTTTTTTCAGTTTTCGACGCGAATCATGTTGTAATGATGGGATTCCTCTGCCGGGAAGATAAATCCGCTGAAATGGTGTGTCTGCGGAACACTATTAACACCGTTGGCATTCACGCCGGTTGTTCCCTCGCTGACGGTGATACTGGCGGCATTACTGTCTTTGGTCAGAACGACGGTTACTTCTGCGGCAAAAGGATGATTGACATAAAATTTGTAAATCCAGTTTCCTCTTTTATCTTGTTTTTTTTCAACTTTTTTTATCGGTCCGTCTTTGATGAGCTCTATATAATTATCGCTCTCACCATAAGCTAAATTAGCGACTAACCTTTTTCCGGATGAACCGACGACGTTAGGACGATTCCGGAGGGTCAATCGTTTACCCTGGGAGTTGTACACCTCTTTGGTCTCGAAAGCCCAGTCATTGGCTTCCAACGCTTTTAAAGCTTTGTCATGTGCTTTTTTAGCCTGTTCTGCTTCTGCAGCCTTTTTTTCCGCTCTGATTTCACGTTTGCTCTTTTTCTGAGTTTGTGCTTCAGCCATTGTCGGCATTAGTACTGCAATGGCCATTAAAATAAAAAATAGTTTTTTCATAATCATTGGTTTATAATTACACATATATCGTTACCAGCTTCCGCTGGCACCGCCTCCTCCAAAAGAACCACCTCCGAATCCACCGAAGGAGCCATTTCCGCTGCTGAATGAGCCGAAACCTCCGCTATTGCTCCCGAATGGAATACCTCCGATAAAAAACGGACCGGAGGAGTGTCCGGGAGAAAATCCTTTACGCCGCCGAATAAAAAGAAATAAAATAATAAAGAAAAAAAGGGGAATAAATACCAAAAGCGAACTTTCCGATTGCTGTTCGTACTCTTCCGCTGTAAATTCTCCTTTTGTCAGATCCATCAGTACATTGGTTGCTTTGTTTATTCCCATGTAATAATTCCCCTGCTGAAAGGAGGGAATTATTTCGTTTCGGATAATACGAGAAGCCGTAATATCCGGAATAACACCTTCGAGTCCGTAACCGACGGATAAGGCGACTTCTCCTTTTTCATTTCCTTTTTTAGGTTTGATCAGAATCAATATCCCATTGTCTTTTCCTTTTTGACCGATGCCCCATTTCTCGGCCAAACGAGCCGCGTAATCATTGATGTCATATCCTTCCAACGAAGAGACCGTTACCACGGCGATTTGGGTTGACGAAGTTTTATTGAAATGGGATAACTTTTCTTCTAAAGAAGAGATCTCTTTTTTGTTGAATAATTCCGTATAATCATTCACCAGCCTTTTGGGTTGCATAGGCTCCGGAAATTTTTGGCTGTAACCGGATACGGTGATTAGGCTAAATATGGATAATATAATGAGTTTCTGGATATTCATGTTATAATTCATTTTACTTTTCGGATGAATTGAATGAAATGTCATCGGGTAGTTCATTAACGTCGTCTTGCCGATAGGGGAAAAACTCCTGTAATTGTTTTCCGGCCTGAATGACGGCTTCGCAAATTCCCTCCGTAATATATCCCTGTTTAAATTTTTCGATCATACGGTTTTTCAATTCGTCCCAATACTTGTCGGAAACTTTGGCATTGATCCCGGCATCTCCTAATATAGCCATTTTTTTATCGACCAAGGCGATATAGAACAAAATTCCATTACGAAGGGCTGTTTTTTGCATTTTTAAATTGGCGAACACATCCGCAGCACGATCCAGAACTTCTTTTGGGCAGTGGTTCTCGATATGAATGCGAATTTCTCCGGATGTATTTTTCTCCGCTTCCCTAATAGCAGCTACCATCGTATCTTTTTGTTCTTCCGTAAAATATTTTTCTGGAGACATAATAACAGGATTGAGATTCGATGTTAGAATTTAACTTCCGGGGCTTTTTCGGCACCGTTTGAGGCTTCGAAATAGGGTTTAGGCATAAAACCGAACATCCCGGCCAAAATATTTTTGGGAAAAGAACGGATGTACGCGTTATATCCCTTTACCTCTTCATTGAATTTACGTCTTTCCACGGCAATACGGTTTTCTGTTCCTTCCAATTGTGTTTGGAGGTCTCTGAAATTCTCATTTGCCTTTAAATCCGGATATTGTTCGGATATGGCCATCAAACGGGATAGGGCAGAGGATAATTCTCCTTGCATATTGTTGAATTTCTGTAAGTTTTTTTCATCCAGCTGGTCGAAATTGATCCGCATTTGAGTGGCTTTCGCCCGGGCATCTGTTACCTGTGTTAAGGTGTTTTGTTCGTGTTCCGCGTATCCTTTTACCGTGTTTACCAAATTGGGGATGAGATCCGCTCGCCTTTGGTATTGGTTCTCAACATTAGACCATTGGGAGGATATGGTTTCACTTCTGGTTACCATTTGGTTATAGCTTCCTTGAAACCATGCAAAAATGCCGATAGCAATGATGACTATTATGGCTAATACGATATAACTTTTTTTCATTTTTGTTTCTGTTTTATGTAAAACTAATAGATCGTTTTTACAAAGATAAAAGAAAATTTCAAACTAAAAAATGAGGCCGCATTGCTGCGGCCTTATCTTTAGCGGGATTTGTACTCGTCATTTCACCAAATTCATTGTATCTGTAGCAATTACCAATTCTTCATCGGTGGTAATACTCATAACGATTACTTTTGAATGAGGTTTTGTCAATATTATATCTTTGCCGCGAACACCGTCATTCGCCTTGGAATCGAAATCTACTCCCATGTATTCCATATGGGCGCATACCTGTTGACGCACCTCACAATCATTTTCTCCTATACCTCCGGTAAATATGATCAAATCAGCCCCGTTCAGTACGGCTGCATAACTACCCACGTATTTTTTTACATCGTAAGCTAAAATGTCCAAGGCCAAGCGGGCTTGAGAATTTCCTTTTACTGCTGCAGCTTGTAACTCTCTACAATCGGAAGAAACTTCGGAAACTCCCATCAGTCCCGATTTTTTGTTGATCAAATCGTTGGCTTGCGGGATGTTTAACCCCTCCTTCTCACAGATAAAAAGCAATGCACCCAGGTCCAGATCTCCTGTGCGGGTTCCCATGATGACACCCGCGTTCGGGGTAAATCCCATGGAGGTGTCTACCGATTTACCATGGTCGATAGCCGTAATGGATGAACCGTTTCCGAGGTGACAGGTAATGATCTTCTTTTCGCTTATGTCCCAACCCAATATTTTACAGGCCTTTTCAGCAACGAATTTGTGTGAGGTCCCGTGAAAACCGTACCGACGGATTCCGTATTGTTCGTAATACTTATAGGGTAAGCCGTATACGTAGGCTTCCTTGGGAAGAGTTTGATGGAAAGAAGTATCGAAAACAGCGACTTGAGGAACTCCGGGAAGCAGTTGTTCCATGGTCTCTATCCCTTTTAGGTTAGCCGGGTTATGAAGCGGTGCCAACTCGCAACAAGCAGCGATTTTTTTCTTTACATCGTCGTCGACCAATACGCTCTGGGAAAAATATTCTCCCCCGTGGGCTACTCGGTGTCCGACAGCGTTTATATCGTTTAAAGATTCGATTACGCCATAAGTCGGGTCGACAAGAGCTTTTAAGATAAGATTGATACCTGTGATGTGGTCCTTTATGGACTCCTCTATCTCATATTTGTCCTTTCCTGAAGGTTTATGGGTGAAGTTCCCTTTCGGGAGACCGATTTTCTCAACCAATCCTTTGGCTAATACAACCGGTTCTTCTTTCATATCTAATATCTGATATTTGATGGATGAACTTCCGCAATTTAAAACTAATATATTCATGACATTCGGTTTTACGTGGGGTGAATTATTTGCTTGCGGCTTGGTTTACGGTAATGGCGACTAAATTTACGATATCACTAACGGAACATCCCCGCGACAGGTCGTTAATCGGGGCTGCCATTCCCTGAAGTACAGGTCCTACGGCCTCTATGCCGGCAATGCGTTGTACTAATTTATAGCTGATATTGCCTACTTCCAAACTGGGGAAGATTAAGACATTGGCTTTTCCGGCAACGGGACTACCCGGAGCCTTGCTGGAACCCACGGAAGGAACCAAAGCGGCGTCTGCCTGCATTTCGCCGTCGATCATTATGTCAGGAGCCATCTGTTTGGCTAATTCGGTTGCTTTTATCACTTTATCAACCAATTCGTTTTTTGCGGAACCTTTCGTTGAGAAACTTAACATGGCTACTCGCGGCTCTATTTTGGCAATGGCTTTAGCCGTACCGGCTGTAGCTACGGCGATTTGAGCCAACTCTTCGGCCGTCGGATTCGGAAGTACGGCACAATCCGCACATACGATTAACCCGTTTTCCCCGTATTCCGGTTTATCGGTTAACAGGAGGAATGCCCCCGATACTACGGATATACCCGGCAATGTTTTTACGATTTGCAAAGCAGGCCTTAGTACGTCGCCTGTCGCATTTTGGGCTCCGGCAACCTCTCCGTCCGCATCCCCGTTCTTAATCATCAAAGTCGCTAAATAGAGCGGATTGATTACTAATTTAAGAGCCTCTTCCTTGGTCATGCCCTTACTTTTACGTAATTCGACGAGTATATCCGCGTAAACTTCTTTTTTCGGATGATTTTCAGGATCGATGATGGTAGCTTTCCCGATGTTTTTCAGTTCAAATTTATCTGCCAGCGTTTGTATTTCTGCCGGTTTACCGATTAAAATAATCTGAGCAATTCCTTCATTGAGAAGAATGTCAGCAGCCTTTAGCGTCCGCTCCTCCGTCCCTTCCGGGAGTACAATTCTTTTGTTGTACTTTTTCGCGTTTTCTTTGATTTGTTCAAGAAGGTTCATAAGTATCTTTTTTATGATAAGTTGTTGTTCATTTCTTTCGCGAAAGTAGAAATAATTTAATCAATAACGTAACTTTTTGTAAGCTATTGTTCGCAATTTTCAAGAATATTGTCAAGCAGAGATTGCAAAAATCGCAGGATCATTCCTGGAGCAATTTAAAACGAATCCTTAATCTCTGGTTTTCCATATCGTAAGAAATGATTTTAAAAATACCGATTTCGGCCGTATTAGCCACGTGCCGGCCGATACAAGCACACGTATCGTAACTGCCGATGCGTACGATACGTAAAGTTTGACTGACGTTCTCGGGTAATTTGCTGAGATCAATCTCTTCCGGAACATGATCTTTATCTACAAATTCCGCGGTTACCGGTAAATGCATACCGATGACTTCATTGACTTTACGTTCGATTTCGGCCATTTGTTCTTCCGAGGGAGACACGGATAGATAATAATCACATTTGGATTTTTTCTTTTCAATGTGCGTGTTTTTAGATCTTTCACAACCGAACATCCGGACCATCGTTTGATTCAATATATGTTCTGCCGTATGCATGGGAGGATGTTCTTGTTTATTATGATCGTTGAGTTGAAGTTGTTGTTCCATATTATTTAAATTTTTACGGGAATGAATCCATTGGAATGACAAATTTAATATTATTTCCCGGTAAAGGATAAATTTATTTACGTAGAGATAAGATTTCAATAGAGTTCTCGGAAAGTATAAAACTGGGGTACCAGAATTTTCATTTTTCAATTAATTGACTACTTTTGTCTTCCGTTAGGGTAAAAAAGAGTAACGGGTTTACTTCATGATGCCTAAGGTTTAATTTAGTTTTAAAAAAGCTATTGATATGAGATTATTAGAAGGAAAAACGGCCATTATTACCGGAGCTTCAAGAGGTATCGGTAAAGCTGTGGCATTAGAATTTGCTAAACAAGGTGCGAACATTGCTTTTACTGATTTGAGATACGATGAGATTGCTCAGGAAACGGAGAGAGAGATTGCCGCTTTGGGAGTAAAAGCGAAAATGTATGCTTCTAATGCTGCCGATTTCGCCGCAACAGCAGCAACGGTGGAAGAGATAGCCAAGGAGTTCGGACGCATCGATATTTTGGTGAATAATGCCGGAATAACAAAAGATACATTGTTGATGAGAATGAGTGAAGAACAATGGGATGCTGTTATGAATGTAAATTTGAAGTCTGTTTTCAATTTTACAAAAACGGTTTCGGCAATCATGTTGAGACAGAAATCCGGTTCCATTATCAGTATGAGCTCTGTTGTCGGCGTTAGTGGAAATGCCGGACAAGCTAATTATGCTGCCTCTAAAGCCGGAATTATCGGTTTTACCAAGAGTGTTGCCAAAGAGTTGGGGTCCCGGAATATTAGAGCCAACGCGGTTGCTCCCGGTTTTATTATTACCGATATGACAGCGAAATTGTCGGAGGAAGTGAGAAACGAATGGGCTCAAAAAATTCCGTTAAAAAGAGGTGGTACGCCTGAAGATATTGCGAAGGTATGCGTATTTTTAGCTTCAGATCTCTCTGCTTACGTTACGGGACAAACCATTCATGTATGCGGCGGTATGAACATGTAATTTCAGATAGTGAAAAATTTTAATGCCTGGTCTTCGGATCGGGCATTTTGTTTTGATTGAAGGTCAAATTTTGTACGTGATTTGATCTGAATTCTTGTTTGCTTTCAAATATCTCCTTATCTTTACATGAAATGATTATGGCTTACTTTTTGTTAGTTCTGAGATAACGTAAAAGAAAGTAATATGTATGATAAAAGAGGTAAGATAGTAGATCGATGCGTACGGGGGACTTTATTGTTTCTCGTGTTTTCTTGTTTAATTTCTTGCGCGGGTTATCGTTTACTCGATATCGACGTATTAGAACCTGCAGACCGAGAGCTGAAGCAAGGAGATATCAAAATTCTTTTTTTAGACCGTAAGTTGGTATATCAATCCGATTCGATGGCGTTTCGGGAGTTGAAAAATCTGTCGGGATTGACCCGGGGGGATTTGGTGGAATGTTTTTACGACGGTTTTCAGGCTGGTATTCATAATAGTGCTAAAAAAGTAGTGTTGGGGCGTGCCGTCGGATTGAATAGCAAATACATGAGAGATACCATCACCCCCGCACCGTTGACTTTTTCAGAGTTGCAAACCGTTAACAAGGGGGTATACTCTTATGTCCTGGGGATAGAATCTTGTGTGTTTCGCTTGTACGATAGATATAATGCAGTGGTAGACAATGCATTGTTTTTAAGATTGTACGATACGGAGAGTAATCAACCTATAGATACCATGTATTCCAATGTATTGAGATCCGCTATAACTGCCGGGGAAGATATAAATGCGATATGCGATTTCTATTATCAGTTGGGGATGAATTACGCCAAACATCTGGTTCCGACCTGGCAGCCTGAAAAAAGGAGAATCTATATGAGTAATAATGCCTTGAAATTGGGATATTATTTTTTGAAAGATGAAAAGTACGATCAGGCCTATGAAATATGGAATGCGGCGTTGAATATGAGACCGCTCGTGGCAGTGAAGGCTACTGTAAATATCGCTTGGTTGTATGAGCGGCAAGGCAATTTTCAGGGAGCGATCGATCTGTTGGAGGCGGCTTTAAGACATATGGAAAAATCCAACGTGAAAAATAATAATATATCGGAGTACATAAAACATTATATTCAAATACTGAATCAAAGAATAAAAGACGATCGTAAATTATTAAATCAGTTATAAAAGCATTTTATATGGAGAATTTTAATTATTATAATCCGGTAAAAATTCTTTTTGGTAAAGGGAAGATTAGTGAGATCGGAAAATTAATCCCCAAAGGATTTAAAGTAATGATCACTTATGGTGGTGGTAGTATTAAAAAGAATGGCGTGTACGATCAGGTTATCTCCGCGCTTGAAGATTTTCATGTAATCGAATTCGGCGGAATTGAGCCGAATCCGCGTTATGAAACTCTGATGAAAGCGGTGGAGATTGCCAAAAATGAGAACGTGGGTTTTTTGTTGGCTGTTGGAGGAGGGTCGGTGATAGACGGCACGAAGTTTATTGCAGCGGCTTCTTGTTTTGAAGGTGAAGACAAGTGGGACATTCTGGCTAAGATGGCTCCCGTTCATGCGGCTTTGCCCTTGGCCACGGTTTTAACCTTACCGGCTACGGGATCCGAGATGAATAGCGGGGCTGTAATTACCCGGCAAGAGACAGAAGAAAAATTGGCTTTTAGATCTCGTCATGTATTCCCGAAATTTTCCGTGTTAGATCCGACGGTTACCTTCTCCTTACCGAAACATCAGATTGCCAATGGGGTAGTGGATGCTTTCGTACATGTGATGGAACAATATTATACAACGACTCAGGATGTTGAAATTCAAGACCGTTTCTCGGAAGGAATATTGAAAACGTTAATCGCTCTCGGTCCCCAAATGATCGCAGCAGAACAACCGGATTATCAAACCCGGGCTAATTTTATGTGGGCGGCAACCATGGCGTTGAACGGATTGATCGCTTGCGGGGTGACGGAGGATTGGTCGACGCATCATATCGGTCATGAGTTGACGGCGTTTCATGGATTGGACCATGCGGTGACCTTGGCCATTGTTCTGCCGGGTGTAATGAAAGCCACGAAGATGTTGCGCCACGATAAATTGCTTCAATATGCACAACGGGTCTGGGATTTGGATATTTCACAGCCGGGGGCTGCCGATCAGGCTATTGCGAAAACAGAGCAGTTTTTCAATGACATGGGAATCAAAACCCGTTTGTCTGATTATGGTATAGGTATTGATACCATTGATCGTGTCGAGAAACGTTTCCGGGATCGAGGAGAGTTTGCATTGGGAGGAATTGACGATGTGAACGTGAATAATGTGAGAGTCATTTTAACATCCAGATTATAAGTGAAGAAGGTGTCTGGCAAAAGCCAGACACCTTCTTTTTAATTTCGATCTTAATGTCCGAATTGAAAATATACAGGGCTTCTGCCGGAGCAGGAAAGACTTTTGCCCTGACCATGGAATATTTTAAGATAGTCTTTGCTTCGCCTTTAGAATATAAGAATGTTCTGGCAGTGACGTTCACGAATAAGGCGACGGAAGAGATGAAATCCCGTATTATTAGGGAATTGAATAAATTGGCAGAGGGTGAAAAAAGTGATTACAATGAGGCTTTAAAATCGAATTTACGTTTATCTGATGAGCAAGTTAAGGAGCGGGCTATCGTATTGCGTACATTGATTCTGCATGATTACGGTCGATTGTCCGTAACTACCATCGACCGTTTTTTTCAACGGATCATTAAGGCATTTACGAAGGAATTGGGGATATTTCCCGGGTATAACGTGGAGTTGGATAATGATTACGTGCTATTAAGAGCGGTCGACCAGATCATGCAACGGATGAACGAGGATAAGGAATTGAGGGTTTGGATTACCGAGTTGATGAACAATAGCGTGGAAGAGGCTAAATCGTGGAGCGTGAAAGGGAAGATTGCGGAGTTGGGAAAAGAATTGTTCGGGGAGAATTACATGTTGTTCGATAAGGCCGTTCAACAAAAATTCGGCAATCGGGATTTTTTGAAAGCTTATCAGTCGTTTTTGCGGGGTGTTATGAAACGTTTCGAAAAACGATTGGAAGAGTATGGTAAGAGGGCATGTCGTTTGATTGAAACAAATAATTTGCGGATAGAAGATTTTAAAAATGGGAAACGAGGAGTCGTTAACCATTTTTGTAAACTAAGAGACAAAAATTTAAACAGTATAACGGATTCGATCCGAAACGCTCTCGATAATCCCGAAGCATGGATCGCTAAAAAACAGCATCCGGAAATTCGAACCCAAATAGAGAACCTTTATCCTACCCTAAATAGCTGGTTGGGGGAGAGCATTCAATTCTACGACGAAGAGGTGGCGGATTATCATTCTGCCAGATTGTTACTCGATAATTTGTACCAGTTGGGTATATTGAATGATTTGTATCGGGAAATCCGAGCCTATTGTGAGGAAAAAGGCCTTATGTTACTGAGTGATACTACCCGTATCTTAAACGTGCTGATTGCTGCTAACGATACCTCTTTTCTATTCGAGAAAATAGGAAATTTCTATAAACACGTCATGATTGACGAATTTCAAGATACCTCGGCCATGCAATGGTCCAATTTCCGGCCGTTAATTGTAAATACGTTGTCAGAAGGAGGAAAGGCATTGGTGGTAGGGGATGTAAAACAGAGTATTTACCGGTGGAGAAACGGCGATTGGCGTTTGTTGTCCTCCGGTGTGGAAAAAGATTTTAAAACGTTTGGGATTTGCGATGAGATTTTGGAGTATAATTGGCGAAGTGCGGGAGAAATTGTAATGTTCAACAACCTGCTGTTTTCCCAGGCGGCTTTACAATTGAAAGAGATGTATGATAAAGAGGAGGGAAAGAACGATTACTCTTTCTCAATCTTGGAGGCTTATGCCCATACGGAACAGAAAATACGCCGCGATGAACGGGGTTATATACAAATTAAATATGGAGGGGATAAACAGGAAGAGGGAAGTGCGGAAGCCATTATGGAAGCCGTCGTGGGAGTAATCCGGAGTAATATGGAGAGAGGGAAGGAATTGAAGAATAGCGTAATTCTTGTAAGAAACGGTAAAGAAGGGGCTTTTGTAGCCGATTATATTATTGAGTATAATCGACTGCACCCGACTGCACCTATTCCTTTTATTTCGAATGATTCTTTATATGTGGCGGCTTCTCCGTATGTTATTTTGATTATTAGTGTATTGAAATACATAATGACTCCTTATGACTTGGTAAACCGGGCCGTTTTGTCGTACCACTATTTTACTTATGTCAAAAACGAAAATTTGGATGATCAGGATACGCGGTTTAAGGCAATCGCTTCAGAAGAGACCTTCATGACATCTCTGGGTATTCCTTTTTTGCAGGAGATAAATCGAGAAACGACCGGGTCTTTGTATGAAATGGTAGAGGCTATTATTGCAGCAATGAAACTGAGGGATCGGATAGAGGAATTGCCTTATTTAATTGCTTTTCAGGATATTATATTCGAATATGAAGAGAACAATACGAGCAGCATACCCGTATTTCTGGAATGGTGGGAAAAAGAGAAGGATAAAAAGGTTCTCTCAACTTCGGAAGAGACCAATTCTGTTCGGATATTAACCATTCATAAGTCCAAGGGATTGGAATTTGATACCGTGATCATTCCCTTCTGTAACTGGGATTTGGACGATATGAGACATGCCCGTCGCCTTTGGTGTGATAACAGGAAGGAGGGTTTTAAAGATTTGGAATATGCTCCACTGAATTACTCTTCAAAGTTATCGGACAGCCATTTTAAAGAGGCTTATTTGGAAGAGCATATGAAGACCTATATCGATAATTTAAATCTTTTATATGTCGCTTTGACGAGAGCAAAGAGAGCCTTGCATGTTTTCCCTTATGCGCCTAAAATCAGTAAGGAAGGGCGACCGGCAGATATTGGATCTTTTTTGTATCAAGTGTTGGAAAGACTGGAAGCAACTCGTTTATTATCCGGATGGAACAGCGGGGAAAAGCAGTTAAGTATAGGAGAATGCGGTATTTTGAGGGAAAGAAGGAAAGAGACGGTAGATAACAGGATTATGTTAAAAGAGTATCCGGTTTTCGATTTGAAAGATCGAGTCCGGGTGCGTTATAAATACGAAGATTACACGGATATCGAAGAGAAGGGAAATTCGGCGGTAGACGAAGGAAAATTGTTTCATGAACTTTTCCGTCGTATCGAAAAGACGACAGATATAGAACGGGCGGTAAATGAGGTATATCGTTCCGGTTTAATACATTATAATGAAAAGGAGATGTACCGAAAAAAATTAATCGATTATTTGGATAATGTTCCGGAAGCTTCTTGGTTTGACGGAAGTTATCGCATCATTACCGAACGGGATATCCTTTTTACGAACGCGGGAAGAGCTCGGCCCGACCGGGTTATGTTTGACGGGAATAAGGTCGTTATCGTAGATTACAAGTTCGGATACAAAGAGGAGGAGGAGTACCGTAAGCAAATGGGATTCTATTGTAAAATACTGAGACAAATGGGGCATAAGGAGGTGAAAGGATATATTTGGTATGTTAACATGAATAAAATATATCCTATCGGGTCCGGCACTCAATTGCAGTTGGATTTTTAGTAGCTGTCTACGGTGCTGATTTGATCCGTATTTTTTCGAATTTTGGGACGAATGATCGGGTCTGCAGGATGTCCGATAGGGATGATCAACTCTACTCTTTTATACGAAGGGATATGTAGCAAATCCTTTATCTTTTTTTCATTAAACCATCCCATGATGCAAGTTCCCAATCCTTCAACGGTAGCTTGAAGGCAAAATTGTATTGCCGCAATGCCGTTGTCGATTAAGGTAAAATCCTTATTCTTTAATGTTTGACCGATACGGGAAGAGAGATTTGCTTTTTCTCTAACCATGACGACGATAACAGGGGCCTGTTTGGTAAAATGATTCATGGGAAGAATCCCTCCCGATGTGGCGTCCGCTACCTTATTCTTCAATTCAGGGTCTTTGACGATGACAAACTTCCACGGTTGGGCATTGCAGGCTGAAGGAGCCAGGCGGGCGGCTTCGATGCACCTCGATAAACTCTCTTGAGATACGGGTTCGCTGGAGTATCCCCTGACACTTTGTCGTTGCAAAAAGAGGTCTAATAATTCCTGTGGTTTCATATATTCAAAAATAAAGGGTACTGGAACAGTACCCTTATCGGTTATTATTTTTTGTGTTTATACCATTCTAAGTTTTCTGTCCCGTTTGAAGTTGCCCATCGGGTATACTGCGGGAATGCTTCATCGATACGTTGTCCTTCTTTAGGAAAATCAAAAGAGGTTCCCACGATATGAATGGCAAACGGGAAATAGTTGTTGGATATGAAGTAGAGTCCTTTTGCCGGTTCGGAAAGATCATGCCCGTAATGCAGAAGGTTCATATCCATTAAATCCGTAGGCTTGTGATTAGGCAGATGTACCTCGCATCCTCGTTGCTTATCGGACTCGACGATAATAAAAGGATTATAAGGTGGTAAACCTAACTCGTTGGATTTCATTCCGCCTAAAGTCGTCTCTACGGTAAAAACCATGTCTTTTCCTGTTTTAACCACGTCTTCCGCATCGTCAAACAGAATGATCGTTGCCTTTGTTTGGTTGTTCTCCAGCCCCTTGCTATTCAGACTGAAACGGGTAGGAGTCGTGTAATCTGACGTTATATTCATTGATCGAATCATGCTGCTGCTGGTTTCGTATTGGTAAGCAAAACCATTTGTGTACTGGGCTCCGTTATTCTTTAACGTCCATACGTCTTTTACTTTAACGATTAAATTACGGGCGTTCAGATAGTGAGTGGTATTGTATTCCATCACAACGTCGTTCATGTCATAGTCTCCCTGATAAGGCCATATATCCTCGAAAGCAACCGTTCCGTTGTATTTTATGGTGTAAGCTAATAGAGGATCGTCCGGAAATTCGTCATCTACGTCCGGAACACCATCTCCATCGCTATCCGTCAAATCTTTTCCGTCCGGAATATTGTCGTCGTTGTATTCCACGTACGAAGGATCGGCCTCTATGTAGAAAATAAAGTCACGGTAGTCTGCCTGATGGAAATTTTTATCCTCGAAACCGATATAACGGATTTTCGTGTTGGGATCCCGGACGATCACGTTGTGTTTTTGCTGTAAATCGTTGAGTTCCGTATTGGAATAGGCATATACTTTCCAGATATCCGGTTGGGATATGGCATAGGAAGTGGAATTGAAACCTCCGACTAAAATAAACCATCCGATGGTTATTCCTTTTGGAAATTGGTCTATCCAGCTTTGGGTGGCTTCGTCCCAATATTTTAACCGAACGTTATCTCCCAATTGCAACCCGGCTTTCGGGGCAAAAGTAGCGTTCGGGAATAACACGATTTTTTGAATATCTTCAACGGAACGGGGTGGTTTTTGAGAATCGTAATAATAATATCCCATCGTATTAGTTACCGTATTGCCGCTATTGTGTACAACGACTAGATCGATAATAGCTCCGTCTTTAACGATATTGATATTGGCTTCCCCGCTTTCGGCAATATAATTATCGACATTATCGCTTTTCGTACCTAAACTTGCATTCACCATCTTTAGTCCGTCAGACGATACATTCTTGGGAGCGCCTAAATAATTCGGAACACCTTTAACATTCCATTTGCCGTCATTTACTATTTTCAATTCGCTTGGACGAGTAGAGTAGATATAATCCGTTTCTCCTGCCCGCAAGCTAACGGACTTGGATTTTACCTGTGTACCATCGATGGAATATTTTGTTACAGAAGGAACACCTAAAGCATCAGTATATAGGTATACTTCTTTAATAGATGCAGGGATCTGAACTAATTCCGAATAATTTCCGTCATTGTCCGTGATTCCTTTGAATAAGGTTTTTAAACCTTCTTTTTTCACGGGTTCATCATTTACGATCTCAATCGGATCTTCCGCGTAAGCTTCGAACGCTAACGCGTACCCTTCGGGAACACTATAATTTACATCTGCAGTAATGTTGTTTGCCGTACGGTAGTCAAACGCGTTTCCATCTCCCGGAGGAGGGGTCTTCGACATGTCTTTATCCGTACATCCTATAAGTATAGCGATAAAAACAATAATTCCTGTGCTTACAATTTTGGTTTTCATTTTAGTATCTATTTAGGTCATATTTTGCAAATGTAATAAATTAATTTTCAGTTGCAAATAAATGGATTGAATACTGTTATTAATAATAATTATCAAAACGTAGATAATGTATATTTTTTCTAAATAAAAAAAGAGAACCCTTTGAATGGGTTCTCTTTATCGTAGCGGGAGCCTGACTCGAACAGACGACCTTTGGGTTATGAGCCCAACGAGCTACCAACTGCTCCATCCCGCAATATAAGCCAAAACAACTTTTTTCTGTTTTGCGAGTGCAAAGATAGCTATTTGTTTTTATTAATCCAAATATTCGGGTAAATAAATTAGTCATTATATAAACTTCCCTATGTTTTCCTATCTTTGCAGAAAGATCGGTTTATGGAAACATTCATAAAGAAAAGCAGAGGGGTATCCGCTTTTGGGGGATACGTTTAATTTTTCCGCCATTCGCATCCGTTCGAAATTGAAACGGTTACAATAAATTTGTTATCGAGAAAAAACAAGTAAAAAGGTATACATAAACAACAAGAATATGATGAATTTGATTAGAATAACAAATCCTGACGATCGGAATCTGGATCGTTTGATTCCTCTCTACGAGGATGCTTTCCCGGTGGAAGAGAGAAGAGATATCGGGCAATTGAGACGGATGATAAAAGAGAAATCCGATATGTATTTTAGTGTCGTTGAATGTGACGGAGAGTTGTGCGGTTTTTTCGTGTACTGGGACATGAAGGATTTTTATTATTTAGAGCACCTTGCGGTATATCCCTCCATGCGCAACAAGAAGCTCGGGCAACAGGTTCTAAATTACGTGACTGATCATCTGAAAGGAGTTCGGTTATTGGAAGTCGAGCCGATGCAAGACGAGATGACTACCCGGCGTGTCCGTTACTATCAGCGGAACGGGTATCAGGTTCTGGAGGAGGAATATATACAGCCTTCTTATGACGGAGTCCGGGATTCTTGTCCGCTTTGGATTATGGGAAACCAATATTCCGAACGTTTACCCGAGTTTATAGAGACCATAAAACGGAAGGTGTATACCGATAATTACGGTTTAATAGGAAAATAAACAATTGTAAAGGAGCTGGCGATTAGACGGTTCAAGCAAACTGGCTAATATTAAAAACCGTTCGAAATCCTCTTTCGAACGGTTTTTATTTAGTAGCGGGAGCCTGACTCGAACAGACGACCTTTGGGTTATGAGCCCAACGAGCTACCAACTGCTCCATCCCGCAATATAAGCTAAAACAACATTCCTTGCTTTGCGAGTACAAAGATAATGCTATATTCGGGATATACAAAGATTTTTTTGTTTTTGCGTTATGTCCGGTAATTAAATAGAGAACGGGGATTTTTACGATCCCCGTTCTTGTTTAATTTTTTGTGAAATTATCTCTTTAACATTTCACATACTTCGTTATATACGTTTTCTCCGGTGAATCCGAATTTTTCATCCAATACTTTCGCCGGGGCCGAATAACCGAAATGATTTACTCCGTGGATTCGTCCGTTTATTCCGACAAGTCCTTCCAACGTGACGGCAAGACCGGCTGTCAAGCCGTATTTTGGCTTATTGGCCGGGATGACTTCTTCTCGGTATGTTGAGGATTGCTCGCGGAATAATCCTTCGGAGATGACGGATACCACTTGAGAAGATATGCCTTTACGTTCTTTTAATAGTTGTGCACCTTCCAGTAAGGTAGATACTTCCGAACCGGAAGCAACCAGCACGATATCAACATTCTCCGCGTTTTTGGTTACCACGTATGCTCCTTTTTCTGCTTGTAAAGCTTTATCGTATCCTCCCGGAAGGTCTTTGATATTTTGCCGGGACAGGATCAAGGCGGTAGGGGTGGAGGTATTTTCCATGGCCATTTTCCACGCGACGGAAGTTTCGGCGGCATCCGCCGGACGAAGGGCCAACAGGCTCATTTTACCGGAGTGATTATGAAGCTTCTCCATTAACCGGAGCTGTGCCTCATGCTCGATAGGTTGGTGAGTCGGTCCGTCTTCCCCCACGCGGAATGCATCGTGCGACCAGATGAATTTTACGGGGATCTCCATCAACGCGGCTAAACGAACAGCCGGTTTCATGTAGTCGGAAAACACGAAGAACGTACCGCAAGCTACGAATATACCACCATGTAAGGCAATCCCGTTACAGATGACAGCCATGGTTAATTCGGCAACTCCAGCCTGGAAGAAAGCTCCGCTGAAATTTCCTTTTATCAGATTTCGGGCTCCGCCTTTGATGAATCCGTCTGTTTTATCGGAATTGCTTAAATCGGCAGAGCTGACGATCATATTTTCAACCTGTTTGGCTAATTCGACTAATACGTCGGCTGATGCGGCACGGGTAGCAATTCCGGGCTTGTGTACGATGGATTTATAGTCGATTTCGGGAGCCTTGCCGGATAAGAAACGATGCCATTTTGCGGCTAATTCCGGGTTGGCTTTTTCCCAGGCGGCTTGTTCTGCTTTTTTAGCCTTGGCATAAGCCCTCTTCTGTTCTAATACTTTGTTGTAAAATTCTTTAACCTCTGGGAATATAACAAACGGATGTTGTGGATCTCCTCCTAAGTTTTCAATGGTTTTCTCGATAGAGGCGCCTGCACCGCTTAACGGTTGTCCGTGAGTCGAGACCTTGTCGGAGAAATCTTCCCCGTTAGCCCCTACGGCTCCTTTTCCCATTAATGTTTTCCCGATAATAAGGGTGGGGCGTTCCTTCTCTTCGTTGGCAGCTTTCAGAGCCTCTGCGATTTCTTTCGCATCGTTTCCGTTTATGGTAATGACATTCCAGCCCCATGCCTTGTATTTCATGGCCGTATCCTCTCTGGTCACTTCGTTGACACGGGTCGAAAGCTGCACTTCGTTTGCGTCGTAAAACATAATCAGATTGGATAACCCCAATGTTCCGGCAATACGGCCGGCTCCTTGAGAAATTTCTTCCTGAATACCTCCGTCAGAAATAAAAGCGTAGGTTTTATGGGCCATCCATTCACCGAATCGAGCTGCCAAAAAACGTTCTGCGATTGCTGCACCCACGGCCATGGCATGTCCTTGCCCCAGGGGGCCTGAGGTGTTTTCCACTCCTCGTTTAACATCGACTTCAGGGTGTCCCGGAGTCACACTTCCCCATTGACGGAAATTTTGTAAATCTTCCATACTGTAAGTCCCCACGAGACTGAGAATGGAGTACAGCATGGGGGACATATGTCCGGGATCCAAGAAAAATCGGTCTCTGTTGGCCCAACTCATATCGTCCGGGTCAAAATTTAAAAATTGGGAGTACAAAACATTTACAAAGTCGGCTCCACCCATGGCTCCACCCGGATGGCCAGATTTAGCTTTCTCAACCATGGAGGCTGAAAGAATACGGATGTTATCCGCTGCTCGATTTAGGATTTTATCCATGCCTATATTTTTTGAGATATTGTTAAAATTTTTGCGCAAAGTTACGATTTTCCCATGGGAAAACAAGAAAATAGACAGCGGGGATTCAATAAAAATCAGGATTGTATATTCATCCTGATTTTTATGTGTTTACCATTCCGAAAAGGGGTGTTTGCTTAGCATCGAATTGTAGTATTTCTGTTTGCCCGTGACCTCTTCTCCTATCCATTCCGGTTTCGGAAAAGTATCGTTTTCATCTTCCAATTCTATCTCTGCTAAAATCAAACCTTCGTTGCCCCCGTGAAATTCGTCTATTTCGTACGTGAATTTGTCCGCTTTTACATAGTAGCGGGTTTTATTGATAATTCCGGGTTCACAGATTTGTAGCAATGCTTCGGCTTCACCGACGGATATCTCTTTTTCCCATTCAAAACGATTCGCCCCGGTAGCATTACCTTTCCCTTTTACGGTCAGGTAGGCACGATCTCCCTTTACGCGTACCCTTACGGAGCGTTCCGGTACGGAAGACAGATATCCTTGTGTGATTTGAGTCTTATTAAATGCTTGTGATTTGAAATCTCCGTTGACTAAAAATTTGCGCTCGATTTCCCGGAACATGATTATAAATTTTTGTTTTTATACATATTTTCCCACCAGGCCGGTTGACCTTTTAAGTATTTGGCAAAGTAAGATAAAATGGTATTATTCCATAGGATTCGTTGATCGTAGTCAACTACGGCATGATCGGCATTGTTGATCAAAACCAAATCCACCTCTTTGCCCAATAGTTTCAATGCCGTGTAGAATTGGATACTCTCTCCGGTGGGTACATTAACGTCGGCTGTTCCATGTAATAACAATATCGGTTTTTTCACTTTGTCCGCGTTGAATAAAGGACTCTGATCTACATATATGTCTTTTCGGTTCCAGGGAAAAGAGTAAGCAGCTGCTTGGGTGCTGTAACTGTATCCCCAATATCCTTCACCCCAATAGCTGGATATGGACGAGATTCCGGCATGGGAGATTGCGCAGGCAAATATATCGGTACGGGTTTGCAGAAGCATGGTCGTGAAACCGCCGTAGGAGGCTCCCATACAGCCTACTCTTTGAGGATCTATGAACGGATGTGCTTTTAAGAATGCTTTCGTACACGCGATGATCTCGTCTGCCGTGATGATTCCCCAGTTGTTTTGGTGACGTGCGGAAAACTCCTGTCCGAATCCCGTGGCACCAGAGGGTTGCATGACATACACGACATACCCGTTCGCCGCGTATAAATTAAACGGCCAGCGTCCTCCGAAAGTTCTTTCGACGGGAGAGGTCCCTCCGTAATAATAGACAATCATCGGATATTTTTTACTCGGATCAAAATCGGCCGGAAGGTAATAGCGCCCGTCAATAGTGGTACCCTTTTTGTATTGGTAATCCCAATCCTTGACTTTTCCGAAAACAATATTTTTGTACTGTTCTTCAGCCGGGTTGTCCCATAATTGCGTACTCAGATCCGTGAGATTTAAGGTATAGACACGAGTGGGGTAACTTTGATCGGAAGCCGTGTAAACAGCTAAATCACCCTGTTCCGGTAAAGAGAGTCTTTGGATGACGTCTCCCGGACAATCGATCTTTTCTATTTTGCCGTTTCGGTAACGAAACAGGTGGATATAATCCGTGTCGCCCGCGATGATATAAATAGAGCCGTCTTTATGCCAATAGGAGGTAGAGACTGAAGGATTGAAGTATTTGGTAATCGGATCTACCCGGTGGGTTTCCAGATCGTAAATGAAAAGTTGGGTATCGTATTCGTTTACGATTTGTCCTTTACGAATGTTAATGCCTGTATTCCCGAAAGCGTTAGCGCCTCCGCTCACCAGCAGTTGCTTATCGTCGGGAGAAAACGAGCAATATATGCTGACCGGGCGGTCTTGCCATAAGGTATCGATTTGGTTTGACGGTATATCCATCAGATAAACGGATTGTTTACTATACGGATATTCGTTGTAATCCGGACGGTTTGTAGTGATGACAACCTGTTTACCGTCATGACTGATATCCATGATTGACGTGGTTTGATTTCCCCAAGTCAGACGGGTGTGGATTCCGCTTTTGAAATCATATTTACAAAGGAAATAACGGGTACGGTAATTGGGTTGGCGATCTTCCATACCTTCGATTTTACGCAACTTCCACTCTTTTTCGCTATAATCTTCCGATTGGTAATAAAGCAAGTAGGTTCGATCGGGAGACCATCTGTATCCTGAGATCGAGCGATCGGCTTTGATGAGGCATTCTTGGCGTCGGGTTTCAGGATCATAGGTATAAAGTGAATGTCCTTTTCCTTCCGGTATCAAAAAGGAGAGCTTATCTTGCCCCGGTACCCAAGTGATGTCGGTCGTCTCTTTTCCGTAAAAAGAGTAAATGATTTCTTTATTTGTAAGTCGATAAAGATAGGTTATTCGGCTACTCTTGCCTTTTATGATTTCCGTTTCACTTAAAAGCAAATATTTACCAGAAGGGGAGGTTTGTATGTCTCCGATACGGGTTCCGTTCAATACATCGTAAATATTTTTTCCTCTCATGGGTGAAAGGGTAAACTCTACAGGAATATTTTTGAACTCATCTCCTGCTTTAAAGGAGGCGGAAAACAAGGTTTGCGAGGAGTTCGGGAGTACAAGACTTTTTACGATTATCGTGTGTTTGCCCGGTATCCAGTTTCTGCGTATCTCTTTAGAGACGTTTTTTTCTTCTTCGTTACAGGCATCGTAAGTAAGTACTTTTTCTCCGTCTATAAATACCTCCGCGGGAGCACCGAAATGGAAAGTCATGCTGCCATTCATCCATTCCGTGTTGGCCATGTAAACGGCGTTATAGACGATAGAAAGCCTTTTCTCCCGTGAGGAGCAACGGACTTTCCCGTCAACCACCTTCGAACGTCGCCATTGAAAATCTTTTGTTCCTTGTTCGATGCCTTCCGGAACAGGAGTGAGATTTTCGACGGATAGAGTCGAGAATTCTAAAAGTGAAACGGGAGCGAAAGGTTGGTTGTTCCCGTTTTTTTGATTGTGAAAAGCGGGCATTTCCACAGGAATGGGAGGGAGACTCATCCATTCCCGGATTACTTGTCCTTGCACTTGAAAGGAAAATATAACCCAAACGAAAAGGAGTAGTTTTTTCATTCTTTTTTGATTATGGTATAATTGTTTATTTGTCCTTATTAAAACAGAACAAAGTTAATCCTAAAACGTAGAATGTTTGAAAATTCTGAATAAAATTTATTATGATGTAATTTTTATCATTAATTTTGCTCTGCGTAGATAAAAGATTTATAACATTTAAAGAAGGGAAAAAATGAAAAGTATTGTATTGGTAATTATGTTGGCTGTCATTGCGGCCAGTTGCGGGACAAATAAAAAGGTATATGCTCCGCCTTTCGAAGAAGAGGAAGATGTGGTAGTTGAGCAAACTGTTCCTACAACACAAACGCGGGAGAAGAAGACAAACGGTAAGCCTGTTGTTTCTAAGGAAGAGAAAGTAACCATGACCCATGGCGATGTTATGAAAAAGTATAACGTTATTGTAGGAAGTTTCTCTAATGAAGATAATGCTATTCGGTTACGGAACCGTTTGATCGGTGAGGGGTATAATAGTATCATTATGAAAAATGATGCCGGAATGAATCGGGTAAGTATTGCCGGTTTTGACGAAGAGGCCCCGGCAAGGGCCGAACTGATACGGGTGAGAGAAAGATATCCGGAGTTTTCGGATGCGTGGTTATTGATTACGAAAGATAACTAAAAATCAGATTGATATATAAAAAATACCGCTTATGATGTTTTTCACTTCATAAGCGGTATTTTTTGGGGATCGCCCCGTTCCTTATATTAATTCAATACCTATCGTGTCGTTCGGCGTATTTTCCTTTTTATCTGTCTGTTTTTCTTCTGTTAAGAATGAGACCTCTGTTTTTTCTTCCTCCATGCTTTCGGCTTCCGTCGGCATCTGCTCCGATTCCAAGGACTCCATAACGCTTTCTTCCACAGGCATATTGTTGCCAGTCGTATTTATGACGCACTCTTCTACCGTTGAAGTCTCGTTTTCCGGATTCCGAGTTAATATTTCCGGGTTGCTCTCCACGATATTTTCGATCTCTTCTTCACTTAAGGGCGGATTTTCTGCTACAATCTCAGAAAAAGAGTGGTCTTCAAGAATGGTTCCGTTTTCACATCGGAAAACCCGTCCGGGAAATTTGGTGATCAGGTCGTACTGGTGGGTTGCTATGATAACCGTCTTCCCGCTGTCACAAATGTCTTTCAGCAGTTCGATCAAATGGTAGGAGGTTTCCGGATCTATATTTCCGGTCGGTTCGTCTGCCAAAATAAGGGGAGGGGCGTTTAATAAAGCTCGGGCCAATACAATACGTTGCTGCTCTCCTCCGGAGAGTTGATGCGGGAATTTATCTTTCTTATCCGGCATCTCCACCTTCTCGAGGACTTCGTCTATTCGTTCCCGGATCGCTTTTTTGTCTCTCCATCCTGTTGCTCTCAATACAAATTCTAAGTTGGCATAAACATTTCTGTCCGTGAGTAATTTGAAATCCTGGAACACGATGCCGCATTTTCGTCTTAATAGGGCGATATGGGATTTTTTTATCTTGCCTAATTTAAATCCGGCAACTTCCGCTTTTCCGTACTCTAAAGGTATTTCGGCATATAATGTTTTTAATAGAGACGTTTTCCCACTACCTACTCTTCCGATGATATAAACAAATTCGCCCTCGGCAATTTCCAGGTTAACGTTCTTCAATACCGTATTCTTTTGCTGCCGGATAGCTGCCTGCTCCAGCTTGATAATAGTTCCCATAGACATAAGCGTATCGTTTTACTATTTTTTTACACCTTCGGTCGGCGGATTATAAATTTTTCAATCCTTCTATATTTTTTTTCGGGTCCGGAGAATTAAATACGAAACTCCCCGCAACCAAAGCGTCAGCCCCGGCTTCCACAAGCCGACGTCCTGTCTCGAAATTCACACCGCCATCGACTTCTATACAGGTGGAGGAGGCTGTTTCCTTTATCAGTTTTTTGAGTTTTGTAACTTTCTGGAGCGTACTTTCTATAAAAGATTGTCCGCCGAATCCGGGATTAACACTCATAAGCAGAACCACATCGATGTATTGAATGATATCGTCTAAGTCGTGTACCGGTGTATGCGGATTGAGGGCTACCCCGGCCTTCATTCCCAGTGATTTGATCTGTTGTAGAGTCCGGTGCAAATGTGTACACGCTTCGTAATGGACCGTCAATATATCGGCTCCTGCTTTATGAAAAGCCTCCACGTAACGTTCGGGTTGAATGATCATCAAATGCACATCCAACGGTTTCCGGGCTGCTTTCTTTATTTGTGATACGAGTGGTAGACCATAAGAAATATTCGGGACGAAAACGCCGTCCATGATATCCAAATGAAACCAGTCTGCGGAACTTTCGTTAACCATTTCAACATCTTTGGCCAAGTGAAGGAAATCTGCAGATAGTAAGGAAGGAGAGACTATGATACTCATATAATTTATTCCAGTTTTTTTAATTACTTATACCAGCTTGCATACGTGGAATAGGAGTTTACGATACGCTCCACCTCGTCACGAAGTAATTCAGGCCCCATCTCTTTCAGTTTTTTGGCCGGGGCTCCGGCATATACCCAACCGGACTCTACGACGGTGCCTTTGGTTACCACGCTTCCCGCTGCGACAATGGAATTACTTTCTATAACGGCATTGTCCAACACGATGGCTCCCATGCCGATTAATACATTATCATGAATCGTACACCCGTGGACGACCGCATTGTGCGCAATAGATACGTTGTTACCTATATTTGTAGGCGACTTTTTGTAGGTGGCATGGATGGTTGCGTTGTCTTGAATATTTACATTATTACCTATCTTTATATAATGTACATCTCCCCGTAATACAGCACCATACCAAATACTGCAATTATCGCCCATTTCCACTTCTCCTATGATTGCTGCATTCTCAGCAATAAAACAATTTTCTCCGAACTTGGGAGAATGCCCGTTTAATTCTCTAATAATTGCCATAGTAAAATCTTCATTATTTTCAGGATTCGAAATTACGAAATATGCATCAGAAAACAATTTCCTTTCGTGATTTTATATATTCTTTTTGTAACACTTTGGAATTTTCAACGTATAAGACGATGTACAATTAAACTAAACGATCACTTTTAATAGAGGAGGTAAAATTATGAGTATTGTGAAAAGAAATAGTGATTTAAGGCCATTTTATTCTAATCTCTTTGATGATTTTTTCGATACATGGCCTAAGACAATTAACGAACAAAGAGGAATTCCGGCTTTGAACGTGAAAGAGGACGATAAGAATCTGACGTTGGAACTTCAAGTTCCGGGGATGAAAAAAGAAGATATTAAGTTAGAGTATAAAGATGGTTTCCTGACAATATCCGGTGAACAAAAAGAGGAGAAGGAAGAGCAAGATGGTAAACAAAAATTTTTACGAAGAGAGTTTACTTCCGTCTCTTTTCATCGCACGATAGAATTGCCGGAGGATAAATACGATGTCGGTAAGGCCGAAGCGGTTTATAAAGACGGTATCTTGGATATTACGATGCCTAAAAACGAAGAGAGAGCTAAATTAAATAAGACGATACAGGTAAAGTAGGTGGTTTTATTTTGAGTGATCGGTCGATTTTGAAAAAAATCGGCCGATTTTTTTGTTCTTTTTTGAAAAAGAGTTTACCTTTGCATCGCAATAAAAGGCACGTGAGATGCATTGGATAATTTGCGAAAATAGCTCAGTTGGTAGAGCATAACCTTGCCAAGGTTAGGGTCGCGGGTTCGAGTCCCGTTTTTCGCTCCGGTAAAACGTCGTCCGATTTTAATTCGGACGACGTTTTGTATTTTTAAAGAAATTACCCCTTTTTATAAAATAGTAAATTTTATTTGTTTTTTATCTGCTATATATTTAGTTTTACAAAATCTAAATTAAATAAAAAAAATTAGAAATTGAGGAGGGGATTGGTATTCGGACGGTGAATTCTGAATTTCCGTTAGTCTACCGACAAAAAGGAAATCTGACAACTATTATTTACCGTTTTATAACCGAATAACTTATGAAAATGCGTGATGTGTTCCATGTAGCCGTTTACGAGGCAAAACAACAAAGCAGGGGATGGGTATTTTTGCTGTTTGTTCTCGTTTCTTTATTCAGTATTACCTTATACCAACTGTTTTTGCAGGGAGAGGGGTATTGTGAGAATTGGAAGTTAGTTGCTCTTCCGTCATCCGTGCCTCTGATAAATGCCTATCTGTTTAGTGTTCTGCAATCGTTATTCGTGATCGTTATAATGACTGATTTTCCGAGGAGGGAGGGGATGGGAGAAACCTTAGAGCCGATATATGCCCGTCCTATGGAAAACGCAAACTACACATGGGGACGGATATTGGGGAATGCCATGTTGTTTGCCGTTGTAAACGTGATTGTTATGTTAGCGTGCATTTTTTTTGTAAATTTAAACAGTTTAGCGCCTTTGAATCCGTGGTATTACCTGTTTTATTTTTTCACGTTGAATATTCCTTCTTTGATTTTTATGATGGGATTGAGTCTTTGGTTGGTCCGGATTGTATGTTTTCGTTACCTGGCACTTTTGCTTCTGCTCGGCTGGTTAGGCGTATCGATCGTGTGGTTGCCTTATGTATTGCATGGAACGGTAGATTTTTTAGCGACCGGGGTGCCTAATCTGTTTTCTGACGTGACAGGGCATCTGGGCTTAGGATATTATTTATTGCATCGTTCGGTTTTTTTGCTGTTGGGTATGGGATTCGTATTTTGTAGTATAAAGGGGATGAAGCGTTTACCGAGCGTGAAGGAACGTGCGACTTTTTACACTTATGGGGGAGGAACCCTTATTTTGTTAGGTATCGCATGTGGTATATTGCTTGAGGCCGGTTATTGGTCAGATCGAAGTACTCGTGAAAAATATCGTGAAAGTTTCCGTAGTCACTGGAAGGGAAAACTTTGTCATATAGAACGTCATTCGATAAGGATGGAGCAACGGGAGGATCGGCTTTTTATGGAAAGCGATCTGATATTGTGTAACCTGACAAAAGAAAAGATTGACCGACCTCTTCTTTTCCTGAATCCGGGATTACGAGTCGACGTCGTGGAGGAGAGGGGAAAAAACGTGAATTTTAAGCGAGACGGACAAATTATTATATTGGATCGTCCTATAAATGGCGGTGATTCCTTGCAGTTGCGTGTAAGTTACTCGGGAAAAATCGATGAGAGTTTCACGAATTTGCAATTATCGGATCAGGATTACGAGAATCCTTTCAATAACGACCTATTCTTTCCCACGGGGCGGCGCAGTGCTTTTATCGGGGATGCTTATTTGTTGTTGACACCCGCGTGTGGATGGTATCCGACGGCGATTGCCCCGGTACATCCGTTTATGCCGATGAACACGGGAAAGGACATGACGCTTTATCACCTGAAGGTGGTGGCTCCTCGTCAGGCTTCTCTCTTCTCTCAAGGGACAATTTTCGAACGAGAAGACACACTTTTTTTCATCTCTTCCGGTTATTTACCGGGGATCTCGGTTTGTGGCGGGAAATTTAAAACGAGACAGTTGGATGTGGATAGTCTGATAAGACTTTCCTTGAATACCATAACGGAACCCAAGGCTTTTTTTAAGCATTTTGTCGCAACGAAAGCGGAGGATGTGAAATTATTTTTTCACGAAAACCCGTATATTTTCCCTTATGGATTGGATTTTACGGATTTAACTTGGAAAGACGGGGCGATGGCTCGTCTGAGTTTGATAGAGACCCCCTTGTCGTTTCGGATAGAATCCAATGAAGGCAGAGTCCTTGGCGGTCAAATCGAACCAGGGATTTTTTTCTTGCCGGAAAGAAGCTATACTGTCGACATGTTCGATATTCTCAATAAACCCGTTGGGGATGGATCTCCCATTCCTATTGATATCGGGGATGGAGAGGTCTATATGCAGGAGGCGCAAAATCCTACTCTGGAACAAGGTATTAATCTTTGGTACTGTTTGAGTAAGGACTGGACACTGGGAACGAACAGTCATCCTTTGTTAAGGCAAAGCAGTTATGCTTCGAATGCGGCAAAATTAAATCCGTTGGATATTGGTACTTTAATGACGGATCGTCGTTTGTCGATTTACTCGGAACAATATCCCTTTATCAACATATTATGGGACAGGTTTTATTTGGATAAGTCGTTTTTAATGGGTAGGGGAGGAAGATTTGGAATCGGGGATATGGAGACGGCTCGTGATTACACCCGGAAACACAGTTTAAAAGAAGCTATGTCGGACGAGAATATCGCTCAAACAACGCGGTACAACGTGATGTTGTGGAGTTTACGCGATTTGATGGACCATATCGGGTTGAAAGTTTCCGTGGATACATTCTTTAGAGCGATAGATGATATTTACCATACCCGCCGGGGAATGATTCGTTTTGAGGATTTTTGTGAAGAACTAAAAAGTCGAACGGGAGGAGATGTCGGAAGCGTGTTTGAAAGATGGTTGAACCTTTGTCACAATCAATATTTTAAAATAGAAGATTTAACTTCTTACTTTTATCCGGATCCGATATCCGGCAAGTTCGTGACCAGATCCGGATGGGCAGAACTGGAAGGAAAAGTGAAGAATTGCGGGAAAGAGGGCGGCTTTGTCGTGGTCTGTATAAAAAATGAAGAGGCTATTCAACGTTACAGTTGTTATTTGAATCCCGGGGAAGCCAAATCATTTTATATGGCCTATTATGCGAAGTGGGGACCGAATGCGGAAGTAACTACCGGTATGTCATCCAATCGTCCGAATACCTTTATGGCGTGGAAAAGCGGAACCCGTGAAAAACCTGAAAAACTGGAAACGCGGGTTAGCTGGACAAATATAGACCCTGCCGTTTTTGCATTGGACCCGCGAGAAACCATGGTGGATAATATGGACCCCGGTTTTTCATTCGACGATAAGGTAAACCAGACCATACTACAAAAATGGTTCGGGGTAAAGGAGAGAGAGGAGAGTACCTATTTGAATAGAGAGAGTGAGTCGGTCCGCTTGTGGAAGAGTGTTATTGGTCCGAATTTTCAGGGGGATTCCGTGAGAAGTTGTTATTACAAGAGTTTTGGTTCGGGTAGTTGCACGGCAACCTGGAAAGCCCGGTTAAAGGAAAAGGGAAAATACAGGATTATGGTAAAGGCAGGGTATATACCTTTTGAGAGATACGTCAAAAGAGTTGATAAAAATTATTTATCCGATGTTATTCTTTACTACACGGTAAAAAGCGAAGGGATAGAGGAACGTATTGAAATAGAGGGGAATGATGCGGAAATGTACCCTGTCTGGACTTCTCTTGGCGAGTTCGATTTCACGGAAGGAGAAGTTTCCGTGACTCTCTCGGACAAGGACGAAAAGAGGAGAAAAGATTTAGCGATTGTTGCCGATGCTGTAAAATGGATAAAAATAGATTGATAAAAGAGATCAGCGAGACGGGTATAAAACATGATGAAGGGGAGCGGATAAAATAGGGCTCTGTTTTTCGTAACGAATATCTTTTCCGAAAATGAATAGCAGAGAGCCCTCTTTTATCAGATCGATGACTTCGCGGGATACTTGCCGGGGAAGGGCCGGACACCCCAGACTGCGCCCGAGGCGACCTCTTGATGATAAAAGTGAAGGATCGCAATAGGCTGCACCATGGACTACAATTGCTCTCTCCTTAGCTCGGTCGTTTATCCCTTTTTCCAATCCTTCCAAGATCAACGAATAGCCGTTTTTACCTTGATACGTCCCCTCCGTAAGGAAAAATCCCAAGGAACTCTTGTACGAACTCGGCGTATTGGAAAAAGAAGTTGCGTAGTTATTTCCGCTGTTTTTTCCGTGAGCGACATGGGTGGATAATAGTAGTTTCTTTAGTTTAAGGTCTATAACAAACAGTCGTTTCGAAGTAGAGGGCTTTGTGAAATCAATGACGGTAAGAATCGGTTTTTTGACGGGAATTTTGTTATATCCGTCAATGGCGTATTTGAAAACTTTGTAATCCATCAACTGGTTCAATTTCATTTCATGGTAGAGGCTGAGACTATTGAGGGGAGTGCCGGCTTGACCTGAATTTGCATGAAAGACGAGTAATGAAATAAATAATAGGTAGCTGATTTTGTTTGAGATCATGATAGGTAAAGTTTATTCTATTACAATAACAATAGTTTTGTCTATAGGAGCCCAATCGTAAATGAATTTAGCATGGGATGTGGCATTTCGTACGCACATATGGGAGCGGGGTGTAGTTCCGAGCGTGTAACTGTATTCGTGGATGACCGTATCCGGATAATTCACGGGTACGCCGTGAATATAGGCCCCTCGACTGAAACGACTGGCATAAGGTGCAAATCCTGCATTTTGATACGATCCGTCTTTCGTGTAATACATTTTGGGTATTTTGTTTTGTAGTACAAATATACCGGTAGGAGTCTCTTTATAATAGGGAGGTCGATGCAAGCCTGTCGTTGCCGGATTCATACTCCTGATCAGCCAAACCGAATTGGCATTCTCCAATGTCGTTACGTATTGATTGGTACGGTCTATGAAAATCGCTTTATCGAAAGTAACCGAATCCAATGTTTTTATGTATTTGCGTGGAACCATCCACACCCCTCGGAAAGAGGCCAATGTCACCTTGATGAATTGGGCACTGTCTTGTAAAATAGCAATTAAAGCTCCGTCCGGTCCGTAGCGTTCCGGTGCGGTTAAATCATTTGTCCGGTAAAGAGGAATGGCCTGATTTCGTTCTACCCCCAAGGTATCTTGTTGATGATTATACTTGTTTTTTTGAATGTTCTTAACAAGAGGTGCCAACCCGTTTCTATTTTTATAATTTTGTAATATTCCTAAAACGATATGTTGTTTTTGGAAGTCCGTTACATAATCTAATTGATGGGCTATTTTATGCCACTGGAATACCCGTTTCTGTTTTCCCGAGTTAAACGTGTCTTTCAGGGAGTGGCGATTATACAGTAACGCCTTTTCTAACTTTACTGTTGGGAGCTTTTGTCCGTACACGAATAGACACATGAATAGAAACCATATTCTTATCATACTTGTATAAGTGTGTTTTATCTTCGTTAGTTCGATTAAATCTACGTTATAAACCCGTAAAAAGATAGGGGTTTATGAATGTTTGCGAATTAAAAACAAGAAAACATATTTATTTAGCTATTGACAGGAAAATTGACATCTCCTTCCGATCGAATGCAGGGACAGAGTAGGCTGTCCGGTACTTTTTTGTATAAAAATTTAAAATAAAAATTTGCGTGTTGGAATTAATTATATACCTTTGTCCTGTTCTTAAAAAAGTACGTGAGTAGCTCAGTTGGTAGAGCACAACCTTCCCCCGAAAGCGAAGCGTATGGATGCAACCTTGGGTAGGTTTGAGGATGCCAAAACGTTGTTTGATAATAATGCGAAAGTAGCTCAGTTGGTAGAGCACAACCTTCCCAAGGTTGGGGTCGCGGGTTCGAGTCCCGTTTTTCGCTCGATAGGCGGTGATGTTTCATCACCGCTTTTATTTTATGTAAAAGTCGGGGGCTGTAATCGAAAAATATTCATCTTTCTGTTTTTTAATATATTATAAAATAGCGAATTAATTAAAATAGGAAAGAATTGTTTTTGGACGAAAATAAAATTATTTTTGGAGAAGTTGGTGTAACGGATTCATCTGGTATGGATCCAATGAAACCATATAGTGAAAATCCAAAATGTAAAATGATATGGCCGACAAAAAAAATACTGCAAAAAACAGAGGCAAGAAAGCAAATCCTGAAGACGAGTTTAAGTTTAAAAGTATCCGGATAAGTAATCGTAATATCATTGATTACACGGGACATAAACGTTACCGTACGGTCTATCGTTCGAATGAAGTGGAAGCATTTTATATCGATACGGAATGGATAAACAAGCGCTACGATGAAAGTTCATGGAATGCTTCGATTATTATCGGATTATTCTTTATAGATGGAGATAATCCTGTCATGGTGGCCAAGAAAGAGGAGGTAGCGGTTATTCCTAAAGATATGAATGTCTTTAACTATTCTGTTTCGTTTGTTTTAGCGGATCTGAATGGGTCTGTTTTCCGGGAGGGGGTATACCGGGTACAGGTGGTGGTCAACGGAATGGCCGCTTTATCGGATGAGATTCATTTGCTGGAGGCTCATGCTGATGTGGCGGATTATTTTAAGGTTGTTGATGCCGGATTTGATAAATGTTGCGAGGAAGATCCCGACACGGAACGTCCCCACTCTTTTCGCATGCTGAACGGAAATAACCTGAAAGACGTACGTTTTTATCTTGTGGCGGAAAATTGTTTGAAAGAGGATTGGACCTATGAATTTCTCGTTAACATTATGGATCATAATGGAATGACGAAAGCAACCCGGATGGTTAAAGGAAAGTATTACGTATCCGATTCGAAGGGAAAACGATTGCTCTGCTTTGCCGTGGATTTAGGTGGAAAATTGGAGCATTTTTGGGAAACGGGAAGTTATACGGTGGAATTACTTTGTTTTGATCAGGTCGTACTTGTATTGGATTTTGAAATAGGGACGGAAGATGTACCGTATCGTTTTAACGAAGAGGTCGCATCCATGGAGCGTACCGATACGGTTCGAAATGATGAAAAATGGATGGATAAGGAAGATGCTTTAGAGCAACTATACCAATTGGTAGGGTTGAGGAACGTAAAAGAGGAGATTACCCGTGTGAACGAGTTGGTCGAATTTGTAAAAATGAGACAAGAGAACGGATTTGATGATGAGTTTCCTCCCATGCATATGTTGTTTATGGGCAATCCGGGAACGGGGAGGAGTACGGTAGCCCGACTTATAGGAAAAATATTTTATAAAGAGGGCATATTAAGCAACGGGGAGTTGCACCGGTACCGTCGGGAACATTTAACAAATCCCGGACAAACGGCAGAAGAAGAGTTGATTCGGAACGCCTTGTCCAAGAGCGAAGGCGGTATATTGTTGATAGAAGATGCGGATGAGCTTTATCCGACGAACAATCCGAATGATCCGGCCATTCGAATATGGAATATATTATTGAATATCCTGGATAACGAATCCCCTCGTGTGTTGGTTATATTGGCCGGCAATAAGAATGAATTATTGGCCATAGCGGAGGGAATTCCCGAAATGAAACGTTGTTTTCCCACTCGATTGGTTTTTGAAGATTATTCTCCGGATGAACTTATGGAGATCACGCATCGGATGTTAACTTTACGTCAATATAAATTTACTCCAAAAGCGGAAGAAAAATTTGCCAAGCTTTTAAAAGATTATTGTACGTTTAAAAATGAAGGATTTGAAAACGGGCATTTTTTAGAAGATCGTTTGGAGTCGGCCGCATCTAAATTGGCTAAACGTTTGATGGCTAATCGTTCCGGTCGTTACACGAAGGACGAAATGATGTTGATTCGGGAGGAGGATATTGATGCCTGCGAGCAACCGAGTCCGGAAGAATCATTGAAGAAATTGGATGAAATGATCGGATCTGACAAATTGAAGAACAGTATGGTTAACTATATAAATTATGTCTATTTTATCCGGGAAAGGCAAAGACACGGGTTTACGGATGTTCTTCCTCCGCTGAACATGATTTTTACGGGCAATCCCGGTACCGGAAAAATTACGGTCGCTCAAATGTTGGGGGAAATTTTCAATACGGCGGGAGTGTTGGAAAGTTCTGCGGTAACGGTAAGAACTCGGGGGGAATTGATCGGAGACGGAAGTGTACCTCCCCAGCAAATGGCATTCTATATTTATGAACAGGCTCGAGGGGGGATTCTTTATCTTGAGAATGCTCATACTTTGTTTCAGGAGGTAACGGGTATGACGGCTTTAGGTATGATTTTAAATCAATTATCCGAAACCGAAAACGGTGATACCGTGGTCATATTGGGGGGAGATTCCGAAGAGATGGAAAAAATTCTGACCGCTAACCCTAAGTTGAAATTGCTTTTTCCCTATTCATTCTATTTTGAAGATTACACGCCTGAAGAGTTGCTGGATATTGCTGTTCGGAAAGTGAAAGAAAAAAATTATAGTTTACATCCCAAAGCCCAAGAGGCTTTTAAGAAGTTAGTATCTAAGGTATACGATGAACACGATAAACATTTTGGAAACGCTCTTTTCGTGGAAAAAATGGTAGATCAGGCTATACGAAATCTTTCTTCGCGAACGATGAAAATCCGAAAAGAACGGGAATTGACCCGGAAGGAGATTACTACCTTGATGGAGGTTGATATCCCTGATATAACTTCTCAGTTACCCAATTCCTACAAGGATCGGTTCGATGAAAAAGTGATTGCAGCTGCATTGAAGGATCTGGATCATATGGTTGGTCAGGCTAAATTAAAAAAGCAAATTCACGATTTTGTGGATTTGGCCCGACATTACAACCGACAAGGAGTAAAATTAAATACCCGTCTCTCTTTACAATGGTGTTTTACAGGTAATTCCGGTATGGGCAAAGGGACGGTAGCTCGAATCATAGCCCGTCTATATAAGGCGATGGGAATTATTGACAAAGAGGAGGTAAAACGTTTCCGGGTAGAGAAGCTGATCGGACAAACAGATGAAGAAGCCATGCAGAATATAGGCAATGCGTTGCTTCAATCGAAAGGCGGGCTTTTCTTCTTCGATGAAGATTCCAGTCGTTTGAATGACGTTCCGGGAGTGAAAGAGAGGGTACGTGCCATATTGGTTAATCAATTGGCAGAAAAACCGGGGGCTTACACGATTATATACGCCAAACAGAATCCTCCGCGAATCATGTTGAACGATGACGTTGAAAAAGTTTCCGATATGATTAATGTTTTGGTGTTTGAGGATTATACGAAAGAGGAGTTGTTGGAGATATTGAAGCGGGATCTGGCTACCGAAAAATCCAAAATGACTCGTACGGCTCAGCAGCAAATCGTTTCATTTATCTCCCATTTGGTCGACAATAAGAAAAAAAATCACGCCAGTGCTCGCCTGATCAAATTGGTAGCGGAGATGATGATTCGAAATAGGATTCAACGGGTAGCTAAAACCGGTCTTAAAGAGAACAAAAGTAAAATGTATTCGATAACTAAACACGATGTGGAACAATTCACTCCGGAATTCCTTGCCGGTATGGTCAGGGAGCGGAATACGATCGGGTATAAAATGTAAGTTCGAATCAATAGATTGTTGCATACACAACTCTTTGGTGAAGGTTATCGGCATTTTCGTCATTCCATTAATTCTGTTTTATTTTATGTTCGAATCCTGTTTTTAGGGAAAGATCCCTCGTTTTTTATTATATTCGCGGGTGAAACGTGGAATTCAAAATAAACAGATATAACGCATGGCAATAGTTTTCTACCAAAAAGATGAAACGGTGTATGCCGTTCACTACCAAGATTCAGAAAATCCTTTGGATGTTAGTAAATTAGAATGGTTATTCAGCGGGGCAAAAAGAGTTCGAGAAGAGGCGATGGACGGATATTTCGTGGGTCCTCGCCGGGAAATGGTAACTCCTTGGAGTACTAACGCTGTAGAGATCACTCAAAATATGGGAATATCGGGGATCCTAAGGATTGAAGAGTTTGCTCGTAGTAATGAGAAAGCAACATACGATCCTATGCTTCAAGCATTTTATACAGGATTGGATCAATCTGTTTTTACGATCGATAAGAAGCCGGATCCCATCGTTTATATCGAAGATATACGAGCTTATAATCAACAAGAGGGGCTCGCGTTGAACGAGGAGGAGGTTGTTTATTTGGAAAACTTAAGTAAAAAGTTAAAACGAAATTTGACGGATTCGGAGGTATTCGGTTTTTCTCAGGTAAACTCGGAGCATTGCCGTCATAAAATTTTTAACGGAACATTTATTATCGATGGAGAGACTAAAGAAGAATCTCTTTTTTCGATGATAAAAAAGACTTCAAAGACCAATCCGAATCGGATCGTGTCTGCTTATAAAGACAATTGTGCCTTTTTAGAAGGGCCGCATGTGATTCAGTTCGCACCTCGTACGCAGGATAAACCGGACTTTTTCGAAACGAAAGAGATCGATACGGTAATATCCTTGAAGGCGGAAACCCATAATTTCCCGACTACGGTGGAACCGTTTAACGGGGCTGCCACGGGAACAGGAGGAGAGATACGGGATAGAATTGCTGGGGGACAGGCTGCTCTTCCTATTGCCGGTACGGCCGTATACATGACCTCTTACCCGCGTTTGGAGGCTGATCGTTCTTGGGAAGAGAAAATCGATCCGCGGAAATGGCTTTACCAAACACCGGAAGATATCTTAATAAAAGCTTCCAATGGGGCATCGGATTTTGGAAATAAATTCGGTCAGCCTTTGATCGTGGGTTCTTTGTTGACGTTTGAACACGAGGAGAATGACAAAACATACGGTTACGATAAAGTAATCATGCAAGCGGGCGGTATTGGTTTCGGAAACCGCAGACAGGCTATGAAACGTACTCCGGAAACAGGAGATCAAGTTGTATTATTAGGAGGAGACAATTACCGGATTGGAATGGGAGGGGGAGCCGTTTCTTCCGTGGATACGGGGGTTTATGCCGGTGCAATAGAGCTGAACGCCGTACAACGTTCCAATCCGGAGATGCAAAAGCGAGTATGTAATGCGATCCGGGCGATGGCCGAGTGCGATGAAAATCCGATCGTATCCATTCACGATCACGGTGCTGGCGGACATTTGAATTGTTTGTCGGAATTGGTGGAAGAGACAGGGGGATTGATTCATTTGGAAAAATTGCCCGTGGGAGATCCGACCCTCTCCGACAAAGAGATCGTGGGGAACGAGTCTCAGGAGCGTATGGGACTGGTGATGAAAGAGAAAGATGTGGCTACATTACAGCGTGTTGCAGACCGGGAAAGAGCCCCTATGTATGTAATCGGAGAGGCTACGGGAGACCACCGTTTTACCTTTATTGATGCCAAAACAGGAGAAAAGCCTATAGATCTGGAGATGAAAGATATGTTCGGGAATCCGCCGAAAACAATTATGGAGGATAAAAACGTAAAGGAGCATTTCACGGAGGTCGAGTATGATATAAGTAAAGTCGAAGAGTATATCGAACAAGTGTTGCAGATAGAAGCGGTAGCTTGTAAAGATTGGTTGACCAACAAAGTAGACCGTTCTGTAACCGGTCGTATTGCTTTTCAGCAATGTGCCGGACCTTTGCAATTACCGTTGAATGATCTGGGTGCTATCGCTTTGGATTATAAGGGAGAGAAAGGAATAGCCACCTCTATTGGTCATGCCCCGGTTGCTGCTATGATCGATTCGACAAAGGGATCGCGTTTGGCCATAGCGGAAGCGTTGACTAATTTGGTTTGGGCACCCATAGAGCAAGGGTTACGGGGAATATCTTTATCTGCTAACTGGATGTGGCCCTGTAAAAATCCGGGCGAAGACGCTCGTTTATACGGAGCGGTAGAGGCCGCGAGTGAATTTGCCATCCAATTAGGTATAAATATTCCCACGGGGAAGGATTCTCTTTCCATGACACAGAAATACGGAGACAAAAAAGTTTACGCCCCGGGGACCGTCATTATCTCTACGGTAGGAGAGGTGAAGGATATAAGAAAAATAGTTTCTCCTGTTTTAAAAGTCGATCCGCAAACAGAAATCGTATATATTGATTTTTCATTCGATAAATTGAAATTGGGCGGATCCAGCTTTGCTCAGGTATTGGATAAGGTCGGAAAGGATGCTCCGGATGTAAAAGATGCGGAATATTTTGCAAATGTTTTCACCGTTTTGCAACAATTGGTAGAAGAGGGGTATGTATTGGCCGGTCATGACATTTCGGCCGGGGGGATGATCACGGCTTTGTTGGAGATGTGTTTTGCCGACAATCGTTTGGGACTGGATATCGATTTTTCTTATTTGGTTGAAAAGGATATCGTGAAAATTTTATTCGCTGAAAATCCGGGAGTATTGATACAGGTAAAGGATTGTAAACGAGTGGCCCGGATTTTGGATGAGGCCGGCGTTGCCTATAATTTCTTTGGGGGATTGTCTCAGGGCGGCCGCTTGACGATTAAAAAGGATAGTGCGCGGTGGAACCTGGATATTCGTTCTTTAAGGGATTTGTGGTTTAAAACCTCTTATCTTTTGGATCGTCGTCAAAGCGGAGTTGAGTTGGCATTGGAGAGGTATAAAAATTACAAGCAGAATGAATTGAAATATCGATTCCCCTCTTCTTTTACTGGGAAATTAGCCGCGTTGGGGTTGGATTCGAATCGTTCGACTCCTTCGGGTATAAAAGCTGCTATTATTCGCGAAAAAGGGTGCCAGTGCGATCGGGAGATGGCTTGGGGGCTGTATTTAGCGGGATTCGATGTTAAGGATGTTCACATGACGGATTTGATTTCCGGTCGGGAAAATCTGGAAGACGTGAATATGATTGTTTTTGTGGGAGGATTCTCCAATTCGGATGTTTTAGGTTCGGCAAAAGGATGGGCCGGGGCGTTTAAATACAATGAAAAAGCGCGTGTCGCTTTGGAGAATTTTTATAAGCGGGAGGATACCTTGAGTCTGGGTGTTTGTAATGGATGCCAATTAATGGTAGAGTTGGATTTGGTTTATCCGGAGCAAGGGAAGAAAGTTAAGATGCTGCATAACGATTCCCGTAAGTTTGAGTCAGCTTTCGTAAACGTGGATATCGTGGAGAATGATTCAATTATGTTGAAAACGTTAGCGGGATCTCGTCTGGGAATTTGGATCGCTCATGGAGAAGGGAAATTCTATTTACCTTATGAACAGGAGGAGTATCATATTCCTGTCAGGTATAGTTACGACCGCTATCCGGCTAATCCGAACGGTTCTCCTCTGGCAACGGCGGCTATTTGCAGCAAGGATGGTCGTCACTTGGCGATAATGCCTCATTTGGAACGTTCTATGGCTCCTTGGAACTGGGCGTATTATCCGGAAGATCGGAAAGAGGATGAAGTGAGTCCGTGGATCGAAGCATTCGTGAATGCTAAAAAATGGATAGAAACACGGAAATAAACATTGTTATTGTTATATAAAAAAGCAGCCATTCTTATGGCTGCTTTTTTATAATTTGAAAAGAACGGATCGTATCACAAGAGATTTTTATACTTTTGCAGGGAGTGTAAAATAGATAAATATAAAGACCTATGGAGTTATTAAAAAGAAGGATTCTGCAGGATGGTAGATGTTTTGAGGGAGGTATCTTAAAAGTGGATAGTTTCATAAATCATCAAATGGATCCCATCTTGATGAAATCTATCGGGGTTGAGTTTGTTCGTCGGTTTGCCAACCTGAATTTCAACAAGGTAATGACGATTGAAGCCAGCGGAATAGCTCCGGCAATCATGGTTGGGTATCTATTAGAGCTACCGGTCGTATTCGCTAAAAAAAAGCAGCCCAAAACGATGGAAAATACGATTTCGACAACGATTCGTTCCTTCACGAAAGACAGGGAGTATAACGTATGTATCAGTAGAGATTTTTTAGGTAAAGGAGACCGGATTCTTTTTATCGACGATTTTTTAGCCAATGGCAATGCCGCTAACGGTATCATTGATTTGATAGAGCAAGCTGGAGCAGAGTTAGTCGGGATGGGATTTATCATAGAAAAGGCATTTCAGCACGGGGGAGATTTGTTAAGAAACAGGAATATTCTTGTTGAATCCTTGGCGATCATCGATAGTTTGGATAACTGTCGGATTGAAATACGGGAATAAATACGGTAATTAGAGGAGGTATGGAGATGGAAAACAAACAAGAGCGTTCAGCCTTGATCTATGGAATTGAGGATCGGCCGCCTTTTAAAGAGGCTTTTTTTGCCGCATTGCAGCATTTATTGGCTATTTTTGTCGCCATAGTGACACCACCCCTTATTATAGCTGGGGCGTTGAATTTGGATGTGGAAACTACTGCATTTTTAGTCTCCATGGCTCTTTTTGCATCAGGAATATCCACATTTATTCAATGTAAACGAATAGGATGTATAGGAGCGGGGTTGTTATGTATACAAGGAACGAGCTTTTCTTTTATCGGTCCGATTATCTCTACCGGATTAACGGGAGGATTGCCTTTGATCTTCGGGGTTTGTATGGCTGGTTCTTTTGTCGAGATGTTGATTAGTCGGCTATTGAAATATGCCAGAAAGATAATTACTCCCCTTGTCTCCGGAATAGTTGTTACATTGATCGGCATGAGTTTGATTAAAGTGGGGATTACGGCTTGTGGTGGAGGGGCTTTGGCCAAAGCCGACGGAACATTTGGTAGTTTCGAGCATTTGGAACTGGCGGCCTTTGTTCTGGTACTGATTATTTTCTTTAACCGGAGCGGGAATAAATACCTTCGGATGAGTTCTATCGTTATCGGATTAGGTGCCGGGTATATTGTAGCTTATTTTATGGGGATGATTGATTTTTATTCTGTTCGGAATTACGGTGGAGTCCATATTCCCCTTCCCTTCAAGTACGGATTATCTTTCGAGTGGTCTTCCTTTATTGCTGTAGGACTAATTTATGCTATTACCGCTATTGAGGCATACGGAGACATCACGGCTAATTCCATGATATCCGGAGAACCCGTGGAGGGAGACAAGTTTATAAAACGGGTTTCCGGAGGTATTATGGCCGATGGATTTAATTCTTTCATGGCAAGCGTATTCAATTCTTTTCCTAATTCAATATTTGCTCAAAACAACGGAATGATACAATTGACGGGAGTTGCCAGTCGCTACGTAGGGTATTATATTTCTGCCTTTTTAATACTTCTGGGACTTTTTCCGGCCGTAGGGTTGGTATTTTCCTTGATGCCGGAACCGGTTTTAGGAGGAGCTACCTTATTGATGTTCGGAACGGTGGCCGCGGCCGGCATACGAATTATAGCTTCTCAGAATATCGATCGCAAAGCGACCTTGGTAATGGCTCTCAGTTTTTCTTTAGGATTGAGTGTGGAATTGCTTCCTGAAATTTTAATGTATTTTCCGGACACGATAAAGAACATTTTTTCTTCCGGAATTACGGCCGGAGGAGTGACAGCTATTGTATCAAACGCGTTGATTCGAATTAAAGAATGAAAAAATGAAGACAGAAGATATCTATTCGTTGGCCATAGAGTACAGGCGTTATTTCCACCGGCATCCGGAATTTGCCATGCAGGAATTCAATACGCAAAAATACATAACAGGAATACTGGAGGATCATCATATTGACTATCAGGAGATCGGTACGGGTATTATTGCTTACGTGGGCAGAGGGAAGCGTTGCGTTGCCCTACGGGCTGATATGGATGCGTTGAAGATAGAAGAAGAGACCGGATTGGAATATTGTTCTGAAAAGGAGGGAATGATGCATGCTTGCGGACATGACATGCATATGGCCATGGTTTTGGGGGCTCTCCTTTTTTTGAAAAGGAGAGAAAAAGAGTTGAACGGGACGGTTAAAATACTTTTTCAGCCGAGCGAAGAGAAACGGCCGGGAGGAGCTCGTTTGCTTTTACCGGAAGTCGTAAAGGACCCTGTGCCGCAGGCCATTTTTGCTCAACATATTTTTCCGGGATTGAAAACCGGTCGTATCGGTATACGTGCCGGAGCTTTTTTTGCTTCTTCGGATAATATTATTTTTTCAGTGGAAGGCAAGGGAACGCATGCCGCCATGCCGCAAATGGGATCGGATCCGATACTGACCGTTGCTCATCTGATACAGTTTTATCAAACTTTGATAACCAAATTCAGGAATCCCTTTATTCCGGCGGTTCTTTCAATTACCTCTGTTCACGGTGGAACCTGTAATAATGTCATGCCGGATCGGGTCGATGTTTTGGGAACCGTTCGCACGCACGATAACGTTTTACGCCATCGAATCTTTGAGTTGATAGAAGAAAAGTCCCGTGCTATCTGCGGACTTTACGGGTGTTCTTTTAGAATGGATAATACTTGGAATGGACTTCCCGTGCTCGTGAATGACGAACAGCTTACCCGTTTGGTCCGGAAAAATGCTTCCGATCTTGTCGGTTCAGAGAATGTGATCGAGATGGATCCTCTGACATTGGGAGAGGATTTCGCTATCTATTTGGAAAAAATGCCGGGCGTGTTATGGGTGTTGGGTGTTTGCCCGGAAGGTTCCGAATCTATGCCGCCCTTGCATAGCCCCCGATTAGCCCCCGATGAAAAAGCTATATCCATAGGAATAGACTTGCTGGTCAGGAATTGTTTGACCTTTCTGAATAACCGATAAACTTTGAGAGCTACAACTTTATGGAGAATTTTTTTAATCGGTCGTCAAGCATAGACGAAGGAATGATTTTTTTCACCGTGTCCGCAACGGCATTTATCATTCTTTCTTTAACGTAATCTTTCCGTATGATAATTGAAATTTCCCTCACGGCAGGAGGAGATGCAATGGATCTGATATTTTTTTTCTGTTCTTCCGTCAAAAACGGCAGGTGTAATTCCGGGATCAAGGTATACCCGCCGTTTTTATCTACGATCCGGATTAATGTGTCTATGCTCCCTGCCTCGTAAACGTGGTTATAACTGGCCGTTTGAGAACATAGATTAAAAATTTGATTCCGGATGCAATGGCCTTCTTGTAGCACCCAAAGATTTTCTCCCGGCAAATTTTCCGCTGTTAGAACCTGATCTTTTTGTTGATTTTCCGGGGCGAAATAAGCCACGAACTGTTCATAATAGAGCGGTATTTCATAAAATTCAGGTCTATTCAATGGAGTAGAAGCAATAACGATATCTACCAAGCCGTCGTGAAGATGGTGAACGAGATTATCGGTTCTCATCTCCGAGATAGAGAGGTCCACTGTCGGGTATTCGAGTTTAAAAGATGTAATAAATTCAGGAACAAGATAAGGGGCAACTGTTGGAATAATGCCTATCTGCAAACTTCCGGAAAGAGATTCGGTCTCGGCAATGACCATCTCTTTGATTTTTCGGATTTCGAATAGAGAAGCTTCGGCCTGCCTGATGATCCGTAGTCCCATATTAGTTGGTTCTATGGGGTGCTTGGTCCTGTCGAATATTTTAATTTCCAACTCCTCTTCTAACTTCTGAATCATCATACTCAGGGTCGGTTGGGTTACTCCGCATTTTTCCGAAGCTGTCACAAAATGACGGTATTTATTAACCGCCACAATGTATTCCATCTGTTGTATTGTCATTGTATATAGATTTTGTAGATACAAATATAAATAATATCTGTTTGATTTATAAAAATATTCAGAATATTTTTGTATCGAACTAATAAAAACAGATAGATAAACAGTATAAATTAAAAATGAAAGTTATGTCACTAATTGGAAAAGAGATTGTAGATTTTAAGGTTCAGGCCTATGTGAATAAAGAGTTTAAAACGATCGGTAAAGCGGATGTCCTGGGAAAGTGGTCCGTGTTTTTCTTTTATCCGGCCGATTTTACATTCGTATGTCCTACGGAATTAGAGGATTTGGCGAATAAATATGAAGATTTTAAACAAGCAGGTTGTGAAATTTATTCCGTATCCTGTGATACTCATTTTGTTCATAAAGCATGGCATGACACCTCAAAAACCATTCAAAAAATACAATATCCCATGTTGGCTGATCCGACAGGAACGCTTGCCCGTGGTTTTGATGTTATGATCGAGAGCGACGGGGTGGCAGAGAGGGGCACTTTTATCGTCAATCCGGAGGGGAAAATCGTTTCTTACGAGGTATTGGCCGGTAATGTGGGGCGTAATGCGGACGAATTGTTCCGTCGTCTTCAGGCTCTTCAGTTTGTTGCAGCACATGGGGATGAAGTTTGTCCTGCCAAGTGGAAAAAAGGAGAAGCAACGTTGAAACCGAGTATTGACTTGGTCGGAAAGATTTAATATAAATTAACAGGAAAACGGGGTCGGGAAACTTTATCTCGACCCTATTTCTTCGTCAGGAAACCATTAAAAACAAATAAAACAAGATGTTAGATTCTGAATTAAAAAAACAATTATGTACAATATTTAGCCCGTTGGAGGCAGATTACCTTTTCGATATTTCTGTTTCGCCGGAACATGGAAGTCGTGCAGAATTATTGGAACTATTGGAAGACGTATCTTCCTGTTCCGAGAAAATTTCCTGTCGAGTAGGAGAGGGAGAAGGTTTATCCTTTGTTTTACTGAAAAACGGCAAAATGACCGGTATAAAATTCAGGGCGGTTCCTAATGGACACGAGTTTTCTTCTTTATTGCTGGCGATATTGAATTTGGACGGAAAAGGGAAAAATTTTCCGGATAAAGGAATATGTGACCGTGTAAAAGTTTTAAAAGGTCCCATGCATTTGACGACTTATGTCTCTTTAACCTGTACCAATTGTCCTGATATCGTACAGGCATTGAATGCAATGACCACGTTAAACGGTACGATTCGACATGAAATGGTGGATGGAGCTATTTATCCCCAAGAGATAGATGCGTTGAAGATTCAGGGAGTTCCTGCCGTTTTCGCGGACGGACAATTATTGCATGTCGGAAGAGGTGATTTCGGGACTTTATTGGATAAATTGGAAGTTCGGTACGGGAAAATCGAAAACGTTCGGGAGACACTTGCTAAAGAATACGACGTTGTCGTTGTTGGAGGAGGACCGGCCGGATGTTCTGCCGCTATTTATTCGGCTCGTAAAGGATTGAATGTTGCGGTCATCGCTGAAAGGATAGGAGGGCAGGTGAAAGAAACTGTAGGGATAGAGAACTTAATATCCATTCCCGAAACCACGGGAGATCGGTTAGCCGATAATTTGAGAACTCATATGAATCGTTATCCTATCGATTTGTTCGAGCATAGAAAAATAGAGAAAATAGAGATACAAGAAAGTAAAAGACAATTAACGGTATCCGGTGGGGAAAAATTCATGGCGGATGCAGTTATCATTGCCACGGGAGCAAGTTGGCGTAAATTGAATGTACCGGGAGAAGAAGAGTACATTGGACATGGCGTAGCGTTTTGCCCGCATTGTGACGGTCCTTTTTATAAAGGAAAACGAGTGGCAGTTGTCGGAGGTGGGAATTCGGGGATCGAAGCTGCAATAGACCTGGCTGGAATCTGTTCGAACGTGATTGTGTTTGAATTCCTGAATGAATTGAAAGCCGATAAAGTATTACAAGAGAAGGCTAAAAGTATGCCCAATATCGATATTTTCACCGATTCGCAAACCACGGAAGTGATTGGAAATGGAGAGAAGGTGGTTGGGATTCGCGTAAAAGATCATCGAACGGGAGAAGAACGTGTCGTTGAATTGGATGGTATCTTTGTGCAGATCGGTTTAGCTCCCAATACGCTCCCGTTTAGGGAATATTTGGATACGAACCGCGGAGGCGAGATTGTCATAGATAGTTATTGCCGGACAAATGTTCCAGGAGTTTATGCCGCGGGAGATGTATCTTCCGTGCCTTTCAAGCAAATTATCATCGCAATGGGTGAAGGGGCTAAAGCTGCTCTTACGGCCTTTGAAGATCGTATACGGGGAGTTATCTGATCAAAAACAGAGAGAAAACCTTTAAAAAAAATTCCTCGGAACCAAAGATTTCCGAGGAATTTTATGACTTGCAGAAAGTCTAAAAAAGTCGCTTAACCGTTATCTGGTATGGATTTTTTTTATTTTATTTGCCGCGTAATTTTTTATGCTAAAATATGATGATAAGATTCTTTGTGAAATGTGCGGTTGTACTCGTGTGTACAACATTCGTGATGCCTGTAATGGCGCAGTTAAAACTTAAAAAAGCAGTGAGCGGAGTATCGAAAGCGGTACAAGCGGTTACGCTGACGGACGAACAAATGGCCGCGTATGTAAAGGAGTATATCGATTGGATGGATAAGCACAATCAGGTATGTGCCGATGATGATCCTTATACTATTCGACTGAAGAAACTGACGGAAGGATTGAAGGAGGTGGAGGGTATTCCTTTGAATTTTAAAGTGTACCATGTGATCGACGTTAACGCTTTTGCTTGTGCGGATGGTAGCGTACGCGTCTTTTCTTCGTTAATGGATATTATGAGTGACGAAGAGTTGTTGGGCGTGATTGGACACGAGGTGGGACATGTGGCCCATAAGGACTCTAAGAAAGCTTTTCGTACGGCATTGTTGACTTCCGCTTTAAAAGACGGAGTGTCGTCTCAAGACGGAAAAGTTGCCGCATTGACCGATTCGCAGTTAGGCGATCTCGGTGAAGCATTGGTGCAAGCCAATTACTCGCAAAAACAGGAACGCGATGCAGATGATTACGGTTATGAATTTTTGAAGAAGGCCGGGAAAAATCCATGGGCGATGGCTCTTTCGTTTCATAGATTGAAACAAATGCAGGAAGAGGCTGGAGCGAAAAAAAACAGTAAACTGAACCAGTTATTTTCTACTCATCCCGATTTGGATTCACGCATAAAGCGTATGGAAGAACGCGCAACGACCGAAGGTATTCAGAAGCCTGTCGATACGACTGAAAATAAATGAATGAATCGATAAAAAATGAGAAGCGCTTTGCTGCGCTTCTCATTTTTTTTATACTGACATTTAGAGCCTTTTTCCCTTTTAAAGACCGACTCTTATTGGTAGATTTTTCCGGTAAGTTCTCCGCGGATAACCATCAGGCCATTCATGGCCAAAGCACGCATTTCATCTTCTCCGGGGTATACCTTTAACGGGGCGATGAATTCGACCATCTCTTTTACATAAGCAACCAGGAAGGGGTTATGTGCGATTCCTCCGGTTAACAGAATGCCATCCACGTCACCTTTCAAAACGGCAGCCATCTCTCCAATAGCTTTACCCACCTGATATGACATTGCGTCCTGAACCAGTTTCCATTGCGGGTCTTCTTTCGCTTTCAGCTCTACTTCATAAGCATCGTTAGTTCCTAAATAAGCTACTAATCCGCCTTCACCTTTGATCATCTTTTTTATCTCGGCTTGAGTCTTTTCTCCGCTGAAGCACATTTTTATCAATTGTCCGGTAGGCAAGGTACCGGAACGTTCCGGAGAAAACGGTCCGTCTCCGTCCAAAGCGTTGTTTACGTCAATTACTCGTCCCCGTCTATGTGCTCCGACGGAAACACCTCCTCCCAAATGGGCAATAATCAGATTGATATCTTCGTATTTTTTCCCAATCTCTTTGGCATAAGTTCTCGCGATTGCTTTTTGATTCAATGCATGGAAAATGGAGACTCTTCGGAATGCGGGATGTCCGGTGAGACGGGCAACTTCTTCCATTTCATCCACAACGACCGGATCCGCAATATACGCTTTGGCTCCGTTATTTAAAGAGCGGGCGATATCGTGAGCGATCAATCCGCCCAGATTGGATGCATGTTCTCCGAGAGGAGGGTTGTTTAAATCGGTTATAAGGGCATCGTTTACTTCATACACTCCCGATTCTATAGGCTTAACCAATCCTCCCCGGCCAACGATTGCATGGATCTCGTTGATATCGAACCCGGCATTTTTCAATTCGGTTAAAATGATCTCTTTTCTGAATTGGAATTGAGAAGCAACGGTCTCAAAACGGGCGATTTCTTCGGATGAATGCTTGATATTTTTCACGAATAGCTCATTCTCATCCTCGTAAATAGCAATTTTCGTGGAAGTTGACCCCGGATTAATCGCAAGAATTTTATAAGACATAAATTATAAGTTTTTGTTATTAGATAATTATTTATGATTGTCTGTTTTGAAGCTGCAAAATTTATAAATTGTAAGCAAATGTCAAAGGAAAAGTGATAATTTATTTTGCAGAAGTTACATAGGATAGATGGAAGCGTAAAATGCATCCGAGATTTCCTGGGCAATGACTTTTAGATATTCTTTTGCATTTCTGATAGAGTCCTCCACGGAAGAAGCATGAGATAGTAACGTGAAGATCTGGTCGAAAGAGGAGAGAAGTCGATGGTCTGTCATTCCGGCAATAGCATATACCGTTTTATGATTTTCACGACATAGGTCGGAAATGGATCCGGGAATTTTTCCGTGTAGAGATTGTACGTCTATTTTACCTTCTCCTGTTATTACTGCTTGGACAGAAGAGAGATAATCCCTTAGTCGAGCAAGTTCTATACAAAAAATGGAACCGGATACTAATTTAGCATTCAACAAAGAACAAAAAGACAAAGCAATCCCTCCGGCAGCACCTCCGTGTTTCAGGGTATGTAACGACTTCCGGGTTTTGGATTCTAACAAGCAGGTCAGCTTATGAAGCTTTTGATTCAATAAAATGACCTGTTCCGAAGACGCCCCTTTTTGGGGACCGAACATGAAAGCTGCTCCCTGTTCTCCTGTTATCGGATTATCCACATCACATAAGACGGTACACTCTATATCCTTAAATCTATTTTGTATATAATCGGTATGAATGTCCTTCATATCAATAATATCGTTCCTGTATGTATCTGATTTTTTTTCTATGGACAAACCTATTTCCCGTAAAGCTCCCATTCCTCCGTCCACACTGGCACTTCCTCCTATACAAAGGATTAATTTTTTAAAACCGCTCTCTATTGCGTTACGGATCATTATTCCGAACCCCGCCGTATTCGTATTTAAAATATCGTATTCTTCTCTTTTCAAGTGTTTTATCCCGCAACTTTCGGCTAACTCGATGATAGCAGTATCTCCGTCAACGTAGTAAATAGCTTTCCGGGTTCGTCCCAACGCGTCACATGTCACGGTTTCTATGGGCCGAGCTTTATAATAATAAGCTAATACGGCGGCAGTTCCATCTCCTCCGTCCCCCATAGGTAGAGATATCGTTTCAATTCCGTTTCTCTTTAGAGATGTTGAAAGGATATGACACGCTTCAAAAGCTGAGAGACTTCCCTTGAAGGCGTTGGGTGCTAAGAGAATTTTTGGAGGAAAGGGGTTCATGAGCGGGTTCGTTTGCTAATAATTCTTGAGAGTTTTCTATCGTTTTACAATATTCCGGATCAAAAAGATCCCGTTCGGGCCAGGATTTTACCCGGTTTAGAGCCTGATGCATCATCCGTTCTATTTTGTTCGGGAATTTACTTCCGGTCCAACTGCTTGTATTCGTAATGAAAACCCAACTGAAACCGTCTTTTTGATGTTTCATCATAGCACTCGTTCCGGCTAAGGTCCCTGACCTCCACCAATCACCTCTGGAATTCGTGTTCATCCAGCCGATCGGCAGGGCATTGTAAATATTGGCCGTCATCGTCTTGACGCTTTCGGGAGTTAACACATCGGGATAATTGTCATTTCCGTCTATCGCGGACAGGAATCGCAGTAACTCGGTCGGAGAAGCTACCCATCCTCCGGCGCCGTAAAGTTCTTCGATATTATTTCCCCCGTTGGATCGAAGTACCAACGTATCCCTTCCATCGCATGCCCGTACTAATTCGGCGTTGGTGGGTTCGTAGTATTTTACTTCGTTCGGGTAGCGCCTTTCGCATAAATTGTTACCCAGGTGCATATCGAAACAGCCGGCAGGGATCAGTATGCTGTCCTGAATGTATTTTTCATAAGATTGTCCGCTTATCTTTTCTATTACTTTGGAAAGAATCCCGTATCCTACATTCGAGTAGCAGGTACTGGTCCCCGGACGGAATCCTAAACGCTTTGATAATACAAACCTGATTATCGTATTCAAATCGGCAGGAGGGGGAACTCCCATTTTTTTAGCGATCTCTACCGGGTGAAACATGGGATCTCCGTACCTTAAAGAGAATCCTCCTTTGTGTCGCAGCAACTGTTCTACCGTTATCTCCTTTACCCGCTTGTCCCTGATCGCTTGGTATACGGTATCGTTCAATATTCCGTTTTCTCCGAAAACTTTATCTTCTAAAGATAATTTATTACTTTCTACCAGCTTCATAATACCGGTTGCCGTAATTAATTTAGAAATAGAAGCGATTCTAAAGATATGATTCACATCAACCTTGGTCTGAGATTCCTCGTCGGCATACCCGTATCCCTTGCTGTAAATCAATTTTCCATCCTTCATGATAGCCAAGGAGGCTCCTTTTATTTCCCATTGATTCATAAATCGTTCGATAGTTGCATCTAAACGTTTCGTTTCGGATAAATCGGAATAATAATTATGAATGATATCGTGAATAGGTATAAGAGTATCTTCCATAGGCCGCTCTTCTGTCGTTTCCATCATATCGGCCTGAGTACGGTTGATATTCCAAGGTCTAAACAAAAGAACACCTGATAAAATAATCAAACTTATAATATATTTCATAGGCTCTGTTTCGTAATAAAAAAATGCATTGTATTTCTTTAGATAACAGAAGTATACAATACGTTCGCAATATTAAGAAAAAGATATTCTTATTCAAAGTAAAGCATGTGAAATCAGGTTAAAAATTTAAAGTTAATAATGAAAAATAGCGTTCCATGACTTTTCTCAATAAGGGGTGCGCGGGATTGAAAAACAGGTGATCGATTTTACGTATCGGTAACACGAGAGGAGAAGTTCCTGTTATAAAAGCGGTGTCGTAGTTTTCCAAGTCCGCACAGGACACGCGTTTTTCCACGACAGGGAAATTTTCTTGCTGGCAAATCTCAAGCACCCGTTTTCTGCTTGTACCCGGTAAAACATAAGGTACAGGTGTTGTATAAAAAATATTGTCGCGTATAAAAAATACGTTGGAACGAGATCCTTCCGTGATACATTCGTCCCGATCTATCAGTAAGATTTCGTAAACTCCACGCGAACGAATGAGTTCGTTGGTCATTTCGCGCAAGTGAGGATTAATGTATTTTATTTCGGCGTTATCCCTCATAGCATGATAAGTAATCGTATCAACTCCCGAACGATAATCTTCTTCTGTAGGGTAGGAGTGCCGGATCTGATATATGTATTCGTCGATGGCGTCGGAAGTGATGTGTAGGACGTATTTAAGATTACCCTCTTTGATCCCTTCCAAACGAATTAAGTGATCCAGTTTATCTTTTATATGGAGCGCATGGATATCGATATTTACGTTTGATTTGCGTATGGAATTCTCCAGTCTTAAGAGATTGTCTTCAAGAAAAATGACATTTCCTCTAAAAACCCTGCATACTTCGTAAAGGCTTAGTCCCGTGTTTAAAATATCCTCGGAAAACGACCGCTTCTCTATAGGAACGTTATTGTATAGCATCATATTCGTATTCATTAAATATGGTGCAAAGTTACAGGATAAAACGAATAAGCGATCGATAAAGTTCTTAAACTTTATATTCTCTTGCATCCATTTTCAACTTTCAATTATTTGCCTTAATTTTGGCTGGAATTATGGAAACAAGCGAACAAATCAATCGGATAGAATATTTCTTGCGGAATGTCATGATAAAAGAGCTCTCGAAGGTAGTGGAACTTGAATTATCGTATATGCAGTTTGTTATTATGGGACAAGCAGTTGAGGTGCTGGGAAGTTTTTTGGATACGAAACCGATGAAGGCTAAAGGGCAGTCTGCTAAAAGATTTGCCTCCGGTGTTACAAAATTGTTCGGAGGACGCTACCGCTTGTTGAATGAGAATTATTATTTGTACGATAAACTACGCAACCAAATGACTCATACCTTTATTCCTGGGGGAGATTTACTGCTAATAAACCGGAATGAAAATAAAAATGGATATAAGCATTTGGAGGTTACGGAGGGAAAATTGGTATTGATTTCTGAGTTTTTTTATGAAGATATTTGCAAAGCTGTCGATCGTCTTTGTGAGGCGTTGAAGACGGGGAAAATAAAACCGAAAAATATAGGATATCAGGAATGAGACAAGATAAAATCATATTAGTCGGGGCCGGCAACGTGGCACATCATTTAGCCGCCGCTTTATTGAAAGCGGGCGCTAATTTATGTCAGATATACAGCCGTACCATCGAATCCGCAAGAGAATTAGGTCGCAAAACAGGCATCTCTTATACATCTGATCTTTCACAAATTTATCCGGATGGGGATATGTATATTTTTTGTGTAAGTGATGACGTGTTACATTCTCTTTTGAAGTCAATTAGAATACATGATGATGCACTCTTGCTGCATACGTCAGGAAGTCTTCCTATGGAGATCCTCAAACCTTTTTCGAAACAATACGGAGTTATTTATCCTGTTCAGACTTTTTCTAAAGGAAGAGACTTGAATTTCAAGGAAATTCCCCTGTGTATAGAAGGGAATTCTCCTGTTGCAATGGAGAGAATAAGGGAGTTGGCAACTGATTTATCGGATAATATTTATCCCGTCCATTCGGATCAGCGTAAAGAGCTTCATTTGGCAGCCGTTTTTGCTTGTAATTTTCCTAATTATTTGTATCATATAGCTGAAAAAATGTTGGAAAATAGTGGGTTACCTTTTTCGGTCTTACGGCCTTTGATCTTCGAAACGGCACACAAAGTCATGTTACTGACTCCTATGGAGGCTCAAACCGGACCGGCTAAACGGGGAGATGAATCTATCCTGAACGGGCATAAGAGTATGTTGAAAGAGAATAAAAATTTATTAAAGCTGTATGCTTTATTGTCGGAAATGATTAAAGAGAGTCAGACGAAAGAGGATGATCCGATGAATCAAGATGAAATATCGGATATGCCAACACTTTGGTAATAAATGAATAATATGAATTTTTTTAAAGAAGAACTTAAAACAATAAAGGCATTTGCCTTTGATGTGGATGGTGTTTTTTCCCGCCACGAGATGAATATTACCCCTGAAGGGGAATTGGTAAGGACATCGTGTACGAAAGACGGCTATGCCATGATGTATTGTATCAAAAAAGGCTATCCGGTATGTATTATATCGGGAGGGTACGCCCCCGGAATAAGGGAACGTTTTCAAAAACTGGGTATTCAGGATATTTATCTCGGTATCGCGAATAAGGTGGAGGCATTGGACGAATTTCTACAAAAGTATTGTTTGAAAAGGGAAGAGGTGATGTATATGGGGGATGATATACCGGATTACAACGTAATGACCCAAGTCGGTATACCTGTATGCCCCGCTGATGCCTGTGAAGAAATCAAGTCGATTTCCCGTTATATTTCCGATATCCCCGGGGGATTGGGGTGTGTGAGGGATGTTGTATCTCAAGTATTGAAGGCCAAAGGGGAGTGGATGGATACGCAATGTTATGTAAAGTGCATGTAAAAATAGGCGAAAGTCAGTAACGATCTTAGCGTTTAACTACAAGAATTTATAGATGTTGGAAATTTTTAAATTAATCCGTTTACGAACAATTGCCTTTGCTGCTTTTACCATGTATGCAATGCGTTATTTCGTTATCGTACCGATCTTGGCGCGGGGAGGATTTTCCTTGCAGTTGTCGGATGGAGATTTTTCGTTCCTTGTAGTTTCTGTCTGTTGCCTTGTTTCTGCAGCATACGTGATCAATGACTATTTTGACACGAAGACAGACCGACTTTCGGGAAACCGGGAGATTATTGTCGGAAAAACGATAAGCAGGCGTATGGCTATCATCTTGCATACTTTTTTAAATATAGTAGCCGTTGTCATTGCATTTTACATAGGAGAACGAATCGGCCATTGGGAATTCGGGATTTTATTTTTGGCCGTTTCGCTTTTGCTTTGGTTCTACTCTTCACGCTATAAAAAACGTTTTGTCTGGGGAAATCTGATCGTGGCTTTTTTGGCCGGTTGCATTCCGTTGTCCGCGGTATTGTTTGAAATCCCTCTTTTGACTCATACTTATTCGGATGTTATCGCAAAAACAGGAATAGACTTCAATGCCGTATTGTATTGGACGGGATGGTTCTCTTATTTTCTCTTTTTCAACATGTGGATTTATGAGGTCAATAAAGATATATACAGTATAGAGGGAGACCGGGACGACGGAGTGATGACTTTTCCGGTAAAATTGGGAATCAGAAAGACTAAAATTTTTATCTCTATTCTTGTATGCTGGTGCATTGTATCCATGTTCGTACTTTATGCCATAGAATTTTCACATTCGTGGGTCGTATTAGGATATTTTGCAGTTGGTCTATTCATACCCTACTTGTTCTATGTTTATTCGGTTTTAAGGGATGATCGTAAAAAATTTCAATTCTATTTGATACGCCTTATTATGGTTCTGTGTGTAGGATTTAGCTTGTTGTTACAATACTTCTTTAATAGTGTAGCGTGAACATGGATATTATTAACAATTATAAATTGATTTTGGCGTCGTCTTCCCCCCGGAGACAGCAATTAATGAGGGATGCCGGATTCACGTTTGAGGTCTGGACGAAAAACATCGAAGAAAAATATCCGGACGATATACCTGTTACGCGGGTACCGGAATTTCTTTCCCGTTTGAAAGCGGAAGCTTTTCGACATGAATTGGAAAAGAACGAATTATTGGTTACTGCAGACACGGTGGTATGTCTCCATGACAAAATTATTGGTAAGCCTCAAAATCGGGATATGGCCATCCATATGTTGAAGGAATTATCCGGACGTCGACACGTGGTTGTAACAGGTGTTACTTTGACCACGACGATGCGGCAACAATCGTTCTCGGTTTTTACGAACGTCTATTTCAACACGCTATCGGATGAAGAGATCATATTTTACGTGGATACGTTTCAACCTTTTGATAAGGCGGGAGCCTACGGTATTCAGGAGTGGATCGGGTATATCGGGATTGAGAGAGTGGAAGGATCGTTCTATAATGTAATGGGATTACCTACGCAGAAACTATACGAGACCTTAAAGAATCTGGATTGGTAAATTCGATAAAAATCATTTTAAATCGTTATATATGAGAAAATTTGCAGTATGTTTTTTGGCCTTTGTTCTATTGGCCCTGCCCAGTATGGCGGACGAGGGAATGTGGATTCCTATGTTATTAAAGAAGTATAATATCGAAGATATGCAAAAAGCCGGTTTTAAACTTACCGCGGAAGATATTTACGATATTAATCACGCCTCTTTGAAAGATGCAGTTATCGGCTTGGGGCGGGAAGATTCACCGTTCCATCACTTTTGTACGGGTGAAATAGTGAGTAACGAAGGACTCGTTATCACGAACCACCATTGCTCTTTTGGAATGATTCAGGCTCATTCCAGTCTGGAACACAATTACCTGAAAGATGGTTTTTGGGCACAGGATAAAAAAGCGGAATTGGCCAATCCCAAGATTACGGCTTCTATACTGATGCGAATGGAAGACGTTACGGATAAAATCAACGCGGCCGTAAAACCCGGAATGACAGAAGAAGAGAGAATCAAAGCCGTTACGCAAACAGCCCGGAGATTAGAGTCGGAAGCGGTAAAAGGAACGAATTTGAAAGCTAATATTAAACCCTATTTCAACGGGAACCAATATTTTTTGTCGGTATTTAAAATCTATCGGGATGTACGCTTGGTGGGAGCTCCGGCTTCTGCAATAGGTAAGTTCGGAGGGGACACGGATAATTGGGTATGGCCTCGCCATACGGGGGATTTTTCCGTTTTACGGATATATGCCGGAAAAGACAACGAACCGGCCGATTTTTCACAAGATAACATACCTTATACTCCGGCCAAGTATTTTAAGATATCAACAGGAGGAGTAAAGGAAGGTGATTTTACGATGGTTTTCGGTTATCCGGGAACTACGCAGGAATACCTAACCTCGTATGCTATCGAGCAGATCGCGAACATAGAAGATCCTCATAAAATAAAAATCCGGACGGCAAAATTGAATGTCATTAATGCCGCTATGAATTCGGATGAATTATTACGTATTAAATATGCCGCTAAAGCTGCGAATGTGGCTAACGCATGGAAAAAGTGGCAGGGTGAGATTAAAGGACTGGAACGTTTCAAAACGGCAGAACAAAAGAAAAAATTGGAACAGCAATTTGATCGATGGGCCCGCGGCGAACAGAAAACACAATATATCGGATTAACAGACCGCTATCGCGATTTGTACGAGAAAAGAAAGGATTTTGCATTAGCCAGTGCCTATGCTATGGAAGCCGGTTTGCGCGGTGCCGAAATCATTGGTTTGGCATCCTCTTTATCCAAACTTTTCGATCTTTATGATAAAACTGACAACAAAGAGGAGTATAAAAAATTACTTACGGAAAAGATTGAGGCGTTTTATAAAGATTATGATGTGGCTACCGATCAGAAAATCATGGTAGAAATGCTTCGGTTGTATAATAATGAGGAGTTGGGAGAGGAGTGGATCCCTGGTATGGTCAAATTAAATTCCAAATATATCAAACACGGAGAGAAGAGTTACGATTATTACGCGGCAGATATCTTTAAAAAATCCTTATTCACGCATCGGGAAGCTCTTCTTGATTTTGTAAAACATATAACGCCTAAAGGTTTGCAGAAAATTAAGAAAGATCCGATATATCAATTCATGAACGGGATTCAGGAGTTGGTCAAAGAGAAAATAAAACCGGAATTAACCCGGATACAGAATGAATTAATAATGCTGGATCGCTTATGGATGGCCGGTTTAATGGAGATGCAACCGGATAAAACGTTCTATCCGGATGCCAATTCAACTTTGCGAATCGCTTATGGTAAGGTTGCAGGGTATACGCCGGGAGATGCCGTGTATTATAAGCATTATACGACTTTAGAAGGAATTATGGAAAAAAACAATCCCGCGATCTATGATTACGATGTTCCTCAGAAATTAAAAGAGTTGTACGAATCCAAAGAGTACGGTTCGTATGCTCAGGATGGAGAAATGCCGGTTTGCTTTATTGCAACCAATCATACGACAGGTGGAAATTCCGGAAGCCCCGTGTTGAACGCGGATGGAAATCTGATCGGTCTGAACTTCGACAGGGCTTGGGAAGGGGTAATGTCCGATATGCAATACAGTCCGGAAATATGCCGAAATATCGCGGTAGATATACGTTATGTATTATTTATTATCGATAAGTACGCGGGAGCTAAACATCTGATCGAAGAGATGGAGATTGTACCCTAAAAAAATCGGGAGATATTCTCCCGATTTTTTATTTCAACCGCTGATTGACAATGTTCCAATCAATGATATTCCAAAAATTTTCTATGTATTTCGGACGGGCGTTTTGAGTGTCCAAATAGTAAGCGTGTTCCCATACGTCTATGGTTAAGATCGGTTTTTTACCGTGTTTCAACGGATTGTCCGCATTTCCGGTTTGTTCGATTTCGAGTTTTCCTTCTTTCGTAAGTATCACCCAAGCCCATCCGGAACCGAATAAGGTCGTGGCGGCTTTTGTGAATGCTTCTTTAAAAACTTCGAAGCTACCGAAAGATTTATCAATTAACTCTTTTATTTTTCCGGTTGGAACCACTTTGGCCGAATCGTAAGGTTTGAATGCCTCAAAATAAAACGCGTGATTATAAGATTGAGCGGCATTGTTAAATAAACCGCCTTCCGATTTCATCACGATCCCTTCTAAACACATGTTTTCGTATTCGGTACCGGCAATCAGATTGTTCATATTATTGATGTAAGTAGCCATGTGTTTTCCGTAATGGAATTGAATGGTTTTTTCGCTGATATAAGGCTCCAAACCGTTTTCTTTATAAGGAAGAGGGGGTAATTTGAATTTTTTGTCCTCACCTCTGGCATTTATTACGTTCGATGAAATCAACACATCTAACTCTTTAAATTCTTCTGTTTTCATAATGTATCTTTTTTAATTTGACAGGCTACTGATATACGTCCGATTCCAAATGAAGGTTGCAATTCAAGCCTTATAAAGTTATACAATTTAAATCTTTTTTTGCCAAATTAGTATCATAAATTTACAATATAATCATTCTTAGAGGGAAACGGACTCCATTACGACACCGATCTCTAAGTCTTCTGTCTTTGATTTAATTTCGTTAAAGATTTGTTTCAGCTGATTGACCACGGCCTGTTGGGCTTGTTCCGGCATAAATTGCCACTGGTCTTTCAGAAGCGTTGCGGCCAACGTGGGAAATAATTGATCTAACATACCGGAAACATAGGGTGTATTTAAAAAGCCTTTCAGATAGCTCCAGTTCAAATAGGCCGTCAACTGGTTGTTGATAATTTTATAATCGAAAGAGAGTTGAGGAATATCCCATTCTTTTCCGGTAATCTCTTTTAAACTCTCTTTATCCAATAGGATACCCAACTTGGTTCCTTGAGTTTCATAAGTGGCTTTTAGTGTCTTTTGTGTCTGGTCTTTAAATTTCATATTAATATTCATTTCCGTTTCGGAAACAAATTGTATACCGACAAAGTATTCTCCCATTTTAGTTCCTGCCATGGACTTGAACATCGTCGTTAACTCTTCGGGTTTAAATTGAAGTGTTTGTCCTCCCCAGTTCACATCTATGTTTTCCTCGCTATATTCGAATGCGAAATAAGGAGCTTTGTAAGCCCATATTCCTTGCAAAAAGGGTTCCGGTTCTTTGTTGTCATTGCAAGAAACGATAACGAATAACAGGGATAATATCGAAATGATAGAAGTCAATTTGTTTTTCATGATGATTGTTTTATTTAAATTTTAAATGTAATGGAAGCTCCGAATCTTGAAGGGGCTCCGGATTGCCCTGAATGACGATAAGCGGGTAAATTGGTTCCTACCGGACTGGTAAACATATAGCTGAAAAATGCTTTGTTCAACATGTTTTTTCCCCATATTCTGAAGTCAATGCACTTCCCTGATATACCCCAATCCATGTTCCAGAGGAAATAAGGATTCTGCTTCAAGCGATTTGCTTCGTCAAAATATTGTGTCCCGAAACCGATTACCGAAGTAGAAGCTGTCAAAGTATTAAAACAGAAAAATTTTATGGGTTTATAGTAAGAGAATCCCGTATTCATCGTGAAATCGGGGGCCATAACGACTTTATTTCCTTTATACTCTTTGTTCAGGTGATGGTAATACTCCGAATCGCTGTATCCTGCAGATAAAAAATAGGTTAGATGGGACACGAATTCCCATTTCATGTCCATTTCGCCTCCTATGCTTCGGGCATCTCCGGCGTTCTTGATACTTGGTCCCATCATGCCCATGACGAATATCTGCTGATCCTTCCAATCGATATAAAAAAGAGAAGCGTTCAGGTTGAATTTACTGTTCCGGCTAAAATATTTTACTCCCGTCTCGTAATTCCACAGGCTCTCTTTATCGTAGCCCAACTTGACTATTTGAGACGTCATTTCATTAGAAATAATATTATAACCTCCCGCTTTATAGCCTTTGGATACGCTCGCGTAAACGGACAATTGGTCGTTCCACTTCTGTAAAATAGAAAATTGGGGCAACCACTCCTTGTAATCTTTGGACTCTTTCCAATCATGATAACCGGTAAATTTTTGCTCTCCGTGATAAAGTAGACTGTCGCGATACGACAGTTTTACCTTTTCATAGTCGTATCTCAATCCGATGGTGAACATTAGTCCGGGAAGTAAATCCTTTACGGTAATCTGACCGTATCCGGCAGCTCCCCAGGTTTTTGTGCTGTTATAATACAAAGCCTTATCCAAATCCATCGGAAGCAACAATTGCCGGTCTTCTCCGAATAATGCTAAATAATTATTCGTTAAGTCTTTGTAAAAACCGAAAGTCCCGACAGTCCAATCTACGCGTTTCGCCTGAGTCGATTGATAATTGATCTCTTGCGTAATCAAATTTTGCTTAGAGCTTTTTTCATTCTGAAAAACATCATAACGAGTGAAATCGGCATCTAATAGCTGCTCGTCTTCCGACCAGGAGTACGAAGTCACCCACAGGAAAGACGTCCGTTCGAAATTTCTTTTCAGGTTAACGTAAGTAGATACCAGATCTCTTTCATAGGAAGAGGTCGCGTTGTAATTCACCGTATAACGATGTCTTTTTAACGAATCGATCGCGTGGTAGGCGTAACCGTCGTCGAAGCTATGGTTGTAATTCATACCCAAAGCTATCTTCCAGGTGTTGTTCGTGTGTACTAATCCCTGGTAACGCAGATTATAAGAGTCGGATTGATTAGGCTTACCTCCCGTGTATCTGTTTTTAAAGTATCCGTCCGTGCGATTATAAGTAAAAGATAGCTTGTTATATAAAACGTTACGGAAAGGCAGATTCGTTAATATCATGTAGTTTTGTGAATTATAACTGGCCACTCCGGCTTTCGCTTCTATGGAAAAAACATTTGAAGGTATATTGGTTGTGATATTAATCAATCCGATAATACTGTTTCTTCCGTAAAGTGTTGTTTGCGGTCCCCGTAAAACCTCAATCTGTTTGATATCGTACAGATCAAAAATAAAAGCATTTTTGTCGAAAACGGGAACTCCGTCCACGTATAACCCGACAGGAGGAGTACCGGAAACGGTACCAACTCCCCGTATATACAAGGGGGTTGATAATTTAAGACCGTCCTCCTGTATGTAAAAGTTAGGAACGATTCCCGATAGATTCCTTAAATCCAGATTATTTTCGTTCGGCAGGTTCTTCCCCGTGATGACAGTTAAAGCTATGGGAATACTGTTGATGGGCAATATCCTTTTCTCTGCAGATACGACGACCTCTTTTAATTGTTCAATTATACTGTAAGTTGAATCTTGCTCGCGAATGGCCGTACCGCTTTGCCCTTTTAGGGCATTGGATAGGATGCAAAGTAATATTATACAAATAGTTATTCGCATTATAATAAATTTTAATAAGGTAAATCAGTTCAAAGTGTATTACAAACGGATGTCGTAATAGCAGGAAGCGAAAAAGCTAATTAAGCAGCAGGAGGGGCCCGAAGGGTTTTACTCGACGAAAGAGGATCTTTGTAATTTATGATGTAGGGTAAAACTTTTTTCTTTAAAACTGAAAATTCTGTCGCCTCCGGCTCTTTATGAATCGTATTTTTTATAAAATCTACTATTTTACACGCGGATAATGTTTCGAAAGTCCCTCGGGAGAGAGTAATAATCTTCTCTTCCGGTAAGTTTTCCCGAATTCTTGTTTCGCTTTTTGTATAAAAACAGATAAAGAAAAAGGCTGAAACAAGCAGATATACAAATATATGTACCGATGGACCTATAAAAAACATGCTACAAAGCTATTAAAAATATAGATACGCTTCATGCTAATATCAAAATTAATCGAAGAATACAATTAATTAGAAACATTCTAAATTTTAAAGAATTGTGCTTGAAAATAAATTGTTAAAGAAACAATTTTTATACATTTGTACAAGTTTAAAAATTGTAATTATTACAAATAAGTAATGAGTAAGATACAGGAGATTCAGGCGTATTTAGGTAAATATCACATAAAACCTTCGGTACAGAGGATCGCTATAATGGATTATATGATTTCCCATAGAATACATCCTACCGTAGAGGAGATTTATGACGCGTTATCTCCGGAATACCCGACTTTATCCAAAACGACGGTATATAATACGTTGAAATTATTTGTCGGGCAAAAAGCCGTTATTCCGATAGTTATTGACGAGAAAAATATTCGGTTCGATATCCATACCGTGCCCCATGCCCATTTCATGTGTATGGGGTGTGGAAAAGTACACGACCTTTCCGTAGAAGATATGGAAAAGTTTTCTTTTAAGGGGGAGGAGGGTTTTGTCGTTACGGAAATTCATCTGTATTATAAAGGATTTTGTGAAAATTGTATAGAGAGAAAAGATAAGTAGTAATTTATTAAAATGAGCGTTATGAAAAAATTTATTTGTACCGTATGTGGTTATGTTCATGAAGGAGATGAAGCTCCTGAATTTTGTCCTCAATGTAAGCAACCGAAAAGTAAATTCAAGGAGTTGGTTGAAACCGAAGGTGCGTTGACCTTTGTAGACGAACACCGGATTGGAGTGGCAAAAGGAGTTGATGCTGAAGTGCTGGAAGGATTAAGAGCTCACTTCAACGGCGAATGTACGGAGGTCGGAATGTACTTGGCCATGAGCCGTCAGGCTGACCGCGAGGGATACCCGGAAATAGCCGAAGCATTCAAACGCTATGCCTGGGAAGAAGCTGAACATGCTTCGAAATTTGCAGAATTATTAGGAGAATGCGTGTGGGATACCGAGACAAACTTAAGGAAACGCATGGAAGCTGAAGCCGGAGCATGTGAAGACAAAAAGCGTATTGCCACGTTAGCTAAAAAGTTGGATTTAGACGCGATTCACGATACCGTTCACGAAATGTGCAAGGACGAGGCTCGCCACGGAAAGGGTTTTGAAGGGCTTTATAATCGTTATTTTAAAAAATAAACAGACATAACTCTTTTTTTATGAAGGACTTCCTTAAACCGGGAAGTCCTTCTTTTATTTTTTTTCGATAAAAGCGTAACCTTTGCTCGTGTTTTCCGTAACCGAATCAGGTAATAATATTAAAACAAAGAAGATGATGAGAAGTTATACATGTGAAGACGTGATTTTATCTAATGAAAATACAATAAAAGGATGGTTATGCAATCCTGAAGAGGGAGGGAAAAAACCGGCCGTGATCGTGTTAGGACCGCGGGATTCAAAAGATGATAAAATTTCTATGCGATATGCCACGAGACTGGCTAATTACGGTTATGTTACCTTATGTTTGGAAGAGACCGAAAACATTAAAGCCGCCATTGATTACCTGAGCTTCAAAGAAGAGGTCGATGCAGATAAAATGTATGCAGTCGGTATTTGTCACGGAACGAACGAGGTCATCAATCGTACTGAAGAAGAGCAACGGTTGAGAGCTATTGCACTTGTATCCGGTTGCTACAAGAAAAAAGAAGCTTCTCAACTGAAAACACCTACGATCATTATCCATGGCGGAGAAAACGAAAGTTTGGAATCGGCACGGGAGATATACGCGACCATTAAGGCGGAAGACAAAATGGCCATTTGGGAAGATTCGGTTTCTCGTGTACAATACTATGAAGATCCTTTAGTGTTAGATAAAACGGTAAAGAATGTTTACCGGTGGTTCAATACTCACTAAATATTTGAAAAAGAGACTTTATCTTATAGGAGGCTGTCCCGATTTTACGATCGACAGCCTTTTTTGCATTCTTTCATTCCCGCGTACACGATGAATATGGTCGGTCGTTTATGTATACCGGGTTTTTCATTTTTCCACTCTTTTACCGATCGTGTTTTGACGTACTCGTTCGCCGTTGTTAAATCACAGGCAATGGTCAGCTTCGTTGTCGGAGAGAGAACGGATAACATATCTTCCAATAACGTCAGATTCCGGTAAGGTGTTTCAATGAATATTTGAGTCCTGTTTTCTTGTAAGGATTGCTTCTCGAATATTTTCAACGCTTTGGCCCGGTCTTGTCTGTTTACCGGCAGATAACCGTTAAATGAAAAATTTTGTCCGTTGCAGCCCGAAGCCATTAAAGCTAAAAGGATGGACGAAGGACCGACCAACGGGACGACTTGAAACTGATGTTGATGAGCTAATGCCACGAGCTCCGCACCCGGATCGGCAATACCCGGACATCCGGCTTCTGAAATAATACCTACATCCTGTACGGTCAAATAAGGAAGATAAGATTCGATCTCTTCCCGTGTCGAATGCTCGTTCAGATCCAAAAAAGTCAATTCGTCTATACAGATATTTTTATCTATTTTTTTTAAAAAACGTCTGGTGTTTTTCACGTTTTCCGTTGCGAATACCCTTAGCTTTTTTAAAATGCCGGTCACGTGTTCGGGAAGTACCTGCCGAACTTCCGTATCTCCAAGTAAATTGGGGAGTAAATATAATTTTCCCATGATAAAATGTTTGCTGCAAATATATAGGATTATTTTTATCTTATTAATTTTGTCCGTATTAAAAGAGGCGGACAGGGAAGATTTCCGGAGATTCTTTTATGATATTAAATGCTTAACCGATGAAAATAACGATTTTAGGAAGTGGGACTTCGCAAGGTATTCCCGTTATCGGATGTGAATGTGAAGTGTGTCGATCCTGTGATACCCGCGATAAACGATTGAGAAGTTCTGCTCTGATTGAAATAGAAGGGAAAAAATTGTTGATCGATGCTGGTCCTGATTTCAGGTATCAAATGTTAAGGGCACACGTAAAGGACGTGAGGGCCATCCTTTTGACACATGAACACAAAGATCATACCGGAGGATTGGATGATGTAAGAGCCTTTAATTGGATAAAAGGAGGATATGTTGATATCTATTGCGATCAACGAACCTGTGATGCCATCCATAAAGATTACGATTACGCTTTCATGCCCGTTAAGTATCCGGGTGTCCCCGATATGAGCATGCATGTTATTGATAATCGTCCTTTTTACGTGGACGATATAAAAATTATCCCGCTTACGGTTATGCATTACAAATTGCCCGTTACCGCTTTCAGGATCGGTAATTTTGCGTATGTTACGGATGCGAATTTCATATCGGAAGAGAACAAGAAAAAACTAAAAGGAGTGGAATGTTTGATTATCAATGCATTAAGAAAAGAGCCTCATATATCTCATTTTTCATTGGATCAGGCTTTGGAGATTATCAGGGAATTACAAGTTAAACAAGCTTATATCACACATATCGGGCATCAGATGGGATTAAGCACCCAAGTCTCCGCGGAATTACCTTCGAACGTACGGTTAGCCCATGATATGCTGACATTTGAAATTTGAATTTCGTCACGCAAATGTTAATAAAAAAGAGGATAAAATTTCAATTAATCGGCCGTTTTTATTACATTTGTGAAATTTTGGAACAGAAAGGGTTATTTCACGCTTAATAGCCTTATTGCCAATTTGTTAATAGAGTAATTAGATCATATTAAATGGAAAACATCGGAGAAAAAATTATTAAAATCAACATCGAGGAGGAGATGAAATCTTCGTACATTGATTATTCAATGTCGGTGATTGTATCCCGCGCATTACCAGATGTTCGGGACGGCTTAAAGCCGGTGCACAGAAGGGTGTTGTATGGAATGAGTGAATTGGGGGTGACCTCTGGTAAACCATTCAAGAAATCAGCCAGAATAGTTGGAGAAGTATTGGGAAAATATCATCCTCATGGAGATAGTTCCGTGTACATGGCAATGGTACGTATGGCTCAGGAGTGGTCTCTACGATACAGATTGGTAGAAGGACAGGGTAATTTCGGATCGGTTGACGGGGATAGTCCGGCTGCAATGCGTTATACTGAAGCACGTCTGATGAAAGTTGCCGAAGAGACTTTGGCAGATTTGGAGAAGGATACGGTCGATATGATACCTAATTTCGACGAATCCTTAAAAGAACCGAGTGTATTACCGACCAGGATTCCTATTTTATTAGTAAACGGAGCATCCGGTATCGCTGTCGGGATGGCAACCAATATGCCGCCTCACAATCTTAGAGATACCATCGATGCCATATGCGCGTACATTGACAATAATGATATCGAGATCGATGATCTGATTCGGATCATCAAAGCTCCTGATTTTCCGACAGGAGGTACGATTTACGGATATAGTGGGGTAAAAGAGGCATATCACACGGGAAGAGGACGGGTTATCGTTCGCTCTAAAACTTCCGTAGAAACGACACCTCACGGAAGAGAGAAGATCATCGTGCATGAAATTCCTTATATGGTTAATAAAGCCGAGCTGATCGTTAAGATTGCAGACTTGGTGAATGAAAAAAAGATAGACGGAATTTCAAATATCAATGATGAATCGGATCGTAATGGAATGCGAATCGTTATCGATCTGAAAAAAGATGCGATTGCCAATGTCGTTTTAAATACATTATTGAAACACACGGCATTGCAGACCTCTTTCGGGGTCAACAACATCGCGTTGGTCGGTGGAAGACCCAGGTTGCTGAATTTGAAGGATTTGATTCGATTATTCGTGGATCACCGTCATGATGTCGTTACCCGTCGTACCCGTTTTGAATTAAAACAAGCGGAAGATCGTGCCCATATCCTGGAAGGCCTGATTATTGCTTCCGATCACATCGACGAAGTCATTCGTATTATTCGTGCCTCGAAAACCCCGGACGAAGCTAAAAACGGATTGATAGAACGCTTTTCTCTAAGCGAGGTTCAGGCCAGAGCCATTGTCGAAATGAGGTTACGTCAGTTAACAGGCCTGGAGCAGGATAAACTAAGAACGGAATACGGAGAGATCATGAAATTGATCGAGCATCTGAAAGCTATTTTGGAAAGCGTGGAACTAAGGATGCAAATCATTAAAGATGAGTTATTGCAGATAAAGGCACAATACGGAGACGAGCGGCGAACGGATATCGTATACGCATCTGAAGAATTCAACCCCGAAGACTTTTATGCCGACGAAGAGATGGTGATCACCATCTCGCACATGGGATATATCAAACGTACTCCTTTAAGTGAATACAAGGTTCAAAATCGGGGAGGAGTAGGATCAAAAGGATCCGCGACTCGCGATGAGGACTTCCTGGAACACATGATTACGGCAACCATGCATAATACGATGCTATTCTTCACCGAAAAAGGAAAATGTTTCTGGTTGAAAGTATGGGAAATTCCGGAAGGCACAAAACAATCCAAAGGTAGAGCCATACAGAATCTGTTGAACATTGAACCGGACGATAAAGTCAAAGCTTATATTAACATCTTGGATCTGAAAGATACAGATTATATAAACAGTAACTATATTGTTTTATGTTCCAAACAAGGTATCGTGAAGAAAACGACCTTAGAAGCCTATTCGCGTCCTCGTGCGAATGGTGTAAACGCTATTACGATAAAAGAGGGGGACCAACTTTTGGATGCCAAATTGACAAACGGAGAAAACGATATCATGATAGCCGTCAAATCGGGTAAAGCCATTCGTTTCCCTGAAAATAAGGTTCGTCCGATGGGAAGAACGGCTTCAGGCGTCAGAGGTATAACGCTGGGTAACGAAGACGATGAGGTTATAGGTATGATATGCGTTGAACCGGGAAAAGCAGATATTTTGGTCGTTTCGGAAAACGGATACGGAAAACGCTCCGATATTGAAGATTATCGTATTACCAACAGGGGAGGAAAAGGTGTGAAGACCATTAATCTAACGGAGAAAACAGGTAACCTGATTTCTTTAATCGATGTAACGGACGATGACAATCTAATGATTATCAATAGGTCAGGCCTGACAATACGTCTTGATATATCGACATTAAGAGTAATGGGAAGGAATACGCAGGGTGTGAAATTGATTAATTTAAGAAACGATGATGCTATTGCCGCCGTTGCCAAGGTCTCTTCGGCTAAAGAAGAAGAGGCGGAAGGAGAGAAGCAGGGGGAGGATACTGAAGACGTAACGGAGTAAAACGAAAATAACTGACGATTTGAAAAAACATCTAAATGTAAAACAAATTTTATAACGTATGAGAAAACTATCTTTTATCATTGCACTTCTACTTTGCGCGAATTTCACATTTGCACAAAAGGGGAAAGTTACTTCTGCGGTTAGCTTTTTCACGCAAGGAAAGTTAGACAAAGCCAAAGAATTAATAGATGAAGCTATCGTTCACGAGAATTGTGTAAGCTGGCCCAAAGCCTATTTTGTAAAAGGACAGATTTATCAAGCCATTTACGAGTCTCAAAATCCGGATTATTTGAAGTTGGTAAAAGACCCTCTGAATATCGCGTGGGAAGCTTTTCAACAAGTCATTAAACTGGATGATAAGGGAAAATTTAAAAAAGATTTGATCAATCAATATGCCAATCTGGTTGCTGATTTTCAAAATTATGGTGTCGAAAATTATAATAAAGGAGTAGATAATGATAATAACGCAAATCCTGACGCCGCAAAAAAAGATTTTGCCCTTGCTTTAGATAATTTTAAACGCGTGTTGGAAATCAATGCCTCGGAATTCGGAAGCCAAAGAGTTGATACGGCCATTATTTACAATGCAGGTATCACGGCCCAACGGGCAGGAGACTTGGAACAAGCATTGGATTTTTATAAAAAATCACTGGAATTGAACTATGACGCCTCAAAAGTATATCCGATGATTATCAGCATCCTGTTTACTCAAAGCAAGAATGCAAATGATGCTGGGGATAGCGTTTTAGGAAAAAATTATCAGGAAGAAGCTGTTCAGTATCTGCTGAAAGGACACGAACTGTTCCCGAATGAATCTTATTTGCTGATCCAGTTGATCAACTATTACCTACAAGGAGATACCCCGGAAAAAGCAGAACAATTCTTAGATGCGGCTATTGAACAAACACCCGACAATTCGGAGCTCTATCGTGCTAAAGGTGATATGTACGAGATTTTGAAGCAAACGGATAAAGCCGAAGCGATGTATCTTAAAACGTTGGAGTTAAATCCGGATGATTTCAGAGCCCAGTACAATTTGGGAAATATTCAGTTGAACAAAGTTATCGAAAAACATAACAAAATAGACGAACTGGATGACGCGAAGTATAAAGTGGCTTATGAACAGATATTGAAAGAATACGAGTCGGTTATTCCTTATTTTGAAAGAGCCTTGGAATTGGAACCGGGAGAGAAAAACACGTTGACCACGTTGAAAGAGTTATATTACCGGTTGAGAGAAAAACCCAATACGGACTATATGAAGAAATATGAAAAAACAAAAGAGATGCTGGAAAGTTTATAAAAGTCCGGTTGCTTCTAAAAAGACGAGATTCAAAAAGTCTCGTCTTTTTTATTGCAGTAGAATATATTTCAATCCTTTCCATATATTCTACTTAACATAATATAAATTATAGGACAAATTATACAAGTAATTCCCACGAGGCAATCTTTCATTTTTAATCGATAAACGATCTGTTTTTCAAATCCACTTTTTATTCTTATTTTTGTGAGTCAAAGTAATGAATAAAATTATCTCATGCGAAATAAAGTGGTAATCATTACCGGGGCTTCTTCCGGAATCGGTAAGGCGTTAGTATATGAATTTGCAAAATTCGGGAGTAAAATCGTAATGGCAGCCCGCAATTTGGCGGAACTTCAGCAAATGGAAAAAGAGCTGAACGATAAAGGTATTGAGGTTCTCGCGGTTCAAACGGATGTGACTCGTGAAGACGATTGTAAACATTTGATCGAGCAAACCGTTCAGAAATTCGGGAAAATTGATATTTTAGTCAATAACGCCGGGATTTCCATGAGGGCATTATTTGACGAGTTGGATGTGGACGTCATTCGGCGCGTTATGGATGTTAATTTTTGGGGAACGGTCTATTGTTCAAGATATGCTATCCCCTATTTACTTCATTCTAAAGGCAGTTTGGTCGGAATTATCTCTGTGGCCGGTTTTGTAGGTTTACCGGGGAGAACCGGGTATGCAGCAAGTAAATTCGCCGTAAGAGGTTTTTTGAACACCTTGCGGGTAGAAAATTTGAAAAAAGGATTGCATGTATTGGTTGCAGCTCCCGGCTTTACGGCTTCCAATATTCGTAAAACCGCTCTGGTTGCAGATGGAAACCAGCAAGGAGAAAGTCCCCGGGAAGAAAGTAAGATGATGTCTGCAGAGGAGTGTGCTGCAATCATCGTGAAAGGAATAAGAACACGGAAACGGGAAATTATTATGACATTAGTGGAGGGAAAAATATCCGTATTCTTAAGTAAATGGTGGCCCAGTTTGTTGGATAAACTGGCTTATAATCATATGGCCAAGGAACCTGATTCTCCTTTTAAATAATTGTGAATCGATGAGATTTTATGTATTTGTTTTTATTCTGAATTTCCTCTCTTTTTCTCTTTTCGCTCAGGAAAAGGGAATGCTGAAAATCATGAAATCTTATCCCATTCCGATAACTGTTTTAAAAATCAGTCGGACGGACTCACTCCGTTTTACCCGTATTCCCGATCTGGTTTATCGATCGGCACAATTAAAAAATGAACATATAGAAAATCCCGCCGTTCGTTACGCGTTGGAAAAACTTACCCGAGACAGATCAAAATATTACGAGTTGAAACAAGCCATAAATACGTTGAGGGGATACGCTGAAAATGAACATATAAAATATATGATAAATTATCTTCGGGCCTATTTTGAAACCATTGAAGAAAAAGAAAAAGCCATTCAACAAATACGGGAACGAATCAAAAAAGATAGCCTGGAATACCGTAAGAGAAATCCTATGGATTCGGCACGTTACGATATACTTTTGAATCAAGATTTGCAATCTCTTCTAACTTTTATGGAAAAAGATGAGAATTATCAATGGATGCGTGAAAAAAGCAGGGATTCCATTCCACTAATCATACTGAACGCTTCGGATAAACCCAATCAGGTTTGGTTGAATAGAGGAAAAACCTATTACTACTATTTTTCGACCAAAAGTGTCGCTGGAGATTCCGTAGGATCTTGGTTAAGAGTCTCTTCCCGTGGAAATCGGGTGAAGTTTTTTGTGGATGAAAACATGTATCAGAAGTACAGTCAATCCGATAAAATTTCAAAAGATATCAGCTTGAAGATACAGGACTCGGCCTATTTAAAATTAAAACCCCTGATACCTCTTCCGATAAAAAGAAACTACTGGCGGTATTACTGGGATATCAGTTTCGCATTCGGACAAGGATATTTTAGTGACAGTTGGGCTTCTGGGGGGGAAAATTCACTTTCTATTCTTTCCGATTTGAAGTATTTTTTAAATTACAAGAAGAACAGTTTATCCTGGGAGAATGCATTCCGGTACAGATTAGGGGCGCTAAAGAGCGGAAAGGAGGAGTTAAGTAAGAACGAAGATAAATTTGAAGTATTATCCAAATTAGGAGTAAAAGCTTTTAAACATTGGAATTATGCGGCTCAGTTCGATATGAATACGGTACTGTTCAGGACTCACAACTATCCTAAAAACGATCAAATTATCGCTAATTTTCTCTCTCCGGGTTACTTCACCATCTCCTTAGGTCTTGATTATAAACCTAAAAACAATATCTCTCTTTACCTCTCGCCTATTGCCGGACAATGGATCTATGTTCGGGATACGGCCAGAGTTGATCCGACCCGCTATGGCGTCGAAAAGGGAAAAAGGTACAGGAGTGATGCCGGAGCCAAAGTGGAATTAAGGAATGAGCATGAATTTTTTAAGTTTTTGAAAATAGATAACCGGTTGATTATTTTTTCCAGTTATTATGAGAAACCGGAATACATAACCGTTGATTGGCGTTTGAGTCTCGATTTCAAAATAAATTATTTTATGAAAACATCCGTTTATATGAATGCCATATACGATCAAAATTATTCGAAAAAAATACAGTTCAAAGAGACGCTGAATCTCGGTATATATTTTAGATTTTAACCTTATGATGAATTTTGAAAATTGTGAAATTGGTAATATCGTTATTCACGATATAGGAAATAAGTATGAAGAAGGAGATATCCGGTTTTCCGAATCTAATTTTGTTCCGGACGAACAGGATGTTCATAATCTGCTGAAAACTTATTTTCTGACTCCTTTTAAAAGAGATGCCTTTTATCGTTTTTCCGCCTACGAAGGAGAACTTTCCCGCAATCCCGTGTATGCGGCGATACGTTCTGTGTTCGAGGACCCTGCCTCTTTCTACAAGGCATCCATCGACATCGCCCGGCATTTGTTCGAACAATCCAACCATCCGAATATCAAATCCGGAGAACTCTATGTGGTGCATTTTAAAAACTGTTTATTGGAAGACGGAACTTGCGATGCGATCGGTATTTTTAAATCGGAGAATAAAGATACTTTTTTGAAAATCATTGTTAATCAAAATAGTTATCAACTGACCAGTGAGTCCGGTATCAACATTAAAAAGTTAGATAAGGCTTGTCTGATATTTAACATGAACGAGGAGAGCGGCTATCGGGTTACTGTTTTGGATAAAACTAATCATACGGAAGCGGTATATTGGACAACTGATTTTTTGGGATTGGAACAGCAGGAGGATGACTATTTTCAGACTTCCAATTACTTGAAGTTATGTAAAGATTTCGTACAAGAGGTTTATAATCAGGAAAACGATATTCCTAAAGCCGATCAGATCGATATGTTGAATAGATCCATCGATTATTTCAAAAAAGCAGACACGTTTGATGAAGATCGGTTTAAAGAAGAGATTGTCATGGATCCGCAAGTCATTCGCGCATTTGAAGATTTTAAAAATTTCTACGAGGAGAAAAATGAAATAGCCTTGAAGGACTCTTTCGACGTGTCGGATAGTGCCGTAAAAGATGAAAAACGTTATTTTAAACACGTTTTAAAATTGGATAAGAATTTTCATGTTTACATTCACGGCCAAAAAAAATACATCGAGAAAGGATACGATTCGACCAAAGATATGAATTATTATAAATTATTTTTCCGGGAAGAAAATTGAACCTCCATGATTAAAGCAACGAAAAGAATTATCATACTCTTTGCGGCCTTGTGTCTTGCGGGATTAATGGGAGCAGGAATCGGATATTACTATCTATTTTATCCGAATATTACGGTAAAAGACGACGGAATCATTTACGTTCGAAGCTCCGGTTCGATAACGGAGGTGTTGGATACCTTGCGAAGCCGGGGATATGTCAAACATCCCTCTACCCTGCTGCAGGTTGCCCGGTTGAAAAAAGCAAAAGCAAAATCCGGACGTTACCGGATCAGAGAAGGTATGAACAATAACGAATTGATCAATATGTTACGTTCGGGAAATCAATCTCCGGTACAACTGACATTCAATAATATACGTACGTTAGAAGAATTTGCCGGAACGGTATCTCTTCAATTGGCCGTATCGTCCGATGAATTACTCTCTCGGCTTCGTAATCCTGATACGACTGTCCGATACGGTTTTTCCCCGGAAACCGTGATCGGTATGTTTATTCCCAATACATACGAGATATATTGGAATACTTCAACTACTGATTTCTTGAATAGAATGTATAAGGAATACCAGCGTTTTTGGAATAAACAGCGTCTGAAGAAAGCGGAAGAGATAGGACTCTCTCCTCTTGAAGTGACCATATTGGCCTCGATTATTGAAGAAGAGACCGTAAAAAAGGAAGAGTATCCCATCATCGCCGGGGTTTACCTGAACCGGTTGAAAAAGGGTATCAAGCTGGATGCTTGCCCGACCCTTAAATTCGTGTTGGGAGATTTTACGATTACCCGGATTTTGGATCGCTATTTGGAAATAGATTCTCCCTATAATACTTACAAATATGCCGGCCTACCCCCCGGTCCTATCCGAATGGCCTCTATTCAGGTTATCGATGGCGTGTTGAATCATCAGAAACATGATTACCTCTATTTCTGTGCCAAAAGCGACTTTTCCGGTTACCATTATTTCTCCAGAACATTGCGACAGCATAACGCTCATGCGCGGGAATACCACCGGGAATTGGATAGAAGGAAAATTTGGAGATAATTAAGAAACCAATATCCAAGCAGAGAGGACAAAACAAATGGCAAAAAACTCAAAATTAAATACTTACTTTCTTTGCAAATTCGGAGTAAAGTAGTAACTTTGCGGGCGATAAAATAATTTTTATTATTTAATTTATTAATAAACAAACAGTTATGTTGAATCATTACGAAACCGTTTTCATCACAACTCCCGTTTTATCTGAAATACAGGTAAAGGAAGCGGTAGAAAAATTCAAAAACGTTATTACCCAGAATGGAGGTAATATCGAGCATGAAGAGGCTTGGGGACTGCGCAAGCTGGCTTATCCTATCCAAAAGAAAACTACAGGTTTTTATCACTTGCTTCAATTCGAGGCTGAGGGTACTTTAGTGGACAAATTAGAGACTGCTTACAGACGCGATGAGAAAGTGATCCGTTTTCTGACATTTAGATTAGACAAGTATGCTTACGAGTATGCGTTAAAAAGAAGAGCTAAAAATCAAGTAAAACAAGAGGAGAAATAAGCCATGGCACAGAACGAAAGCGAAATTAGATATTTGACCCCTCCTACGGTTGAAATCAAAAAGAAAAAGTACTGTCGGTTCAAAAAAGCAAGAATCAAATTCATCGATTACAAAGATCCTGAATTTTTGAAGAAATTCTTGAACGAGCAAGGGAAAATTCTTCCCAGAAGAATTACCGGAACTTCTGTGAAATTCCAGAAGAAAGTAGCAACCGCCGTGAAAAGAGCAAGACACCTTGCTTTGTTGCCCTACTTAACCGACTTGATGAAATAATTTTAAGGAAGGAGGACGCAAATGGAGATTATACTATTGACAGACATAGCAAACTTGGGTCATAAGGATGACATTGTAAATGTTAAACAAGGTTACGGTCGTAACTACCTTATTCCCCAAGGTTATGCTATTTTAGCAACAGAGTCAGCAAAAAAAGTAGTTGCTGAGAATTTGAAACAAAGAGCTCACAAAGAAGCAAAATTGAGAGCTGAAGCTGAGGAACTTGCAGCAAAATTGGCTGAAGTAAAACTTACTGTCGGAGCTAAAACCAGTTCTACCGGTAAGATTTTCGGTTCCGTTAACAGCATCATGATTTCTGAATGTCTGAAAGAGAAAGGATTCGATATCGACAGAAAGAAGATCATGCTGAAAGATGTGAAAGAGATTGGAACTTACAGCGCAATCATCAAACTTCACAGGGAAGTGAAAGTCGATGTAGAATTCGAAGTAGTTTCAGAATAATTAAAAACAAGTCATAAACAAGACTTAAACGTATTTCCAAACATATTCCAAACGAAAAGCACCTTTACGGGTGCTTTTTTTATGTACATTTCACCTTCATGTAAATAGAAAATGAAGTGAAAATCTTATCTTTGCAAGAATTGGAGGATAGATTTTATGAGCGAACAATATATTGAGTTGAAGGGTATACGGGTTCATAATCTGAAGAACATCGACCTGAAAATCAAACTGAATCGGCTGATAGTGATTACCGGTGTATCCGGAAGTGGCAAGTCTTCTCTGGCTTTCGATACTCTGTACGCGGAAGGACAACGTCGTTACGTGGAGAGCTTATCCGCTTATGCCCGTCAATTCTTGGGACGTCTGAATAAACCGGAATGCGATTATATAAAGGGGATTCCCCCGGCAGTAGCGATAGAACAGAAGGTAAATACGTCCAATCCGCGTTCAACGGTAGGTACATCTACCGAATTATACGACTACATCAAGTTGTTGTATGCCCGTATCGGTAAAACCATCTCTCCCGTTTCCGGTGAAGAGGTAAAACGGCATAGCGTAGACGATATTTGTGATTATATTATTCAGGGGCACGCGGATAAAAGCGTCATCATTATGGCCAAGCCTGTTTCGGTGACGAAAGAGAGTTTGGGACTTTTGATGAATCAAGGGTTTAGCCGTATCAAGTATGGTCATGAATTTACGCGTATATCCGATTTTTTAGAGAGCAATGAAGAGGTTAAAACGGATGTTCCCCTGTTTTTGGTTATCGATCGGGTTACCGTGCATGAAGAGAAGGATACCATCTCCCGGATTAACGATTCCGTTGAAACGGCTTTATATGAAGGACAAGGAGTATGCTACATCGAATTGGACGGAGAGATTCGTTCTTTTTCCAACAGATTTGAGGCCGACGGTATGACTTTTGAAATTCCCTCCGTCAATATGTTTAGCTTTAACTCCCCGATCGGGGCATGCAGCAAATGCGAGGGATACGGTAAAATTTTAGGTATAGACGAGGATCTCGTTGTCCCCAATAAATCATTGAGCCTGTATGACGATGCCGTCATGTGTTGGCGCGGAGAGAAGATGAGCGAATGGAAGCACTATTTCATTCGTCAGGCTCATCATACGAATTTTCCCGTACATAAGCCCTATTACGAATTGACTAAAGCGGAAAAAGAGCTTCTTTGGAACAGTCCGACGGGAATTTATGCTTTTTTTGAACATTTGGAATCCAAAAAATACAAGATTCAGAACCGGGTGATGATTGCACGTTATACCGGAAAGACCAAATGCCCGGTCTGTCATGGAACTCGTTTGAAGAAAGAGGCTTCTTACGTGCAAGTAGGACATAAAGCCATCACCGATTTGGTCGATATGCCGATCTCGGAGCTGAAATATTTTTTTGAACGACTGTCTCTTTCAGAGCCGGATCAACAAATAGCCGATCGGGTTCTTCCGGATATTCATAATCGAATTGAATTTCTGTTGGACGTGGGCTTGGGGTATTTGACCTTGAACCGTCTCTCTTCTTCCCTCTCCGGAGGAGAATCGCAGCGTATCAATTTGGCCACTTCTCTCGGGTCGGCTTTGGTGGGTTCTTTGTATATATTGGATGAACCCAGTATCGGATTACATTCCAGAGACACGGATCGCCTGATTCAGGTTCTGAAAAGATTAAGAGATTTGGGTAATACGGTGGTTGTCGTTGAACACGACGAAGATATTATGTTGGCGGCGGATGAGATTATCGACGTGGGTCCCTTGGCGGGCAGACTGGGAGGAGAAATCGTATACCAGGGCACTTTAAATGAGATACGGGAAGCAGATACGCTAACGGCTGATTATCTGTCCGGCAAAAAACACATTCCCGTACCGGATCATCGTCGGACTTCTCCCTATCGGATCGAACTGAAAGGAGCGACCGAAAACAACTTAAAAAACATAGACGTCAGGATCCCTCTCGGCATCATGACAGCGGTAACCGGTGTAAGCGGTTCTGGAAAAAGTACCCTGATCAGAACGATTCTGGTTCCCGCTTTGAAAAAATACTACGGGGATTATTCGGATAGAACCGGAAGTTTCAATCGTCTTTCCGGTGACTTAGACCGGATTTTTGATGTCGAATTTATCGACCAGAACCCTATCGGCAAATCTTCCCGCTCGAATCCGGTAACTTACATTAAAGCCTGGGACGATATACGAAAAATTTTCGCGGAAGAAAAACTATCCAAGACGAATGGTTTCAAACCGGCTTTTTTCTCTTTCAATGTTCCGGGTGGAAGGTGTGAAGAGTGTCAGGGAGAAGGTATTATAAAAGTGGAAATGCAATTCATGGCCGATGTATACCTGGAGTGTGAACATTGTAAAGGACGTCGTTTCAGAGAGGAGATACTGGAAGTAAAATACAAGGATAAAAATATATACGATATCCTGGAGATGACGGTCAATCAGGCGGTTGAGTTTTTCGGTACCGGTAGCAGTCACAGTGAACGGAGCATTGTTAGCAAATTGCAAAAACTGGTAGACGTGGGGCTGGGATATATAAAACTGGGGCAAGCCTCCAGTACGTTAAGCGGAGGAGAGAGTCAGCGCGTAAAGCTTGCTTACCATTTAAGCCAGGAAAACGCGGACCCTACCCTATTCGTGTTCGATGAACCTACGACAGGTTTACATTTTCACGATATCCACAAATTGATGGAATCCTTAAATGCTTTGATCGACCGAGGACACACCGTTTTAATCATAGAACACAATATGGACGTAATCAAATGTGCCGATTACATCATAGATTTAGGCCCCGAAGGAGGTAACGAAGGAGGTTATTTGGTTTTCGAAGGAACTCCCGAAGAGTTGTCCAAATGCCAGAATTCCTACACGGGAAAATATTTAAAAGAAAAATTAGAGATGTACCAATAAGCGTTTGAAACATACAGATATGAAGAAAATTATTGATTTTACAGTAAAAGAAAATCAGCCATTAAATCAGGATACCGTTCTGCTGGTACTTCATTCCGATGAATTACCCCCCATTCTACCGGGACAATTCGTAAACGTGAGAGTAGACAAATCCCCTTCCACCTTGTTGAGACGTCCTATATCGGTTCATGATGTGGATGAAGAGAAAGGCCTTCTCTATCTCTATATTAAAGTAGTGGGATGCGGAACGGCAACCTTGGGAGAACTTAAGCCGGGAGAAAAGTTGAATATTATCCTTCCTTTAGGAAACAGCTTTAAAATACCACAGGATGGCAAATGCCTGCTAATCGGAGGCGGTTGTGGGGTGGCTCCCATGCTCCATCTATCGCGTGTCATGCAATCCGTGGGAATGGATCCCGTTCTTTTGGTCGGAACCCGCACGCGAAAAGAGATTTTACGCCGGGAAGAGTTTGAAAAATATGCAAAAGTATACTACACAACTGAAGACGGTTCCTACGGAGAAAAGGGATACCCAACGCAACATTCGATATTGAAAGAGCACTTCGACCATATCTTCTGTTGCGGGCCGGAAGTGATGATGAAAGCAGTTGCATCTTATGCTGACAAGAATAATATTGATTGTCAGGTATCCCTCGAGAACACGATGGCATGCGGGATCGGCGCTTGTCTCTGTTGCGTAACGGAAACAACGACAGGCCATAAATGTGTATGCACGGAAGGTCCTATTTTTAATATAAAAGATTTAACATGGCAGATTTAAGTATCAATATCAACGGGTTACAGCTGAAAAATCCGGTTTTAACTGCTTCCGGGACATTCGGATACGGGATAGAGTTTCAGGATTTCATCGACTTAAATGCATTGGGCGGTTTTATCGTGAAAGGTACCACCTTAAAGCACCGGGAAGGAAACCCCTATCCCCGTATGGCAGAAACGCCTTCCGGAATGTTAAATGCGGTAGGCCTTCAAAATAAGGGTGTGGATTATTTTATCGAACACATTTATCCGGAGATACAAGCGATAAAAAGTAATATTCTGGTAAATGTTTCCGGATCTACCGTGGCCGATTACGTGATGACAGCGGAAAAAATCAATGAACTGGAAAATATACCGGCCATTGAACTTAATATTTCTTGCCCTAACGTGAAAGAAGGCGGTATGGCCTTCGGAACCAGTTGTGCTTCTGCCCGAGAAGTGATAAAAGAAGTTAGAAAGGCATACAAAAAACACCTGATGGTGAAATTATCTCCCAACGTGACCAATATTCAGGAGATCGCTCTTACCGCCGAAGAGGCTGGGGCTGATTCCGTCTCCCTGATCAACACGTTGATGGGAATGGCCATCGATACAAAAAGTCGTAAACCTGTTCTGAGTACGGTTACCGGAGGGCTAAGCGGCCCCTGTGTAAAACCGGTAGCTCTTCGAATGGTATGGCAGGTTGCCAAGGTCGTAAAAATACCGGTTGTAGGTTTAGGAGGAATAACTTCCGCTAACGATGCCATCGAATTTTTATTGGCGGGAGCATCGGCAATCCAAATCGGCACGGCCAATTTTATAGATCCGGCTATTACGCTAAAAGTGATACGGGGTATCAATGAATATTTGGATCAGAACGGTTTTAAATCCGTTAAAGATATCATTGGTTTGATTTAAAAGAAAGAGACCGGGAGAAAATTCATTTTCTCCCGGTCTCTTATTCTTTATTGTAATCTTCAAAACTTCCGTCATCGAAAAAGAGAAGAATACGCTTTAAGTTTTTGCTTTTCTCGGACGATACCCGGAAAGAGGTGCTCCATTCCGGAAGTTCTTTTTCAACCTGCTTGTTTTTAAGGATCTCCTCCTCCTTGAACAACAACGGTTCTTCTATCGGCTTCTTCGTTGGCTGTTCCGGAACACTTCCGGTATACATGGGACCTTTTCCTGTTATTAACCAGGTAAGACTAATATCCGGAAATACCTCCGCTATGCTGTTGATGATATCAAAACCGGGTTTATTTCTACCGGCTAATATATGAGAAATGGTAGAAGCGCTCACGCCGATCATCGCCGCAAATTTTGTAGCAGTAAGCTCTTTTTGTGCAAATAATTGATTCAATCGATCCTGCATTTGATTATCATTTTGTAAATATTGTACATTACAAATGTAATGATTTGAAGGTGAAAAAACAAATCACATTTGTAATTCCATGGATTTACATATGTAACAAAAATAAAGGTGTATCGAAAGTGAAAATTGCATTTTACTTAAATATCAAATAGTTAAATATGATTTCCCCCTCCTTTCCATTATAATAAAAATAATACATTGTTTATTAGTGTATTAAATTAAAAACACCTCTTTTAACTCCATAAATAAAAACATAATATAATTACTAATATATCACTGATAATTAGATATTTAAATATCGAAAATTCCTCGATTTTATGTGTTTTCACGTAAAAGTCATCTCCGAATGCTCTTTCAGCCTAAAGTAAAAGATGAATCTATTGATGTAAATTACTTATAATAAGGAATAAATATACAATTGTATTAAAATGTTAAATACACAAGACTCCTTATTTCTTTACATTCGTAAATCTACTCTTTACCGGAAGAAACCGTATCCGATTGTAACATGTACTTTACAAATGTAAATTTATTCATTGGTTTAAATATCGTGACAAATGTAAATAATCAAGACCTTGTTATCTTCGTGAAATTCTTTTACATTTGAAAAAAATTAAACACGTAAATCATGACAATCGCGGAAAAAATAGCAGAACTCAGAAGAATTATGGATCGGGAAAATATAGCCGCTTACATTATTTCCGGAACGGATCCTCATAATAGTGAATATTTACCCGCTCCCTGGCAACAACGGAAATGGATTTCCGGTTTTACAGGCTCTTTTGGTACGGTCGTTGTTACCAGAGATCATGTGGGTTTGTGGACGGATACCCGTTATTTTATTCAAGCAGAACAGGAATTGAGCGAAACAGAGATCGAATTACATAAACTACGTATTCCCGGAGCCGTTGATTACCCTCAATGGTTGCGCGAACACTTGCAACAGGGTGAGAAAGTCGGCATAGACGGTTTTTGTATGTCTGTCAACGATGTCCGTGCCCTAAAAGATACTTTGGCCCTTAAAAACATAGCCGTTTGTGAAAAAACGGATCTTTTGGGTGAGATATGGCTGGATCGTCCGGCTTTTCCTCAAGGAGCCATAACCGTATTACCCGATCGATATGCCGGAGAAACAGTCAGAAACAAGATCAAGAAAATAAGGGAGTTTATTATTAGTAATAACAGCAACCATATTCTATTCTCTGCTTTGGACGAAATAGCCTGGCTCTACAATATCCGTTGTAACGATATCCCTTATAATCCGGTTGCCATCGCTTATGCCTTAATCGATAAAGAGAAAGCCCATTTATTTGTAAAACAGGATAAAATTACACCGGAAACCGGTAGCCAACTACACGCGGACGGCGTAGAGATACACGATTATCATCATCTTTTTCTTTATTTGGATGAATTGAAGTCCCCTGCCGATTTTATTTTGGACACGACTACTTGCAATTACGCCGTGTATCATCGGATTGGTCAGAGATTCAAGGTGAAGGAGATCGTTTCTCCCGTACCTCTGCTGAAAACAGTGAAAAACGAGACGGAGTTAACTGGATTTCGTTTGGCGTGCCGCAAAGATGCCATTGCCTTGACAAAATTTTTCTATTGGCTCGAGAATACGTTAGCCACCCGCTCCGTTGCCGAACTGGAAGCTGCCGCAGTGCTACAAAAATTCCGAAGTGCGGATTCCGAATATGTTTCCGACAGTTTCGAATGTATTTCCGCTTATGGAAAAAATGCCGCGTTGCCCCATTATTCCGCCACGAAAGAACATCAATCCGAGATTCAAGCCAAAGGTTTGTATTTGGTTGATTCCGGTGCGCAATACCTGCATGGCACAACCGACATTACACGCACAATCCCCGTGGGGGAATTAACGCATTTGGAAAAAGAGGACTACACCCTGGTCCTTAAAGGCATGATCAATTTAAGCAGATTGATATTTCCCAAAGGCTCCAGAGGATGCAATATCGATATAGTTGCAAGGTTGCCTTTATACATGAATCACAGAAACTTCGGACATGGAACGGGACATGGTGTCGGTTATTTCTTAAACGTGCACGAGGGGCCGCAATCCATTCGTCCCGACTTAAAGGATCAGGAGATACTTCCGGGAATGGTGACCTCTAACGAACCGGGATTATACAGGGAAGGCCTTCACGGTATCCGCCACGAAAATTTGATCGTTTGCCGGCCGGATACGATTAACGAATTCGGAGAATTTTATAAGTTTGAAACGATAACGCTTTGTTATTTCGATACTTCAGCTATTTTACCTGAACTTTTAGAACAGGAAGAAACAGAGTGGCTAAATCTTTATAACGAGCGGGTGTACCGAGAGACGTCTCCCTATTTGTCCGCGGAAGAGGCAAAATGGTTACGGAATAAAACCAATCCTCTGAGGAGCTGAAAATCGCAACATCAAAATCATTCGACCGAGGCGAGTTTAGAAACAGAATGGAGTTCATTTTATGAACTCCATTTTTCTTTCGAGCGATTATTCTACGCTGATGATTAGTCCAAAGTAATTATAACGCTTTCGCTATCCAGCACGATACCGGCCTCCGACTGTACGGCACGCACCACCAATTGATATTCGCCTTTGGTAAAACCTGCGCTGATATCGCTAATAGCAAAATCCACTCCGCTTTCGGGACTGTCCGTAAATTTTTTACCGTTAATCAATGAATACGGTTCTCCTTTTGTTCCGATTCCGACAAGATAAAAACTTGCGTTTTCCACCTTGTTCCATTTGGCTTTTACTCTTCCGTTTTCATATGATATCGCTGCTTCGATCGTCCCCAATACTTTCTCGGTCTCTTTGATATCGACAGACCATCCGGCTACCTCTTGCTTAGCGTTCTTTACGGAAACCCTGTAATTCCCTTTGGGGAAAGCAGCGGAAAATTGACTGTTCAATATTTTACTTTGAGCTCCCTGGCCATATGAATCGGGCATTGACTCCATGCTGAGAATCCCCTCGGGCCCCTGACAGGTATAAGATTCCATCGCCTCGTTGGCTATAATTTGAATATGAGGGAGGAATCTTTTCTCGACTTGCTCCCCGTCGATTATATTTTTTTGAAGCACTACGCAACTCGCGTAGGTAATCGCAAAATCAGGATCATCGCTCTTCAGGCAAGAGTTCAATAAGGTGACACTCAATAATACAAAGATAAATTGCTTTAATCTTAAAATAGTTCTCATTTTTAGTTGTTTTTATTGTTTAAAATAATTAAATAGCACACTAATTCTGTGTTTCATGGTGCGAATATTCGCAAAAAAACAATACGATGCAAAAAAAAAGAGCGCTTTTTCTCTGATCGTGAAGTTTTTTTATTTTTTCGCTAAATCAACGCAACCTTTAGCAAATTACAGCATCTTAGCGTTAGTTATCGATGTATACTTTGGACAAAATAATAGAGAAATGCAAAAAAGGCAATCGACAAGCCGGAGAACAACTTTACCGCATGTTCTCCTCCAAGATGTTTGCAGTTTGCATTCAGTATTCCAAAACGCGCGAAGAGGCGGAAGATAACTTGCAGGACGGTTTTATTAAAACTTTGGAGTGTATAGGACAATATTCGGGCAAAGGATCTTTCGAGGGATGGATGAAACGTATTTTTATCAATATCGCCCTCGAAAAGTACCGAAAAAATAATCCCGTACAACCCGTGGAAGAGATTCCCGAGATCGAAACGGAAGATGTCGACGCGGGTTTGAATATTCCTTCGGAAGTGTTGTTTGGTTTTGTGAGTCAATTGCCGGAAAAATACCGGTTGGTATTTAACTTGTACGTAATGGAAGAGTTATCTCATAAAGAGATTGCTTCCATACTCGGTATTTCGGACGGTACTTCAAAATCGAATTTAGCGAGAGCAAAAGAGATTTTAAAGAAAAAAATTAATACATACCTAAGTTATGGACAATAATTTAGAAAAACTATTTAAGACAGCCCTGGAAGAGGTTACGGTCGATCCCCCGGCAAGGGTGTGGACCGACATAAATTCTCGCCTGGGTGGCAAACAAAACAGGTTTAGGCAGTTATTCATATATAGCGGTGCGGCGGCAGGAATAGTCCTGCTTCTCTCCTCGCTTTTTATGCTTCAACAAGAAAAGAAAAAGACACCTTATCCCCCTTTAGCAAAAATCCAAACTTTAAAGCCACCGGCCCCCTACCTCTTGGCATATCACTCGCCAGTCCCGACCATTCCTCCGGTTGCCCACCGAAAAACCGAAGTATCCGGAACACCGGAATTTGTCAAGGTCGATCCGATGACGGTTCAATTTTTCGATTCCGGTCTGTTGCCGGTATCGCACCCGGTAGCCGAACTGGAAAAGGTGGCCATTCGCGAGGATTTTATCCCTTTAATAAATAAAGAAGCGTTGGAAAATCAACGCCGATATCTTAAATTAATTCATGAACAACCGGCGGTAAAAAAGAAGAAATTGAACCTGAAGTATACCCTCAGCGGTTATGTTTCTCCGGGATACTCTTCGGGTAGCTACCACATGGAAAACAAACAGAGCCGACTTGTCAGCTACACGGACGATCAGTTAAACGGCATCTTCAATATGAACGGGGGGATTACTTTTGCCGTATCGCCGGGGAACCGAATCTCTCTCGAAACAGGTATCGGATACACCCGTATCGGCCAAAAAACGAGTGATTCTAAGGTTTTTGTTCCCCGGGCAAATGCCATGATGAGCAGCTACAACAGCCAAACACGGGTACTGACCCCGCTTGGAAACGTAAAAAGCCGATCTAACGCGGCCGTATTCGTTTCCAATTCCCAGTTATTGAGAAGCAATAGCGAGACGACGGGCAGCATTGAGCAGGAGTTCGATGCGATAGAAGTTCCTCTTTCCCTTCGCTATTATTTGAACAACAATAAACTGAAATTCAGTATCCTGGGAGGATTTGGAGCAAGTTTTTTGGTACGTAACATGACCTATTTACGCTATGAGGGTGTAAAAGAGAAGATGGGAGAAACAGATAATATTCGCCGTATTAACATGAGTACTCATGTCGGTTTGGGCGTTGAATATCCGATTGGCAAATCGATTCATTTTAAAATAGAACCCGGCTTCAAGTATTACTTACAATCTTTAAGTAAAGATCCGGATATCCGGTACAATCCTTATACTTTTACTTTTTCCACCGGATTCGGAATATCTTTTTAGAAGGGGTTAATACTTGCGATTCAGTATTTCACTCGCGATAACCGCTTCCGGCAAATCGAAACGGATTGTATTACCGGAAATCGATTCGTTTGTATCGCTTTCTTGCATGTCATTTTCGTGCAGTTGGAATAAAGCGGCAAAACGTTTGTCTCTCATATCTTTTCGGGCCCGTTGGTCGCTCTTCAGTATTTCCATCCTCTCTTCTTCGGATTTTCCGAAATGAGCGATGGCTTCCGCCTCTTTCCTTTTTAAGAAATCGGGTATAATTTGTTTTTCCGTTCCGACTTCCGGCTTCTCTATTTCAACTTCTTGTTGCGGAACCTCTACCCGTTTACCAAAAATTTGATCGAAAAAGTCTCCTTCTGTCTCATCTTCTGCCGGAACGAAAATTTCCGGACGAGCAGTTTCGTGTCTCGCAGAGGGTTGTCTCTTTTTGTTTTTATCCTTAGAAGACTTTAGAGCCCCCAATACGCTGGCCCCGATGGTCAATGCTATATATACTATAATATCCAAAGCGTTGTCACTCATAAAAATATCATTTTTAGTGTCGATCAAATATAACTATTTTTTGTAACCCCACGCTTTCGATGTAAAAAAAATATTTTTCCTACATATTTTTTCCATGAAATTATATACTCAACATGTAAAATAACTATCTTTTTTTTACCTTTGTCAACGAGTATAATTGATTTCGTTTAAAAAAATAAAATAAATCCGGATGAGAACGAAAAAAGCATTGATTAGTGTATTTGACAAAAGTGGAATTGTTGACTTTGCTAAATCTCTAAATTCTATGGGGTGGGAAATTATTTCTACCGGAGGAACATCAAAAATATTAAAGGAAGAGGGTATTCAGGTGAAAGATATCGCTGACCTGACAAAATTTCCGGAATGTTTCGACGGAAGAGTGAAAACGTTGCATCCCAATGTAGAAGGGGGTATTTTGGCAATCAGGGACAATGAAAAACATAAACGACAAATGGCCGAATTGGGTATAGAGCCCATCGATATGGTGGTTTGTAATTTGTATCCTTTCAAACAGACGATTTTGAAAGAAGGAGTCTCGCACGAGGAGATCATAGAAAATATAGACATTGGCGGGCCTACCATGATCCGGGCCGCGGCTAAAAATTATCCTTTCGTGACGGTTGTTACTGATCCGGAAGATTACGAACGGGTTATTGCTGAAATAAGGGAAAACGGAGAAACCTTGCCGGAGACGAAAGAGCGATTGGCTGCCAAAGTATTTATTCATACCTCGCATTACGACGCTTTGATCGCCAACTACTTCTCGAAACGTCTGCATATCACCTCTCCCAAAACCATAACCTTAACTTACGAAAAGAAACAAGATTTAAGATATGGCGAGAATCCGCATCAGGAAGCTACCTTTTATAGGTGTATCCAGGAGACGGAAGGGACATTAACCGGGGCGGTCCAACTACAAGGCAAGGAGTTATCATACAACAACATCGGGGATACGGACGGGGCGTTAGAGACATTGAAAGAGTTTGATGAACCTACGATTGTAGCGGCGAAACACGCTAATCCTTGTGGTGTCGGGAGTGCCGCAACCTTGGCGGATGCTTTCCAGAAAGCGTATGACGCGGATCCGGTATCCATATATGGAGGGATTGTAGCCGCCAACCGGGAAATAGACAAGGCTACCGCTGAAAAAATGGCTCCCGTTTTTTTAGAGGTGATCGTGGCTCCCTCTTTTTCCGAAGAAGCATTGTCCGTTTTCTCCAAAAAGAAAAATTTAAGATTATTGCAAGTAAAAGATATCGATCGAAGGACCTATACCACGCCTAAAGCTAAAACCGTTTTAGGCGGTTTATTGATACAGGACATGGATCAACGATTGATCGAAGGAGAACTTCAAGTGGTAACCCAGCGTCACCCGACAGAAGAAGAGTTGAAGGACTTACTTTTTGCATGGAAAGTTGTAAAGCATACTAAATCTAATGCTATTGTGATTGCAAAGGATAAGTGCACGACAGGCGTAGGCCCGGGACAGGTCAGCCGTATTTGGGCATTAGAAAATGCGATTCGTCAGGGAGCAGAGCGTATCCCCGGTAGCGTTATGGCATCCGACGCATTTTTTCCCTTTGCCGATTGCGTGGAAGCAGCCCATAAGGCCGGTATCACGGCCATAATCCAGCCCGGAGGTTCTATCCGGGACCAGGAATCCATTGATGCCGCCGACAAATACGGGATAGCTATGATTTTTACAGGTATGAGACATTTTAAACATTAATGACTATGAGTTTATTTTCTTTTTTAACACAAGATATCGCGATAGACTTAGGGACGGCAAACACCATTATCATTATGAACGATAAGATGGTGGTGAATGAACCCTCTATCGTAGCCATAGATAAAAAATCGGAAAAGGTAATTGCAATTGGGGAAAAAGCTCGGCAAATGCAAGGAAAAACCCATGATTATATCAAAACGATCCGGCCGTTGCGCGATGGAGTTATTGCAGACTTTAACGCTGCCGAACAGATGATCAGGGGGATGATTAAAATGGCTAACGGGAAAGGTAAGTTCTTCTCTCCTTCTTTACGGATCGTCGTATGTATCCCTTCCGGAAGTACGGAGGTCGAAATTAGAGCCGTACGCGATTCCGCCGAGCACGCGGGAGGACGCGACGTATACATGATCTATGAGCCGATGGCCGCGGCATTAGGTATCGGTTTGGACGTGGAGGCTCCGGAAGGAAATATGATTGTTGACATAGGTGGCGGAACAACAGAAATCGCAGTTATTTCCTTGGGCGGTATAGTTAGCAACAAATCGATTCGCATCGCAGGTGACGATTTAACGGACGATATTCAGGAATACATGCGTCACCAACACAATATAAAGATCGGCGAAAGAACAGCGGAGGAAATAAAAATTCATGTGGGATCGGCTCTATCCGAATTGGACGAACCGCCTGCGGATTTCGTGGTACAAGGTCCGAACCAAATGACCTCCCTGCCTGTAGAAGTTCCGGTCTCCTATCAGGAAATCGCTCATTGTATAGAAAAATCGATTTCTAAGATAGAGATAGCTATTTTAGGCGCTTTGGAACAGACCCCGCCTGAACTGTATGCCGATATTGTGAATAAAGGTATTTACTTAGCCGGGGGCGGAGCCTTGTTGCGAGGATTGGACAAACGGTTATCAGATAAATTGAACATACCGTTCCATATTGCAGAGGATCCTCTTCGTGCTGTGGCTCGCGGAACCGGAATCGCACTAAAAAATGTAGATAAATTCTCATTCCTTATCCGATAAGAGGTGAAAGAAATTATAAGACTGATACTTAAGTATCATTTTACTATAATTTTTATATTATTGGAAGTTTTATGCTTTTCTCTGATAGTCAATAATAACGACTATCAGAGAGTGGTATTCTCCCAATACTCTTCTTCTGTTTTTAATTACATCTCTTCTGTTGTTACGGAAACCGAAAATTATTTCTGGTTGGCCGAACGAAATGAAAACTTGGTAAAAGAGAATGTAGCTTTAAAGAATCAATTGGAAATTTTAAATTCAAAAAAAGATAGCTCAGAAGTAATATCGTTTGTCCTTGACAGTTGTATACTGTACAACTATGTGGATGCGAAAGTTGTAAATGCAACTTTCAACAGGACTAAAAATTATTTGACGCTAAACCGGGGAGGTCAGGATGGCGTCCGGAAAGAGATGGCGGTATGTTCCCCGGAGGGAGTAGTCGGCTTAATACAGGACACGAGCGAACATTATTCTTTTGTAATTCCGTTAATCAATGTGAATTCGAGGGTATCGGCTAAAATAAAGAAAAACGGGTATTACGGTTCGTTGCAATGGGACGGAAGTGATTATCGTTACTCTTATTTGAACGATATACCCTACCACGTGGAGATCAGTCCGGGAGACACGATCGTCACCTCCGGCTTCTCCTCTATTTTTCCGGAAGGATTGCTGATCGGTTTCGTCGAATCGGCTACTCGGGAAACGGCTAACTTTTTAGCCATAAAAGTGCGCTTGGCCGTAGACTTTAAAAAACTCTATCATGTTTATATCGTGAATGATTATTGGAAGGATGAGAAAAAAAGATTAGAAGGAAACAATTACCATGAATAATATAAATTATTTTATCCATTTGTTCATATTGTGTATTATCCAAATTTTTATTTTGGATAACATTCATCTTGGATCTTATTTCTATATCAATATTTATATTTTGGCCATTTATATTCTTCCTTACAAATTCAAAGGAATTCCCCTATTGCTTTTCGGTTTTCTATTGGGATTCGTGATGGACCTGGCCGACAAGACCGTGGGAATTCATGCGGCGGCTTCCACCTTTACAGCCTATATCCGTCCCTGGCTGTTGCAATCGACATCTAACCGGGAGAAATTGGATGATATTCATGGAGCCCAACGATTGACGGAATTCAACTGGTTTCTAAAATATTCGGGTGTGTCAACCCTCCTGTTCAATGTCGTTCTTATTTTTGCCGAAGCTTTCACTTTTAGCGATCCGTTTATCACTTTAATCCGGATAATTTTCAGTACTTTTATCTCCTGGTTGTTGATCTTGCTTTATTACTTTATCGGATTGAAAAAGGTAAACAGGTAAGTATTTCTTCGAAATGGAAAAGATTCATTCAAATGAATAAATTTGGATATAGAAAAGGAATTATCGCGGGTATTATCGTATGCGTCTGCGTTATTTATATCATCAGGCTATTCATTTATCAGGTAGTCGATGATCAATTCAAACAAATGGCAGACAATAATTCACAGAGGATCGAGACAGTATACCCTGCACGCGGTCTGATATACGATCGTAATCATAAACTATTGGTTGATAATCAAGCGGCATACGACTTGATGATTATTCCGAGACAGGTAAAAGAATTCGACACGACGGACTTAATTTCCATACTCGGCATATCGAAAGAATTTTTAGACAGAAACATTCAAAAATGCAAGACTTACTCCAGGTATAAGCCTTCTATTTTGGTTTCCCAAATTACCGGAGATAAATATGCCGTGCTTCAGGAAAAGCTGTATCGCTATCCGGGATTCTATATTCAAACGAGAACATTACGAAAGTATAATGTTCAACATTCCGCAGATGTATTCGGTTATATCGGAGAAGTCAGTTTGGATCAAGTGAAAAAAGACACCTGTTACGAACCGGGAGATTATATCGGTATTAACGGACTGGAAAGGACATACGAGACCACACTTCGGGGAGAAAAAGGCAAAAAAATCGTCTTGGTCGATAATCATAACCGGGTAAAAGGCTCCTTTCAGGATGGTAAATACGACAAGGAAGCGATTGTAGGGCAAGATTTGGAGACTACATTGGATATAGACTTACAAGACTACGCTTATCAGCTAATGCGTAACAAAAAAGGAGGTATCGTGGCAATCGAACCGGAAACCGGGGAGATTTTGGCAAAGGTATCGAGTCCCGGTTACGATCCCCAACTGATGGTTGGATTGGATAGAGGCAGGAATTATCTGAAACTGGAACAGGACAGTTTACGTCCCCTGTTCGATCGTACGACAATGGCTCAGTATCCTCCCGGATCTATTTTCAAAACGATTCAAGCCCTGATCGGACTGCAGACGAAAGCGATAACTACCGAAAGCAGATTTTCCTGTTCAGGAGGAGCTTACATTGGCGGTAAACGTTTTATGAAATGCCATTTCCACGACTCCCCTACCGATTTGCGGGCATCTATTCAAAATTCCTGTAATCCTTATTACGTGAATGTATTTCGGCGCGTATTGGAGTTACCGCAATATGAAAATGTACGAAATGCCTACAATGAATGGAGAAAATACGTCATCTCCTTCGGGTTGGGAAGCAAATTATGTCCTGATTTCCAAAACGAAGTGAGCGGCTCCATTCCGACACAAGCTTATTATGACCGGATACACCGCACCAAAAATTGGCATCCTCTCTATATCATATCTCTGTCGATCGGACAGGGCGAACTGCTGATAACCCCTATACAGATGGCAAATATCGCCGCAATTCTGGCAAACCGCGGATATTACATGACTCCCCATATCGTGCGACCTGACGAGACCACTCCCCGGAACCGGATAGAAAAACATACCGTCGATATCAATAAGGCCTATTTTAAACCGATCATAGAAGGAATGGAATTAGTAGTTAAAAAAGGTACCGGAAGAAATGCTCAGGTCGATTCCATAGCGATTGCCGGAAAAACAGGAACCGTACAAAATCCGCAAGGGGACGATCACTCTGTCTTTATCGCTTTTGCTCCCGTAGACCGCCCTAAAATCGCACTTATCGTCTACGTGGAAAACGGAGTGTGGGGATCTACTTATGCTGCCCCTATTGCCGGCTTATTGATTGAAAAATATTTGAAAGGTAAGATATCGGATAAGAAAAAAGAGTTAGAAAAAAGAATGTTTGAAAGCGATTTAATTCGCCAAACAAATAAAAACAGAAAAGGCGATGAATAGACAAACGAACCTGATTGCTAATATCGACTGGATCTCTATCCTACTTTATATTTTGCTTGTCTTTATGGGCTGGGTCAATATATATGCCGCCGTATACGACGAGAACCACAACAGTATATTTGATTTTTCGCAACAATACGGGAAGCAACTGATATGGATAGGGGCTTCTTTCCTATTGGCTTTTTTAGTGTTACTGACCGATAGTAAATTTTTTACCGCTTTTTCTTTTATCATTTACGGGATTACCATATGTCTTCTGCTTTGTGTGCTAATCTTCGGGAAAGAGGTACATGGGGCTCGTTCCTGGTTCGAAATTCAGGGTATTCGCGTTCAGCCGGCAGAATTCGCTAAATTTGCGACCAATTTGGCATTGGCCAACGTGATGAGTAGGCATAATTTCAAGGTGATGAGAATAAGTAATTTATTGTTGATCGGGATTCTCTTGTTCATACCTGCCGCTCTCATTATTTTACAAAACGACACGGGTTCCGCTCTTGTATACAGCTCTTTTATCCTGGTATTATTCAGGGAAGGGCTGCACGGTTCCATTCTTTTACTTTGTTTTGTTGCCGTTGCGCTTTTTGTTCTCAGTATTTTGTACTCTCCGTTTACCGTACTGGTTATTATCCTGATAGGAACCTTAGCTGCCTATTATTATTATCGACATAATCTCAGGGAACTAATCAAAATCATCGGAATACTGACTCTGCTCTTTTTTCTCTTCTTTTTTGTCAACTGGGCTATTCAAGGAAATTTATCTGATTACTATCTGTTGCTGTTGTCTTATCTGATTTGCAACCTGGCCGGATTGATCTATATTTACCAAAAGAAGATAAAGCATATTGCATTACTGATATTCGTTTCATGGTTATGCATCGGAGCCACGGTATCTGTCGACTACATGTTCGAGAAACTTCAACCCCACCAAAGAGACCGTATCAATAACCTGTTAGGCATAACCATGGACAAAAAAGGAACGGGATACAACGTCTATCAATCCAAAATTGCCATTGGTTCAGGAGGTTTTTTGGGAAAAGGCTTTTTACAAGGAACGCAGACGAAATTTAACTTCGTTCCGGAACAAAGTACGGATTTCATCTTTTGTACCGTCGGAGAAGAGTGGGGATTCGCGGGAAGTGCTCTGGTCATACTATTACTCATGACATTTATCTTACGTATTATCTATTTGGCAGAGCGCCAACGTTCCAATTTTTCCCGGATATACGGGTATGGAGTAGCCTCTATCCTATTCTTCCATATGGCAGTGAACATCGGGATGACCATCGGGATGGCTCCCGTTATCGGGATTCCTCTTCCTTTTTTCAGTTACGGGGGATCTTCTCTGTGGGCCTTTACGATACTCATATTCATATTTCTACGGCTCGATTCCAATCGTTTACAAGTATTTAGATAGTAGGTATTTTAATTGGAGTATTCTGGAGCCTATAAATCGCAAATGTTTTAAATTGTAGATTAAATTTTATACTTTCGTTCCCGAATAATTTAAAATGATAAACATGAAAACAGTAGTTATAAATATAAAACAACTTGTTCAGGTTGAGAAAGAGCCGAGAACGAGAGTTGCAGGTGCGGATATGGCCCGATTGGGAATAATCAACGATGCTTATTTGTTGGTGGAAGACGGTTACATACAAGCTTTCGGTAAAATGAGCGAATTGGACCAGCACGCCGTATACGAAGGAGACGATACCATTCAGGAGATTGATGCTACCGGCCGTTTGGTTCTCCCCGCCTTTTGCGATTCACACACGCATATTGTATATGCAGGCAGCCGGGAGATCGAGTACATCGACAAGATCAAAGGGCTCTCTTATGAAGAAATTGCTCGAAGAGGAGGAGGAATTTTAAATTCTGCGGAACGTATTCGAAAAGCCAGTGAAGAGGAATTGTACGATTCGGCTTTCGAACGTCTCCAAGAGATTGCCATGTTAGGAACGGGAGCCGTTGAAATTAAAAGCGGTTACGGTCTTAGTACGGAAAGCGAACTAAAGATGCTGCGGGTAATCAAACGATTAAAAGAGGACACACCCCTGACCATAAAATCAACGTTTTTAGGAGCACATGCTGTTCCGACCGAATACAAAGGACGCCAGACGGAATACGTGGATTTGATTATCAACGAGATGATTCCGGCTGTTGCTTCCGAGGAGTTGGCCGACTATATCGATGTGTTCTGTGATAAAGGATTTTTTACGGTTGAAGATACGGATCGTATGTTGAATGCCGGAATGAAACACGGATTACGCGCGAAAATACATGCTAACGAACTGGATTACTCGGGTGGTATCCAGGTAGGGGTAAAATACAACGCACTTTCCGTCGATCATTTGGAATACGTAGGGGAAAAAGAGATCGAAGCATTGAAACACAGCGAGACGATGCCGACGGTATTACCGGGAGCGGCTTTCTTTTTGAATATGCCTTATTCTCCCGTGCGGGAAATGATCAACGCGGGGCTCCCCGTCGCATTGGCTTCCGACTATAATCCGGGCTCCTCTCCTTCCGGCAACATGAAATTCGTCATGTCTCTGGGATGCGTGAATTATAAAATGCTTCCGGAGGAGGTAATTAACGCCACGACAATTAATTCCGCGTATGCTATGGGAGTTGAAAACGAACTGGGAAGTATCGCCGTCGGCAAAAAAGCTAATTTCTATATCACAACACCCGTTAGCGGGATCGAATTTCTTCCGTATGCTTACGGGAGTAATCTGATCGAAGCCGTGTTTTTGAACGGAGAACAAATTTAATAACGGTATGCCTTATTCACATTATAAAAAAGTATGGATTCGCAAAGCCTATCGGATCCGTTATCCGTAGCCCATTGGCATTCTCGGATTACAATTTGTAAGCTTTTTTTAATAAATTAGAGTGTTAGAGACAGAATAAACATCAGTTGTTATAACAATATCGCAATAGAATATGAAAAAACTAATTGAATGCGTTCCCAATTTCAGCGAGGGAAACGATATGCATATTATTGATCAGATTACAGCAGAGATAAAAGCCGTGGAAGGAGTCAGCCTCATCGACGTAGACCCGGGAAAAGCGACTAATCGTACGGTTGTCACCTTGGTCGGTACTCCTGAAGAAGTTTGCGAAGCTGCTTTTCGTGCCGTAAAGAAGGCCTCCGAACTTATCGATATGAAGAAACACAAAGGAGCACATCCCCGTTTCGGTGCCACCGATGTTTGTCCGTTGGTTCCGGTAGCTAATATTACCATGGAAGAGACGGTCGAGTATGCTCGTAAATTGGCAAAACGTATCGGAGAAGAATTGAACATACCCGTATATTGTTACGAAAATGCAGCTTTCGTGCCGGAAAGAAAGAATTTGGCAACCTGCCGGGCTGGAGAATACGAAGCATTGGGAGAACGATTGAGCAGTGATCAATGGCATCCCGATTTCGGTCCCCGGGAATTAAACGAATGGACAGCTAAAACCGGAGCCACGGCCGTAGGAGCCCGAAACTTCTTGGTGGCTTACAATGTCAATTTGAACACAACTTCTACCCGTCGGGCAAACTCCATAGCCTTCGACGTACGTGAACGCGGGCGGGTTAAACGGGAAGGAAATCCCATCACGGGGAAAAAAGTGTTGGACGAAAAAGGGAAACCCGTTATGATTCCCGGAACGTTGAAATCGGTCAAAGCGATCGGTTGGTTTATAGAAGAATACGGTATTGCCCAGATCTCCATGAACTTGACAGATATATCGGTAACCTCCGTACACGAGGCATTCGACGAAGTTTGTCGTAAGGCCAATGACCGGGGAATAAGAGTAACTGGTTCCGAATTAGTCGGTGTCATTCCATTAAAGGCCATGTTGGATGCCGGACGTTATTTCTTACGGAAACAACAACGTTCTACCGGCGTTTCGGATAAAGAATTGATAAAGATCGCTGTCAAATCTTTGGGATTAGACGAACTTTATCCGTTTGAACCGCGGAAAAAAATCATCGAGTACATTTTAGAAGACGAAATGAATAACGGCAAGAAGCATTTGGTGGATATGACATTAGCCGAATTTGCCGATGAAACGGCTTCGGAATCTCCTGCTCCCGGGGGCGGTTCGATTTCCGCTTATATGGGCGCCTTGGGTTCCTCCTTGGCCACAATGGTGGCTAATCTCTCCTCTCATAAACGGGGTTGGGACGATCGTTGGGAAGAATTTAGCAATTGGGCAGAAAGAGGGAAAGCGTATCAGGAGGAATTAATCAAAATGGTTGACGAGGATACTAACGCTTTCAATCGTATTATGGATGCATTCGGCCTGCCTAAGAAGAGCGAAGAAGAAAAAGCAGCCCGTCATCGGGCGATTCAGGATGCAACCCGGTTTGCCACGGAAGTACCTTTCAAAACGATGATGTTATGTTATGAATGTATGGAAGTGGTGAAAGCCATGGCTGAAATCGGAAACCCGAATTCGGTAACCGATGCTGGAGTAGGAGCTTTGGCCGCCCGTTCCGGAGTAATCGGCGCATTCTTAAACGTGAAAATCAACGCCGCGGGATTAGACGATAAAGAGTACGCAAACGACATCATCAGCCGAGGAGAAAAAGTGGTTGAGATGGCAAAACAAATGGAAGGTGAAATTTTGGAAATTGTAAACTCCAAAATCTAATTTCGATAAAGGTTTTTACCGTATATAAAACGTCCACGTCTGAAAACCGACGTGGATGTTTTAATTTACAATCCATTTAATTTGTGATTCCGTGATTCAACGATTTTGTGATTTAAATTACTTAATCACCTAATCTTGAAATCTCTTAATCACAGAATCAATTAATCTATAGTAGGCTAAACGCACAAGTAACACCTGCCATCACGATAGCGACCATACTCATCAGCTTGATCAATATATTCAAACTCGGACCGGAAGTATCTTTAAACGGGTCTCCAACCGTATCACCGATGACCGTCGCCTTGTGATTATCGGATCCTTTACCTCCCAAATTTCCTTCTTCTACAAACTTTTTGGCATTATCCCAAGCCCCTCCCGAGTTAGCCATAAAGATAGCCAATACGAAACCGGCTCCCAATCCGCCCGCCAAAAGGCCGATGACTCCCGCGACACCGAAAATCAATCCCATAACAACCGGAACAATGATGGCCAACAAGGAAGGAAAAATCATTTCTTGTTGAGCTCCTTTCGTGGATATCTCGACGCACTTGGCATAATCGGGCTCTCCCTCTCCCGTCATGATTCCTTTGATTTCCCTGAATTGACGGCGGACTTCGTTCACCATCTTTTGGGCCGCTCTCCCCACGGCATTCATAGTTAACCCGCAGAATAAGAAAGCCATCATAGCACCGATAAATATACCTGCCAACACCTTCGGATTCATCAATGTCACATCGTAATAATACATGAAATCCGTCAAAGAGGCATCAGCCGTTTTAACGGTCTCGCTACCGATAGTCAATATCTCTTCTCCCATACGGAGCAACCCTATTTTAATCTCTTCGAGATAAGAGGCGATCAAAGCCAATCCGGTAAGAGCGGCAGAACCGATCGCAAACCCTTTTCCCGTGGCGGCCGTCGTATTCCCCAAAGCATCTAAGGCATCCGTACGATGACGAACCTCTTCTCCCAGATTACTCATTTCGGCATTTCCCCCGGCATTGTCCGCAATAGGACCGTATGCATCGGTCGCCAGCGTGATTCCTAAAGTAGAAAGCATTCCGACGGCTGCAATACCTATACCGTACAGGCCTACCGATACGTTTGAAAAATCAAATTCCGAAGCAAAAAGGAAAGAGAGAATAATACCCGCAACGATAGCGAGGACAGGAATCGCTGTAGAGATCATACCTGTTCCTATACCCTTGATGATTACCGTGGCAGGTCCTGTCTCCGAACTTTTAGCTATATTCCGCGTCGGTTTATAAGCATGTGACGTGTAATACTCGGTTGCCTTTCCGATGACTATTCCCGTGAGTAGTCCCACGATGACGGAACCGCATATCCAGTAACTTAAGCCCAACAGATGAAAAACTAAAAAACTGGAGGCTATAATTAAAACGGAACTGATATTAATACCCCGGTCCAAGGCCCTCAAAAGTTGTTGTTGTGAAGCCCCTTCTTTCGTTTTTACCATAAATATACCCAATAACGAAAGTACGACTCCGAAAGCGGCTATCAACATCGGGGCCAAAATAGCATTGAACTGTATATCGGGATCCAATCGATAGGCTGCGGCCCCCAATGCTGCCGTTGCCAGGATAGAACCGCAATAGGATTCATACAAATCGGCTCCCATACCAGCGACATCCCCCACGTTATCCCCCACGTTATCGGCTATTGTTGCCGGATTTCGAGGATCATCTTCCGGTATACCGGCCTCTACCTTTCCCACCAGATCCGCTCCGACATCGGCAGCTTTGGTAAAAATACCCCCTCCCACTCTCGCGAAAAGAGCTTGAGTCGAAGCTCCCATGCCGAAAGTGAGCATGGTCGTCGTAATCACGATCGCCTTTTCTGATGTCGTCGGTTCTTCAACGAAATAATCTAATAAAAGCCACCACAACGAGATATCCAACAGAGCCAATCCGACAACTACCAATCCCATCACGGCTCCTGAACGAAATGCTATTTTCAATCCGTCGTTTAAATTCCTGCGTGCCGCATTGGCCGTACGGGCAGACGCATAGGTAGCTGTTTTCATGCCTATATACCCGGCCAAACCGGAGAAGAAACCACCAGTCAAAAAGGCGAACCACACCCATTCGTTTTGTAAACCGGGTCCGTATGCCATCCAGGCAAATAGGATACACAACACTACAAATACAATACCGACTACTTTATATTGTTGACTTAAATAAGCCATAGCTCCTTTACGCACGTGTCCGGCAATACGTTTCATCGTATCCGTACCTTCGGATTCTTTCATCATATGACTAAAAAATATTCTTGCGAAAAGCAGCGCGATAATAGCACATACAGGTACTATCCAGAATAGATCGTTTAACATAGTTCTTATATTTGGCAGTTAATAATAAATACAAAAAACTCATCAAGCAGTAAACGAACCTGATGAGTAAAAGTAAACATAAATAACTGAAAATATCTATCTCTTTTCTGTTTTTTTTAAATTTTCTTCATTTCGGCATATAAATCATAGTCATCCGCACCTGTAACAATTACCTCGTAAAAACGACCGGGGTAAAGTTTTTCATCACTCGTGACAAAGATTTCCGGGTCCACCTCGGGGGAATCGTGTTCGGAACGTCCCACGTAAAATTCATCTTCCACCCGATCGATCAATACATTCAATTTTTGACCGATCAAACGGGTATTCAATTCGGCCGATATCCTTCTTTGCATCTCCATGATCTTTTCTGCCCTCCCGCGTTTTATATCTTCGGGAACATCATCCCGGTAATGTTTATCGCAGTAGGTATCCTCTTCATGAGAATAGGGAAATACCCCCAAACGCTCGAATCGCATCTCTTCCACAAATTCAAGCAACTCCCTAAAATCTTCTTCCGTCTCTCCCGGATGTCCCGTCATTAGTGTCGTACGAATAAATATCCCCGGGACCTCTCTTCTGATGCGGGTTATGAGATCCTTGGTCTGCTGTTTCGTCACCCCCCTTCGCATCAATTTCAACATGTGATCGCTACAATGTTGCAAAGCAATGTCCAAATAAGCACATACATTTTTCCGCTCCCGCATGACCGGTAACAACTCCATGGGAAATCCCGCCGGATAGGCATAATGCAGCTTGATCCATTCTATTCCCGGTATACCCGACAATCGATCGACTAATTCGGCCAAACGGTTCTTACCGTATTTATCGATTCCGTAATAAGTTATATCCTGTGCCAACACTAAAATCTCTTTCACTCCTTGCCGGGCCAAGTGTCCGGCTTCCTCCACGATCTCCTCGAAATCCCTCGACTTGTATTCGCCCGTCATAATGGGAATGGCGCAATAGGAGCATCCCCGATTACACCCTTCCGAGATCTTCAGGTAAGCATAATGTTTCGGGGTTGTCAGATGTCTTTCGTTTTTTATCCCTTCGTCGAAATCCTTTCCTAATGCCGTTAAAACTCCCTTCCAATCGAATTTCCCGAAATAACCGTCTACTTCCGGAATTTCACGGGCCAGTTCGGCACGATAGCGTTGTGACAAGCACCCCATCACGTATACCCGTTCGATAACACCTTCTTTTTTCCGTTCTATCTGCTCCAATATCGTATTGATCGACTCCTCTTTCGCATCTCCGATAAAGCCGCAAGTATTGATAACCACGATCCCGGCCTCCGAATGATCGCCATCAACCTCTACGCTATACCCGGAGGTCTCCAGTTGCTTCATCAATAACTCGGTGTCCACCAAGTTTTTCGAACACCCCAGGCTGATAATATTCACTTTTTTCATTCGTTCCAAATTTGGGCACAAAGGTAGTAAAATAGGAATTATCTTTCGTATCTTTGCATAATTATATAGAAAACATGGGAATGGAAAAAGAATTCAGGTGGTTGCCAACGACCCGAAAGGAAGTAGAACAACGGGGATGGAAAAGTATTGATGTCATTCTTTTCTCCGGAGATGCCTATGTGGATCACCCCTCATTCGGTGCTGCCGTTATCGGAAGGGTACTTGAATCCATGGGTTTAAACGTGGCTATCGTTCCGCAACCCAATTGGCAAGACGATTTAAGAGATTTTAAAAAATTGGGAAAACCCGATCTTTTTTTCGGGATCAGTCCCGGAAGCATGGATTCCATGGTTAACCATTACACGGCAGCCCGTAGAAAACGCTCGGACGATGCCTATACCCCCGGAGGACACAGCGGAGCCCGTCCCGACATGCCGACCATCGTCTACACCCGGATTCTGAAAGAGTTGTACCCCGATACTCCTGTTATTATCGGGGGAATAGAAGCCTCTCTACGCCGTTTCACTCATTACGATTATTGGAAAGACATGCTAAAGCCCCCTATCCTTTGGGACAGTCACGCGGATATGCTCGTATACGGTATGGGCGAAAAACCGATCATGGAAATTTGTCGGATGTTACGCCGGGGAGTTCCTTTTGCCAGTCTTACCAATATTCCACAGACCGCGGTTATCCGGGGGAAAAATGAAAAATACGCTACGAACAAAAAATGGGAGAGTATCACGTTGCACTCCCACGAAGCGTGTTTGCAAAGCAAACGATTGTTTGCCGCAAACTTCCGCCACATCGAGGAAGAATCCAATAGCATCCATGCGGCACGACTGATACAGCCTGTCGGAGAACAACAAGTGATCGTCAACCCTCCTTATCCTCCATTGACCACGGAGGAACTCGATGCGATATACGACTTGCCGTTTACCCGTTTGCCCCATCCGAAATACAAAGGTAAAGAGATCACTGCTTATAATATGATACGGCACTCCATAACCATGCACAGGGGATGTTTCGGGGGATGTGCTTTTTGTACGATTTCCGCCCATCAGGGCAAATTCATATCTTCCCGTTCGAAAACCTCTATCCTGCGGGAAGTCGAGCGAATATGCGAGATGCCGGACTTTAAAGGAACTATTTCAGATATGGGAGGTCCTTCGGCTAACATGTACGCGATGAAAGGAAAAGATAAGGGTCTTTGCGAACGTTGTAAACGCCCCTCCTGTCTTTTTCCTATCGTATGTAAAAACCTCGATACCGACCACTCCTCTTTGTTGGAGTTGTACGGTCATGTCCGAAAGCACCCCCGCGTGAAACACGCTTTTATCGGTTCCGGTATTCGTTACGACTTAGCAATGCATCGCACGGGCAATAAGGAGGTGGACAACATAAACCGAGATTATCTTGAAACCGTCATCAAGTATCATGTTTCCGGAAGGTTAAAGGTGGCTCCGGAACACTCCTCCGATCAGGTCCTGCATTTGATGCGGAAACCTTCGTTTCAACTTTTTCGAGAACTTACCCATCGCTTTAACGCCATAAATAAACGAGAACACCTCAACCAGCAGCTAATCCCCTATTTCATCTCATCCCACCCGGGATGCAGGCTGGAAGACATGGCGGAATTAGCTATCTCGACTAAAGAATTGAATTTTCACTTAGAACAGGTTCAAGACTTTACGCCGACTCCCATGACATTGGCCACGGATATCTACTATTCCGGAATTCATCCCTATTCCACGCGTGAAATTAAATCTGCCAAGAGTGAAAAAGAGAAAAAACAACAGAATATTTTTTTCTTCTGGTATAAAAAAGAATTTCGAAACGAGATCGCTAATCTCTTGAATAAAATACGTCGTCCGGACCTTTTAAAACGCCTCTATTCGAATAAAAGCCGATGAAATATTTATTTTTCCGTATCAAATCATTAACTTTGAAGTGAATATTAAAAAGACGGATATGCGATATACGCTTTGGGCTATTCTCGTATTATGCTTTGTATCCTGTGATCGTTATCAGGCGCAGGAAAATAACAAACGGGGCATGGATTACATCAACCGTAATCTATATGAAAAAGCATTGGAAGAATTTAACAACGCTATATCGCTTGCGCCCGATTTTTTACCGGCTTATTATAACAGAGCCATTGTTCAGGCTAACCTGAAACAGCCCGGGAAAGCGTTGGAAGATATGAATTACGTGATTGCCAATGATCCCACGAATGCCCTTGCATTCTATAACCGGGGAATTATACACGAGAACCTCGGAAAAGGCAAGGAAGCCATCCGTGATTACAGCCAAGCGATTAATTTAAAACCCGACCTCGCAAATGCATACCATTATCGGGGAATTGTCCGCTTTAAAATGAAAGACCTGGACGGGGCTCTTGTCGATTATGATAAAGCTCTCTCCCTGGGATTGCAATCGAGTGCCATTTATTTTAACAAAGGTGTTATCTATCATCAAAAGGATCGGTTAAGCGACGCCATCGAAAACTACTCCCGATCTATCCAAATAGATCCTTCCAATGCCAAAGCATATTATAACCGGGCCATTTCTAAACTGCGGGTAGATAATTACAAAGAGGCCTTACAGGATCTGGAAGTATCACAACACTTAGGTTACTCGAAAGCTTCGGAAGTAATTTCCCTCTACTATCCGGAAAAGAAAAAATAGATATCTTCTTCTCCTTTCTCAATATAAAATTGATCCGGGCATCCTGACTTCTACCGTTTCACGATTGACGGCAATGGAACTAAAAACGATTCGTATATCCGCCATAATCCGATAGCATGAATAGGAAAAGGTTGTTATCGAGACCTTTTCCTGCCGTCTAATTACGATTCAATAAATTTTTACCATATCCTGTTCCAAATACCGAAGAATCCCTATTTTTCAGAGGGAAAATCTACCGTGATTTTACTAAGCCAAAAGAATCTGACAAGGTAATTCGACCTTAAACGTGCTGCCTACTCCCTCCTGCGTATCTACCGAAATATATCCATTCATCTTTTCAACGATGGATTTGCATATGGTTAGTCCCAATCCTACACCCGGTACAAACATGTCTACCTTTTCAAAACGTTCGAATATTTTGTCTATTTTATCCCGAGGAATACCTCTTCCCGTATCGCTGACACTTAGTATTACTCCGCGATCGATAACCTCGTAAGCAATCTCGATATGTCCTCGCAGCGTATTTTTCAACGCGTTGGAGACAAGATTGTTCAAAATCTGTTTGATACGCATTTGATCGAGCTCTATCAGATAATGACGTTCGGGATACCGGGATAAGAGTTTCACATCAGTCGGCACGCTCTCCTTGTACTCCATCACGCACTCTTGAATCAGGCTCGACAGGTCGAACCAATTGGGATAAAGTTCCATGTTGCCGGCTTCTATCTTGGAAAAATCGATAATATCATCTATGATACCGAGTAATAGATTGTTATTATGGCGAATCAATGCATTGTATTGCTCTTTTTCGGCTTCATCCTCCGTGTAGGAGAGTAAGCCGGAAAACCCTACAATAGCGTTCAAAGGGGTCCGGATCTCATGACTTATCGTGGCAAGGAAGGCTGACTTCATCCGATCGGATTCTTCGGCCTTATCCCTCGCTTTGGTAAGCATCTCTTCCGTTTGTTTCAGTTCGGTAATATCGTAATTAATGGATATTAGCTCGATAATGCCGCGTTCCGGAGCGTAATTCTTCAACAAAAGATTAACGTAAGTCCACGTGTAACTTCCATCTTCCCGAAATACCCGTACTTCACGACTGAATTCCCGAGCGATACCTTTACCGGCTTTATTTACAAATTCGATCATAAAAGCCCGATCCTCCGGATGAACATGGCTGTATATTCCCACGATTTCACTTAAAGGCGTCCCGTTTTTTTCTCCGATATTCCGGTACCAGCTTTTAGGAGCATCCCCTTTTTTCGTAAGTAAATTATAATAGGCATAGCCGACTTTCGAATAGTCCCCCACTAATTCGAAAAGATTTTCAAACTCGTGGAGCTTATTATAAGCGATAGTAGTTTCCGTCCTGTCCGCGTTAATTAAAATATAGTTGATCGGATTCCGGTTTTCATCATATAAAGTCGTGACTTTCGTCATCAGGTCGATGGTCCCTTCTTTCCTTAACGAGTTATAATAGGTACCTATTTTCGAAAAATCATAACGGAAGGTAAAATCCGCATCTTCATTTCTCTGTAACTTCTCCTTCATCTCTTCGGGAAAAATAGGATTATCGAAGATATTGATTCCCAAAACATCCTCTTTCCGGGACAGACCGAACATATCCAACTCTTTATCATTCAGATCTATCAGCACCCCATCCCTATTGTATAACTCAATGCCGACCGGTAAATTTTTATAAATATTATACAGGATACGCTCTTTATGCTGTAATACCTGATAAGCTGACGCCATATCCGGGCCATCTTGAATTTCGGCAATACCGTAAACTATCGTTTTCCCGTTCTCATCCGTTTCTTGAAAACACACCTTGCTTCGGATCCACACATTTCCTTTAACGCTTTTAAGCAGATAAACAGCTTCAGGTATTTGCTGGATACCAAAAGAGTGAACAGTTGTAGACTGTTGTTCTTCGTTTACAATTCGTTTATTAAAATTCTCAAAACTGATAATGCCGTCTTCGCCTAACCCCAATAAAACAGAAATATATTCAGAGCAAATATAATTTTCACTCTCCAAATCCGCTTTCCACCATCCCATATTAGCGCTATTCATCAATTTTGAAAAAAATATAGAATCCGGTTGCTTGGTCATGATCGAATAATTTTATTGTCCTTCATTCGGTTCAGTTCCTTGGGTGTCTTTTTAACTCCAATAGCACAAAGACTTCAATACAACTGTTCCTTATTACGTCGACAAAAATAGAGAATAGCTCAAAGTTTTATTGTTAAAGAGTATTTTTTTTTAATTTCAAAGAACAGGTATTGTTACGAAAAATCACTAAAAAAAGTTACAAAAGAAAGCAGATAATCCATTAATCGATACTATTTTATAAAAATATAACTATTAACATTCATGACCTGCCTTTCCTTTACTGCAATAAAAAAAGGATGAACTTTGAGTTCATCCTTTTCCTTATAACTTATTCCATTTATTTGGTCAACGGAGCCATTGCCTCTTTTACGGCCTTCATTGCCTCTTTTACTTCCGGATTTTCCGGTGACAGACTGGATGCCTGTACCAAGTAATCCTGAGCTTTCTTAAAGCTGTTCAAAGCCTTTGTTTTTTCGGCATTGTATCGGTCTACTTCCGTTGTCGCATACTCGTGGGCTTTCTGAAGAATGGTCGCCCCGTTATTGAAATAAAGTGTTCCCAAACTTAAATAGCCGTTGGTTTTCATTCCCTTATTGACCATTTGGGTAATCTTCGCGTAACACTCGGCAGCTTGTTCCACTTTATTTTCTTTCTGGAATTTCTGTCCCTCTTTCAAATAATGAACGGCATACATTTTTTCCAATTTGGCTCCTGCCTGACCGGGATTGGCTTTCATCCCCTCTTCCAGAGTTTTCAACATTTCCGGAATCTTTTTCTGATCTTGCAAAGCGTTGGCTTTTCCAAGATAGGCAGAAGCCAATTTATACTTATTTTGAATAGACATCGTAAAATATTTATCCGCTGCCGCGTAGTCTTTAATTTTATCCGCACAGAAAGCCGTATTGAACACGATAGCGGGATCCTTGTATTCGACAGCCTTAAGGTATTGTTCGTACTTCGCAAACGCTTCCTTGTAATTTTTCGCTCTCAGGGCTGCATTCCCTTCGTTTTTCAATTTACCATTTTCATCTTGTGCAGAAACGGTTCCCATAAACAGACCGCATAAAACAAATAAAAGTAATTTTTTCATACCTATGGTTTTAGTATTAACATGAATATTCTTTAGTTATTGAGACTAAGATAGCATACTCTTAAGAAAAATCAAAAATAACTTAACTTATTTTTTATATAAATGAGATCATTTTACTTTATCTTACTGGAAAAGAAGAGAAAGAATTTTTTTCAATCCGACCTCGTCCTCCCGGTCAAAGGCATCATATTGATCACTATCCACATCCAAACAAGCAAAAATCTTTCCCTCCCGATCCCGTATGGGAATAACGATCTCACTCTTAGAAGTGGCATTGCACGCGATATGTCCCGGAAATCGGTTAACATCCCCCACGATAACCGTCTCCCCGGAACGGATGGCACTCCAGCAAACTCCACCCTCTTTTAACTTTTGACAAGCGACAGGTCCTTGGTAAGAACGTACGATCAGCTCCCCGTTTACCAAGGCATAAACACCCGTCCAGAAAAACAGTTGCATTTTATGATGTAATACGGCTTCCATGGTTGCCAAACGGGCCCAAATATCCCCCGTCGACCGGACGTAGGTTTTGATTTGCTCGTAAAGCCTGTCGTATTTAGCCAATTTCTTAGAAGTTTCCAATGCTTTATAAATTTAGTATACGAACTCATTTTATAAAACTCAGATTTACGATTGAGGTTAGATCGGATGTTTCTTACTCTTCAGCCGTAAATCTGAGAATAAACGGTCATCGGATTACTTGACAGACTGTAAAATATCCACCAAATGAGACCACCACATTTCCACAGTCTTTATATTGATCTTCTCGTCGGGAGAGTGTACACCCCTTAATGTCGGTCCGAATGAAACCATATCCATTCGCGGGTATTTTTCCAGGAATAAGCCACATTCCAAACCGGCATGGATAGAACGTACGACAGGTTCTTTCCCGAATAATTTCTTATAAGAATTTACCGCTACCTTCAGAATAGGAGAATCCGGATTGGGGGTCCATCCCGGATAACCCTCCCCGTGTTCCACCTTAGCTCCGACCATCTTAAACACGGCCTCTACCATGTTCGCAATGTTGTATTTCTCCGAATTCAAATCACTTCTCTGTGATGTCGTGATAAGAATCGTATTATTTTCAATGAACCGGACGGCTGCCAAATTGGTTGAAGTTTCCACCAATCCTGGCATACGATAACTCATGGAAAAGACTCCGTGAGGACAAGCATAGAGGGCGTTCAACAGATCGGCGTTACTCTTCGCGCTTAAAACGCACTCCGGAAGTTCCGTAGATTCCATCGTCAACCGTAATCCCGGTTCGGTAATATGCCATACATTTTCCATTTCAGCCGCGTAAACATTAAAATCGGCCCTTACCTGTTCTTTTTGGTTTCCGTCAAAGGTAATCACGGCTGTCGCCTCACGGGCGATCGCATTCCGAAGATTTCCCCCTTCCAAAGATGCGACCCTCACTCCGTATTTGGCATTCAAATCCCAAACGAAACGATTCAATATCTTAATGGCATTTCCCCTGCCCTTATTGATATCGTCTCCGGAATGACCGCCTTGCAATCCTTTTACTCGTATGTTAACGGCGAAAGCGTTTGAGGGAAGTTTTTCCGTTTCGTATCCCAAATGAATAACGGTATCGATACCCCCCGCACAACCGATAAATAACTCGCCTTCATCCTCCGAATCCAGATTCAACAATATATTTCCGCTGATGAATCCCGGTTTTAAGGCGAAAGCTCCTGTCAGTCCGGTCTCTTCATCCACCGTAAACAAACATTCGATCGGACCGTGTTGGATATCTTTGGAGGTTAAAATAGCCATACAGGCAGCCACTCCGATTCCATCATCCGCTCCTAAAGTAGTTCCCTTTGCTTTTACCCATTCTCCGTCTATATAAGGAACGATCGGATCTTTATCGAAATCGTGTACCGTATCTGAATTTTTCTCGCAAACCATGTCCATATGAGCTTGCAAAACGACGGTCGGTACTTTCTCTTTTCCCATGGTTGCCGGTTTACGGATCAACACGTTGCCGGCTTCGTCACGAAAAGTTTCCAACCCGTTCTTTTGTCCGAATTCCAACAAAAAAGCTATGATTTTTCCTTCCTTTTTAGAAGGTCTGGGGACCTGACATATTTCCTCGAAATAATTCCAAACCGCTTCCGGTTTTAATCCTTTAAAAATACCCATACTTATTTTTTTATGATTTATGATTTATAAATAGATTTAACGATTCTGTGATTCAATGATCTAATGATTTGGTGATTGGGAAATTAAAATATAATCACAGAATCACCTAATCCTATAATCACTTAATCCTTTTTATCTAAACCAGCCTATCGGTTATCTTTTTTAATACCCAGATCCCCGATTTAATCTCTTGAGGAGAGATCGTAAATGCAATATCCGTATGTAACTGCTCTTCGATCGCGCGTAAAGATTTTTCAGCCGCAATACCTTTATCCGTCAACACGACGAAGTTATTCCGTCTGTCCTCTTTTCCCATCTTCCGCTGGACGTAACCTCTTTTTTGAAGCGTATTCAACAATTTCGTCACGTTGTACTTATCCTTATGAAGTTTTTTAGAGATGGTTTGCTGATTCACGTTATCTCCTTCCCACAACACCTGCAAAAGTTCATATTGTTCCCGGCTGAGGTCAAAACCGGCATTCAGAAAACTCCGGTTTAAAATTTTCGTGTAACCTCTTTCCGATTCACTCAAAAGTGTCACTAATTCTTTCAGGTCAGTCATTGTCGTTGCATTTTATACTATGCACAAACTTAATTATTTTAATTGTAAATTGCAGTTTTTAGTTAAAAAAATTACCGACAATTTGTTGCTATAACCTCACTCCGTTCTCGTAATAGTTACATTTTTGCAAACAGGAGAAGTACACATCCGAATCCGCATACCCCGCTTCCCTCAGACGATCGTACAGAATTTGAGCTATTTTATCCTGTTGTTCCGGCGGACGTTCAAAATAGAGGACCTCTACGAACGCGTAAGGCTGAATCTTATCCGCTCCGGAGACAAAAGAGGAATTCATCACTTCCACTACGACCGTTTCTCTTGGACATCCTAACGTCTTGACGATCTCCGAAACCAACTGCTCTCCTACCCGCTCCAATCTCTTTTGCTCCACGGCGTGAAATCTTAAAAAAGGCATGGCATTAATTTTTATCGCTGATTTGTTTAAAAAACCATTCGGCTGTATCCCTGAGTTTCTTTGTTACCTCTTCCAAAGGCAATGGCATCTGACCTCCGGCCGCATTCTGGTGTCCTCCCCCGTTAAAATACTCTTTTGCCCAAAGGTTCACGGGTATATCTCCTTTCGACCTGAAAGAGAGTTTCACCTTCTCTTTTCTCTCCGTGATTTGTACGGATACCCGTATATGTTCTATGGAAAGGGGCACGTTTACCAAACCTTCCAGATCCCCATCCTTATAGTCGTAAAGTTCCAATTCCTGTAAGGTAATCGGGATAACGGCCAAAGGATATTTTTCGTCTATCGTCAGCTTGTTTAACAGACAATTTCCGGTCAAACGCAATCGGGATAACGTATTCCGTTGGTATAGCTGCTCGTGGACATATCCCTTGTCCAATCCAAGTTCCAATAAGTCCGCTATAACCCGGTAAGTCTGCGGACAGGAAGAGTTATGACTCAATCCTCCGGTATCTGTCGAAATCCCGCTGTAAATGGCGTTGGCCATATCCCGGTCCACCATCTCCCTCCCCCAAATCTTCAGGATCACCTGATACAATAATTCGCAAGTAGACGAAACGCTAATATCCGAAATACGGTAATCCACATCATCGGGTTCCGGATGGTGGTCAATCATTACCTTGTCCCCCCTGAATTCTCTCACCAAAGGTTCCAGATCCCCCTCCCGCTTTATCGTATTGTGATCCATCATAAAGATCAGATCGGCCTGACGAATCAAACGTCTACACTCTTGTGGACGATTTTGAAACGAAATAGCATCCGGTATTCTCTTCAACCATTTCAAATAATCCGGTATGTAATCACAAGTAATCAGACGACAATGCATACTTAACCGATCAAAAACCTGCCATAGAGCCGAACAGGAACCGACGGCATCTCCGTCCGGAGAAATATGCGGGATAATCACTATTTTCAATCTCTTATCGCTTAAACGCTCCTTTAATCTCTCTATTATGATGCTATTTGACTTCATATTTTTGTAACCTCCCGTTTTAAGAAGTTACAAAGATAAAAAATTTACCCTTTTACCGTTTCCGGAGACTGATTATTCTCCTTTTAGCACCGATTTTCTTTCGTCTCTCTACGGGGATATTTTCAAAAAACAAAGCTTCTTTTTAAAAGGATCCAAATTGTACGAAAGAAAAACCAGTCACTTGATGTTAAATGACTGGTTCCTATCCGATCAAGCATTTTTCCGGATGAAGAGCATTTTACTCCCATTCGATGGTGGCTGGCGGTTTTGAACTGATATCATAGACGACCCGGTTGATTCCCCGTACGTTGTTTATGATTTTATTGGAAACCTTGGCTAAAAACTCATAGGGAAGATGACACCAGTCGGCTGTCATACCGTCGGTGGACTCAACCGCCCGTAAAGCCACTACGTTCTCGTAAGTACGTTCGTCTCCCATGACACCCACGCTCTTGATAGGTAAAAGGATGGTTCCGGCTTGCCATACCTGATGATACAATCCCTCTTCCTGAAGCATGGTAATATAGATATGATCCGCTTCTTGCAAGAGACGTACTTTTTCTTTCGTTATCTCTCCGAGTATACGAATTGCCAAACCGGGACCGGGGAAAGGATGACGCTGCAGAAACTTATCGGCCAATCCGAGGCCCTTACCTACTCTCCGTACTTCATCTTTAAAAAGTAGCCGCAAAGGCTCTACGACCTTCAATTTCATATATTCGGGAAGTCCTCCCACGTTATGATGAGATTTAATCGTCTGCGAAGGACCGTTTACCGATAAAGATTCGATCACATCGGGATAAATAGTTCCTTGTCCCAACCATTTTGCATCCTCCACTTTCCGGGATTCGGCATCAAATACATCTACAAAAGTACTTCCTATGATTTTGCGCTTTTTCTCCGGTTCTTCCACTCCTGCCAGTCTGGAAAGAAAAAGATCCCCCGCATCCACTCCAATGACGTTTAATCCCAATTCTTTATAATTTTCCAACACGGAAGAGAATTCATTCTTTCGCAATAAACCGTTATCCACAAAAATGCAAGTGAGATTTTTTCCGATCGCCCGGTGCAGCAGCATGGCCGCAACAGTAGAGTCAACACCTCCGGATAAGCCCAGGATCACCCGGTCATTCCCGATTTTAGTCTTCAAATCGGCTACCGTTGTTTCGATAAAGGAATCCGGCGTCCAATCTTGTTTACAACCGCATATACCGACGACAAAATTCTTTAGTAACTCTTTTCCCTCGATACTATGATACACTTCAGGGTGAAATTGTATGCCGTAAGTTGTCTCCCCCTCGACACGATAGGCAGCATGAGTCACGTCACGCGTGCTTGCCACTACTTTATAATGGGCCGGTAAAAATTCGATGGTATCCCCGTGAGACATCCATACCTGAGAATGGTCGCTTATACCCGTAAACAAAGAACAAGTTTTATCCACGAAAGACAAATTCGCCCTCCCGTACTCTCTCTTGTTAGAAGCCTTTACCTCCCCACCGAAATAGTGAGCCAGGTATTGAGCCCCGTAACATACGCCGAGCAAGGGTAATTTACCTTTAATAGCGGACAAATCGGGTTTAGGAGCCTTCTCGTCCCTTACCGAGAAGGGACTACCTGATAAAATAACTCCTTTCACAGAAGCATCCGGAACCGGATAATGATTATAAGGATAAATCTCACAATAGACATTCAACTCTCTTACTCTCCTGGCAATCAATTGAGTATATTGAGAACCGAAATCCAGTATTAAAATTTTTTCTTGCATTTGAACAGCTTATTGATTTGCGCACAAAGATAACTTTTTCCGTTGAAAGTTAAAAATGAAAACTCTACTGTGTTTACAAATCTTTCCGCCTTTTTTCATATTAAAAAACGTATCTTTCGTCATAAAGCAATCCCGACACCTTTACATCGGGTATCGAATCCCTGCCCATACAGGATAGTACGCACATGTTTTTTTACCAAACACCGAACGTTTTTCCATAAAATTCGTAAATTCGTAGCAAAACCTTTAAAATCTTGATAATGCATACGAATACGAGAGACGGTTTCGGTTCCAAATTCGGAGCTATCGCCGCGTTAGCGGGTTCAGCCGTGGGATTGGGAAACATCTGGAAATTCCCTTACGAAGCTGGTAATAACGGAGGAGGAGCCTTCCTGCTGGTATATGTATTTTTTACCGTTGCCATCGGATTGCCGGTTATGCTCTCGGAATTCGCCATAGGTCGACATTCCGGACGAAACGCTTTCGGAACCTTCATGGCTTTAGGCGGCAAAACCCATTGGCGACATTTCGGTATTCTCGTTTTGTTAGCAGCCTGTATGATTCTCTCTTTTTACGGTACGGTCGCAGGTTGGACACTGGAGTACGTGATCAAATCCTTCACCTATTCGTTGAACGGATTATCTGGCACGGAACTGAACACCCTCTTCTCCGATTTTATCAGCAATCCTTATAAGCCGGTTATCTGGCAAATCATCTTTATGATATTGACGGGCTTTATCGTCTTAGCCGGTATAAAAAAAGGCATCGAACGATACACGAAAATGATGATGCCGTTACTCTTTATCATCATTGTCATTCTTTGTATCCGGGCATGTACTTTGGACGGAGCCTCCGAAGGCCTGAAGTTTTTATTTCTTCCTAAATTTTCGGAATTATCCGCACAAGGAGTTCTTTCGGCCTTGGGGCAGGCATTCTTTTCCCTCTCCATCGGCATGGGTGTATTACTCACCTATGCTTCCTATATCCCAAAATCGGAAAATCTGACGTCAATCTCCATTCAAGTAATTTGTGCCGATACAGCCATTGCCCTTTTGGCCGGAATCGCCATATTTCCCGCCGTGTTTGCCTTCAATATAAGTCCCGATTCCGGACCGGGGTTGGTATTTTTAACCTTGCCCCAAGTATTTCAAAGTATGGCCTTCGGACAACTTTGGGCTATTCTCTTCTTCCTGCTTCTGACGATGGCCGCCCTGACCTCTTCCATCTCATTACTGGAAGTAATCGTCGCTTTTTTCGTGGAAGAAAGGAAAATGACAAGACGAAAAGCCACTATGCTCTCCACTTTTATCGTAACCTTTTTCGGAGCGATCTGTACGCTCTCGTTCGGACCTTTAGGAAAATTGCATATCGCGGGTCTGACCCTATTCGAAATATTCGATTTCGTGAGTTCCAATATACTTCTCCCGTTAGGCGGAATCTTGTTATCTGTTTATGCGGGTTGGAAATTCGACCGCCATCTGCTGGAAGCAGAGCTGACGAATAACGGGAAATTAAAATTACGTCTTTTTAAACCGTTGGTGTTTATTTTAAAATACATCGCACCGCTCTTTATCTCGATTATTCTTTTGCATGCTCTCCATCTCTTTTAAGAGCGTAAAAAACAAGACGCCGCTTTTTCCGGATCAAAAGAGGAAACGACCATAAACGATCGCCACCGGCTTAACAAAAGAGGATATATTTCCGAACTATATCCGACCTGTTATTATTCCTCTTCTTCCAAGTAAATAGTATAACGATTCCAAAAATCATGGTCTGTTTTCATATCCTCGTAATACGTACGCCCGTCAATCGCCTCCACATTACTTATACCGACGCGGGTCGTCTGGTATTGTAATTCTCCTTTTACTACATCCTTGCCTTCATGATAGGAATACACCATACTGACACCGCTAAGGAAATAATAGGAGCTGATCTTTTTATAATTCGTGGTAATAGTCGTTACCACATTGGATTTCGCACCTCCTTCGATCGGCAATAAATTGCGTCCCATCCGATTGAATCCGGCAGAACGAATGTGCATCACATTCTTGAGGACAGCTGCATTTTTCATATTGATATAGATCTCTCCGCTGTATTGCGTGACAGAAGCATCTCCGGCATTCGATAGAGTAGGTTTTTTACATTCGTACCCGATCACCTGAACCGAATCTCCGTCATATAAAATAATGCCTTTGTTTTTTAACGTGTAATCCCGCAAATTCTGAATATCCAATATGTTCCGGGTATTTCGAACGACATCGGCAGAGATGATATCGTCAAAATAGATCATTCCGTCAGCCACGGATACGGCTTCCTCACTCCGGCGAACCTGAGTAAACTTATAATTCAATGCGAGAAAATTCTCTTCGACATTACTCCGTTCGTATCCGTTCTTATCGTATATTTTTACTATTGCCTCTTTTGATTTTCGCTCCCCGTCGTTTACCCGGATTCCGTACTCGAAATACCCTTCGTAATTATAGGCCCGCGGAATATAATTCAATCCGATATTAGCGACAGCCCTCTCTAATAATTTTTTAAACACCAAGGATTCTGCTGTCACATCAACCGTTTTAATACCGTAAGTCGTAGGTTGCAAAAGAATTTCAACCTTTCCTTTATCCTTTACATCATATACTTTACACTCTTTACTTCCGTATCCGATAGCCGAAACCTTCAGTACGTGCGAAATACATCTCTCCGGAATAATCAATTCAAATTGTCCGTCTATATCGGAGGCGACCCCCAACACCGTTCCCAATACCCCCAAGTTGGCAAAAGCGATCGGTTCCCGTGTCTTTTCATCCAAAACAACTCCTTTTATCCTGATTTTTCCATCATCATCTTGAGCCTGAACGAAAGAAAACACACCGAAAAATAACACCAGCAACAAGAATATCTTTTTATTCATACCTAATAATCTACATGTTCAACAATAAATCATCCTTGCAAATATACAGGATATAAATCTTATTTCAGACATATCAACAAATAAAAATAGCTTTTATCCTCGAAAATGACGGAAACAATCTTCATCAGAAAAAGATTATTTTCAACCGAATGAACATCTGCCGCTTTTTTTGTTATACACAAATATTTTCGTTACTTTTGTCTCCATGATGAAAATCGGAGCGAAAGATTCCCCAACGGCTAATTCGGTTTAGCCTAATGATAAGCAATTAGGAATCAATCGCTCAAAGTACAGAAATTATAATTTGTAACCTTTAAATATTTCGATATGAGAAGAGCGTTATTTTACATTTCAGGCATTTTAATGATAACCGTGTCTCTTTCTTCCTGCGTCTCGAAAAAGAAATTCGAAGAGTTGGCAAGAGCTAAAAGAAGTAGCGATCGAGAGGTCGTAAATCTGCAAAACGATAAAAAGAGAATGGAAGCCGAAATACTGAAAATGAAAAATGATTTCAATGCCATCCGATATCAGTTAACAGCTAATATCGCTGCAAAAGATAAACAGATTGACGCCTTATATACTAAACTTCGCGTATTGGAAACGAAAGAATCGGCATTGAAATCAGAACTAAAAGACGTTTCGGATCAAGTAAAATATAAAGAACAAAACAGTAATGTTCAACTGGAAACGTTGGAAAACCAACTAAAAACAGTGAAGAACGAACGGGATCAATTAAAAAAAGAGTTAGCCGAACTAAAAACAAGTTCGGAGTGGGATAACCGAAAACTAAAAAGTGAGATCGAAACGATTAAATCCAACATTCAATTTAAAGATAGCGAAATAACCCGGTTGGAAAAGGAAATAAAAAGTATAAAAAATCAATTGGCTGCAAACAAAAAACTTTTATCCCAAAAAAACCAAGAGGTAGAGAAACTGAGCAATCAGGTTAAGTTGTTGAAAAAAGAATTGGGGAAATAAAAAATGATCTATATAATTTTGAGTGTAATAGGGCTGCTAATCATAGTTGCCCTATTTACATTCTTCCAAAAAACAAAAAACGAGGTCCGGGAAAAAGAACCGGTCACTCCTCCGGTAGAATGCTGCGGAGCGCATGCCATATGCGAGAAAGGGCTTAAGAAAATAACCGAAAAAATCGATTATTTTGACGATGAAGAGTTGGACCGATTCCGAGGGATTCCGTCTGATACTTATAAAGACGAAGAGATCGACCTCTTTCGGGAAGTTTTATACACCTTACGTCCTGAAGAGATAAACGATTGGCTGATCAGTTTGGAAAAAAGAGAGATCGAGATCCCGGATGTTTTAAAACAAGAATTAAACTGATTCCATCTCTTTTAATCCCCTGAACACTTCGCGGGCTATTTTGCATTGAAGACAACGACGTTTTTCGCAATACTCCTCCCTAATCTGTAAAAGAGCTTGACTTTGTAGGGCCGTTTGAATCGTCATACCGTATCGTTGCCATTGACGGGTTATACGATTCTTTTCCGCTCTCAGTCCATCCAACCACCTCAACGCTTTTTCGCAATAATGCTCTTCTCCCCTTTCCTTACCATACACGAACAGTAAAGGAATAACCGCATTAATCAGAACAACGTCTTTCATGGCCTCCCCTATCTTTTTCACCCTGTAAGGAGAAACAACGTTGAAACGATAATGCGTATTCCAATAAACAGAAGTCTTCGCATCAAATAGTTCTTTGGCTTTCGGAAGCGAGTGAATTTCCAAAAAAGCGGAAAACAAAGACTGAAAACGATGCATCATCCCGGCAAGCAAAGCCAAACGAACCGACGGAAAATTGATAGGACGAACACGCATAAACCTCCATTGAAAAACCTCCATCCGTGCCAATTCAAACTTCGCCGACTGATACGCGTATTCCCGTTGTAAGGAACTCCTGTATTCGTCCGATTCGAACCCCTCCTCCAGAAAACCGGAAGATCCGAACAATAGAGCCTCAATCTTGAACAGCGAGTCTCCGCAACGCAAAATTTTCTTGTAAGGAAGATATTCGGCCAACAAAGAAAAGGCATCGGCATTCACGTTTCCTGACCAATATTTCAGCAACAGACGATAAAAACACTCTTCCCAATCGTTCTGATTCCGGATCAACATCTCTTTTATCTCATGACACTTCCTTTCCAAACGCTCTACGGCGTATCCTGAAAGAATAATCTCTTTCCCGTATCTACCTACGTGTTTTAAATGCCGATGACAACGAGGTGTTACCGGTATGCCCCGCATATAGACATATTCATCCCATAACCTTTTATCAAATCCTAAAATAACGGATTCTATTTTAATTCCTTTACTGCTATATACGTCTTTATCGGCAACCTCTACGATAGAAAGGATCACATTGTCATAAGCCGGATCTTCATGATGACGGTGATGATACCAATCGCTTCCTCTTTGATGTATCTCAACGTTTCCCACCAAAACGATACCGTCGATTTCAATTCTGGCACAAAAAAAATCAGGTCCCGAATCGAGATTCTGAGTCCCGACATGTAGAATCCGAATCTGCTTTTTTCCGGCAGAAAAACAGACGGATTCCCGAAAAAGAGAATTTGCCCATACGTATTGTAAGAATTCCTCATTCATGTTCTAACATTGAGATGGTTTCTACGAAATTACAATTTTCTTTACAAAAAATCAACTGCTAAATTTTTAAAAAAAGCTCAACCATTACCAAGGTTTGGTTTATTATCTTTATCTTTGCTTGCAGAATAAAAAAAACAGAAAACGGAGGAAACCAAACGTAAAAAAACTATGGAAGAGAAGAAATTAATCAAGGATAAGAAAGACAAAACCTTATGGGTTATCATTGGAGCTTTATCCCTTGTACTTATTGTACTTTTTATATTTTTTTTGATAGAAAGAAGTGAAAATAAAGCGAATATGCTTGCAATCACGTCGGAGAAAGAAGCGTTGGAACAAGAATTGACGGATTTAAGTCATAATTACGATAATTTAAAAACGGATAACGATACATTAAACGCCAAACTGACCCATGAACAGGAAAAGATCACCCATTTACTGGAAAGGATGAAGGAATTTAAAAATAATTCATACGCTGAAATCAATCGGTACAAACGGGAAATAAACACGCTGAAGGGTGTCCTCAGAAGTTACGTGGTTCAAATCGACTCCTTAAATCAATTGAACAAGAAGTTACTGGCAGAAAACACGGAGGTAAAAAAACAGATGAACTGGGTAAGGGAGAAGAGCCAGAAATTAGAGAAAAAAACAGAATTAATGGCCGAAACACTGGAGAAAGCAAGTACCCTCTCCGCAGAAAATATAAACATTTATCCCATCAACAAGAGAGGCAAAGAGACATCGGTAAAGAAATGCTCCCAATTAAAGACCGATTTTGTCATCGCGAAAAACATTACGGCTAAAAGAGGACCGAGACTTATCTATTTGCGACTGACGCGTCCTGACGGAAAAGTAATCGCGGCCTCGGACAAGTCATTCTTCAAGTATCAGAATACAAGCCTCACCTACTCCGCCAAACGGGAAATAGAATACGAGGGTGAACGTTTGGAGATTTCCATCTACTGGCCGAACGACGGAAGTCTGGTAAAAGGAAAATATATCGCAGACCTTTTTAGTGACAACCAACAAATCGGATCTACTGAATTCATACTGAAATAGGAATATTAAATTATATAACACATGAAAACAGATATCGAAATTGCTAATTCGGTAGCTCTAAAACCTATTTACGAAATTGCAGATAAATTAGGTATCGAAAGAGATTTACTCGAACCGTACGGCAAATACAAGGCGAAATTACCGTTAAGTCTTATAGATTTTGATAAGATAAAGGGTAAGAAATTAGTTTTGGTATCGGCAATTTCTCCTACCCCGGCGGGAGAAGGAAAGACGACCATATCCATCGGACTAACCGAAGGATTGAACCGCATCGGTAAAAAAACGACGGTCGTTTTACGCGAACCCTCTTTGGGACCGGTATTCGGTATCAAAGGCGGTGCCACGGGAGGAGGGTTCTCTCAAGTAGTACCGATGGAAGATATCAATCTACATTTCACGGGTGATTTTGCAGCCATCGAAAAAGCGCATAACCTATTGGCAGCTTTGATTGACAACAACATACAGAGTAAAACACACTCCTTAAACATCGATCCGCGAACGGTTACTTGGAAAAGAGTGATGGACATGAACGATCGTTCCCTGCGTCACATCATCGTGGGGTTGGGCGGAACGACAGCCGGTATTCCGCGGGAGACCGGTTTCGATATCACGGCCGCATCCGAGGTGATGGCTATACTATGCCTCTCGGATGACTTTGAAGATTTGAAGAATCGGTTAGGTAATATATTCATCGGATATACGTTTGACAAAAAGCCCATATACGCCCGCGATCTTCAGGCTAACGGAGCAATGGCAGCCTTATTGAAAGATGCGATAAAACCCAACCTCGTCCAAACGATGGAAGGAAATCCCGCCATTATTCACGGAGGACCTTTTGCCAACATAGCACAGGGAACCAACTCGATCATCGCGACACGCATGGGACTGACACTTTCTGATTTCGTGGTAACGGAAGCCGGATTCGGTTTTGATTTAGGCGCGGAAAAATTCTTTGACATCAAATGCGTTAAAGCCGGTCTGGAACCGAGTGCCGTGGTCTTGGTTGCTACCGTAAGAGCATTGAAATACCACGGAGGCGTTAAAATAGACCAGTTGAAAGAACCTAACGTGGAAGCATTGAAGAAAGGGATAGGTAATCTCGAGAAACAGGTTGAAAACATGAAAAAGTTCAACATTTGTCCGGTCGTGGCAATCAATAAATTCGAATCCGACACGGAGGAAGAGATCGCTTATTTGGCCCAGAAATGCAATGAACTGGAAGTTCCCATGGAGGTGGCGGAAGTTTGGGCAAAGGGAGGAGCAGGAGCTGAAAACCTGGCGAAACTTGTTGCTAAAGTGGCCGAGCAATGCAGCTGTACCTTAAAACCCCTTTACAAGTGGGAATGGAGCGTCGAAAAGAAAATCGAAACGGTAGCGAAAGAACTTTACGGGGCTGCTGCTATCGATTACACGAGTGAGGCTAAAAACGATTTGAAAAAAGTAATGAATTTAGGATTAGACAAACTGCCGGTTTGTATTGCAAAAACTCAAAAATCATTATCCGATAATCCGAAACTGTTAGGTCGTCCGAAAGATTTCGTGGTCACCGTGCGACAAATCGAAATCGCCTCCGGAGCCGGATTTATCATTCCGATTACAGGAAGTATCATGAGAATGCCCGGTCTACCCGATATCCCTGCCGCTGAAAAAATCGATATTGACAACAACGGGAAGATTACCGGTCTGTTCTAATAAAATAATAAAACGAAAGTGGGAGAACCAAATCCTCTCCCACTATATTTTACGACACTACCAAAGGCGATGGATCCGATACACCTCGAAAAAATTCCACACCTGTCTGAAACTACTCATTCGCTTGCTCGAATAGGTAGCTTAATGGATGAAAAATGTATTTTTCTTCCTGTCGATCAGGTAAACTGGAAAAATTCATACCAGAGTATTCCTTGCGTACGATGCAAAATAGCTTACAACGAACAAGCTCTATTCCTGAAATTCCAGGTGGAGGAAACCGCCTTCAGAGCCCAAGAAGTAAGCGATAACGGAAACATATGGGAAGACTCTTGCGTAGAATTTTTCATACAGCCCCTACCCTTCTCGCCTTTTTATTACAATTTCGAATTCAATGCCATAGGTGCATTGTTAATAGGCTATGGCACGGGACGGAACGACCGGATTCTGGCGGATTCCGTTATTACAAATTCAGTTCGTAGGGAGATCCAACTATCCGTCTCCCGCGGAGGAGGTAAAAAAGACTCTTTTTGTTGGGAACTGACGGCCGAAATCCCTTTTACCGCTTTATTCAAGACGAATTTTGCACCGCAAGAAGGTACGATCGTAAAAGCCAATATCTACAAATGCGGCAATAAATTGCCTTTTCCCCATTTTTTATCCTGGCGACCCATTCATACCGAACAACCTGATTTTCACCGAGCGGATTTTTTTGGTTCATTGATTTTTTAATTGATACAAAATGAAAACCGGAACGATTATACTATTAGTAGGATTAGGCTATATATGGCTAAACGATCTTTTTCTCTACCTCGAAATCAAACGTTACCTGAAAAGTAAAACGGGAAAAATTCTATACATGATACACTCGTTGCTTTTTATCATCGGGTTGTTAAGTTATCATTTTATTATTCCCCGGATAAAATCCCCGGAAGCCTATTTTTGGTTTGGAAAAGGGATCGCTGTTTTATTTTTATGTTATGCCCCCAAAACAATCTATATCGTATTGAATGGTATCGCCTTAATGGTCAGACGCCTGAAACTGTTCTCAGGCATTATCCACTATTTCGCTTTCGGATCGAGTGTCTTGGTTTTCTCCGTTATTTTCTATGGAATAACGTGGGGAAGATACGATTATAAAGTGGTCAAACAGGAGGTATGCATAAAAGAGTTACCGGACACCTTCGACCATTTTCGTATCGTGCAATTAACGGATCTTCATCTGGGGAGCTACCGGAAAGGATATGTCGGTATATCTAAACTCGTCCAAAAAGTAAACGCTCTCCAACCGGATTTAATTGTTTTTACCGGAGATATGGTTAATAATTTCGCCTCTGAAATGACTCCCTGGCAAGATACGTTAAAATTATTAACCTCCCGCTATGGAAAATACGCGATAACGGGAAATCACGATTACGGTCACTATACGCGTTGGAAATCGGAAGATGATCGCAAGGAGAACCTCGTCCAATTTTTTAAGAATATGCGAGATATGGGCTTTCATATGTTGAATAACACGAATATACCGCTCATTATTCAAACGGACACGATTTATTTGTCGGGAGTTGAAAACTGGGGACTACCTCCTTTCCCTCAATATGGAAAACTCCCCGAAGCTCTGCGAGGAACAGAAGGCCACGTGGTGATTCTCCTTTCTCACGATCCATCCCATTGGCATCAGGAAGTAATTTACCATCCCGTGGCTTTAACTTTGGCGGGGCACACGCACGCGATGCAAATGGGAATCCGAATAGGTCGTTTCCAATGGAGTCCCTCCCAATACATCTATCCGGAATACAACGGTCTTTACAAACACGATCGTCATCAACTCTATGTATCCCGAGGTGCAGGTTACTTGGGATTTCCCGGACGCATAGGTCAACGTCCGGAAATCACGTTAATAGAATTAACAAATGATTGCAAACAATGAAAGTAAACAAGAAGAAGTCGTTTAGTACGAAACTGACCATATACATTATTTCAGTCTGTGCTGCCATATACGTGATAATCTTTATCATGCTGTACGTGATTCCTAAAATTTCACAATACAAGACGGTAGTCACCTATGCCGAGATGATTACGGAAAAGGTATCCGAAAGAATCTTGGAACAAGGCAAAAACATTGAGCGGATCAACTCCATGTTCAAATTAGAACACATGAAAAACTTATTGATCTCCGAAGACACCTCTCTTTACGTTCAAGTGTTGAAAAATACGCCTGAATTATGCGGATTAGCCATAGAGTTCGCCCCGGAATACAGAGACTACGATATCTATGTTTATCAAAATAACAATCAAATTCTTGTCAAGAAACTCAATCATTCCGAAAAGCATTTTTCCGATGAACGACTTCATGCTCAAACCTTTCAGAAAAAAGGATCTTATTGGAGCCGCCATTATTCCGATACGCTGTTCGTAAAACAGCGCATATTCTCCCGTTACGAACCGATTTACAATGTAGCCCAAACTTTTATCGGCTATCTCCGCTTAGACATCCCTATCAAAGAATTTACCAAATTTGTTCGAGATCTGAAATTATATCAAACAGGATATTGTTACCTGTTAAATCAGGAAGGAATCATTCTTTCTCATCCCAATCACGAGATAAAACGATATGCCAACATCTGGCAATACGCCAAAGCCAAAAATATCGATTACGATAAGATTGTCAACCGCATCGTAAAAGGAGAAGATGGTACCGATAAACTTACTGTAGAAGGAAAGAACTTTTTCATTCATTTTAAACGTTTGCCTCATACCAATTGGTCGTTGGTAACGCTTTGCCCGTTTAACGAAGTATATAACTCCATATCCAACATCAATGACCTGATTCTAATCGGATGTTTCATCTGCCTGCTCCTGCTCTTTTGGATCATTATCCGCATTATCAGGCAAGTGTTTAAACCGTTACGGCAATTCGCAACCGTCACCCGTACGATTGCAGACGGTAATTTCAATGTTCCCATACCGGAAACAAACGATAACGACGAGCTGCGGGAACTGCGGAACTCATTTATGTATATGCAACATCGAATTATCGAATCCATCAAAAACCTGAAAAAGACAACGATGGAGAAAGAAAAGTTTGAAAGTGAAATTCGGGTTGCACAAAACATTCAGGAACAATTTTTACCTACCTCGAATAAACTGGACAAAGAACACATCTCCCTCTATTCCGTGCTGGAACAATCAAAAGCGGTAGGAGGAGATATGTACAGTTACCTCGTCAAAAACGACCTGCTCTATTTCACGGTAGGAGATGTACGGGGTAAAGGAGTCCCGGCCGCACTCTATATGGCCTCTGTCTGCACGTTATTCAACTATATGGCAACCTCGAAACAATCTTCAGCCAGTATATGCAACACGCTCAATGATTACTTATGCAGCAATTTGAACGAAGACATGTTCATAACGATGTTTGTGGGTATTTTAAATTTAAAAACTGGCCTGTTAAATTACACGAATGCAGGACATCCTTACCCCATCGTTCAAAGGGAACAAAGAGAGAAAAGTATGTTTCTGGAAGAGGCCTTGGACATTCCTATCGGGATTATGAAAAATGCTTATAAAGACACACATCTTCAACTCTACCCGGGCGATACTCTCCTCATCTACACGGACGGAATCAGCGAAGCACAAAACGAAGCCCGGGCGTTTTACGGCAAAGAAAGATTATTGCAATTCGTCAAAACCCTTCAAACCAAAACCCCTGAAGAGCTGATCGACGAAATTTTGGCAGATCTGATTAATTATATCGGAGACATGGACGAAGCCGATGACTTAACCATGTTGTCTATAAAGTACTTGAAAAACGATCAAATTATTTACTTTTAAAATCACGATCCAATACCTGAAGATAAGCTTTAACCAATTCTCCGGCTTCAGGATTCACGTTATTACCCAGATTCCGTTTGGTTCCCAACTCGTAAATATAAGCTCCATCGCCGTTAACTACGGCTATCGCGTTGGGATAAGCGTAAAAAGCAAAGGGTATCGCGGAAGGATTCAATAGATTCTTACTATATTTAAAAGCAGAAGCGTCCATTCCCAATTGGGCGTACAAGGTCGCTACCATATCGGTCTGCGAGCCGATAGTGGAGACGACCGAATCTCTCACCGACATGACTCCCCCCGTAAAGACCATCGGAATTTCATAAGCTTCAGGAACAAACGGTTGCAAAGGCCCGATGTGTCGCGTTCCATGATCTGCAATCAACACGAAAAGCGTATTGTCCCATATTCCGGCCTTCTTGCACTTTTGAAAGAATTTTCCCAGACACGTATCGGTGTATGCTATCGCATTCTTCAATTTGGAACCGTTATCTTCTCCCGGAAACCTCGTCTCCATCGGGACGACAAAGGGTTCATGGCTACTCATGGTAAACGCCATATAAAGATAAGGTGTCGGGGCTTTCAACAGGTCTTCATACAAACGATCCAACATATAACCGTCGTGTACTCCCCATTTAAAACGATTTTCAATAGCTTCTCCGGAAAAATCATCTTCGGTTACACTCTCCTGAAAACTCATGGTAATATAAGAGCGGAAACCGCCGAAATTCAAATCCCCGGCATAATAAAAACGGGTAGCATATCCCTCCTGCTCGAAATCGACCGGGAAACGAGGATGACCGTATGTTTTATTGGGATACTTCAACATGGATACCTTCGGATAGGAAGGGAAACCACCGATAACTCCCTGAATACCTCGATCCGAACGGTTTCCGGTAGCGTAAACGCGAGAAAAGAAAATCCCTTCCTTGGCAATGGCCTTTAGATTAGGCATAGCCTCTAAGGCCCGAGAAGTGAATGTTTCCAATAAAAATACAACTATATTTGGACGTTCCGTCTTCAACACCTTCGGGAAATTTCCCCGTTCCGTATAAATACTATCCACCAATTGTTGCGCTCTCTCTAATGGCATGAAATCATAAGAATCCTTTAATTTCCCCATATGCATCACCTCATAGAGAAAATTCCAAACCGGATTTACCGCGGCTTGATTGGCATACATGTTTTTATTGTTAAAAAACACGAAGCTGACATTCATCGGGGCAACATTAAACCCACCCCTTACGGGAATGATCATAATCCCCCCCAATAATATATACACGATACTCTGCCACCACTTATCTTTTCCTTGTTTCAAACCCGTCGAAATCCATCCGCGATATAAACAATAGAAACCCGCGACCAAAAGAACGCACAACAGGACTAAAACCGCAATGAGCCACACCGGAGTCGAAGCCATTGCATCTCCCGGTGTTTTCAAATAAGTCAAAGGCGTGGAGTCCATATGGTATCCCCAATTTTTAAAAAGTTCCAAATCTCCGCATACGATCAAACTACTCACCGTCAGCAATAAAATCGTCAATACGGCATATACGACTTTCAATACTTTTACCGGCAAAAATATTCCGACAGCCATAACGACACAGGCTAACATCATCACGTATCCGCCATAAGAAAGATCCATTCGGAATCCTCCGATAAAAATCATGAAATAGTCATGCAGAGTCAACGAAACGGTCTCCTGATATTGATACAATAAAAACAACACCTTCGCCACCAGAGCAAATACGATCCACAACAGATAATATTTCAGTAGAAACAATAATTTTGCCTTCATGATTTACTTATTCCGATTAAAAAGGTGCGTCGTTCGTGTTGACAGCACGTTCAAAACTTGCGCCTCCTTCTTTAAAATCCGTATTCAGGGGCTCTATCGGTAAGGTGTCCTCGTTCATTTTGGAACTGAACGTTCTCGTCACGACATCCGTATTCTCAAAAGCAAAAGGCGAAGTTCTTTCCAAATCACAAAATTGAGCCAACTCGTTCCTGAAACGTAATTGCACCTCTCCGACGGCTCCGTTACGATGCTTGGCAATAATGATATCCGCTATCCCCTTTAAACTGTTTCCCATACTGTCCTCCAAGATTCCGTATCTTTCCGGACGATGAATGAATAGTACCATATCCGCATCCTGTTCAATGGCTCCGGATTCGCGCAAATCCGATAACATGGGTTTTTTAGACTCTCCCGTACGTTGTTCTACACCCCGGTTCAACTGAGACAACGCTATGACCGGAATATTCAACTCCTTGGCTATAATTTTCAACTGGCGGGAAATCATACTCACCTCCTGTTCCCGGTTACCTCGCATATCGGCTCCCGCGGTCATTAACTGCAAGTAATCGATAATCAAAACCTTTATACCGTATCGCTGTTGCAAACGCCGGCATTTGGCCCTCAATTCAAATATGGAGAGCGCAGGCGTGTCATCCACGTAAATCGGAGCATTCATCAACGCCCGTATCTTGGCATGAAGTTGCTGCCATTCGTCATCCGTCAATCGTCCGTTTCGTATTTTTTCAGATCCTAATTCCGTCTCGCTGGCGATCAAACGGTTCACTAATTGCACCGAAGACATCTCTAACGAGAACAAAGCGATGGGCTGCTTATGCATAACAGCCATGTTTCGAGCCATAGACAAAACAAAAGCCGTCTTACCCATGGAAGGACGGGCTGCTATAATCACGAGATCCGAAGGTTGCCAGCCGGAAGTGATTTCATCGAGAGCGGTAAAACCGGAAGGAATTCCGCTTAAACCGTCAGGACGTTTCCCGGCCAACTCGATCCCCTTGAGCGCTTCGTCGATAATGGCATTAATTGCCGTCGTCTCCTTCTTTATATTACCTTCGGCTATCTCAAAAACGGTCTTTTGGGCCATATCCACCAAATCGGCTACATCCGTGGCATCATCGTAAGCCCGATTTTGAATATCCGTACATACCCGTATCAACTCCCGCTGAATGTATTTCTGCACGATAATACGAGCATGAAACTCGATATGTGCGGCTGAGGCAACCCGGGAAGTCAATTGAGACAAATAGTAAGGTCCCCCCACCTCCTCCAAAAGTCCGAGGCGTTTCAACTCTTCGCTAACCGTAAGTAAATCGACAGGTTCGTTATTAATGGATAAATTCTGAATAGCTTGATATATCTTCTGGTGAGACTCTTTGTAAAAACAATCCGGCTTCAAGAAATCGCTCACCATAATGAAAGCATCCTTCTCCAACATCAACGAACCTAAAATCGCTTCTTCCAGATCAATTGCCTGAGGAGGCATCTTTCCGTAATCCGATTGCAATGATTTATAATTATATTCCGATCTTTTAGCCATACTTTTTTGATTTACAAAAGATGTCCAATAATAATATCTATATACCCAATTATCGAACAAACATTTGTTTCCTATTACAACATTATTCGCCGAGCTCTCTTCATTTTTATTGATTCAAAGATAGTAATTATTTTAAACTCAAAACTCGTATTGTCAAAAATGTACACCCATAGAAGAGATAGAGCTCGTAAGGTACGTAAAGTCAAAAAATTAATTTTTAATTTATGATTGTCTCGTGGATTTGCCACTTTTAAATCGTAAATCTAAAATCTTTTTAATCACGGAATCATTATATCACGGAATCACAGAATCCTTTTCAATTTACAATTGAATCACTTTCAGCTCCCTAAGTTTCCAAAAGCAACGAACGGTAGCCTCGACATCCGCCAACGCGTTGTGAGCATCGTCAAATCCCGCGCCAAACAAAACCTGATGCAATTCGGATAACTTCGGAGATTTAAAGCCCTGCTTGCCGGGCAATTTGCAGTAAGCCTTGGAAAGCTTCATCGTGCAATATTTAGGCTTCAAAAATAAGGAGGTCATCATTCTGTTCCGTTCAAATTCCGCACCCACAATACATTCGTCAAAACTAATATTATGAGCGACAAGAGCATAAGCTTCATCCATCCTATCGGAAAATAAGGTCAAAACAGATTTTATATCCTCTCCTTCGGATATCGCTTTAGCCGTTGTTATTCCGTGTATTCGCGAAGACTCTTCCGGAATCGTAAATCCTTCCGGTTTAATGATATCATTCCGTTTTTCTATGATCCCTCCTTTATCGTCACACATAACCCACGCCAATTGAACCAATCTCGGCCAATTGTCCACGTCCGTCACGGGAGCGTTCCAACGCTTCGGCAAACCCGTCGTTTCCGTATCGAAAAATAAATACATAACCATATTTTAATAGCAAGCCCCTGAAATCTCCCGAAACTTGCTTACTCGTTATCGAAACTTTTATTATACTGGTGCATAGCCCTATAACTCATTCCCATACTCGAAAATCCGCCATCATGATATAAATTCTGCATAGTCACTTTCCGCGTCAAATCCGAAAACAACGTAATACAATAGTCCGCACACTCATCTGCCGTGGCGTTCCCCAAAGGAGACATCCTTTCTGCAAAATCAATCAAAGAATCGAAACCTTTGATTCCGCTCCCGGCAGTCGTAACAGTCGGCGATTGGGATATCGTATTTACCCGGATTCGCTTTTCCCTTCCGTAAATATATCCAAAACTACGGGCAATGGATTCCAACATCGCTTTCGCATCTGCCATATCGTTATACTCGAACATCGTACGCTGTGCCGCTACATAAGAAAGAGCGACCACAGACCCCCATTCGTTGATAGCATCCAATTTTTTAGCCGTTTGCAACACCTTATGAAACGAAACGGCTGAAATATCCAAGGTTTTTTGTAAAAAATCGTAATCCAAATTATCGTATGATCGTTTTTTACGTACATTCAGCGACATAGCCACCGAATGCAGAATAAAATCGATTCTCCCTCCCAAATGATCCATGGCTTCCTTAAACAACCTTTCCAAATCCTCCGTATTCGTAGCATCTGCCGGGATCAACGGGATATTATTTTTAGCCGCAAAATCCTTCACCTCACCCATCCGAATGGATAATTCCGTGTTGGTTAAAACGATTTGAGCTCCCTCTTCCAAACACTTTTCCGCTACTTTCCAAGCAATCGATTTATCATTCAGAACACCAAAAATAATCCCCTTTTTACCTCTCAATAAATTGTAACTCATACTTAAAAATTTAATTCTACTTTGTCAAAACTTATACAAAGGTAGTTCTCTTTTTCGGAAAGCAGGAGATAAAAAACCTTTTTTAGTAAAAAGCAGTATAAAAATATCTCCTGCCGATTGGCATTTGATGGATGCTAATAACTTCGAACAAGTAAACGGGCATTTTCCAACGCCGCTTTACTGATCTCATGCCCACTGATCATTCCGGCAATCTCCCTGATTCGTTCCTCCTCATCAAGCCATTTGATGCGGGATACCGTGTTAGCTTGATCGTCTTCCTTGTATACCTTGAAATGATTCGCCCCGGCCGCCGCAATCTGAGGCAAATGGGAAATACTGATCACCTGCATCCGACAAGACATCTCCCTCATCATGGAAGCCATTCTATGAGCGATCTCTCCGGATACTCCCGTATCAATTTCATCAAAGATAATGACCGGTAATTGCCTGTTCCTGCAAAGTATATATTTCAAGGATAACATGAGTCTCGATATCTCTCCTCCCGATGCGACCTTCGACAACTCTCCCGGTTCTTGATTTTTATTTGCAGCAAACTTGAACTGCACATCGTCTTTTCCGGATGCGACGAAATGATCGAGAGGCTTGATGGAGATCGAAAATACGGCATGCTTAATTCCTAAGCCGACCAACAAGGCACGCATCTCCTCTTTCATCTCACCTTCTCCTTCCACCCGGCTTTCGTGAATCCTCCCGGCCAATTCCTCCATCTCTTTTTCCAGATCTTCTATCTTCTTTTGTAATATATCTATTTGTTCGGAAAAGGATATTATACCTTTCAACTTAACACCGATATCCTCTTTTATCCGAATTAAATCTTCTACTCCCTCCACCCTATGTTTGTGTAATAAATCATATATTACATTCAAACGCTCCTCCACGCTCTCAACCCGGTCCGGAGTATATTCTATCCGCTCTCCCAATCTCTCCGACTCATCAGCCATATCTTCCAGTTCCCAAATGATCGACTGCAACCGTTCCTCGTATCCGGCAGCCTCTTTTACGACATTTCTCAAAGCCGATATATGATTCTTAACACCTTTCAACTGTTGCACGAGCGGGGTATCGGAACCCGTTAACAGGTAGCTTAACTCAAAAAAAGTGGTTTTTATATTTTCGGCATTGGCCAACACCTTCTGCTCCTCCTCCAGCTCTCGTTGCTCTCCCGTTTTCAAATTGGCCGCATCCAACTGATTGAATTGAAATTTCAAATAATCTTCTTCCTTCTCCGCGGCAAGAACCCGCTCTTTTAACCGTGCCAATTCGGCAATCAACCTTTGACGCTCCTTATACCGGATTTGATAGGCAGCCAATAATTCCTGATTTCCACAATAACTGTCCAGCACGTTTAACTGGTATTCGGGCTGTCCGATAAGCAAAGACTGATGTTGCGAATGAATATCAATCAAAAAATCGCCCAACTCTTTCAACATCTTGTTGTTTACCGGTGTATCGTTGATAAAGGCACGGGATTTTCCGTCAACCGCAATCTCCCGGCGTACGATGACCTGCTCGTCATAATCCAACTCGTTCTCGGCGAACCAATTCTCAAGAGCATATCCTTTTACCTGATAAGTCACCTCGATAACACATTTCCGACTCTTATCCATGATAACGGAAGAATCTGCACGTTGTCCCAGGGTCAAACCGATCGCCCCCAACAATATCGATTTACCGGCTCCCGTCTCTCCGGTAATTACAGAGAATCCCCCCGCCATATTGATCTCCGTGCGATCGATCAACGCGTAATTATTTATCGTGATGCTACTTATCATAACAAATTCTTCATGACTTTAGTTTTTGCGAAAATAGCAATTATTTTGAACTTTCGATTTTCAATTTTGAATTTAATTCGTACTTTTGCGCACCGATTTAATATAGTTCTTTCAACATGACGAGTAGAAGATTAATTAGAATTAAAGTATTGCAACTTCTCTACGCTTTCTCTAAAAAAGAGGGAAACACGATAGCCGAAGGTGAAAAAGATCTGTTTAAAAGTATATCTAAAAGTACGGATTTATACTATTACATTTTTCTATTAATAACAGAAATCCAACGCAAGGCTTTTCTAAAAATTGATGCGGCCAAAAACCGAAAAGCACCGACGCGGGAAGATCTAAATCCCAATACTCGATTTATTGAAAATCCGGTTATAGCTCAAATCGCCGGTAACCGGAAATTCAAAACCTATATCAATGCCAATCTGATTTCCCTGAACGATACGCCTGAAATCATAACCAAACTTTACAATCATCTGACGGAATTGGAATGCTACAAAACCTATATGGAAAAGACCGATATCAGTTATGAAGATCATAAAAAAATGGTATTGGATATGATCGTCGGTCTGATCGCTCAGGATGAAGAATTTTTTGAAACGATGGAAGAAAAAAATATCTTTTGGAATGACGATTTCGACCTGGTGCTGAGTATTGTATACAAGACAATCAAAAATATGAAATCGAATTTCAAAGAAGAGGATCTGTTTTTCATCGCCCTCTACAACGAAGAAGAAGATTACGATTTCGCTAAAACACTTTTCAGAAAAACGATTTTAGACAAGGATACGAACACGGAAATCATCGATAAATTCGCTTACAATTGGGAAGTAGACCGGATTTCGGATATGGATAAATTGATTATGAGCACTGCCATTACCGAATTGAAATATTTCTCTTCCATACCGGTAAAAGTAACCTTGGACGAATACATCGAGATTTCAAAATCCTATTGCTCTCCTAAAAGCAGTGGTTTCATTAACGGGGTATTAGACAAAGTCGTAACCCTATTGAAAGAGAACAACGAAATTCAAAAGATGGGACGTGGACTCATGGAATAAAGTAAAGGGTGGTAAACCACCCTTTACATTCTAAACTAAACTAACCAAACTTTTGTAATCACTACAATAGTAAATTTTACGCTATACAAGCACTCCGGTAAATTTATAAGTTGTTTTTAAAAAAAGCAAGTTTTTATTAATATTTAGATTGCAATTTTTCTATTTTATAGTTTTTTATATAATCCATCGCCTCTTCCACGGAAGATAAAACTTCAAAAATACGGTCGTATCCGGAAGAAATGAATCCCTCTTTTTGAATGGTATGGATAAAAAGAAAAAAATATTCATAGAAATCATTCGTGTTCAAGAATACGATCGGCTTATGATGCTCTCCTAACTGTTTCAACGTAACCACCTCCGCGATCTCCTCCAGCGTTCCCCACCCTCCAGGCAACGCGATAAAAGCATCAGCCCGCTCTCTCAATAAACTCTTACGCTCTTTCATATCATCAACAACCGTTAACTCGGAAATATCCCGGGCCGCAACACCCCGATCAACAATACATCGAGGTATAATCCCGACAACCCTTCCCCCTCCCTTCAACGTAGCTTCGGCAACCACCCGCATTAACCCGCAAGTCGTCCCCCCGTAAACCAAATTCCATCCCCGGGCAGCGATTTGTTCCCCCAACAGAGATGCTGCACGAACGTAAGTCGGGTCGATTTGTTCTGAAGAAGCACAAAAAACACAAATATTCATACCATTCAATTTATTTTCTAAAAAAAATACCGCTTAACAATCGTCGAATCTAACAAAATCCGAACCATTGAAAAGCAGTACTATTTTATACGCTACATCAAGCGTCAATCGTGGCGTAAGTAGCGTTTTGTTCGATGAATTGCCGTCTTGGCGGAACATCATCTCCCATCAGCATGGAGAATATCCGATCCGCTTCGGCAGCATTTTCAATGGTGACCTGTCTTAACGTCCTGCCGTCCGGAGACATGGTCGTATCCCACAATTGTTCCGCTGTCATCTCTCCAAGACCTTTGTAACGTTGAATATGCAGGCTATTCTCTTTACCACCGCCCATCTCCTGTATCAATTGCAGTCTCTGTTCTTCCGTCCAGCAATAACGCTGCTCCTTCCCCTTCTTCACGGAATAAAGAGGAGGCGTCGCAATATAAAGATAACCGTTCTCGATAACCGACCTCATATAACGGAAAAAGAGAGTCATGATCAACGTGGCAATATGCGCACCATCGACATCGGCATCGGCCATAATAATAATTTTATGATAACGTATTTTCTCAAGGTTTTCCGCCTTGCTATCCTCAGCCGTACCTATCGTGATTCCCAATGCCTGGAATATGATTTTAATCTCTTCACTCTCCCATACCCGGTGGGCCATCGCTTTCTCAACGTTCAATATTTTTCCGCGCAAAGGCAATATAGCCTGAAAACGACGATCCCGTCCTTGCTTGGCCGTACCCCCCGCCGAATCTCCCTCGACCAAAAATATCTCACAATTTTCCGCGTTATTATCGGAACAATCAGCTAACTTACCGGGAAGACCGGAACCGGAAAGCACCGTTTTACGCTGTACCAATTCTCTGGCTTTACGAGCCGCATGACGGGCTGTCGCCGCCAATATGACTTTATCCACAATAGCTCTGGCATCTTTCGGATGCTCTTCCAAGTAGTTGGCCAACACCGTACTTACCGCTTGCGCAACGGCTGTTCCGACCTCCGTATTTCCCAACTTGGTCTTCGTCTGGCCTTCGAATTGCGGTTCTGCCACCTTCACGGAGATAATTGCCGTCAATCCCTCCCTGAAGTCGTCGCCATTGATTTCAAACTTTAACTTATTCAACATACCCATATTTTCGGCGTAGGTTTTCAAAGTCTGCGTCAACCCGCGCCGGAAACCGGCCAAGTGCGTTCCCCCCTCCATGGTATTGATATTATTCACGTATGAAAATATGTTCTCTTTAAACTCCGTGTTATAATGTAACGCCACTTCAATAGGTATACCGTTTTTCTCCGTAGTGATATGAATAGTTTCATCTATCAGTTTCTCCCGGTTGGCGTCCAAATATTCCACAAATTCTTTCAGTCCCTCTTCGGAATAGAAAACCTCCGATTTATATTCATTCGTATCGGGATCTATCATCCGCTTATCCGTAAGCGACAAACGAATACCTTTATTCAAATAAGCTAATTCCCGTAAACGAGCCGCCAAGATATCGTATTTGTACTCGGTTACGTAAAATATCGTATCATCGGGTTTAAATAAAATCGTCGTTCCGGTACGGTCCGTCTCTCCGACAACCTCCACATCTCCCAGAGGAGCCCCTTTGCTATACTCCTGTTTCCAAATTTTTCCTTCGCGATATACCAATGCCACCAATTTCTCCGATAAGGCATTCACGCACGATACGCCAACCCCGTGCAAACCGCCGGACACTTTATAAGAACCTTTGTCAAATTTTCCTCCGGCATGCAAAACGGTCATAACGACCTCCAAAGCAGAACGATTCTCTTTATGGTGCTGCGCTGTCGGTATTCCCCGCCCGTCATCCTCCACCATGATCGAATTATCTTCGTTTATCGTGACTTCTATATTTTTACAATAACCGGCTAATGCCTCATCAATGGAGTTATCCACGACCTCATATACCAAATGGTGTAACCCCTTCGTGTTCACATCCCCTATATACATGGAAGGCCGCATTCGAACGGCTTCCAATCCTTCCAACACCTGAATACTATCCGCAGAATACTCTTTTGCTGCTGCTTGCTCTAATTCTTCACTCATTGATTTATATATTTTATTTTTATTCCTGTAAGCAATACCATCCTCTTTCTCAAACATGCAAATATAAACATTTTTGTCTAATAAAACGAGCAGAATACAAGATATTTTCGCGGGGAAACAATACCGTCAAAACATCTGATAATAAACATATTATATCACATTTCATCTTCCATTGACCAGCAGATTGGCCATAAAAATCGTATCTTCAAGAACCGGTGTCAAACAGAGGCAACCCGATACGATTTTTCCTTCTTCAACCATCAAGGGAAAATTCTTTTTCGTTTCTATATAATAGCGATAAGCCTCACCTTGGTGAGAAAAACATTGCACTCGAAATACCCCTTCACTCCCTTCTGCCACATAATGCCTGGAAAGAGAGAGAGCCACAATCCCCATCGTGTATCTCAAATTGATTTCCACGCAAGGATGAATCCTATATTCACCCCGTTCGTCCCGATAAATCATCATATCGACCCCGAGGCAACCGATATAATTTTTACCGTATAACCTTTCTATAACCAGATTTACGGTATCCCGCAAAATCAGAAAATCTTTTTTTCCGACATAACGCGTAATTTTCTCTTCGATTTTTTCCTGTTTTCCCACGTAATTCCCCTTGTATCCACCTTCCCCTCCCACGTAAAAATCAGACAATCCCAAAAAAGAGGAAGTCCCGTTGTCGTCAATCTCAAACTCCATGGCAAAATCCCGTACCTTATCCCACATTTTTTCTACCATTACATATTTCTGCCTATGGAATATTCCATTCAACCATTCGATCGTCTTGGAGGTCAGTTTTCCTTTCTCAAGCATAAACACTCCCCTTCCCGAAGAAGACCAAGGCGATTTTACAACGATACTCCCCTTTTCCGATAATCTTTTAACCTCTTCTATCGAATAACATACCACCGGGACAAGCTCATCCGAAAAATCCATATAAGAGCGTAAAATGTGAAAATAATCGATCACTTTCCGGCGACTATACCACTCCTCCCGTCCCGGACCCCATTCCCCCATGACGCTCTCCGTAAACCCTTTTTTACAATGAGATTTCAACTTTTTTAATAAATAATGCACTCTGGGACTCCATCCCCAAGGACGCAATTCATCGAAAAAAATCCGACCTGCTTCTTCCCAGGTAATTCCAGATTCGACCAGACCAGGAAAAACCTCGCACTCTTTCTTAAAACAATCCGCTAAAGGACTGTTTAACAGCACGAAATCTCCTTTATCTGCCAAAAAGGCCGGCAAAAATGCCAAATCGTTCATCATCTTCATAATCTTCACGGGAGGAGTGTAACTAATTCGTCCATTGGCAATTGCCATCTCGTTATCCGAATTAAAAAAGTAAAGATTTTGCATCATGTTAAAATTTTGTGAACAACAACACACCATCGTGGTATATTTTTTGTAATATACATACAAAATTATCGACAAAAAGCGGTTAAACAAAAAAAAATTATATAACGTTATATATATTAATCATTCTATAACATAATTAACGAAACCTTTTTTAAGAATATAAGTATACACGCTTATGTGTCGATAATCGGTTAATGACAGAAAATTTAAATGAGATGATTTTACAATTAGCATTCGTTCTAACAGCTATCATTGTCGGAGCCCGCCTTGGAGGTATCGGGCTCGGCGTCATGGGTGGCATCGGACTTGGAATTCTTACTTTCGTTTTCGGCTTACAACCGACGGCTCCTCCCATCGATGTAATGTTGATGATTGTGGCCGTAATATCCGCGGCTGCCTGTATGCAAGCTGCCGGAGGATTGGATCTTATGGTAAAAGTAGCCGAAAGATTACTCCGTAAAAATCCGGCCCACGTAACCATTTTAAGTCCCTTGGTAACTTACATTTTTACGTTCATCGCCGGAACAGGTCACGTGGCTTATTCCGTACTGCCGGTAATCGCAGAGGTCGCCACGGAAACCAAAATCCGCCCCGAACGTCCTTTGGGAATCGCAGTCATAGCCTCCCAACAGGCTATCACGGCCAGCCCCATCTCCGCGGCGACGGTTGCACTATTAGGATTATTGGCAGGATATGATATTTCTCTGTTCGATATACTGAAAGTCACGATTCCCGCAACCTTGATCGGGGTATTGGCAGGAGCGATCTATTCCATGCGGGTAGGAAAAGAGTTGGTGGATGATCCGGAATACCAAAAACGATTGGCCGACGGAGAATTTTCCAATAAAAAATACCAAACCCAGGATGTAAAAAATAAAAGAAACGCCAGCATATCCGTATTCGTCTTTATTATAGCTACGGTATTTATCGTACTCTTTGGCTCTTTCGACAGTTTCCGTCCCTCCTATTTTATCGACGGGGAAACCGTCATTCTCGATATGCCTTCAATCATTGAAATCCTAATGTTGACAGCAGCAGCTTTAATACTCATGTTAACGAAAACCAACGGTTTAAAAGCCGCACAGGGTTCCGTGTTCTCCGCCGGCATGCAGGCCGTTGTCGCTATTTTCGGTATCGCGTGGATGGGTGATACTTTCCTGCAAGGAAATATGACAGAACTAAAAAGCTCCATTGAAGGAATCGTTACCCAAATGCCCTGGTTATTCGGAATCGCCCTTTTCGCCATGTCTATTTTGCTTTATAGCCAGGCCGCAACGGTAAGAGCTTTTATGCCCTTAGGAATCGCCTTAGGCATATCTCCTTATATGTTAATCGCCATGTTCCCGGCTGTAAACGGCTATTTCTTCATACCTAACTATCCGACCGTCGTTGCAGCTATTAACTTCGACAGAACAGGAACAACTCATATCGGAAAATACATATTAAACCATTCATTTATGATGCCCGGTCTTATCGCCACGGTTGTCGCCGTGGGACTCGGTCTGTTATTTGTCCAAATTTTTTAATAAATATAGCTTAATCGTTTAACTAAAATCGAGAAATCATGAAAATGTTAAAAAGAATCAGTTTGGTGATAGCCTTAGCGCTATTCTCGGTTGCAACCGTATTTGCACAAAAATTACCGAACATCCACATTCTTGCCACGGGAGGTACGATCGCGGGTACAGGATCTTCCAGTACGGGAACGAATTACACGGCCGGTCAAGTTGCCATTGGCACCCTGCTTTCTGCCGTTCCTGAAATTCAGAAAATTGCCAATGTTACCGGTGAACAAATCGTAAAGATCGGTTCACAGGATATGACAGACGACGTGTGGTTAAAATTAGCCAAAACCATCAACACCTTGTTAGCCAGGAAAGATATCGACGGTATTGTGATCACTCACGGGACCGATACGATGGAAGAGACCGCCTTTTTCTTGAATTTAACCGTAAAAAGCAATAAACCGGTAGTATTGGTCGGAGCCATGCGTCCTTCCACGGCATTAAGTGCTGACGGACCGTTGAACCTTTACAATGCCGTTGTTGTGGCCGGAGCCAAAGAATCCATGGGCAAAGGCGTATTGGTAGCCATGAACGGCATCATTTTGGGTGCTCAAAGTGTACTGAAAATGAATACCATTGACGTACAAACATTCCAGGCCCCTAATGCTGGTCCCCTCGGATACATCTACAATGGAAAAGTTTTCTATAACCAAAGTCCGTTGAAAAAACACACCACGCAATCTATTTTTGATGTAACCAACTTAAATTCTCTTCCGAAAGTGGGTATCGTTTATAGTTATTCAAATATGGAAGGCGATGTCGTAAAAATGATGACGAATAGCGGATATAAAGGAATTATTCATGCCGGCTTAGGAAATGGCAACATCCATAAGAATGTATTCCCGGAATTGATTAACGCACGTAAAAAAGGTATACTTGTCGTTCGCTCAACCAGAGTCCCGACAGGTCCCACAACCTTAGATGCCGAAGTAGATGATAATCAATACCAATTCATTGCTTCTCAGGAATTGAATCCTCAGAAATCAAGAATTTTATTGATGCTCGCCTTAACAAAAACCAACGACTGGAAGACGATCCAAGAATATTTCAACGAATATTAATCTGATTCTTTTATAAAGATAAACACCCTGGCACACAAGCCGTAAAAAGAAGGTCGCCGGGGTATAAACCAAAAGAAAACGCTATCTTATGAAAAAAATAGTATTATTAGTATTGGTAATGGGTTGCGTACAAGGACTTTTTGCCCAAAGTACATCCAACGAGAAAACGCTATTCGAAAGGGTTTCCAAAATCGAAAAGAAAGTAGACTGGTTCCACCTTTATTTGAACATGCAAGGAACATTCAACGCCAATTTTAACTACGAGGGTGTAAACGGACTTCAACAGGCTGCTTTCAAAATGAACCAATTGCGTATCGAGGCCAAAGGTAATGTTACCCCGTGGTTATCTTATCGCTGGAGACAACGTCTGAACCGGGGAAGCGGTAACGGAAGCACGAATATCGATAATATGCCGACCTCTATCGACATTGCCGGAATCGGAGTAAGACTGAACGATCAGTTCTCTTTCTTTGCCGGTAAGCAATGTACCGTATACGGAGGTATCGAATTTGACCTCAATCCGATTGAAATCTACGAGTATTGCGATATGATCGAATACATGAGTAACTTCATGACCGGATTGAATATCGCCTTCCAGGCCAGCGAAAACCACCAAATCCAGTTTCAGATCTTGGATAGCCGGAACGGTTCAGTAGAAGAGACCTACGGTGATATCAACGAAGTAGGTATCGGTAACGGCCGGGCACCGCTCGTGTATACTTTAAACTGGAACGGTAATTTCTTCGACGGAGCTTTTAAAACCCGTTGGTCTGCCTCCATCATGAGTGAAGCTGAAAAAAAACAGATGTATTACTACGCTTTGGGTAATGAATTAACCTTGGGTGATTTCAATATGTATTTCGACTTTATGTATTCCGACGAAGATTTGGATCGTAAAGGAATCATGACCGACATTTTAGGCGGTAGAAACAATCTGGACAACCACGTGGCGTTCAATGCCAAATACATGTCGATGGTAGTCAAATTCAACTACCGCGTGGCCCCGAAATGGAACGTATTCATCAAAGGAATGTACGAAACGGCCTCCATATTCAAAGCTACGGACGGAATTGAGAAAGGTAAATATCGTACTTCTTACGGTTATTTGGCAGGTGTGGAATACTATCCGATGGAAAGCAATCTGCATTTCTTCGCTAACTTTACCGGACGTTCTTATAATTTCACACACCGCGCAGCAGGTTACAATAATTACGATACTCAACGGGTATCCGTCGGATTCATTTACCAGTTACCGATGTTCTAATAAAAAATCCGGCAGTCTAAATCTGCCGGATTTTTTAATTCGTTTATCCCCCCTCCAATCACCCAATCCCTTAATCATCTATTCGGATTATTCGCTTTTCAGCGAATGGACCGGATTAAGAGTAGCCGCTTTGTAACTCTGCCAACCCACCATCAATAAGGCCACGATACAAGCAAAAACACCGGCGACAATAAATATCCACCAACTAATCCCGATCCGGTATACATACCCGGATAACCAGTAGTCCGTGGCCCACCAGCCGATCGGACAAGCAATCACGAAAGCAAACAGAATCCACCGGAGAAAACCGGATATCAACATCCCCAGTACTTCCCGGATCGAAGCTCCGTTTACCCGGCGTAAGCCGATCTCCCGCAATCGTTGCTGAATAAAATAGGTGGACATAGCCAATATGCCCATCATGCTCAACATAACGGCTAACAAACAAAAAATACTTACCAGAGAAGCGGTACGTTCGCCCTCTTGGTACCACAAATTAATTCTATCGTCCAAGAAACCGGAATCATAAGGACGTCCTTCGATGAATTTCGCGTACACTCTTTTTACCTGTTCATATGCCTTTATCGGATCTCCGGTAACTCTCACCAATATTAGAGATCTGCTGAAATCATTACTAAACGACACCTCTAACGGTCCCATCTCCTCTTTAAAACCGGCAAAATGAAAATCATCCATAATCCCCAAGATGGGAATAATCCGCCCGTTCCGTTTGTATGAAGTAGGTTCACCTTCCAGTTCCAGGTTTTTTACGGCCGTACGATTCAGATAAACCCCCGGACCCGTTACTCCGGTAGGAGTCACCGGTATATTGAAAACAGAAAAAAAGGCCGTGTCCGTACAATAAACGGTAAAACCGATCCACTTACCTTCGGATTCGAACGTGTTGTTATCCCCCCAAAAACCGGGAGCTCCCGAAGAGAAAGTATAACTTTTTACTTCCGGCAATTGAGATAATTCGCTTCTGAATCCGGCATCCTGACCATAAATCCTGTTCGTCAACCAAATAACGTTCTCTTTGTTAAAACCCAAATAATAATTTCGCAGATAATCCGTTTGTCCCCGAATGACCAAAGAGCCGATAATCAAAACAATGGTTACGACAAATTGAAAACAGATCAATACCTTACCGTAAACACTCTTGTTCTTCCGGTGAAACATCCCTTTAACCACCTCCACGGAATTAAAACGGGTGATCATCCAGGCAGGCATGATTCCGGCAACAATACCCGTCAAAACAACAAATCCCAAAATACCGACAAAATGAAAGAAAGAGAAATGGTCTTTGATAGATATTTCCGTCTCCAACAAGGTATTGAACAATGGCTTCATACTTACAGCCAATATCGCCGCTATGACAAAAGCAAGCATGCAAAGCCAAACGGACTCTCCGATAAACTGTTTGTAAAGATTGGCATTACCAGACCCCAACAATTTTTTCACGGCAGCCTCCTTCGCTCGAAATCCGGTACGGGCCACCGACAGATTATTGTAATTGACCAATGCCAAAAGAAAAATAATAATTACGATTGCCGTCAATATACTGACCAATACTTTACTGTTTCCGTGCGTAGCGACTCCGTCGTATTCGCTGAAATAAATATTTTGTAAAGGCTGCAAATCGAAAATTTTCGCCCTACCCGATTTATAAATCCAATAACTCTCCTTGAAATCAGCCAATATCCGGGGAATCTTCGAGATCAAATCGGCACCCGGTTTAGTCAAAAAATAGAGTCCGAAAGAGTTGTTATCATTGTTTTTCAATAGTTCCGGACTCCCCCACATCCGAGCAAGATACTCAAAGTTAACCACGGCATCACAAGCGTTAAAATGAGTATTTTTCGGCAAATCTTCCATGATCCCGGTTACCTTCAACCGGTGCTGCTCATTGAGTTCCACCTCCTGTCCGAGAGCCGATCTGTTCCCGAACAGCTTTCTTGCATAAGAGCGGGTTAAAACAATACTTTGAGCCGTGCACAATACTTCATCCGGATCTCCCTCCAACAAACGAAAAGAGAAAATATTAAAAAAAGAGGAATCCGCCATAAGAATATTTATGTCCGACTTCTGCCCCTGTTCGTCGGTAACAATGACATTTTGCTGAAAGATACGGGTATACGATTCGATTTCCGGATATTTTGAAGCTAACTCTCCTCCCACCAAAGTGCCGAAATAAGAACCGTAATCGGCAATCGCCCTGTAAATCCTATCTTTCTTACTATGGAAATCATCTACCGACAATTCCTGATGAATATATACGCTCAACAAGATAACAAAAGCCATGGAAAAGGCAAAACCCGAAAGGGTTATAGCAGAATAAAGTTTATTTCTCCTCAGGTTCCTTAGAAATATTTTCAAATTCGATAAATTCATGCTGTTTATTTTTAGTCAAGAGAGAGGTATCAACCCCTATGCCATAAAAACAGCACACTCATTTACAGCAAAATATACTAAAACGACTCTCTTGTCCTATCAAAAAATCATACAGTACGTGTATAATTTTTTGTCATTACTCTTTTCTCCCAAAATCTCGATTTCGAAAGGACAAAGATAAAAGTATGATCTAAAGATTCACTTCATGGTATTAAGTTTTCATCATTATTTTAGCTTTACCCATTTGACAGCATCGGCCACGACCAATTGGGTTCAACCTGCCATCACTTTCGATAGGAGGAACTCCCCCGGGGGATAGAATACAAAGAAAACTCTCATTAAATATAGAATTTGTGAAATTTTGAAAATGTAGTAGCTAAGAATTAGTTCGGAAGTTTCCAAATTTTGTGTAAAAGAAAAACGACAGGAATAATCTTGTCGTTTTCCATTTACACCATTTATTGGACCGTGTCATTCGTTTTTTATTTTAATCGTTCTTTCAATTGCTCTTCCAACCTTTTAACACTCAAATTTCTTCCGATAATCCTATTATTTTCATCGACCAACAAAGTACTCGGGAGCGCTGAGAACCCGTATGAATCAGCAATAGAACCTTTTTCATTTCGATCGCTACCGTGATGTTTCCACGGCAACTTATCTTCTGCAATGGCTTTCAGCCAATTCTCTTTTTTCGTATCACAAGAGATACTTATAATCTCGAATCCTTTTTGGTGAAAGGACTTGTACAGATCTACCAAATGACGATTTTCAACCCGACACGGGCCGCAGTAAGAAGACCAAAAATGAACCAATTTCAATTTTTCTTTTACACCGTACAACGAAAAAGCGTTCCCTTCCGGTGATACGGAGATAAAATCAGGAGCAATAGCCCCTTCCGACATTTCTAATGCTTTCCGTGTTCTTTTCATCTTTTTTTCGATATTGGCCATATACTCTCCCACTCTCTTTTTGTGGAGCTCTTCTCTCTTTTCATTTCCCAAAGAAGCATAGCGTTCTTTTATCAACTCCCACTCCCGCAACTCGTAATCGACAGCTTGCACCCGATCTCCCAAACTGTAATCGAACTTCCGAACGCCACTTACATAATTGAAAATACTCCTGAACAACATAACAGTAGTAACAAATGCATCCCTATCGGACTCAAATAAAGCTGTCTCTTGTTTTTCATAGGCTTCGATCATTCGTGTAAATACTCGTCCCAACGAGTCTTTTCCCGCCTCGTCAACAGCCACATATTCATTGATCAACCGCTCCTTTTCACCGATCAATCGTTTTTCATTATCATAAAATCGGGTAGCTAACTTCCGGGCTTCACGTTCTTCTAGAACGATATTCTGTTGCTTGTCGGGAGTAACATATACCATAAAATCACCGCCTTTCAACAAAAAGTCGACCCGTCCGAGCAATTTGTTCCGACCGGACACAATTTCGATATAAATCTTGCGCTCTCCCTTCACCTGGCCGTTTAATACAAAACGACCATTTATATCTTCCGTTACAGCCAAAGTGTCCCGTTGACCGTTCTCCTCGGAGATTAACAACACTTCGACACGCCAATATCCACTAAAAACTCCGGCAATACGGTACTCTTTCTTCCCACTACAGGAAAGCAAAACCAAAAACATCAAGCTTACAAAAAGTCGCATAACAGTTTATTTAATTGTAAAATAAAAAATTCAGTGATTAGGTGATTAAATAGATTTACGATTCCGATTTGTTAATTATAAATTTAAAGATAACAAGCTCAATCATAAATCTAAGATTGATTTTAGACCTCATAGACCTACCATTCAGTGATATAAATTTAACCTCAACAATCGTTGAATCTCCTTAATCACAAAATCACCAATCGCATTATTTTCCTTTCCTCCGTACCAGTATCAAAATTCCCAACAACAGGATAAAAAGCGGAAATATCCATTTCAACACGACTGTCAAAACTTCAGCTACAAACAAAGGAAGGTATAGTTGACTATCGATCTTCCGTGGACGGCTGATATTAACAGGCAACTCACCGTAAGACAACCAATCGAAGGTAGATTCAATCAACGTGTTATTAGTAGCGTTAATCCCTCTTCTCCTTGCTTCAAGCTCTCCCATACTGATACAATCGGCATCCCCCATTACGACAATTCGTTGTTCTCGTCCGTTACACTTCCGGTTCAAAGCAAGCATCGTAACTTTTGTTCCCGCTTGTTCTCCACTCACCGTATCCAGGGAGGGTAAATCATTAATAAAATCGACAGTCTGCAACTCGTTCCAGCCGTTCGTATCGGTAGTAACCAGCAACGGAGTCACCGCAAATCCCTTATCTTCAACAACATTAATAGCCGAGGCTCCGGGCATCGTATAAAAATCGTAATGCATTCGACTATAATACCGAGAGAATTCGTATGCTTCCGGTGCGATTTTACACAAGATCAGATTAGCAGGTTGCTCATACAAAGGTTTTTGCACCAACATCCCTGCTTCATAACGTAATCCCAACCGCTCCATCAAAGGTTGTAAATAGATATTATTTTTAGGCTTTCCGGCAAGAATCAGATTTTTCCCACTATCGATATAATCTGTCAACATAGTTAACTCTTTTTCGGTAAAGGCTTCTAAAGGTTCCGCTACCACTAAAATATCCAAAGAATCCACTCCTTGTACGCCCCGTTCTAAACGCACCTCTTCGACATCAAATCCTTGATTGATCAAAGCCAAACGATAACTCTTTTCTGCCATCATATAAGAATAATCCCGATTTTTATCGCCTGAAATAGAACGTGCACCGTGATCCGAGACAAAACCGACTCGAGGCAATTTCATCGCAACCCGCTTTAAAGCAGCAGTAATTTCCATCTCCGAAGGGAGTTTTCTGGAGTCGTTATACGAACGTAAAAAAGTCTTCTCTCCACTCTCCCGTTCAATCAGACTCACGAAACGATATCTCTCTTCGGAAAGATCAATTCGGGCATCAATCTGCGCGGGTGTAAGATAACGACTTAAACGGGTATCATTCAATTTCACCTCGTTTTTCAACGCCTCGTTCAATGTTTTACCGGAAAAATAATATTGAAACATTCGACTCGTCGTATCCACGTGATAATAAAAAATATAGTTCAACTCCGTCTCCGGCTTAAACCGCAGATATCGTTCATAACGAGCCATGTCTCTTTTAATGTGTTTATGAGTTATACGATAATTCATACTCATTAAATTCACATACGTCGTAATCTTCAAACCGCCGTTCAGTCGAGAAACAATTTCCTGGCTCGCCGGAGAAAGAGTATTGATTTTATCACAAGTAGCATCGTAATACTTCTTCATTACAGGTCGTGAAGAGAGATATCCCAACAACATCGTTACAAGAAAAATCACCAGATAACGCCCCAATTTACCCGAAAAAGAGCAACGTTCTCTTCTCAATTGCATTTTAAGGATGGCAAAACAGAGAAACATTATGCTCAAAATAACAAAATAGATTAAATCCTCACTCGATATGATCCCATCAATAAAATGATCGGCACGTTTACCGATGGCCAGCCAATAAGTGATTTCTCGAATAAAAGCATACCCCTGTCCTATACTTGAAACTATCTGCAAACAAGCAAGCATAAGCAACATTCCGATAGCGGACACAATAGGGTAAATAGTTAAAGTCGACATGAATAGACCGATAGCCGCATAAAGTCCGAATAACAAATATAAACCGAACAATCCTGTCAACACAGCTTGCCATTCGAAAGATCCCACACAACACCAGGCAATAATCACGTAAACGAACAAAATAAATACCACGAGCAACCCGTACAACATAATCCCCAAGTACTTCCCCAATACAATATGGTAACTGGATATTGGTGCAGAAAAAAGTAATTTAATGGATCCTCTGTTAAACTCTTGACTAATCAATCCCATCGTTAACAATGGCATAGCAAAATAAAGCATAATCTTTACGCTTCGCCATAACCCTCCTCCTAACTCATAAAATATACTTTCCGAAATACCGTAAAATTGCTGTGGTTCTATATCCTGGTACTGTGCCATTCTTTCCAAATATCCCATAAAAATCGAACTTGACATAAATACCAAACAAACCAGCAGTAACCAAGCCACGGGAGAATAAAACAGGTTGGCTAACTCTAAACGGGCTATTTTATATATTATTTTCATAACACTACATTTATATTATTCATTTACCTTCTTGCCGGATAATCTTATAAAGATTTCTTCCATGGAATGTTTCTCTTCACGAATTTCAGTTAATCCCCATCCTCTCTCTACACTCTTTCGAACGATAGATTTAATCGTCTCTCGTTCACCGTCGTACCATATTCGAACGCCGTGTTCACCAATCGCCTCTATGCGTTTGATTCCCCGAACGACAAATAACTCCTCGGGTAACGGAGGAAAATCAAAACGAGCAAACAGAGAATTCGGTTCGATATAATTATCAAACTCTTCCACCCCCCCAGCAAACACAACCCTCCCGTTCTCGATCATAATAATGGTATTACATACTGCCTGAACTTCGGAAAGAATGTGTGTCGACAACATCACTGTGCGTTCCTCTGCAATATCACGAATCAAATGGCGTACTTCCAATATCTGATTGGGATCCAAACCGTTTGTCGGTTCATCCAACACCACAAACTTCGGATCATGCAGGATGGCTTGAGCTATCCCAACCCGTTGTTGGTAGCCTCCCGACAAGTTCCGTAACAGGCGACTTTTAAAATGTGTTATCCCGCAATACTCTTCTGCTTTTTCAACGACTCTTTTTATCTTCTTCGATTCGACGAAACGAATCTCCGCACAAAAACGAAGATATTCGTCCACTGTTAAATCCGGATAGAGAGGAGGCTTCTGCGGAAGAAAGCCTATTTTTTTACGGGCTTCAACCGGATCCTTCAATGAATTTATTCCCTCGATATAAACCTCTCCACACGTCTGTTTCAACACGCCGCACATGATATTCATGGTCGTGGATTTACCGGCCCCATTCGAGCCGAGAAGCCCGACAACGCCTGCACTATTGATTTCAAAACAAACATCTTCTATGGCCCATTGTGCCGCATAGCGATGATACAAATGTTCTACTTTTACAATTGGATTTTCCATACAATACATCCTGTTATTAAATTATTTATTCCGGTATGTCTCGTTGTACGAGGATGAAAGAACCGACATCCGACCACGCACGCCCTCGTCGGTTCCATCCATCCTCTGATTAAACTCAAATCATATGCAACACGTAGCACACCCGATTTTTGATATACTAACGATACATATTTCCGATCCCCTGTAAATCGATTCCCAGTTTTTTTAACTCTTGAATCAAAATATCATACTTCTTACGGATTTGTTCCTCTGTATCCTTCAACGGATCCAAAATTCCCGTACAATCGTTCATATTAAAATTTCCATCCTCCGGTTTTGTCGTTAACATCTTGTAAGAATGATCTATCACCATGCAGATAAAAGACTTCAAATCGTTGTTTTTTATTTTCTCCAACGAATTAGGCCAAACCAAAGGGTAATTATTGTGTTTATATCCCACACACCCCATACTGTAAAGTTGATCATACGGAGCTTGCCAAACACCAGCTAACTGTTGATAATCCGTAAAAGAGAAAAACTCACTCTCTTTCATCGCAACATAAATCATAGAATATAATTTCTCTACCAAAAACCATTTGTGTAACTCCTCTTTCAATTTCAATTTATCATCGGATGTCATACGTTCGATAGAAGCGTCTCCATGACTAATAATAAAAGCATTATAAGCTGCTGTAAAAGAGGCAACATCTAAACGTTCTATTTGATTTTCAATGCTATATACATTCAAATTCTTCCCTAAAATTAACTTTAGAGGTAGATTCTTTTTCAGCAACGAATCCTGATAATAGTTTAAAAACATACCCTCTATCCATTCTAATTGTTTTCCCACGTAAACTTCATCTGGTGGGTCTACCCGAAAAAAGCCGTTCTTACCTTTGTGTTTCTCGTAATCTTCCTCTATAATAACGTAGTCTCCTTCCAATGTCGCCTTGTATTTAAATCCGGCTGCCGTTGTATGCTCGCCCAATAGATACTCTCCGTAAAAAATTTCCGTGGAAATAATCACCTGTTCTCCTTCTACAAAAGCTTCCTCGTCCACCTTATAAAATACTTTTCTAAAAAGAGTGTCTGTTGTTACCTCTAACCACTCCCTCCCCATGTTAAAATAAAGATCTCGAGGTTCGAATTTATAAAGGATATAAAAACCACACCGATTATACCACCCCACAATTTTGGAATCGTAATCATGATTACCCTGAGGAAGCAGATAGATCGGCTCCTTCTCGGTACTCGGGACGAGTGTTTCAGAATCTTCGCATCCCATCCATACCCCTATACCCAATAAAATATAAAATAAACTGTATTTCATAGCACTACATTTTTCAATCATTACTGCCTAACATTTTGTTCCAATTTCGGATTCAACCGGATCGCCTCTTCCGGTATCGGTAAAAGATACCCCCTCGTGGTCAATTTATACTCGATCTTTTCATCTGAGGAATACATAAAAAAAACATGGGTAAGTGTCGGCATCCCGCATCGTCTCAAATCAAACCAACGGTGATTCATCTCCCCACTCAACTCCCTCCGACGTTCATTCAACACAAATTCTATCAACAAATCGGCATCGGTAAGACGTATCGGTTTAAAATCGTACGCATTATTCAAGCGATGTCGACGCAGGGTATTTACATCTTCCAAAGCAAGTTCCATATAACGGGCCGTTCCCTCTTTTTTATACTTCCGCGCATAAGCTTCTGCCCGGTTCAGATACATCTCCGCCGTACGAATTCCCTGGTATTTTCCCCACCACATGTCTTTTACCATCGCATGTTGATAACGAGGAATCAATGGATTATCTATATCATCTCCCCAAGAAACAAAATATCCGCCTCTTAAATCCCGAATGGTTCCGTCCATACACTCCTCCGCAGAACTGCCCAATACCTCCAAAAAATCTTGTGACAAAGAAAACGGATATTTGTTCCAGCTTTCCCCTACACTGACGACATTAGTTTTACGATACTCCCGTGCCCAAATAATCTCATCGGAAGAGGTCGGACCGTAAACCGTCACGAAGGTATTCGTATATATATCCGGGACACCAAACCGATTCAAATCCAACAGATCTGGCTTAACCTGTAACACAGAATCCGCGTAAGTCAAAGCTTTATCCCAATTTTCCATATACAAATATACTCTGGATAGCAAAGCCTTAGCAGCCAAATGTCCCACTCTAAAATAGTCTCGTTGGAAATCATTCGCTTTCAATAAACGATTCCCTTCCAAAAGATCTTTTTCGATTTGATCGTATACCTCGGCCACACTATTCCTAACAAACTTCTCATCCCGAACAGCCGAATTCAATTTTAAAGGGACCCCCAAATTTTCCTTTGGATCACCGTAATTATACGGAAAACCGAAAAAATTCACCAAGTGAAAATAGTAACAGGCCCGCAAAACCAGAGCTTCTCCCCGAATACTCTCCCGCAACCGGGCGTCACCATACATCCGATCCAGATGATCCAGCACAATATTACAAACCCCGATACCATAATAGGGGCCTTGCCAAAAAGAGGGATCATTTCCTCTCCCGGAAGTCGAAAACATTCGATCGTCCCAACGGTAAAGCCATGCTTTTTCTTCAAAATTAACCTTTTGATTTTCTGTCGATACCCCATAGCATTCTACATTATCGGTAAATACATCCGTCAAATTATAAATGTTATAATCATCTAAATAGGCCTCTCCTAACAGAATCTGTTCCAAATCATTTACGGTAGAGGGACGAATCTCGTCTTGGCTTGCTTCCTCAAGAAAATCGTTACACCCGACAGATCCCATCACAAATAGCAATAGATATAGTCTTTTTTTCATCGTTTTTGGGTTTTAGTGTTAAAAACTCACGTTAATCGTGAAAGAAAAATTTTGTGGTCTCGGTTGACTTCCCAATGCAACTTCAGGATCCCGACCTCTAAAATCCTTACTTTTGATCTGCAATGGATTCGATGCAGTGAAAGAGAGCAATACACTTTGAGCAAAATGAGAAATCCATTTTTCCGGTAGATTATAGGAGAAGGCAAAGTTGTTAAAACGCACAAACCACGTGTTTACGACTCGTATATCCGAATAAGCCCAAGCTTCGTATGGACCAATCTTTTGCGTTTCATTGTTGAAAGGATACAGATCTTCACAATTTTCTCTCACCGGAATGGAAGGAATATTCGTATGTTTCTCGTCTCCAGGTTGGCGCCAACGTTTCAGTAACTCCGTCGAAGCATTTTGAAACTCGCTGGGCATACTGTAAGCTGTTCTATAGGGTGATTTAAGAAAAGTCTTATTTCCCCTGCTCAAATAAATATTAAAAGGAATAGAAAAGCGCTTCCAACGAAGCACCATATTCAACCCGATTGTCGACCGCGGTTCGATGGTTCCCATGTAAACCATATATTCCGTCACGTCATCGGCTGCAATATGGGAATTGGCATTGGACCAATCAAAAGTAGGACCACCATTTTTAGGGTCTAAACCGGTGAAACGGAAAGCCCAAAAACTTCCCACGGGATATCCCGCTTTCTGGTATTTTCCATCAACTGCATCTGTCCATAACTGAGTGGTTCCCAATTGTGATTCGATCTTATTATCGTTATGTGAAAAACTGGTTCCGATCCGCCACATAAAATTTTTAGTCCGTATCGGCATGACATTTAAACTAATATCCCACCCTTTATTGGTCATGTTCCCACTGTTAATATACATTTTATTTACACCGTTTTCCAAAGGAACCTCCCGTTCGGTAATCAAATCAGTCGTCTTTTTAAAATAAGCATTGAAAACCCCGTTTATCCTGTTTTTAAAAAAAGAGAATTGTACACCGAAATTAGTCGTCACCGTTTTTTCCCATTTTAAATCAGGAGTAGGACGCTTTGAAATTTTCATGGTATATTCTCCTGTTGTCTTATTAACCGGTTCCATGCGGGCAATTAAATCCGGACTCACCCCTTCCACGACATTTCCTTGATAACCGAAAGAAGCCGTTAAAGCCAACTCGCTTAAAAGATTTTGATTTTTCAACCAATGCTCATCCGTCACGTTCCAACGGACCCCTGCCGACCATACCGGTTGAAAACGATTTTTAGTATCCTGCCCAAACCGATTGGAAGCATCCGCCCGAACCGACATGTTAATCGAATAACGATTATCATACATATACCCCCCGGCAAAATAGTAAGAGAAATAATTGGATATTTGATCGATAATACTCGGTTTAGTCCGGGCATAACGGTCATTGATTACTCCGCTCGGTGTTTCAATGGGTACGTCTGCAAAATATTTCCCCCGATCTGGCTGATATCCCCAGTTAGTTTGCGAAAAACCGTTGTATTGATTACTTCGAATTTCCACTCCCCCCATTATATTCACAGCATGAACCCCCATTACTTTCACGTACTCCAACTGAGCTCTCGCCGTATAATTGAAATTCCTGGATTCAGACTCTGACAATCTCCCCCCAAAAGGTAATAGAGACTTTTTAAATTGTTCATCCAATACCGAATATTCCCCGAATTCATACCCCCGACAAACCGCAATATAGCGAGAACGCTCCGTGAACCACATTTGTGCACTGGAAATACTGGTTCCTCCTCCCAAGGTCAGGGCCAAAGTCAAAAAATCAGTCATTACCCAACGAGCATTCACGTTTAAGTTCAAATCCTGTTTGATATTCTCGTTACCGGAATTTGCCAATTCATTCAATATATTATAATTATACCCGTCTTGTTTATAATAAAACAGTTCGCCGTTAGGTTCATAACAAGAGATAACCCGACTCGTTTTCTGAGCATAACCAAAAGGATCTACTCCATCGGCAAAGGCTTTTGTTTTCGTATAGCTACCCGACAATGAAGCCGAAATTGTCAACTGTTTCCAAAAAACAGAGGTCACGTTCAAGTTAGCGGAATAAGAGGTTAAACCATTTCCCTTTGCCGTATTCTGTTGGTCGGTATACCCCACGGAAAATCGATAAGTAGAGGTCTCTCCTCCTCCCGAAAAACTAATTGTATGATTTTGACTAAATGGGGTCTGATAAAGTATATCGAACCAATCCGTGTTTACCGTCTCCAACTCCTTCGCCCTTCTGGTAAACTCGTCTCCGTCAATCTCTCCTCTTTGATAGGCCAATACTAATCCAGTATATCCGACACTCTCGTCCTGAACCCGAGCCCCGCGTAAATAAGCTTCCCGGGAAAGTTCTACCCGTTCTCTCGAATTCATAAGTTCCATCTTACGATAATCCATCCTCACGCTGGTTGAAAAATTTCCCGAGTAACTCAACGATAGTCGTCCCTGTTGCCCTTTTTTCGTCGTGATTACAATTACCCCATTAGCAGCTTTTACCCCATAAATAGCCGTTGCCGAGGCATCTTTCAATACGGTAATATCCTCAATATCATTTGGGTTTAACCAGGATACAGCACCCCCGATAAATTCCTTCATCATATCTATATTCTCGGCCCCTATGGTAGAAAACTCTTTCATTTCAAAAGGTACGTTATCTTCCTGAATAATCCCGTCGACCACCCAAACCGGATCGGCATTACCCAATATCGTAGAAGTTCCCCTCACCCTCACTTTCTGCCTTGTCCCGGTTAACCCACTTGAATTCATGACCATCACTCCCGGAAGCCATCCCTGTAACATCTGTTCCAAAGTCTCTATTCCCGTATAAGACAAATCTTCTGCCTTTACTTTGGAATAGGAGCCGGCCAGCCCTTTCTCTTTAAGTATTTGGTACCCGGTCACGACTACTTCGTCAATACTCTCCTTAGCCTCCTTCAAAATCACGTTAATAGAGTCCTGCCCCACATACTTCACCTCCCGACTCTCCATCCCGATAAAAGAAAAAATTAAAACAATATTTTCCATTTTCGGTAAAGTCAATATATACATTCCATTTTTTCTAGTAGCCGTACCGACAGTTAACCCTTTTACTGTTACATTCACACCCGGTATGGGAATCTTTTTTTCGTCCCGAACCCACCCTTTGATCGTGATCGATTTTTTTTCATCCTTTACAACAATTCGTTCCGGGCGAATCACAATACACTTTTTTTCTATCTCGAACTTCAAATTCGTATTTTTCAGAATCAATCCGTACAGTTCTTCCAACGTATAGGACCGAGGTTGTAATTTCACGGTTTGACGCATATCCAGCTCGTTATTGCTGAATAAGGTAAACTTACCTGTTTGAACCTCGACCTGTTCAAAAACAGCTTTCAATGTCAGCACCTTACCCTTTATTTTTACGGTCTGGGCCATCGTGGTTGCAGACAACTGAAAACAAATACCGACGGTCAACAAAAAAATCAATCGCATAACACGCCCAAATTTTCTACCGGATATCTTTTCTTTCAAATACCCGCGTATTCGTTTTTTTTTCATAAGTTTGTAATTAAGGTTACTACTCTCATGCTCTCCCTCGAAAAGAAGCATGACGGAAACTAACACTTGGAGTCTGCCTAAAGAGTACTTTAGATAGACTCTTTTTTATTTTTCTTTATCTTTGAGAAATCACGACAACATTACCGGAATGCACACTAAACTTTATACTTGTAGTGCGCTCAACTAAATTGATGAATTCATCAAAATTGTCATCCTTACGGATAACTCCCGTAAATCGGTATTTTTTACAATCCGCATTTGTGAAAAAGAAACTCACGTTATACCAACGGTGTAACCTCATTACGAGTTCTTCCAAAGGCATATCTACAAAACGAAATTCTCCATCCTTCCAGGATGTATATAATCTCGTGTCGACACTTTTTACAGCAGTAATCTTCTTCGACGGGTTCACCTCAAGCTGCTCTCCCGGTAATAAACGATACACGACTCCCTGACGGTTTATCTCTACGGCACCGCTCACCAATGTCGTCTGCTCAAAACCATCCTCCCGATAATCACAAATGTTAAACGAAGTCCCTAAGACCCGTACCGTAGCATTTCTTGTTCGGACCACAAAATGACGAAGTGAATCTTTAGCAACTTCAAAATAAGCTTCTCCCTCCAATTCAACAATCCTCTCTTTTCCCTGAAAAGTAAGAGGAAATTTCAGAACACTTGATGCATTAAGCCATATTTGAGTCCCATCGCTCAACACCACCCGATACTCTCCTCCCGAAGGAACACGAATCATACTCGGCTGATTTTCTACCTCTTCTCTATGTTGTATGACTAAGATATTAGCGGAATCTTTTCCCAACACGCAACCTTTTTTATCAATAATATCTCTTTCCTCTCGCTCTCTTAATTCAACAAATTTTCTTCCGGGCAATTCCCAAACAGCTTTCCGTGTTCCCGGTTGAATAGAAACAGTTGCAATTCCTGAAGATACCTTCGAAAACCGAGGAGAAAAAAATACTCCACCCAAAAACAAAAGAATGACGACCACAGATGCAATATATTTATAACGGGAAAATATAATCTGACGTCGTTTCCATCCGGGTAAAGGCCCTGTCTTTGCATCGACGCGAATCCAAGCCGAATCTCGGTCGAGAGAGCGATAAATTCGTTCCCTGTTTCCCGCCTCCACGTAGCGTTTTAACCTTTCAATAACCTCATGCCATTCCGGATGATTCCATCCCCACTCTTCTAAACGCCTCAAATCATGAACTAATAGTTTTTCGTGATAAGATTTAAAAATCAATTCTATAATATCTTCCGGTATTTCATGCATCATATTCCAAATTCAATTTTGTCCCTACGACAGGAAAAAATCAAAAATGGGTGACAAGATTTTTGCTAAAAAGACATTTTTTTCAACAAATATTGCAAGTACCTGATAACAAACACGTCAAATAAATTTTCATTCACGTGCAATCTTGACAAACAACGACAAAATGGAAAAAGTTTTCTCGTCCAATATCGTACGCAACGTAGTAAGCGAGCGGGTTAAAACAGTCTTTACCGTGTTGATAGAAATATGAAACTCCTCGGCAACTTCCTTATAACGTTTTCCATCCAAAACCACCGCTTTAAAAATTTCCCGTGTCCGATCCGGTAACTTATCAATCTCTTCGTAAATAGAATTCATATAACGGTCATAATCCAATTCGTCAAACAATTCCGAACCAGGCCATTCTGAAACGATATCTATCGGTTTTAGCAAAATTTCTTCTTTAGATTCCAATACATTCAAACATCGATTACGAACCGACTGATATAAATAAGAACGTAAATAATTTTTTATCGAATTAAAACGGTCATTTTCCCAAAACTGAATAAATACATCTTGTACGATATCCTCTGCCTCCTCCTGTTGCGCCACAAATTTTACGGCATAACAAGTCAAAGGCTTATAAAAACGACGGAAAAGTAACTCTAAACCGCATTTATTCCCTTGTTTTAAAAGTTCCAAAATCTTATCTGCTTCCTCCATTCGATAGTTATTCATATCATAACATACTTATATCATAACAATTTACCTATAACATCAACATACATGAACGAGACCCTTATCTCTATGATTTGTTATATATAAATATACTTAAACTACAAATAAAGGAAAATAAATCTATATTTTTAACACAAATTTAATACAATATTGTTTTACACAAATACAATAGGTAACAATATAAAACCGCAGTGTCATCAAGAAGAGACTCATGTACTATTTTTGTCACTATCCCTTTCTCTCAAAATCTCGATTTCGAAAAAAGCAAAGATAAAGCGTATGATCAGAAGATTCATCTCATAACATTAAATTATCATCATTATTTTAGCTTTACCCATTTGACGGCATCGGCCACGACCAATTGGGCATACTTCAACCTGCCATCACTTTCGATAGGAGGAACTCCCCGGTCATCCAACACGACACGGGATTCTCCTGCCGGTAGGGTGAAGGTGCCCAATGATACCCAAGACGGATCTCCTTTTTGAACTTCTAAAACGATTTCTTCCTTTCCCCCTGGCGTGTAAACCGTGTAATAGTTTTTCATCCCCGGGTAATCGGTTGTATATTGATCTATGTTCTGTGTCTCTACATGAGGCCGATGGATAAATATCTCGTATTTGCCTGCTTCCGGGAGATTTGCCGTCCACTCGGCCCTGAACTTTCCCGTGCCGACCGCTTTTGTAAAAGCACTCCGAATATACTTGCCGTAAGCCTTATTTAATCCATTTTCTAAGGCTGGCCCCCCCCAGGTGTTAGCTTTGGTATTACAACCCGAGAAAAAGTATTCTCGATCGTCCTCGTTTTTGATCAGATCCGCCAATCGTTTCCGGTTGTTTGCCGAATCGATCAAGTGGAAGTTCTCGTCCTCGTTGTCCACGACAATCTCCCCCGGGGGACAGAATTGATCTCTATCGAGCAAGGTTACTCCTTCCCCGGGTACGGGACCTGATAATGGAGACTCCCTCCCATCCAATATAATGCTTTTCGGTAAATTGCCCGAGTAGTTCGTGGTTAATTTCAGGGAATATCTCAAGTTTTCATGAACGACGATTCGTTTACATTCCCCGGGTTCGATCCGGTAACCCCGGCAATTCACGATCGTCTCTTTCCCGCTTCGCGTCCAACCGCGTGTAATGACCGAAACGACACCTTCCGTTTCACTGAAATTGCCGACCTTGAAATCGATGATTTGCCTCTCCTTGGTCGTTTTACAGGATAAATCTTTTATCGATAACAAGGGAAGTTGACGACTCGCGTACCACTCGTCCATGTATTCCTTGATGTTCTGCCCGAAACGCCGTTCGAACTCCTCGACAAACGAGTCGAAGTCCGCTTCCCGGAAACGGGCACGCTCGCTAAATTCCCGTGTAAACCGGGTCAGGGAGTCCCAGGTGGTAATCGTCGTGAGATAACCCAGTAAATGAGAAACTTTTAAAGAAATAGCGATGCTTTGCTCCCCGCTATACCCTTCCGTGATGACCCCTTCCAATCCTTTTTCCTCGATACGATTCAATATTTTCGGCGTTATATTTAATCTGACTTCTTCCGGCTGTATCATTTGATTGAATATCAAGTCTATCCCCCGATACCTGTCAGAGGTGATACCACGATTGTAATCCGAGAAAATATGACCCGTGTTTATCTGACCCAGGTAATAGGGCATATTGTTGTACAGCATGTATTCTTGCACGCTCATGTCTCCGGGAGGCCTCCCGGAAAGAGTACCGGGTTTTTCATGATCCTTTGTACAAAATCGTTCCTCGAAAAACGCTATTTCCGGTTGAATATTATCGCTGAACGGGATTCCGCGTAGAAAAGATGAAGGAACCTCGATCAGTTTAAAATAGTTAAAGGGGTAAGGGTTGGGCTTGCCTTCCTCGATGATATTTTTGCATTGATTAAATATTTCCGTTAAATTTTTCTCTCGGGTCGGGTTGTCTTCTTCCAGGTCCTCCCACTCATCGAGAGATTTCAGGTAGAAATCATTTCCCGGGTAAGCGTAAAATTCGACCGTAAGGGAATCAACGGTGACCGTCCTTTTCTCGTATTTCCCGATACAAAGGCTTAACCCGGTCAGGTTTTGCAAATTCTTGAACGTGACGTTATCTCCTTCTCTTTCTGGTTTTCCTTGCGATAAAACGGTCATCTCGCCCGGGTTTTTAACGTGGAGGGTGTAGTCCGTGAAATTGGTCTCCTTGGATGCCTGTAACTCGACCGGGGAAACTGCCATCGGGTACCACATCACTTGCGGCACGAGTAAAGTGTATTTACTCGAGACAAAAGCCGCGCGTCTCCCGTAATTTTCACCGCGTGCCCTGGCTTCGGGAGAAAAGAAATCCTCGTCGTCGATGTTTACCTGGTAAATATCCTCGTCGATTGTTCCCTCGTATTCCATCTTTAGCTCGATATTTTCTTCGGGAGCCAGGGAACGCTCGATGACAATTACCTGGTGATCCCTGTGGAAGGGAAGGTTTTGTCCCCCGGATTCAAGCTTGTCGATCTTTATCCCCGGGTTTAAAAAGAGCAGGAGCTGCTCCATTCTTACTTTTTTCTGGTTCTGGACCTTCATCCGGCTTGTTGCCGAGAATTGATTTCCCCCGGGACGATAGGTGATATCGTGGGTGAGTACCCGTGCCTTGGGGTATTCATTGTATTTAACAAGGGTTTCGCGATATTTGACCCTGTTTTTCAGGCGGGTTCGAAACTTTTCAACGTAAATGATCCCGAGGCCCAGGGCAAGTACTAAACATAGAGAGGCCGGAACGATCAAATAGCGTCTTCTGCCGGGTGCACCGGGAAACCTTTTCGTGAGCAAAACGCAAAAATAGAGAAGGCTTATTCCCAGTAGCAAGAAAGCTATTCGGTGGATCAGGTAATCCGACAGATTCATGAACCCGACTATGGTAGAAAAAGTGTTTGGAAGTAGACTGCCCCGAAAATCCAGTATCCCGTGAAGAGGCGTCGTCAGGTAAGTGTATGCCAAATAGAGAAAAACAATCAGAATGAGCCAACTGACAAAAGGGTGTTTGACCAGTTTGTTCACGAGCAAGGATAACCCGGTGATAAAAACAAGCGTGGGTAACACGTACGTGAGAAGATAAAAAAGATTTACCAGGGGGGTTACGGGCGAGTCTGGCATGAACATGTTGATAAACACGCAAATAATCATAAAAATAACATCGATTACTAAAAACGGGATAAAAATACCTAAGGATTCCCCGAGGAAAGCTTGCCCGTTACCGATAGGCCGGGTGAGAAGGACCTCCCGGGTTTCGGCTTTTTTCCGCTTCCTGTAGATATTACAAGCGATAAAGGAGACAATTAACGATTGAAACAAGTTTAAAAAGTAAACTCCGCATAAAGGGATGGAAGACGCGAACGCGATATCCCACCACACGACGCGATGAATATTCCACGGGATCAAAATACCTAGGGTGTATCCCAATATCCCGAGGATAAAAAGGTAAAATAACCAGTTTCTTTTTACTAATTTGCTCTCGTAAAATATAGCGGTTTTAAGGGCTGTCGTTTCCATAATCGTAAGTTTAAATCCCGAATAATCATGATATGGATTATTCGGGATTTTTTTGTTTTTTGGTATTTTATTCCGATTAGAACGGATCTTCAAATGTTACTTCATTGGATACCTTTGACGGCTCACTTTTTCCCATTCGATTTCCAGCTTTGACACGAAATATTGCTGTAGTATTTTCCATCATATCACTAATAGTATGTTCAAGTGTGGGAGACATCCCTTTGTCCCGCCATGAGTCCCATCCCCAACTAATTAATTTGTATTCAATATCATATGCTACGACTGGTGCACCTCCATCATTTTCAGGTGGCAGGTATTTTAATGTACATCCAGTAGTTGTTACATTATCGGCACTAGGTTTTCCCGGAGGACTGGGAGCAGTTATGATTGCCTTCGCACCGGCAAATACAAGAGTCGTGATGGTTAAACCTAAACAGATGAATAAGAATGACTTCAAAACGTTTTTTTCCATAGTTTTCTTAATTTAAATATCAATATTAGATGTTTTTATTTGCAAAAATAATTATTTTGTTTACATTTGCAAAATAATATCATTATATTTTTACAATAGATTATAGTTATGACAAAAAAACATCAATTTTTATCGTTTTTAATCGGTATCTCTCTTTTTAGTTGCAATAGTGCAAAGCATTCGATTCCTTCTATCTCAAATATAGATACGGATTTTCCTGTTACCGAAAAACTGGCATTTAAACCTTTTAATACATATGACATTCTTGTACGAGGGGGGTGCGTGATCGATGATTCCATACTGTGGCATTTCGAAAGAGGGAAGCATGATTTTGGATCCTGTTATAACCTGAATACAGGAGAGAAATTATCTACAATTGCATCGAGAGGAGAAGCGGCCAATGAGCTAATTGATTTAGATAAATTTGAGATGATAGGTGATTCCGTTCTACTTTACGTAAATCGAAACACGATAAAAACTTTTGCTAAAAAAGATATAATAGATAATATGCCCGTGGGAGAAAGAAAATTTTCCGTGACAATGGCCCCGGATAGCGTTCTGGTATCTCAAATGATCAAACTTCCCAACAGCTCCGTCCTTGCGACAATACGTCCGGTTTTATTCCATGATATAGGAAAAAGTAACGAGATCAATAAAAAATCGGTTGTCATATTTAATAATGGTGAAGCAAACGCTTACGAAACCATAACCTATGATAGTTTTGATGTCGGGAAAACAGAAGGCAGACAATTAGCCGCAAACGACCTGATAAAATATGCTTACGCCCAAGGTTCTATTGCCGTGAAAAATAATGATACTGTTGTTTTTTCCGTGAACGATCAATTTATATTATATACGTTTGATCTCAGCAGTGGAAATGTGATAAACGAAAAAAGATACTCGAAGATGCAACGTGGAGCTGGGGAGGAAGCGTCGTTTACCACGATAAATGACAGACACCTGAGAGTCGGTTTAATAAAACTAAACGATAAATATATTTTATGTGGGGTTGATGGTTATTTTAGTGAAGAGGATAAAAATTCAGGACGACGGAAAAAAGCGATCTTCGTGTTTGACTGGGATTTAAACCCGATCAAAAAGTTTGATTTGCCCAATAGAAAAAAAGGCTATTACAGTATATCGAATGATTGTAGTTCGGTATACTTCTGCGAGTATAACGAGGAGGGTCTAACGCTGTATAAAGCGGATTTAACGATTTAAATAGAGATGTACGAGATTATAAATTAACCCTTTTAGGGTCGGTCGTCGTTTCTACCATTGTAAGTTTAAATTCCGAATAATCATGACATGGATTAGTCGGGATTTTTTATTTCTTGATATTTTTGCAATCAATAAGGATCTTCAAATTTTATGAGATTACAAACCTTCGACGGCCGACTCATCCCTGCTGTATTCGAATAGCCCACTTTCCTTACAGGAAGATCGATTTATTTTGCAAAAGAGGAATATAGTATTATTTTTGCGGCCTTTAATTGAACTTTACCAAAAACACGTTAAACGGAATTATTCATGAAAATCGCCTCATTTATTATTTTGCTGTCGTTATTTTTTTCCCGAAGTCATTCACAAACCCTTCTATCACATCTATCAGAACAAGACTCTCTATCCGGAAAATCTTTGTTTGAGGTGGTCAGCGGCATGGAAAAGAAGACCGATTATTTCAATCTCTCCATACTCATGCAGGGAGGATTCAACGCTAACTTCAAAGGCGATCGGATCGAGCAAGCCGCATTCAAAATGAAAGAGTTCCGTATCGATGCCCGCGGAAAAATCACCCCCTGGCTCTCCTATCGATGGCGTCAACGCCTGAATCGGGAAAATACCCCGGCCGAACTGGATAACCTTCCCCTCTCCATCGATTACGCCATGATCGATCTCAAATTTTCGGACCGCTTCTCTTTTAAAATAGGTAAACAGGCTGCCGCATACGGAGGATTCGAATACGACCTCGATCCGCACGAAATATACCAGTATAGCGATATGATCGATTATATGTATTTCGACTTTATGACCGGGGTAACCGGGATATATCAATTTAACGCGAATCAACAAATTCAGGTTCAAATCGTCAATAGTCGTTGCAGCTCTTTAGAAGAACTCTACGGGGTGTTACCGGAAGGAATCGAGAAAAGTAAGTTTCCGTTAGCCTATACCCTGAACTGGAACGGTTATTTTTTCGGGAACAGGTTAGCTACCCGCTGGTCCTTTTCCCTCTTAAATCAAGCCCGTAACACTCGTAGTCTCTACTACGTCTTAGGAAATCAACTGAACCTCGGTAAATTGAATATCTATATAGATTTTACACTTTCGGACGAAGAGTTGGACAGCCGGGAAATCATTTCCGATATCACCCGTACGGAAACAAATCCCAGTTGCGCAGAGTATACCAGGTATCAATCCTACGTGACTAAACTCAACTACCGTTTCCGGCCGCATTGGAATCTGTTTGTAAAAGGAATGTACGAAACAGCCTCTGTGTACAAACAAAACCGGAACCGGGAAAAAGGGAAATACCGGACTTCATACGGTTATTTCGGAGGAGTCGAGTTCTATCCCGCGAAAGAAAACCTCCGTTTCTATTTGGCTTACATCGGACGCTCTTACAAATACACAACCAGAGCAAAACAATTCGGAACAAAGGACTATTCAACCACGCAACTTTCTTTAGGCTTAATCTATAATCTTCCTCTGTTTTAATAATCGAAAGATAGAAGGATCGGGAGATTGAGGGATATAATGATTAGGTGATTAGGTGATTGGGAGATTGGGTGATTAAAAAAATTGACGATTGTAGATTAAAATACGGCATTCGATTTACAATCAGAAGATTCAAATTAAATCCCAGCATCAATAAATCATTGAATCACAAAATCCTAATGATCAATATCAACCCAAACAGTTTCGTCGGTAAAATCACGGCACTCTCCCAACACCTCCCCCTCGGGATTCAATACCCGTGATCCACCGGCATATTTCAATCCGTTTGGATCAGTACCGCAACAATTTACACCCGCGATATACGCTTTGTTTTCTACGGCGCGTTTCCGCAACAAGGTCTCCCAATCTTTTTGACGAGACTCCGGCCAATTGGCTACATAAACAGCCACATCGTAACCTTCCGTATTTTTACTCCATTCCGGAAAACGCAAATCATAACATATATAAGTGGCTATTTTATACCCTTTGTATTCAAAAAACAACTGTTTCTCTCCCGGAGTATAACCGCCCATTCTAAAACAATTACGTTTATCGTAAAAACGACAGCTACCGTCCGGAAAAGCCACGATCAATCGATTATAAAATTTCCCATTTTCATTGTACACTGTCGATCCCATAAGTAAGGCTCCCGTACGGGCAGACCATTGTTTCAGAGAATCCGTAACGCGAGTAAAATAAGAAGCGATCCGTACTTTTTCACTTAAAGACTCCTGTTTATCCCTCTTCTTCATCAGACATCCGGAAGCAAATAATTCGGGTAAGATAATCACATCCCCTTTCCTGCTTTGCGATATCCTCCTGCTAAATGCTTTTAAATTCTCTTCAACATCTCCCCAAGCCAGAGAAGCCTGTACCAAACCGACTTTTAAGCCGCTTTTTTGTCGAGCTTGTTGTGCTTTTATCTCTCCACACCAACTCAAACATAAACACAGAATACATAATCGAAATATCATAATAACACCATTGTATACATATCAACTAATTTTTTTTCCAAGAAATCCGAAAAAAAGCGGGTCTACTTCCGGTAAAATATATTCCCGGTTATTCAGGTATACTTTCCCGACTTCTATATCCAAAGTCAATTGATCGCCGGACGTATAGTCTTTCGCCACCTCCCTATTGATGATAATGTATAGCCCGTGATTCATTGCCATACGATAAAAATTACGGTTAACCGACTTCACTATGATTAAACGTATTCCTACTGCCATCAATCCCGTCACGGCATGTTTGATCAATCTGCCGCATCCGAAATTTTCCCCGGCAACAATCAGATCTCCCGGTTTTACCTCCACGGAAAAATTCATATCCAACCCGGCAAAAAGAGCCGGTTTAATCAAATCCGTCTGCTCATGCGTTATCTTATAAGTCAATTTCTCGGAAAATATCTGTCGACAAGAGATATTATCTATATCGGAATAGTTCCAAACGGCTGCTCTCCTGCGATAGTCATACCCTTCTATACACCCTTGTTCTTCGGGCTTGGGCCTGCATTTAAATTCGGCACCCTGAAAATGAATTACGGTCGACAATTCTCCCCGCATGGCGGTCATGGCCACCGTTACCGGAGAAGCCACGTATTTCTTTACACCCGATGTTGCCGTATTCCCGATAAAATAACTATTGGTCGTCGAAATTAAACGACTGTTGTCGGCAGAAGCCATATGCCCTACACTTAAACAAGGACCACAACTGGCACCCAGAATAACAGCTCCGGCACGGGACAATATATCGATAACGCCCTCTTCGATAGCCTGTAAATAAATAGCCCGGGAAGCCGGAACAATAAAAAGCTGAAAATGATCAGCCACATGTTTTCCGTCCAATATCATCGCCGCCAACCTCAAATCTTCCAAACGACCGGCAGAGCATCCCCCTATCAATCCTTGTTGTATTTTAATACCCTCGATTTCGTTCACTCCCCTGATCTCTCCCTGTACCGTATCCAACACCAACGGGAACACTTTTGCCAAATCGATTTCGATATACCTGACATAATTTGCCCCCTTATCCGCCCATATGCCGCGGACTGCAGGTTCTCCAAAATAATCAGCCAATACGTCGTCAGGCGGAAAAACAGAACACTCGATACCCATTTCCGTGGATACATTGGCTATCGTCATCCGATCGGCAATAGATAAACTTCCCACACCGTCTCCATGGTACTCGACGATCTGTCCGTTTACCTCTATTTCACTCAGTATCCCCATAATCCACAAAGCCAAATCCTTCGCCACAACACCATCGGACAAGCTGTTTTTTAAAACAATCTTTATGGTCTCGGGAACCCTGAACCATATCTTCCCCGTTTTCCACAAAGCCGCGGTCTCCGTCTTATTCACACCCATGGCAAAACAGTTAAAAGCCCCGGCTGTAGCCATATGACTGTCGCTTCCCGTGATTAACATCCCCGGCTTTACAATATCTGCCAGCACCTGGTGGCAAATGCCCCGGTCGCAATCGTAAAAATGTTCTATATGTTGTTCTTCCACAAAATTGCGAATAGAATTATATTCATTGATCATTTCATTCGTCAATCCGGATACTTTTCCATCCAGCACAATAACCAATTGATTCGGACAATACACGTTTTCCCCTCCCATTCGTTCGAATATCCTACGGATCCGGGCCGAGTTATCATGGCTTAAAACATAATCCGGTTCCCGAACAACAATACTCCCGACGGGTGCATTCAATATTTTCTCTACAAATGTACGTTCCATAATTTATTCATTTATCAATTTGACTACAGCCTCTATTTTTTCAATATCGCTATAATATTCTTCGTACTCGGAAATACCGGAAATCCCTCCCATTGATACCCTCGGGTTACGATAAATCATCTTACTATCTCTATGATTTTTGCCGCTCATGTGCAACGCATCCACCCCGGTTTTTGCTATACAAGGGGTATTCGCGGCGTTGACGCCGGATCCGGCCATAATTTTTATCCTTCCCTTTGCCAAATCGACCAAACGCCGGATACCCTCTTTTCCTCTCTCCGCATCACTCTCCCCTCCCGATGTCAATACCCGGTAACAACCGGCTCGGATCACCTCTTCCAACGCCTCTTCCCTATCTCTGACCATATCTATCGCCCGATGGAAAGTTACCTTCAAAGGAGCGGCACACTCCACTAACACCCTCGTTCGTTCCGTATCCACCCGGCCGTCTGCCGACAAAATACCCAAAACAACCCCATCCGCACGGCAAGATTTGGCATAAAGAATCTCCTCTTTCATCTGTTGAAATTCTAAATCGGAATAGAAAAAATCTCCTCCCCGCGGCCGGATCATTACGTATAATTCGATGGACAATAACTCTCTCGCCATTCGGATGGCAGCAGCCGGCGGAGTCAATCCCCCGTCATACATAGCCGTACACAATTCCACCCGATCCGCCCCTGCCATTTGCGCATTCAAACAGGATTCCAATGAATAAGCACAAACCTCAACTTCCACTTTATGCTCCATATCCATACCCAATATCAATTAGATTATAAAAATAAACCTTTATTCCGTTCTATTCAAATAATCCACAAAGAAATTCATACGGAAACGGATAAAACAGACCTACGCCTATAAACGATACGAGTACCGACCCGAGGTACATGACGATACTTATCGTGGTTTCATACGCTACCATAAACGTTCATACCGTTTCATCGCCTTCTAAAAATCAGGAACGCAGTATACTGTAATAATAGAAATCGATTACTCTACCGTTTTTCACAGCCGCTTTATGCAACACGGCTTCCAAGGTATATCCCACCTTTTCCAGAACGTGCATGGAAGACCGATTGAAATCGAATACCAGGGCATACAACTTCTGAAAGGGGAAAGTCTCAAAAGCATATTCCGTGACCGCTTTTATAACCTTAGGCATGATTCCTTTCCCCCAATAAGCTTCTCCCAGCCAATATCCGATCTCGGCCGTTATCCTTTCAATATCGCCTTCGGAACCGAAACCTATACTACCGACCGCTTTGCCGTCGACCTCAATGGCAAAGCGCATGGGAGGTCCCGGCAACAAATGGACCATGCTGATGTAATCGAAAGCATCCTGTTTCGTGTAAGGATGCGGAAAATGATCCATTACATTATTCCATACTTTTACATTATTTGCATTTTCTGCCAAGGAATTACAATCGGAGAAACGCCACTCTCTCAACACGAATCCGTCTCCTTCAAGGCGCACGGGACGTGCTTCTTTCGGTAATATTAAAGTTTCCCTCCCGGAACTCATCGACGAAGGAAAATCACCTGCATCTGTTTTCATAATCGCAAGATTCTTTTCAGAATCTTCCTCTGTTCAAATTGTTTTTTATCATTAAAACTACACAAACATACGGAGATTAATGATTCGCTGTACTCCGAAACGAAAATAAATTTATGATCGATAATACATTATAAAACAATTAATTACAAGGAAACAGATCTCGTTTTTTATAAAACATCACGGAAAACTAAATCAAGATAGATCGGTTTGCATCGCGCGGGAAGAAATTATTCCCATTCCATCCCGAATAACTCCCCAAACTTCCGTTTTACGACCTCCTTCACCTCTCCCATCACCAATTTATGTCCCAACTCTTGAGTCATCGAAGTAACACCCTTATCCACGAACCCGCAAGGGTGGATGTAATTGAAATAATTCATATCGGTATTCACGTTCAAAGCAAAACCATGCATGGTCACAAAACGGGAACATTTGATTCCAATAGCACAAATTTTACGAGCTTTCGGTCCCACGGCCTCCAACCATACGCCGGTCGCCCCCGCCAATCGTTCTCCTCGAATTCCGTATTCACCTATACTCTGAATAACGACCTCTTCCAAACGGTCCACGTAATCCCTCACACCCAATCCGAAATTAACCATATCCAAGATCGGGTATGCCACCAATTGGCCCGGGCCGTGGTAGGTAATATCCCCTCCCCGGTCTACTTTCACGAATTCAGCCTGTTTTGCCCGCAGCTGAATGGAGTCAATCAACATATGGGCCGCATCCCCGCTCTTTCCCAAAGTATAAACATGAGGATGCTCCACGAACAAAAGATAATTGGATGTAGTTTCACCCTTCAGTTTACGGGCTTTGATCCCATCCATCAATTCCTCCTGCTTTCGCCAGACGGAACGATAATCCGCCAATCCCATATCTAAAAATACGGTCTTCTTCATCTTATCTGACATGTTTCTCGGCATGGTAACTGGACCTTACCAACGGACCGCTCTCCACGTGTGTAAACCCTTTCTCCAAACCAATCCGATGATACTCTTCGAACACCTCCGGCGTAACGTATTCCTTCACTTCCAAATTTTTAGCCGTAGGTTGCAAATATTGGCCAATCGTCATGACCTTACAGCCCACGCCGCGTAAATCATCCATCGTCTCCAAAATCTCGTCTTTCGTCTCTCCCAACCCCAACATAATACCGGATTTCGATACAATCCCGGAATCCGCGACCTGTTTGATCACGTCCAAAGAAACCGGATAGGTAGCCCTGCTTCTGACACTATCGGACAAACGCTTTACGGTCTCTAAATTATGAGAAATCACATCCGGACGAGCATCGATAACCTGCTGAATCAACTCTTTCCGTCCTTGAAAATCAGGTATCAGCACCTCCATGGTAACCTCCGGATTTACCTCTTTTACCTTCTGTATAACCTTCACCCAGTGAGAAGCACCCAGATCATCCACGTCGTCCCGGTCTACTGAAGTAATTACGGCATGCCTTAACTTCAGCAACTGTATGGACCGTGCGATATTGTCCGGTTCCTGAGGATCTAAAGGTGCCGGACGTCCGGTCTTTACATTACAAAATTTACAGGAACGGGTACAAACATCTCCCCCGATCATAAACGTGGCCGTTCCGTTTCCCCAACATTCCCCTTGATTCGGACACATTCCGCTCGTACATATCGTATGCAAATGATGTCCCCGAACTATATTTAATACCTCTGTTGAATTTTGACCTTTCGGCAACTTTATTTTCAACCATTCCGGTTTTCTTCTGCTATTACAACACGCCATATGAAGTCTTTTAAATTTTCGGCAAATATACCTCTTCTCCGCAGCATAAAAAAGAAAAGCTGCCTAAAAAGACAGCTTTACCACTACTACTAACCCTAATTTTGACTTGATCAATTTATGAACCTTTCAAATCCAATTAAAAATTCCCGTTTTTATTACTTAGTTATTTCTTAGATGCAAAAAAACGGAAAAGGTTGCGTCAGTTCAAAAAAATTATTTGTTCCCGAAATAACGGCAATAGGGAGCGATACCGCAATGTTCACATTTCGGTTTACGGGCCGTACATACATATCTTCCGTGCAATATCAACCAATGATGTGCCGTTGAAAGAATTTCGGTCGGGATGTGCTGCACTAATTGTTTCTCCGTTTCCAACGGGGTTTTCGCGTCAGTAGTCAATCCGATCCTGTCGGATACCCGAAATACATGGGTATCCACGGGCATAGCCGCTTTTCCGAAAGCCACAGCCTCCACGACATTGGCCGTCTTCCTGCCCACACCCGGTAAAGTCTGCAATTTTTCCATGTCATCGGGAACTTCCCCACCGAAATCGGCAACCAGTTTTTTAGCCATCGCGGAAAGATGTTTCGATTTATTATTAGGGAAAGAGATGGATTTAATTAATTCGAATATTTCCGATACCTCCGCCTCTGCCATGGATTCGGCATTGGGGAAACGGGCCAAAAGCCCGGGCGTTACCATGTTCACCCGCTTATCCGTACATTGGGCCGATAAAATCACCGCCACGATCAACTCAAACGGGTCACGATAAAGCAGCTCAGTCTCGGCTACCGGCATATTTTCCTTAAACCACTCAATGACATTTTTATATCTCTCTTCTAATTTCATTTTTTTATTCATTCTTTTCCATATCAAGATAATACATAATAATGGTTAAAAAGAAAGGCTCACTTTATCCTGAAAACGAATTCCTCTCTTTTTCTCTAAAAAATCCTCCGTAGCTTTCCATAAACGTATGCGGTTCTCCCGGTTCAATAGATCATCCGGAAGTTTTCTCTCTTTTCTTTTCCTAAAGAAACATCCCGTGTAATTCTCTGCCTCTTTTGAAGTAGTCAACCAGATAGTAGTATCAGCACCCTTTTCCGGAGATTGAATAAAAGGGCGAAAGAAACGATCGGCCAGCGGGTCGAACCATTGATGCATCGTGATCATTCCCGTGTTTACCACTCCCGGATCCACGGCGTTGACAACGACGGACTTCTCTTTTAAACGATCGGCCAACTCCGAAGTATACAGTAAAATAGCCCGCTTCGAGGCGGAATAAGCCTTAAAACGACGAAATTTCTCCCGTACTGGCTCAAAAAAATATTCATCGATTTTTCCCATCCGGAAAGTACACGAAGAAACGTTAATGATCCGGGAGATTTTATTTATCCCCATATAAGGCAGCAGTAACCGGGTCAATAACCAAGGGCCCACGTAATTCACTCCCACGGTCGTCTCTAACCCGTCGGGGGTGACGGAAAATTCCTTGCACATGATACCCGCATTATTCACCAATCCCCCCACTTCCCGATCATCCAACTGTTCCACAAAACGATGGATAGAGTCAAAAGAAGATAAATCCAGACGCAACAATTCTACTTTTCGGTTACCGCTTTCATTCACGATACGATTTCTGATATCCATGGATCGTTCCGTATTCCGGCAGGCCATAACTACCGGATGCCCGGCCTTTGCCAACGATTCGGTAATGGCCCGGCCCATTCCGCCATTAGCTCCGGTTACAATAATCCATCTGTCCATACGATCTCGTTATAATAGTTGCAATATTAACTTTCAAAATAAACTTCTTATATCATCTTCGTTTTTCTCATGATCCACCGGACCACCCCCAATGGAAGGAAAAACAAGAAAAACATAAAAAAATAATTCACCAACCCGGGCATCATCCAGGCTCGCTTGCGAAACATCCCCCGGATCGCCCGGCGAGCCAATTTTTGCGGAGTCATCATAACTCCCAAACGTAAAGCCAATTTCTGCAAACGCTTACTCAAATGATAAAGATCCGTCGCTATCGCCCCGGGACATAATACCGTCACGTAAATGCCATAATCCAACATTTCCAGACGAAAGGCCCTGGAGAAACACTTTAAGAAGCATTTGGTAGAGGCATACAAGGAAACTCCCGGATAAGAGAGCCAAGCCGACATGGAAGACATATTCAAAATATACCCCCGACCCCGACCCTTCATGTCTTCGCCGAAATACCGACACAACATAGCAGGCGTAACCATATGTAATAACAACATTTTCTCCGTAACGGCAACAGGAAGATCCACCACCTTGCTCATTTTAAATATGCCCGCGTTATTCACTAAAACCTCTATCTCCAGATTTCTATCCTTACAATACGTATAAAGGTGCTCCGCCGCACTCGTTACGGCCAAATCCATATACAAAGGATGAGTTTCCACTCCATACTCCGCCGCCAATTCCGCTCCGGCCTCCCGAATACGTTCTTCCTCATTGCTCACGAGCACCAATCCGTATCCCATGGCTCCCAACTCCCGGGCATACTCTTTTCCGATTCCGGAACTCGCCCCCGTCACTAGTGCAAATTTCCCCCTTAGCTTATTTCTATCCATCTGTTTTACATTCTAACGATTCTCTCTTAATATCTAAAAGGATTATCCCTTTCCTTTTATCTTTTCAATCTCCCGTTCTAACTTTCGAGGTAAATCTTTCATATGCTGGTGGCACGCCATTTCCCGCGAATACATCCGGGCGATACAGTAGTTCACGTGTTCGCAGGCATTCCGGGCATGTTCCTCTTTCGCCATCCGGTTTACAAAATCAGGCTCATTCAGCAAAGCTCTCGCCATGGATACGAACTCAAAACCGGCATCCAGTACCATATCGATCTTTTCCTTAGATATCAATCCGCCGACATATACCAAAGGCAACTTAACCTCTTTTCTGAATTTTACCGCATCTTCAAAAAAGTAAGCTTCCCGGAAGGGAACCGTCGGGATCATAAACCGACCGGCCATGGCAACCCCTATCGGCAACCAAAACTGTTGCATGTAATGAGTCAATGTTTTCATCGGCATAGCCCCCCGCATAACATACATAGGAGCGCAGCTCACGAATCCCCCGCTCAGAATTAAGGCATGTACGCCTTCCCGTTCCAAGGTTTTAGCCACTTCGATACATTCGTCAATCTCCATTCCTCCCTTAAACCCGTCCCTCATGTTCATCTTCACCAATACCGCCATATCATCACCGGCCGCCTTCATGACCTCCCCGATTGCCATTCGCATAAACCGCATCCGTTTTTCCAACGAACCACCGAACTCGTCTTTACGGTGATTGGTGTAAGGAGACAAGAATTGACTGAGCAAATACCCGTGTCCCGCGTGAACTTCCACCGCGTCGAAACCGGCCTCCCGGGCCATATGCACGGCACGTCCGAAAGCCTTGGCCATCTCGTATATCTCCTCTTTTTTCATTCCCCGGACAAAAGTCGGCGAATAGATATTGAATCCGGTAGAGGCAGATATCGGCGTACACCCGGCCATCGCCGGCTTGGACATATTGCCGCAATGCCCGATTTGAATAGAAGCCGCAGCCCCCTCTTTATGTATATCATCCGTCAGCCGGCGTAAATCCGGAACAATTTCCGGCCTTAACCACAATTGATGGGGGAAAGATAAGCCACTTCGCACGATAGCCGCGTAAGCGATCGTGGTCATTCCGATACCTCCCTTAGCCACGGAACAATGATAATCGTGCAACATTTGAGAAGGAGCATTTCCCGGACACATTCCCTCGAATGCCGCCGCACGAATGGTTCTATTTCGTAACGTCAAAGGACCTATAGCTCCCGGTGTAAACAAATTAGATGACATGGTACTATTTTTTTATTGCTCTGTCAATATATAAACGGAAAAACCCGTTTCAAATGAGATTTTTTCATTTCTTCGCCAAACATATGCTGATAACGCTGGTATATGGAATGGGCACGCGGGACCAAATTAGCCAAGGTCCATACGACGAATACCAGTCCGGCCCAGGACCAAGTCAAAATGGCAAAACCGCTCCACTCCACGATCTCCCCGAAATAATTAGCGGAAGTAACATAACGGAACATCCCTCCTCGAGGCAAATAGTGTCCCTTGTCTCCCGGCTTCCGCAGAGTACGGATAATATGATCCGAATGAATATTAATTCCCATCCCAACGAAAAACAATATGCTTCCGATGATAAACTGGGGGGTAGTCAACCAGTCAACCGTATACATATCTTCCGGAGACAGATAAAAAATCCATCCTCCCTGCATGCAAGCATTCAACAAATTAAACACGATCCCCATGACCATGATCCCCAGCGGCATCTTACTCCTCCCTTTCAATAAAAGAGGAAAGATAAAAGAACGCTGGAAATAATGAAGCTCGAAATAAAGAAAAAACAACAAAGGAACAATTTCGAAACGACGACCGGAAAAACACCAGAAAAGAAACATGGCCACAAAAACGGGCGACTCCATCAAAACCCACCCTATCCTGTTGTCGATCGGTCTTCCCCACTTTCCGTCGAAAAAAATTCCGTATCCGGCTTTCACAAAATAAAGAACGATAAAAACAATTACCGCCAATACCGTCATAGAGATTAAAAAAATATTAAATGCCTCCATATATTAATCGTTGTCTAAATTTAGGCAAACATAACAAAAATTATGCCTGATTACTATAGGAATAACAAAAAAAAAGACATCCGGTCGGTACATATCTTATTTCAACCTTCCGGACGTCCAACTCCTACCCGATCCGGTATGGATTGGTTCCTCCCCTCTATCAGTTCGTTATATTTTCATTTTTTCGGTTCTTGAGGCAACTCATCCTGAAAACGAATACTGGCATGAGAACCATCGCAAAACGGCTTATTGGAAGAAACTCCGCAACGGCATAAAGTGACCCGGTTACGTAACTCGTATTCAACACCTTTATCATCGTTGATCGGAATACCTCCCTTTACCCATAACGGACCGCTGCAATCCTCTGCCGGATCTTCAATTAAGCTCAATGCCGGTTTCAAATGATGCTCTACAAATTCTCCTTTCTCCTTGTCCCATGTCTTCAATCTCCCGGCAGGACAATAATTGGATTCGCGGATCGTTAGCTCCCGCGCCTCACTGTCATCCGATTCCTCTACCAAATTCCATACCTTTCCGTAAGCATCGCAAAAGCGGGCAAAAGCACAATATCTTTCATTATCCGTCAAATCCAAGGTCGGTCCTTCTATAACATCGGCTCTTTCCAATAAAGGTACGTTATCGGCCGTTAAAGCCGGGTCCCAATCCGCTGTTACATGAGCTCCGTCGCAATAAGGCTTATGTTTGGAAGCCCCGCAACGGCATAAAGCCGTCGGCTCGTCCGCCGTCGAATAATTTTCTCCGGGAACATATTCCCATGAATTACCCTCCTCGTTCGGCATAATGAATTCCTGTTTCAAAGGGGGTTGTCCATATACAAAATAAGGACCTTTCCGATCGATAACAATGGAGTACTTACTATCTACCTTAGGAGTCCCCGGTTCTACATTACGTTTTTTTTGTGTCATGACATATAGAATTGGTTTGTGCTCTATATACTACAAAACCTATCGTTTTGTTCCCGAATTCAATACCTTTTTCGGGTAAAAATATAGTGCCGCTCGTCGGACAGATCCGTATCGAAAGCAAATCCTTTCCAACTGAAGGATTTTAAATCCTCCGGATCTTCGATCCGGTCCCGTATGATATACCCTGTCATCATTCCCCGGGCCATCTTGGCATACGTACGGACGGTTTCCCATTTCCCGTTTCTGAACTCCTGAAATTCAGGAGTAATCACCCTCACCTCCTCGTTGATTTGATCCATTCGTAAGGCTCCCAGAATATCCAAACTGGCTAAATTCACGAGAATACCGCCGGCCTTACGAACGTCTTCTATCAAAAGCCGGGTTAATTTGGGTCGCCAGTAATCATACAAGTTTTTTCCCTCTACCTTATCCAATTTCAACGTATAAGCGATACGATAAGCCTGGATCAGATCCAAAGGACGTACCGAACCGTATAAAGTCGAAACGATACGCACATGCTCCTGAGCGTAATCGAAATCGGCTTCGGTAAAAGAGCCCGTATCCATAGCCTTAAAAACCGTTCCGGCGTAAGCAATGATGGCTTGTTTACGAGGACTCGACAAGGAGCCGAAACGTCGATAACGTTGAAAACTCTCTTCGGCCAACCTATCGCTTACCTTAAGCAAACGAGCCAGCTCGGTTACGGAATACTTTTGCATCCGTTCCGCAAGAAATTCGGCTTCGGCGGCATATAACGGTGTCGTATGGGGTATGTCTTGTTCGACCAAAGACATATTCATGGTCTTGGCCGGAGATAACAGGACCAGCATTCTACCTCAACTCCTCAATCTTATACCCGACACCGGAAACAGCCTTCATCACGGAATCCGTATCTCCGGTTTTCAAGGTTACCGTCAATACCCGGTCCGGAGAATTCAAATCAACAGACCATTCGGTCACATCCTTTAAACTGTTCAACAAAGGGGTAACCTTAGCCACACAACCTCCGCATTTCAATGTTGTTTTAAATCTGAATTTTTTTTCCATACCTTCTCAATTTAATTTTTTTACAAACCTTTGAATCTAATGCGTAAACTGTTCGTTACGACTGAAACAGAACTGAATGCCATAGCCGCCGCAGCAATCATCGGATTCAAAAGGAAACCGGTAAAAGGATACAACACACCAGCGGCCAAAGGTATTCCGATCACGTTATAAATAAAAGCCCAGAACAAATTCTGCCGAATCGTCCTTACGGTCTGCACAGACAGGTTTATCGCCTTCGGAAGTATATTCAAATCGGAAGTAATTAAAGTCACCTCAGCCACATCCATAGCGATATCCGACCCTCTTCCCATAGCGATGCTCACGTCGGCCTGAGCCAATGCCTGCGAATCGTTTATACCGTCACCGACCATAGCCACGATTTTTCCCTCCTGCTGCAACTCCCGGACAAAATCAGCCTTATCCGAGGGCATTACCTCCGATTTAAAACGTCGCACGCCCAAAATATCCGCCACCCGCCGAGCCGTACGCGTATTATCTCCGGTCAGCATATAAACCTCCACTCCCATCTGCTGTAATGTCTTTATGGCTTGCCCGGAAGTAACTTTGATCTTATCGGCAATAGCGATAACGGCAATAACTCCTTCCCGTCCGGCAAAAAATACGACCGTTTTTCCCTCTTCCTCCCAACCGGATGCCAAAACATCTTCCTCTCCGGTCAAAGCGACATGCATATCCTCCAATAGCTTACGATTACCTACACCATAAACCTCTCCTCCCGCATTGGCTATAACCCCTTTCCCCACGCTCGTTTCGAAATCCTTTATCTCGATATCCGTAACAGAACCTGCCCTCAACGACTCTACAACAGCATCCGCCAGAGGATGTTCCGAACGACGCTCGATCGCGGATAGAATACCCCGGTACACCTCCCGTCTATCCTCTCCTCTCCAGCTCATATCGGTGACGACCGGTTGCCCTTCCGTAATCGTTCCCGTTTTGTCCAACACGATCGCGTTTACCTGATGCATCATCTCCAACCCCTCCGCGTCTTTAATTAAAATATTATTCTCGGCTCCCTTACCTATTCCAACCATAATGGCGGTCGGGGTTGCCAAGCCCAACGCACAGGGACAGGCAATTACCAATACCGTGATAGAAGTCAGCAAGGCATGGGTAAACGCCTCCTCCCCCCCTGCAAGCATCCAGATCATAAAGGTCAGCACGGCTATTCCCATAACAACGGGAACGAATATTCCGGCAATCTTATCCACCAATTTCTGTACCGGAGCTTTACTTCCCTGCGCCTCCTGTACCATTTTGATGATATGGGCCAATATGGTCTCGCTTCCGACTTTTTCGGCCCGGAATCTGAAACTTCCCTTCTGATTAATGGTTCCCGCATAAACAATATTACCGGGTGTTTTTTCCACCGGAATGGGCTCGCCCGTGATCATGCTCTCGTCCACAAACGAAACTCCCTCCGTAACACTTCCATCCACCGGAATTTTATCGCCCGGTTTAACGACCAAGACATCCCCGACCGACACTTCTTTGACGGGGATCTCCACCTCCCGGCCATTCCCTTCGATCTTCACCACGGTTTTCGGCTGTAATCCCATCAATTTCTTTATAGCGGTAGAAGTACTGAACTTGGCCCTTGCCTCCAATAACCGACCCAATAAAATCAAAGCAATAATAACGGCTGCAGCCTCATAGTAAACATGTGCCTCCAATCCCCGATCAGTCCAGTATTCAGGCCAAATCGTGTTAAACAAACTGAAAAGAAAAGCAACTCCCGTACTCACGGCCACCAGCGTATCCATATTGGCCCGGCCATGCCGGAACTGTTTATAGGCATGCACGAAAAAATCACGTCCGAAAAAGAGCATCACGGGCAAGGTAAAGGCAAGCATGATCCAATTTCCGTAAGGCATATGCATAAAAAACATTCCGATCACAAAAACAGGAATGGCAAGCAATATCGCTCCGGTAGTCTTTCGCTTCAACAAAAGATATTCCTCCTTTTGCAAACGTCCCGCTTCCTCCGGATCATCCTGTTTTTCTATCGCTAATTCATAACCGGCAGCTTCTACGGCCTTCCGCAACTCGTCCGGCGTAACTATCTGCGGATCAAATTCAACGAACACGGTTGAATTCGATAGGTTAACCCTTGCTTCCCGCACTCCCTTCTGAGCACTTAAAGTCGACTCCACACTCACGGCACATGAAGCACAACTCATTCCTAATACCTGATAGGTTTCCCTGATATGACCTAAATGATCTGACATATTGATTTTCCTTGATTTTACTATACGTTATTGTCCGGGTTTAGTTTCAACCCCGACGCTTACTTCCAAAACAGACACAACCAGATACAAGGAGGTTTTTGTCCCGTTTTCTCTACCCGGTGTTTACAATGTTTCGGCAAAAATAAATAGTCCCCTTGCTTTAGTTCCTTCCATTCTCCCTCCACATTTAACACGGCCTCTCCTTGTACGATCATCAACCACTCGTCTTCCTCCTGGTCATACCAAAAACCCTCGGGAGATACCTGCCCCGTGGAAACAATTCGTTCTACGCGAACATTTTCCTTACGCAACAAAACGGTCACCAGCTCCTCGCTTCCCGCCTGTCCGATCGCCTCGTAAATTGATTTCATTCCTCTTATTTCTTTTATACAAGTATACAACTTTCTACATTTAAAAAAAAGAGTATTTTATACAAAAATACAACACTTTTTTTACGATTTTACCCTGCAACGATCATAAAGCATCACCATAATACAGAACTGCAGAATTACAAGAAAAGCATTAGAATTACCTGGGCCATGATCACCCGGACAAACATCGTCAACGGGTAAACGGTAGCATATGCAACAGATGGAGTATCCCCATCGATGGTAGAGTTTATATAATTCAGGGCCATCGGATTGGACATACTGCCGCATAGCATGCCGGCAACCGAACCGAAGTCCACCTTTATCACGCTAACGGATAAGATAGCCACCAACACCACGGGAACAAAGGTGATCGCAAATCCCAACCCCACCCACAACAAGCCTTCCGGCCTGAAAACGGTATCGAAAAAGTGAACGCCCGCATCCAACCCGAGGCAAGCCAAATACATGGACAATCCCAACCCTCTCAACATCAGATTAGCACTAATGGTAGTGTAAGTAATCATATGAATCCGAGGTCCGAATGCCCCCACGAGAATCCCGACAACAATCGGTCCCCCGGCTAATCCTAATTTTACCGGAAAGCTGATTCCCGGTATCGCCAAAGGTATGGAACCCAAAAGCAAACCGACAACCATACCGACAAAAACCGAGACTAAATTCGGTTCGTCCAAATCTTTCACGGCATTTCCGAGTACTTTTTCCACATTAGCAATGGCCGCGGCTTCCCCCACTACGGTCAATCGATCTCCCAACTGGAGCGTCAAATCGGGTGTCGGCAAAAGAGTTACCCCCGACCGGTAAATACGGGTAATATTAATACCGTACTGGTTTCTCAGACGTAATGCCCCTAATTTCTTCCCGTTGATCTCCGAACGGGTAACCACAATCCGGTGAGACTCCAATTGACTGTCGATAGCATCCCAATCGATATCCTCTTTATTCCAATCCTGACGATCCAATTCACCGATAACAATCTCCAGAGAGTTCACCTCGCTCTCGGTTGTAATCACCAAGATCCGGTCCCCGTTTTCCACAATCGTATCGGAGGCCGGAATAATTACCCTTCCGTCTCTCCAAAGCCTCGATATAACGAATCTTTTGGACAACAATTTAGCAATATCCTTTATCGATTTATTGAAAATTCCCGGATTGCTCACCCGGAAACCGACAATGATGGTCTTCCTGGTTTTATCTTCGTCCCCCCGTTTAAAAAATATACGGGAGGCAAACAGTTTCCGAATCATAATCAAGGCTATAATTACACCGACAACACCCAAAGGATAAGTCACAGCGCAACTCAAAGCCAGATCGGAAGACAAATAGACGGGATCATTGATCTGTTTCAACGTCTGCTGGGCAGCTCCTAAAGCGGGTGTATTGGTCACGGCTCCGCTTAATATTCCGACCATATCCGGCAAAGAAACTCCTGCCGTCCAATGAAACAATAACGTCATGACCACTCCTAAAATGACCACCATCATAGCCAACAGGTTCAATCGTATTCCGGCTTTACCCAAAGAGGCGAAGAAACCAGGCCCCACCTGCAGTCCCAAAGCATAAACGAAAAGGATCAACCCGAAACTCTCCGCGTAATTCAACATTTGCGGATCGATCGTCAATCCCCAATGACCTGCCATGATTCCGGCAAAGAACACGAACGTCACTCCCAACGATACGCCCCAAAGCGTAATTTTACCCAATACCAATCCTATCGCCGAAACGAGCGAAACGACAATAACCGCCTGTATAACAGAATGTTCAGCTAATATTTCATTTAACCATTCCATACTCTATTCCTTTCCGAAAAATCCCGTAAAGAAAATAATAAAAAATAAAATTTCATTCTCCTTTAAGGAAAAACTCTCCTGAATGATACACTCCTCAATATTACCCTCTTAACTCTTTTACCGGAAATCGACGTCCGCAAACATTCATATAGCTTTAAAGATAGATAAATTACAAAGCAAACCCAAACAATTGCATAATCAAAAAGTTCAAAAAAACACGTACATAAAAACAAGACTTCATCGTTATAAAATAACACATAAAATCTTAACTATCAATAAAAAAATATTATTCTTATCTATTTCGAATAACCCAAAGGCGTGGTTATCCAATCGTAATTTTTCCAAGGCGACAATTCATTAAAAATAGTCAATCCAGAATTACAAAACTGTACCACGGCATTCGCCGGATCACTATACGAAAAAGCATCTTCCAGATTTAAAAAGAACTCCTTTTTAGCCGGAAGAAAGAAAGCTTTATCCGGATGAAGCATATCATCATGTCCCTGAATACCTTCGATAAAAGGATAGGGTAAACCGTAAAAAGCGGGTTTTCCGTAATTCACATCTCCCGGCCAAAATCCGCATTCGAAATACCGTTCGTCAAAAGCATGATCCGAAATCGACTTATTCATACCGAAAGGAGCCGCTTCCCCGCTATACACGATACAAGTCAAATCCATCGTTCCGAAATAATACGCGGGACCGTCTACCTTCCCCCGAAAACCGGAAAGAAATTGCCTCATAGCCTCGTAAGCAAAAAGTAAATTCTGAAGCCACAATTCAACGGCAGCCTTATCGTAGTGATGATGTTTTTTATCCTGATCAAAAGGTATCGGATCATAAAACTCTTGCGGTTTTATATTAATCTCAGTGGCCGCACCGATCTGCTCGAGAGCATCCATAAACTGGTGATAATATATGACTATCGACGTACCGTCCTCCAATGGTAGCGTACGACTCTTTCCTTCCTCATTATGAATCTCGATCTGATGCTTTCTCAAATTGACAAAAATCTCGAAAGGAGAAGTATTACAAGGTATAATCCCGGAAGCCAATCCGTCCAAAGTCATGTAAAGACGTACATGTGCCCATTCCGGACGTTTGTGACAACGCTCTAATTTTACTTTCCCTACCATTTGCAGTAAAAGATGTACCAAATCGGCCGTATCCTGCCATTCCGTATAATTTAAAAATTTTTTATCCATACAGTCATTATTTTGAACATTCATATAGAATTGGTTAAACGGTAATAATTGAAAATAGTTTTAACAGGATATAAAATAAGACAAGCGTGTAATGTGTTTTTCCTTTGCCTATTTTTAAAAAAGGGTAACAAAACCTCATCGATATCGTTAAATTCTCCAAGAACAATTAACAATATTACATGATGAAAAACAAATATTTCTATTTCATGAGTTGCATGTTACTGTTTACCTTATCCCTGCATGCGACAGAAAAAGAGAAACCTAAATTCAAATTAGGGGGAGCCTTGCGTTTCAATTATAATTTTTCGGATTGGAACCGGGGACACCGGGATAGAGGGGGAGATTTCGGTTTTGATGTATTACGATTCACACTCGCTGGATCCTATAAAAATATTCTTTTAGATGCAGACTATCGTTTTTACAGCAAGGACTACGGTGGGCCCATGTTAAAATACGGCTGGATCGGTTACCGGTTCAATTCGAAAAATCAAATACAAGCCGGTTTGACCGGGGTACCGTTCGGAATCCAACCTATCGGTTCTCACAACTTTTTTCTACAAATCACCTATTACGTGGGCCTGGAAGACGATTCGGATATGGGAATCAAATTTGTCCATAAGGGAGAACAATGGGACTATGCTATCGCCTTCTTTAAAAATGCCGACGAACTCCTGTTCGGCTCGGATTCGGAGGTGACGGACGACCGATACGGTTATGACGTGGCAGGACGTAATAAAGAGATCAATCAATTCAATTTGCAGGCTTTTTACAAATGGGGAACCTATACCTTGAATAAATTCGGCGGATCCGCCGAATTCGGGCAACTCTACAATTTGGACACCCGCAACAACGGAACTCACTACGCTTTGGCCCTACATTACGAGCTATACTGGAAAAAACTGAGCCTGAAAACGCAGTTGACAACCTACGCCATGTATCCCAAAAATAAAGAAGGGGAAGAGAGAAATATCATCGTGATGACAGCCTACGGAGCTCCCTATCTCGTTGCCGCCAAAGCCAACATTTACACGGTTGGTGCCGGGTATACCTTTAATATCGATTCGAAGCTAATCGAAAAAATACAAGTATATAACGATTTCGGTTGCCTGCAAAAGTGGGACAAACTGTTGAAAAACAGTTATCAAAACGTGACCGGACTTCTGGTCGTTGCCGGACCGGTATGGTTATACATGGATTACGCGTTGGGTAAAAATCACGCCTGGTTAGGCCCTGATTGGAACGGTTTCGGCCCCGGGGGGGCAAGCGAATCCTGGCATGCTCGTTTTAATATGAATATCGGATACTATTTTTAAACTAAACCAACATATGATCAAAGAATTATATAACCTTTACGTCGGTCGATGGCATTTCTTTTTAAACCTGACCCTGCAACACATCGAAATCTCCGTTATCTCGATCGTGTTGGCCACTATTATCGGATTGGGATTAGGAATTTTCATCAGTCAATATAGACGAAGCTCTTCAACCGTTTTGGGAATTACCAATTTCATCTATACGATCCCCTCCATTGCCCTTTTCGGTTTTTTAATTCCTTTCTCTGGTATAGGCAATACAACGGCTATCGTCGCTCTGACGGTCTATGCCCTACTCCCCATGGTACGTAATACCTACACGGGAATTATAGGGATCGACAAAGAGATCACGGAAGCTGCCAAAGGAATGGGAAGCACTCCCTTTCAAATCTTATACAAGATAGAACTTCCGCTTGCCTTCCCCGTTATTCTTTCAGGCATCCGCAATATGGTCGTCATGACCATTGCCTTAGCCGGTATAGCGGCCTTTATCGGAGCCGGGGGATTGGGCGTCGCCATCTACCGGGGAATAACGACCAATAATTCGGCCATGACCGTAGCAGGCAGTTTACTGATTGCCGTTCTGGCCCTATTAGCGGACTGGGGAGTAGGATGCTACGAAAAATACATCAAAAGAAAACGTAAACTGATTGGATAGACCATGAAAAATTCATTTATAGCCATAGCTCTAAGTTTTATATTATTTTATAGTTGCAACACACCTGACGATACGATTCGTATCGCTACCAAACCCATGACGGAACAATTCATTCTCGGTGAAATGTTGAGATTGCTCATAGAGGAAAATTCCGATTTACAAGTGAAAATCACGAAAGGCATCGGAGGCGGAACCAGCAATATCCATCCCGCTATCGTAAAAGGAGATTTCGACCTTTATCCGGAATACACGGGCACCGGATGGCTCGTTATCCTGAAAAAAGACTCTTTGCTTCCCGCGGACGAATTGTATTCGGCCCTGCAAAAAGAGTATCTCGATAAATACCGCCTGTACTGGATCGGTCGATACGGCTTTAATAATGCTTACAGCTTAGCCGTAAGTAACGGCAAGGCTCGAAAATACCATCTGAAAACTTATTCCGATCTGGCCAGGTATCCCGATCAATTCATATTCGGTGCGGAATACGATTTCTTTGAAATCCACGACGGATACGATGCTCTATGCAAGTTCTACGATCTGAAATTTAAAAAGACGATGGATATGGACATCGGTTTAAAATACGAGGCGATCAAATCGAATAAAATCGATGTGATGAACATATTCACAACCGACGGCCAGCTAAGCGGAGCCGAACTGACGGTATTGGAAGACGATAAACGATTCTTCCCCACATACTACTGCGCCACGGTCGTCCGGGAGGAAACATTAAAAAAACACCCGGAGTTAAAGAAAATACTCATGTTGATGGACGGCATACTGACCGATCAAGAGATGGCTGACCTGAACTATCAGGTTGAGATCGCCGGCAACTCGGAGCGGGACGTTGCCGCTAATTTTCTACAAAAAAAAGGATTAATCAAAAAAAATAAAAATCATGGAAAATGAAACGGTTATCCGGTTTGAACATGTTTCGAAAAACTACGGGGAACATCAGGTGTTGGAAGATTTCAACTTAGCAATTAAAAAAGGTGAGTTTCTGACCATTATCGGCACTTCCGGCTCCGGAAAAACGACCGTATTGAAACTCATCAACGGCTTGCTGGCCCCCACTTACGGGTCTGTCTACGTAAACGGAAAAGATATCACAAAAGAGAATCAAACCCTGCTCCGTAGAAATATCGGCTACGTGATTCAGGGTATCGGGCTCTTCCCCCACATGACCATTCGCAAAAACATTGCCTATGTACCTAACCTTCTGAATCATAAAGATAAAGAAAAAAACAAAAAAGCCGTGGAGCGACTGATTCGGGTCGTGGGCTTGGAAGAGGAGATGCTCGATCGTTATCCCGCCGAACTCTCAGGAGGACAACGTCAACGGGTTGGTATTGCGCGGGCACTGGCCGCCGATCCGAATATCCTGCTCATGGATGAATCCTTCGGGGCCGTGGATGAAATCACCCGTAAAATGTTACAGAACGAAATCATCCGCATCCACAACGAGTTGGGAGTAACCATCGTCTTCATAACACACGATATCAAAGAAGCCTTGAAATTAGGAACATGCGTACTGGTTATGAACAAAGGTAAAATCGAACAAGAAGGAACTCCGGAAGAGATAGAAAAAACACCCGCCACTCTTTTCGTAAAGGAATTAATCGGAGGATAAAACTTCACGCAATGACTCCTGCATAGGGAAACCGTTTTCCAATTGTTTCCCTATATACCCCGTTACCCGGTCTATCCAGCAGGCAATCCTGCCTTTTCCCTTCGCATCGTTTCCCCAAAAATCAATCCATTCCGCTTCGTCCGCCGAAAGAATAAACTGCTTTATCAATGGCAAATGCTCGTACAAACGACAAACGGACTTCGGCACTCCCCCGTAACGAACCGATCGGTAGATGATGCTCCCCTGCCCTCCTGCCGAGAATACATCCCGTACGTTAGGACACACGACTCCTTCACGGGTAGACAACCATACGGCAAAACGATTAAACTTATCCTTATGACTGCTTAATAATTCTGGAAAAAAACAAAATCCTTTTATCATATAAACATTCCGTTCCTCCGGGGTCAGGTTATTCCATAACCGGATCACCATTCCCGTCCCTGACGAGGCCGATTCCGAATCCAACCACCATAACTCTTCCCCCGGCTTTAACTTGGAACGATAATAGCTCAAAATAGTACGGATAGGTGTTGCCTGACGACGCAATTCATCGTAAGAAATACCCATCTTATCGAATATCGTCTCTCCCGAAAGCAAATCCATATCGATCGCGTACCGGGGCGAATGGGTGACAACGACTTCCGGCAGACACTCTTCATACAACCGGCATTTAAATTCTACCGGTTCGCACATCTTACCGAACAGCATGTAAATCCGTTCCACCCCGTTCACCCGGGTTCCTTCGGCTACACTGCTTCCCGTCGATTTCCAGTGATTCGCCTGAGTCGTTTTGACCTCTATGCCGAAATATCCTCGAATCACGATATCGGGAAAGCGTTGTCCCGAAACCAACTCTATATCATCTTCAAACGGTGTACCCACGGCGCATTTCCGAAGGACATCCGCCACCTTCCCCTCCAAACGGTTACCCAAAAGTTTCTTGTAATGTTCAGGCTGCTCTCTTGCTTCGGTCCGTAACACCTGAAGCATTTGCTCGATCAAAAGCTCAAAAGCTTTTATATCCGGCTCCTGACACCATAAAGATTTCATACTATTCGAAATAAAGATCCCACAATGATTCTATACGCCGGGCAATATGATAAGCAAGTAAAGGAGGTACCGCATTCCCGATAATCTTATAAGCCGCAGAGGGACTCAATACGAACTGACGGGATTTCCCTTCTTTCGGTATCACGAACTCGTAATCAGGCGGAAAGGTCTGAATCAAAGCACACTCCCTCGGTGTCAAACGTCTCTCTTTCAATCCCCGTTTTAACTCTTCATCCATTTGTCCTCCATGCTCCTTCGATAGGCGGCGATACTCTATATTGCCGTGATGTTCGGCCCGGATCGTCGGACCAATGCCTTGAATATCCACTTCGGTCTGTCCCTGACAATGCGTTCCCATAAATTTCGCCCGGGAATAATACATCTGAGAAGGATCATGGCTCTCCTCCGGCTCTTTCAGACCGGCAAATACCTTGGCTAAAGTTTGTGGGGTAGCCAGCTCTTTATTCTTCTCGTCGTGAAAGGCATGACTCACCCTCGGGTAAGGATTATAATTATCCGGAACTGTTTTTTGTATTAATGCCTGCAAAGCTTCCTCTTTTAAGGCCGATTTTCGAATACCGATAAAAATCACACGCTCCCGGGATTGCGGTACGCCGTAATCGGCGGCATGCAATACCTGAGGCTCCAGTACGATATACCCGTGCTCGTCAGCCATGGAAAAATCATGCTGGATGATCTCTTTAACATTCGAAAGATTGACTAACCCTTTTACGTTCTCGGCAATAAATATCTTGGGCTTGGTAATCTCAATAACCTCTTTCATCCACATGTATAACTTTCCCCGGGTCTCCTCCGTGGCCATCTCCCCCTCGATGATACGTCCGTTATGGTCTTTACGGGAGTTGAATCCTTTTCTCTTCCCGGCCACGCTAAAATCCTGACAAGGAAATCCACCCGTCACCACATCCACATCCTCCGGAAAAACCCGCTCACCGGACCGATGACGTTTCACTAAATCCACGATACTCTCGTTCCTGTAAATCTCCCGCAAATAGCCGTACTTTTTAAAATAATACACCCAAGCAGTCCTCGCCTCTTTCAAAATATCATTGGCAAAAACCAATTCGAAACGAGTCGGTTTCAGTTTCACGAAGTCTCCCTTCCCTCTACTCTCTACAAAATCCGGGTTCCTCGCTTCACACAAACTATCCTTGTGAACCGAAAATCCGCCCTCCCATCCCAGGTCCATACCTCCGCAACCGGAAAACAACGAAAGGACGCGAATATTTTTACCTTTATTCCCTGCCTCCACAGAAGAAACTCCCATATCTGATTCCCCTATTATAACACTTTCATTTTACTTAATACAACAACACGAATAAGAAAGATACTCCCGCAGTGGAACGATCGAGTATCTTATTTCAAATCTTATTAATGCAATAAAAATATTCTATACTCTGAAAATAGAAATAATATCACTTATTTCAATTCCATCCGATACAATACAATCACGACAAAAATAGTAAAATAATTTTCAATTCCATTCCATATCGTACAACGAACAATTTTCCAAAAGAATGTTCCCCCGAGTTAGCTATCCTTAAATCACAGAATCACTCCATTTCTTAATCCTTCAATTTATGCTCGCGGAACCATATCGTCTTACAACCTCCTAACTTACCATCGTCAATCTTTTTAATCACTTAATCCCAAAATCACCTAATCATTTAATCTCTCAATCATTTAATCAAACAGTTTCTTGTTTAATGGATAGAAATGTCGTAACTTACAAAAGATATTCTCAAAAGGGGTTGTGCATTATATTTATTTCGTTCAATTTTAAGACAACATCCAAATGAAAAAAACTATTATCATCGGCATCATCTTATCCATGGCGATAGGTTTTGCATTCACAAACCTGAATATCCTGCAATCGACAGGAAAAATCAGCGGAACCATACACGATGTGTTTACTCACCAGACATTAGAAAATATTTGGGTTGAAGAGATCGTAAACAAGGTTGCCATACAGTCTGTAAAAACCGATTCAGAAGGCAGATTCTCCATTCCTGTTCGTCATAACCCGGCTAACCTAAGATTTTCTGATCCGGATCAAAATCGTTACAAGACACAAAGCGATAATTTCGATTGGAAAAATACCGCTTGTAGTAACGAAACCATTTACTTAGAACCTCAATAACCCGTAAAACAGACGCCAAAACAGTAAATACGTAAATTAAAAGAATCGGAATATTTTCTATTGATCTCCTATTCGGAATAACCTTTAAAATAGCTGAATCACAAAATAAACCGGTGTCTAACGACAATAATTTTAACGACTTCCGATAACCCAATAAGAGGAGATAAGAGTTCTTTGTACTCTTGTCTCCCCTATATGAGTTCAATTAACAACCGCCGACAAAAAAACAAAACAAATAATCAGATAGTTACACTTTACCAGGGTGTTATTTTTAAGATGTGCTTTCTGAAGATACAAAAATTTTCTCCCAATCCCCAAATCTCTTAATCCTTTAATCTCTTAATCTTTTAATCTCTTAATCACCGAATCGTTAAAATTTACAATCGCCGGTTCTTAATCCAAGGTTTGTATTCCTCCTCCGTTTACAAACAACACTTGTCCGCTTACCCACTCGGAAACAGGAGCGGCAAAATAAAGAACAGCACCGGCGATATCCGATACCCTACCCAATCTCTTTATAGGCGTATGCTGCAACATACGCTGCTCGATTTCCGGGGTCAGAATCGACTGAAGCGCCTTCGTAACAGTAGCACCCGGTCCGACGTTATTGATACGTACTCCCATGGAACCGAAATCATAAGCAAGATTGGCAACCAAATGATTCAAGGCCGCTTTAGAAGAAGCATACACACTCATGTCGGGACTCTTGTTTACGCTACTCATCGAAGTAATATTGATAATACTCCCGTAACCTGATTTTGCCATATGGGGTACTGTTAGCTGACACAACCGCCAAGCACTGAATACGTTGAAATTGAAAATCTTCTCGAAATACTCCCGATCTATCTTAAACGGATTCTCTCGTCCGCCTCCCCCGCCTCCGGCATTGTTTACCAAAATATTTACGGTTCCAAACTCTTTCACGGCCCTATCCACGAGGTTTACAAGGTCCTCGTCCTTCAGCACGTTACATTCCACGGCAATTGCTCTTCCTCCCTTACTTTTTATTTCATCCGCAACTAATTGCGCCTTGTCGATATTCAAATCACTGATTACAACGTGCGCACCCGCATCTGCAAGTATTTCACAACAGCCCTTGCCAATACCGTCACCGCCGCCCGTCACAACAGCGACTTTTTCTTTAAGATCAAACCATTTATTAATTTCCATAGCGATACATTACTTATTAAATCATTAAACTTCTTTTGCCGAAGGCGATATCTCGCCGGACGGCTATATTTCTTAAACTAAGAATAAAAAAAATAGTTCTTCATTTTGTCATAAAATAACACAATTACAAACTTTATAATTCTCTCCTTATAATTTATGGTTGGATAATAAAACTTCTCTGACTTCCTGTATGATGTCGGTAGGTTCTACATGGCCGATAAGAAACGGCGAGGCCGGATCGTGCAACTTGTAGTTTTCTGCCGCCAGCTCCGGTTTCTTGTTGGCATAACAGTACTTGTAACCGTTCAGGCAGGTATTGTACGCCCCGATGTCGCAGCTCGGCATACATTGGTATCCGGTATTGATAATCATGCCTTTTCTATTTGTTTGTTTTCTCTTTTCTTACTCTTTGTAACCAACCAAACTCCGGCGAATACCGACACGGCTGCCGTTAATTTCTGCAAGGAGAAAGTATCCTGCCCGATTGATATGGCTATCCCAGAGGCGACAATAGGCTGCACGTAGTTGTACATACTGACGGTGGTAGGACGGATGTATTTCAATGCCATCGGAATCAGCATGAACGAAAGGAACGTGGCTCCCACGAGCAAATAAAGAAGGGCGCACAGCTCCGTGCCGTCGAATGTTTTCTGATGGAAAACCGGCACCTCTTGTAAATGCCGCAGACAGAACGGCGTCAATGCCAATACCGAGAAGAGGAACATCCATTTCATGACCGTAACCGACGAGTAGCGTGAGGAGAGCGACTTGGACAAAACCAGATAGACGGAGTACAACATTTGGTTCAACAACATCAACATATCGCCTTTCAGACTGCCTTCACCACCCGTCGTATGCGCAGAACTGTACACGAGTAGCAGTCCTCCACCAACACCCAGCAGAACACCCGCCGATTTCTTCGCCGTGATCGGCTCTTCGAGCACGACCGCCGCCAGCAGCAGTACGAAAATCGGTACGGCCGTGGCAATAATCGACGCATCCACGGGCGAAGAACTCCGTAACCCGGTAACGAACATCCATTGATTGAACCCCACACCACACAAGCCGCAAACGACGAGCAGTCCCAAATCTTTCGGCGGAACTTTCTCTTCGGGTGCGATGAAAAAGGACACGAACCAGAACATCACGCAGGCAAAAGCGGCACGCATGTACGTGATCGCCTCCGGTGGAAAGTCCGACGTCAGCAAGTATTTGAATACCGGCATACTGACGCCGAACAGGATATTCGCTATCAATATAAGGATGTGTCCTTTCATGCTGTCATATTACCAAGCATTCGCGTGCATTCTATCCTCAACATTGATTTCCTTCTGTTTGGGCAGGAAGGCATTTTCGGCGGGATAGCCCATCGTCAGTAAACAGGTGAACTCGTAGCCATCGGGAGCGTTCACGATTTCCTTGATCCTCTCCGCCTCGTCGCTTACGGGAATATGGAACACTGTTCCCAAACCTTCGGCGGTGGCGGCGAGCAGCATGTTCTCCAACGCGCACCATGCCGAAGCGAAATAGTTGAGCGAGCTTTGCTCCACGGGCTTGAGCAACGGCCATGTCAGTTGGCGGAAGAACGGGATAATAAGCAGACCGCTCTGCATCAGCATCTTTTGTTGCTTGGGCAGCGCATCGGCAAACATCGTCATCTTGTCCTTGTCATCGGATTCGTCCACCTCTGCTACCAGTTCCTTGAACGCCGCCATATTTTTGGCGAGCGGGGCAATTACTTTCGCAATATTTTCACAGCCACGCACCACGACGAACTCCAACTGGCGCAAGTGGTCATTGGTCGGAGCCTTGAATGCCGCACCAATCACTCTTTTAAGAATCTCGTCGCTTACTTCACGGTCGGAGAAATCGCGGTACGTGCGACGTTTCTCCAATACTTCATAGAAATCCATAATGCAATTCGTTATTATGTTGGACATATTTTTATTTACGTTTACAAAGGTAGCGCACTTTATTGTTGTTTATTTGCCTTATTATTTCAAATAATTGTTGTATATTTGCCATCAGTAAATTTTGTAAGATGGAAGACGCAATAATCCCGTATGAACTACCGGAAATGGAGAATCATTCGTTTTTTTTCATAGACCAGCACATAGACATCCGGCTGGAGGCTAAACTGCACCAACACGATGCCTGGGAGCTATACTGTGTCATACAGGGGCATGGAACACGGATGGCCGGCGATACCTTACTGCCCTTTGCCGAAGGGGACGTGGCATTGATTCCACCTTCGATGCACCACCATTGGGATTATGAGCCGTCATCGGCCGACGATAAAGGGTGCATACATTACCTGATGGTAGCTTTCAGCCACTCCCTTATACAAAAGTGTATCGAGGTGTTTCCTGAATTGCGGAACAGGCTTGCAGGTGTAACCCTTCCGACAGAGGCCCTGATATTCGGGCCGAAAAGCTCCCGGGCCATCCGATATACGCTCTCGCAAATGAGCGGAATGGATGAATTGGGGCGTTTATGCACGATGTTTCATCTGCTGCCGACAGTCTTCACCGCAACGGATTACACGTTTGCCGGCAAGCCTGTACGAATCGAGCGAGACGTGAGGCGTATGCAGCAAGTCAGCACATACGTCATGACACACTACGTCTATCCGATTTCACTGGACGATATTGCCGTCGAAGTGGGTATGAACCGTTCCGCTTTCTGCACCTATTTCAAACGGCATAAGGGAATGACGTTCTCTCAGTTCGTTACGCAATACCGTTTGAACACCGCCTGTGATCTGTTGAAGCACTCGCAGAAATCCGTATCGGAAATATGTTATCTGGTAGGGTTCAACGATTTACCCCATTTCATTAGGGTATTTACAAAGGAAAAGGGAATGTCGCCATCTAAATATCGAAAGCAAGTCGGATAATTGTTTTATTATTTATATCCACTATATACAATAATTGGCCATCAATATTCATGTATTTTACATATGAAAGTTTGCCCTTATCGGTTTTCTTTCTGATTTTCTCAATCGCCCGACCACAGAGGAGCGATTGTTCCCCGTCAGGGGTAAGGCTTTCGGGAGTGACTCAAAAGGCATCGGGCTACTCGATACACACCTCGCTGTTAGCCGACGCTAACAAAATCGGAGAGTTTCGACCCTCCGATGATTAAAGTAGATTTCTACTATACTCGCGATACATAGTCTGCACACGGTATCATCCTGTGAAAAAAGGATAGCCGAGTTATAATTTCCGCTACCGTTCGATGTCGTCGCCGTAGGTTTCCGGATAATGCCGGGCGAAGTTTTCGATCAGTCCAAAAACGCTCATCCGTCTGCTTCCCAATTTGCTTAACATAGGAATACGTTTGAGAATATGAATAATAGATAATACCCCCGTCAAAAGCCCTGCATAATAGTGCCATAATCCTATATTGGAGTTCGCCCCGTCTATACAGAGCAAAACGATACCCGTAACCGTAACAAGTACAAACAGCACGGATAAACATAACGTAATCCTGCTTTTCTTTCCTACTCCTTTATTCACAATTCCCTCGTACCAATTCCAGTGTGTCATTATATGGCATATTCCAAAAATAAAAAACAAAAGACTCATCACTACATGAAAAACAGCCCAATTGTGCCATATTTCATGGTTGTTTCCATGACCGGCAACATGCAGTTCTATTCCGGTATACAAGGAAAAGATAAACGAGGGAATTAATAACCAGTCTATTAAAAAAATATTCTTTATCATGTTTCTGTTTTTATGTTGACGGGGCCAAGTTCGCCATTTTATCAGAAACGAGACGATAACAATTGTAAAGAAATGGCATTAACGCCTATTCCTAATTCGGGACAAGGACACGGGGGTAACACCAAGATAAGATGCTATATAATGCTGCGGAACTCGCTGTATGATGTGGGGGCATTCTTTCAATAATTCCTTATATCGTTGTGCCGGAGTACTCTTTATCCGAGAAAGGAATAATTGTTGATAAACATGAAAACGATCGATGATTTTCTCTTCATACACTTTTCTTAACAAGGGAATCTGCTCGACAAGATCGTAAAAATGCTCCTTTTTTACAGAGAAAACCTCGGTTAGCTCTATACTTTCCAATGAAAAAAGACTCGGTTGACTTTTGTACAGGCTATCAAACGAAGCCACAAAGTCGCCCTCAAAAAAAAATTGAAAGGTAATATCTTTCTCCTCGTTGTAGAAAAAAAGGCGCAAGCAGCCTTTTCTAATCAAATACAACGTGTCGGCAATCTTACCTTCATTTAGCAATATTGTTTTTGAAGGAAGAGATAACCTATTGACATTCTTATAAAAATGCTCTAAAACACAACATTCTTTCGAAGACAATTTTTCTACCAAAGAGCCAAATAAGTTGCTTGAACAGTCGTTTATCATATTTGCAAATATAAAAAAAGTATGTATGGTATACCTTTATGAATTGGCTTTTTTTTATATTTATCGGGAACGGTTTCCGGGAATTAAAACAAACCTCGAGAACCTTCCTAAAGATCAAATAAATTATTCAAAACCATACTATCTCGTTTTTAATACCGCAATATTGCAAGATCAATATTAAAAACAGAAAAAAACTATGTCATTCCTTTCAGGTTAAAATGTAAAGAACATCTTCTTTATTGGGTGTTGTTAAATCTGTATTCAAACGAAAGTGAAAAATAAGAGGAGGATAACTGTCGCCACGTATTATTTACATACTGGTCATTTACAGAAGTCACAAAATTAGTTGTACGATCAAGAATATTATAAGCATTAAAACTTACCAGACCTTTACGATTTTTGAATACCCGACAGCCCATAGAAGCATTTAGAATATGGTTTTCCACGGTCTTCGAATAAGTTCCTTTGAGGTATTCAAACGTGTAAGAGCTTGTCAAATAAACTCTTTTAAGAAAATCCAAACGGAATTTTGCTTTCAAGGTCTCATTTACCCCTTCATCTATTTGCGCATTACCGTTTTTAAACCATCGGTATCGAGTGTCATTGCTAATTTCACCCCTGAATTTAGATGATAAATTCATAACCAAATTTGCCGAAAAATTACCAGTTTGTTCATGGGTACGGACCAATCTATCTTCAATGCCGACTTGTGGATTCCGATAATAATACTCCAATTTAAAATCAACGATAGATTTGATTTTATCCCAACGAACTTTATAGGACAAATTGGCTCCGGTTCGCAAAAAATCATCGGCATTCACCGGAATTGTCAAGGTAGCTCCTGCTGGTACTTCATAATTATCGTATTGAGGAAGAATTGTCGAATTTTTGAAATACATACGACTGTAAACTATGCTGTTATGATTTATCGAAAAGTCTATACCGAAACTGATCGAGCGGGGGATATTTTGTTTACGATTATATGAAGTAAAAGACACGATGTACGTTTTAGAGTCTTTAAGATCAGGATTACCCGCAAAAAGGAACATGGGATTATTATCATTTATGACTGTTATCATATGACTGTTAGAAGGTACCGATTGCGAGGTTGACAAAGATATATCATAAGTACGCTTCGTGAAAGAATAGCCGTAAGTGATGGCCGGGAGAAAAGCGTGAAATGAACGATACACTTTATCATAAACAGGTAACTTATCTCGCCGATTCATAAAAGTGCCGATATATGCAAGATTTATATTTAATGAATGTTTTCCATTACCAAAATAATATCTGACATCCTCATTTACAATTGTTTGATTTGAGATATAATCAACTGAAAGAGAACGATCCATATCTCCGGTAATCCTATTCAACGCCACATTATAAAAGGACAAGTTTTCATATTTAACTTTAGAAATAAAAGAGAACGATCCCGCTTTTTTTAAATTTATGTTATATTCAACACTCGGTACTATATTCCAATCAGGTCTTTTGGTAGTTATATTTAATACGGTTCTCTCTTTAAATCCTACGGTAAAAGTGGTATCGTTTCGAATTTCATTACCATTTGACTTATTAATATTCGAATAAACAGACACTTTCAACCCTCCGATCTCTATATTTTTAGTTAAACTTACTGCCGGACTTATGTTTACGCTATTATTATCAGAATGACCAACTCTTTCTGTTTTTGTTAGCAAAACATCATCTCTGTAAGTATCCGAATAATAATCCGAAAGATCTGCACTTTTATAAATTCCGATGTCACAAGAGGCATCTATATTAACTTTTCGTTGCTTCAGGTAATTGTATTCCAATTTAATCCTGTGATTTTTCTCATCATTTTCATTATAATTAAAATTTTCAGAGAATTGCGATTGGAATTGATCGGTTGGAAAATAGTTTATGTTCGATAAACTCTCTTCCGTCGAGCATTCATTACCATAATCATAGGATACAGCATAACGGTTCGATTCATTTATGGTACTATTAACTTCTGCCCCGGCATTCCATTTTCGCGTATAGCCGGAAGGGGGAGACCAAATAATCAAATTACGATTGTCAATTCCTCCTTTCAACCTTATTTGTTGTTGCTCCCGGTAAAAACCGATATCTCCATTCGCACAGTAGCGCTCCTGTCTGCCACCGTCTATATCTTTGTTTTTATCCAAACCACCTTCAAGCATCATATTTCCCGCCAAGTATGATGTGAATTGTTGGAAAGTCATAACATTAACAACCTTTCTTTTCCGGGCGTTATCTCCGCGTAAAATTTCATCTTTTTCATCAACCTCGTCATAAATCGCCATTACTGAAGCGTCTTTCGCATCAAGAGATTTCATCATGGTCCTAACATCGTCTCCAAAAAGCATCCGTCCGTTCACCAGCCCCTTCTCGATTTTCATTTTACCGATATATACATCGCCTTCCTCCGTAACCCTGGCTCCCGGAATTTGCCGAAAAATCTCCAACAGATTATCTCCCTCCATGTACCTGAAAGCCTGTGGATATACCATTAACGTGTCTCCTTTCTGTTTATACATTTCCCTGCGCACCTGAACGACAACTTCGTCAATCTTTAACGTGTCCGGAATTAACTTGATTTTACCGAAATTCACCAACGGTTGGTCCTGAGAAAGAATCTTTTTAAAAATTTTATATCCCAAATGAGTAATTTCCAAAACCCAACGTTTATCCTTATCGCAATAAACACAAAAATAACCGTTTTTATCCACCGCAAAAGTTCTTACCGAAACGTTCGCTTTATTCGGGTTTACAAAATGAATCAACGCTCCGGGCAAGGGCTCATTAGTCACGGAATCCACTACAACAGCTTCATAATAAATCATATTATATCCTATTAAAGTTGAAGAATTAAGCCTTACCCTATCCTCTGTAGTCAATTTCCCTTGCCATTGGGCCTTTACCATAGTGACTGTAAACGAAAAAATAAACAATTGCAGACAAACAAATTTAAAAGCTTTCATAAACGTCTCACCATTTTATAGTTTGGAATACCAACAAAAATATATCGTAATCCGGGCCGAATACATCGGCCCGAATACTCTTAGTTTGCTGAAGATGCTGTCACAGTTATCGGTATAGTTTTAGATTCTTCAATCGCATCTGACCAACGACCATTTTCTTTAACCTTTACATTAACAGGAACATTCACATTATAAGTTCCAGAGGTAGGAATAGTAATTCTAAAATTTATCTCAACCTTTGTCTCCGTTTTCGATTTCTCCATTTTTTGCACAATTGTCCCATCAGGAAGGCCGGTCGGAATTTGACATTTTACATCTATCGGATTATCACACTCGACAGCAATAACAATCACGCATACAGTACCTTGTTCAACTGATATACGATTAGGAGAAATAGTTATAACTGGCCGAGTTACGGGAGCTGCCGCCAATACTGGTAATATAATGAATATTAATGTGATAGCAAAAAGTAATTTCTTCATAATAAAGTATTTCAAATCATTAATAACCATATAAATCCTTATAATACTTCAACTTCTTTTTTTATTACTTTAACAACAACTGTTTCGGTCACAGTTTTAGTAACTGTAGTTTTACCATCTTTATAAGTTACATCTATCTCAAAAGTTAAAGTATATGTACCTGGTTGATCTATTTTCAAATCAACTTGTGCTTCATATTTTCTATCACGTTGGTTTACAATCGAAGCTTCAAGTACACTCCCCGATGGAAAACCCGTGACATCAATAACGACCTCTTGTATAGTACCTGACGATAGTTCGACTAATACGTTAAAAACACATGTCTCTCCCACATTTACCTCTATAGATTTAGGAGAAACTTTAACCGTTGGAGCCGCAGTTACCCGAGAAGGCAAATAAGCCAATGCAAAAACGAGTGTCGCTAAAATCAATAATAATTTTTTCATAATTAAATAAGGTTTAGTTAATAAATTACAAGATGAATAAAATCACATTGCTATTTTGCAAATTAAACGAAATAATAAGTTATTCGAAATATATTAAATTACACAAATCACACAATTTAAGTTAAATAAATTAGAATAAATTAAACAATATAGTTTAACAAATTTTCCGATGATTCGGCATGTATCAAAACAATCTGCCCTATCCCCTTCATCGATACGGCTGCCTGTTTTGTACCGACCGATGAAATTGGTTATTCAATCCGTAAAATTGATATCAACGAAATGAGAACTCTTCTGTAATTTTGCAATAGATAAACTGGTAAATCGACAGATAAGCCAAATGAGTTATCGGACGGAACGGGAGAAATAAGCCTAACGCATTCATTATAAAAGAATAGAATTAACAAATAACGACAATAAGACATGGAAACAGTAAAATTACACAATGGCGTTGAAATGCCGATACTTGGTTACGGTGTTTACCAAGTAACACCCGAAGAGTGCGAACGTTGCGTAACCGATGCCTTGCGTGTCGGTTATCGCTTGATCGACACGGCACAAGCCTATTTCAACGAACAGCAGGTAGGCGATGCCATCCGGAAGAGCGGAATCGCCCGTGGAGAAATCTTTCTTACCACCAAGATATGGATTACCAATGCCGGCGAAGAAAAAGCGATGAAATCCATCAACGAATCCCTGCGTAAATTACAGACCGATTACGTGGATCTTTTACTCATCCACCAACCGTTCGGCGATTATTACGGAACCTATCGCGCGATGGAAACTGCTTATAACGACGGAAAAACGCGTGCCATCGGCGTGAGTAATTTCTATCCCGATCGCTTTATCGACCTCACGGAACACGTGAAAATCAAACCGATGGTCAATCAGGTGGAAACTCATGTGTTCAACCAGCAGTTCAAGACTCAGGAAATCATGGAGAAATACGGAACTCGAATCATGTCGTGGGGACCTTTTGCCGAAGGCCGAAACAATATGTTCCACGACCCTACGCTGATGAAAATCGGTAACAAATACGGCAAAACCGCCGCACAGGTTGCTCTGCGCTATCTGATTCAACGGGACGTAATCGTGATTCCCAAATCCACCCGTATGGAGCGGATGCGTCAGAACATGGAAGTGTTCGATTTCACGCTCGCCGATGCCGACATGGCGGCAATCGCCGCTTTGGACGAAGGCAAAACCCTCTTCTTCTCGCATTACGATCCGGAGTTCGTCAATTTTTTACTGACTTTAAAAGCAGATTGATTTTATGAAAAAGATAATTTTTATATTCATTGCAATGCTTACGACATTTAACAACATTACACTTATGGCTCAGAATAAAATAACCCAAACTGCCGGACGCACCGTTCTCGGTGAGTTCGCCCCAAAATTTGCGGCACTCAATGACGATGTTCTTTTCGGCGAAGCCGTCTGGAACGATTCTACGCTCAGTCTTCACGACCGCAGCATGATTACCATCTCTATCCTCCTCGGCAAAGGAGTGATCGATTCCTCTTTCCGTTCGCATCTGGAGATGGGCAAAAAACATGGCATCACCCGCCGTGAGATTGCCGCGTTGCTGACGCAAGCAGCCTTTTATGCCGGCTGGCCCAACGCGTGGGCAGGGTTCCGCGTGGCGAAGGAGGTTTGGGCGGACGAGGATGCGGTAACGGAGAAAGAACGTTTCCAGCAGGAGATGATTTTCCCTATCGGCGAACCGAACACGGCATATGCCGAATATTTCGTTGGCAACAGCTACCTCGCCCGTGTATCGAATGCGCAGATTCCGTTCGCTAACGTGACATTCGAACCGCGTTGCCGTAACAACTGGCACATCCACCGGGCAACGAAAGGCGGCGGTCAGATGCTCGTCGGCGTGGCCGGATGCGGCTGGTATCAGGAAGAGGGCAAGCCCGCACAAAAGATCCTGCCCGGCACGGTCATTCATATTCCCGCCGGCGTAAAGCATTGGCACGGTGCGGCAGCCGACAGCTGGTTCGCACACCTCGCCTTCGAGATACCCGGAGAAAATACCTCCAACGAGTGGCTCGAACCGGTGACGGACGAAGAGTATGACAAATTAAAATAAGGACACATGATAAAATTATTAATTATCGGCGGTCTCGGTATGCAAGAGATATTGGTTATCGCTTTGGTCGTATTGTTGTTTTTCGGCGGTAAAAAGATTCCCGAACTAATGAAAGGTATCGGGAAAGGTGTACGCTCTCTCAAGGAGGAAATGAATAATATCGAGAACAAGATCGAACAACCGGAAACCGTATCGGAACGAGTTGAGAAGCCGGAATAGTTAACCAGGGATGGTTCTTGGGGGTTAAAAACAATCTTTGAGAACCGTCCCCCTTGTTTCCTATATTACGTTTCACAACCTGATTCAATACACGTGTTTCCACTACAGTTTTAGAAATCAACTATTTTCAGCATATCAATACCTCCGGGGCTAGCCCGATGAGTTAAAATCAAATACCAATCTAATACGGGAATTTTATTCATCAATTAATCTCGTTTTTCAATTGATACTCGTTTTTAGTTTTACGATAATAGCCCAATCCGATTATATCAGCCAAGAACCAGCCGATAGGAATAGCCCACCAGATTCCCACGACACCAATAGACGGAATATTTGCCAAAACGTAAGCCAAAATAACACGAGTTCCCAGAGAAATGACCGTCAATACCACGGACATCGCCGGTTTTCGGACTGCACGGTAAAAACCGTACAACAGGAAAAGACAACCTATCCCGCAATAAAATACCCCCTCTACACGAAGATACTGCACTCCGATAGAGATGATTTCCGTTTCATGAGGTCGTACAAAAATCAGCATCAACGGGCGAGCAAACAAAAACACGAGAACGGAAATAATAACACAAAAAACGGTAGTAGTCATAATAGCACTACGAATCCCACGACGAATACGGTCTGTCTGTTTAGCTCCGAAATTTTGAGCAATAAAAGTTGAGAAAGCGTTACCAAAATCCTGTACTGGCATATAAGCAAACGAATCGATCTTAACCGCAGCAGCAAAAGCTGCCATTACAGCAGTACCGAAGCTGTTTATTAATCCCTGTACCATCAATATACCAAAATTCATAACGGATTGTTGAGCGCACGTCAACATAGAATAAGAAGTGATCTCTCTTATCGTAAGCCAATCAAAATGCATATCCGTACGTCGTATTCTAAGTTCCGGAAATCGTTGAACAGCATAAATACACAATCCGATAGCCGATACAGCCTGAGAAATAACCGTGGCGACACCGGCTCCCATAACTCCCCAGTCAAAAACGAGGATAAACAAGAGATCGAAGACAATATTTAATACAACCGCTATGGCTAAAAACCATAAAGGAACGATGGAATTCCCGATCGCACGTAATAGCGATGCATAGAAATTATAAACAAACGTGAAACCTATTCCCCAAAAGATAACCCATAAATAATCATACATTAGGTCATACAACTCTTCGGGCACTTGCAGTATACCGATAATCCGATCGATCCATGTAAAAACAGCTATATTAAGTACAACCGTTACCAAACTGATCAATACTAATGAAACATAAATACTCCGTCTTAAGGCTACACCGTCTTTTGCTCCGTAACGGAGAGAGAAAATAGCCCCACTCCCCATGCATAAACCGAGAAGCACTGAAGTAAGAAAAATCATCAGCGTATAAGCCGAACCGACTGCAGCTAACGCATCCGCACCCAAGTATTGCCCAACAATCAACGTGTCAGCCACATTATAAAACTGCTGTAACAGATTTCCTACTATCATGGGAACCGCAAACAAAAGCATCGTCCGGCTGATAGGTCCTACCGTCAAATCAATGGATTTCGTCATTAAAATCAGGCCTTGTTTTTACCGGCGCAAAGGTATATAAATAAACGAAAAAGCGTCTCCCTCCCCCTACGCTTTCCTCCTTCCTCAATAAATCAGTCTTATTTTTCTATCACCAATCACCTAATCGTCGAATTCTCCGATCCCTTGTTCAATTCATAACGTTGCCCTTAATATCGTTAAAACCGCCGCTAAGGCATTTCAATTCTACCATAGTTCAATTAATAGCCGTTATAAAATTAATTAAAACCGACAAAGAATCAAACAGTTATACTTCGTCGGCCGATCATTTTTTGAGCCATTTTTCATCCCGGCTTTTAAAGACGATTAAACTATCTTTATCCTCCATAAGATTTTTAGCCTCTATATTCAATTATTTAAGCCTCTATCCAATTATCTATATATTTATTCCTTCATTGACTCAAAATTATTTTTAATGAGCTCTTTAAATTCTTCTTTCGTTTTTTCTTCCAAAAAAGAAATATCAATAAATTCGAGCCATTTGGATAGAACCTTTTCAAACTTCTTAAAAATATTCCCAATGATTTTATTTTCCAATCCTGTTAATTTCATAGCCATTACAAAATCAGATTTACCTATTTTTCTCTTTTTTCCATTGAGAGTTAAGGCTAATTCTTCGGAATCCAAAGGAAGCACCAACTTAGTAGGCAATAGATCATAAGCTGGTGTCAGCACGTAATTATAAGGTTTTGTGCTATATAAAGAAAAGTTTTTCAAATGCATATCCGAATTTCCCGTTATCCACGCAAAAAGCACTTCCTCCCAAAAGTTAATCACATCTAATTTAGGCGTAGCGGAATACTTGAAAATACATTTAGCTATCTGCTCATACGAACCCTTATATTTATATTCAGTAAGCTTTCCCGTTAGCTGACACATATCTTCCATCGCATACTTCTGCCCTCTTGCATTCCGGTCAATACGTTTTGTAATATAACATAATTCCCCATCCTCAAAACGGATCAAAGAATGAGGAACGACTCTTATTTTAGCAATTTCGGCTAAATGCATTGTTAAATCCTCTAACTCTGGCAATTGTTTATAATATCGACTCTGAGGCTTCAAAATATAGCATCCCCATAAGCCGACGATAGTAAACCTTTTAGAAACTCCTTCTGCTTTCTCAATATTTAAAGAGAGTTTAGGCTGTACTCCCGTAAGTGAAGTTTGACTTCTCACGACCTTTTCAGCAAGTTTCACTAAATCTTTCTTGTTATAAGGAAGAATCGGAGGTTCTTTCGAACCATATATTTTTTTAGAACATTGAGAATGATAATCCATCATTTGGTTATCCAACTCCCGATAACAGTATAAACATCTCTTCATTAATTACCCTCCTCTCTTTTAGCGACAACACTCACATTTCCAATACAATCCTTACAACAAGCCAAAAGAAGTGCCATGCGGTCACGGCTATTAATTTTCCAACTCTGTTCTGCGATAGCTAATAACCAACCTTCAGGAATCAATCCGTCAAAAAATGGAAATAGTACGGAACTCCTATAAGGTTTCGAGACAACAGGAAGAGTTAAACTAACAGGTTGTGAATCATCTTCCGAGACATATTCATCCATATAAGTGAATGTGAACCCATTCTCATCTTCAATCAAAATCCCGGCTAATTGATTGCCAACATAGATTTCAGCTTTTTTCATAACTTATCTCTTTTGGCCGGTACAACACCTACTTCACTTCCGAATAAAACAAGAACCTGATTTACTTTATCCAATCGAAGCGTTTCTTTTCCTTGTTCCAACTCACGAACAAAGCGCAGACCGACACCTGCCTTTTCCGATAGATCCACTTGCGTAAGCCCTGTCTCTTTACGCATTTGTTTTACATATCCCGCTATAGTTTGGTTTTTCATATTATACCCGTTTAGGTACAAATATAGCAATTACATTCATATTATACCTTATGAGGTATAAAATTATTAATACAAAACATCTTTACACCCCAAAGGGTATAAAATAAATGATCTCAATTTCACCATAGTCTAATTAATAGAAAAAGGAACTTGCCAATCGAATGCGAAAAATGTTATTTCAATTCTACTTTAGTTCAATTTTGAAAAACAACAATATACAGCCATACTCCCAGTATGTTTACAATGAAGTTGTAAAAGTTACGGTGCTTGGAATATTCTATCTGTGCGATGCCTTTAAATCCGGAATTTCGGATTTGAGCCACCAATTCAAAAATCTGACCTTCAACATGCGCCACGACCGTATGGCGGGATTGGGCAACTCGGAAGGAAGCCAAAAGACTCTCAATATGCTCTTTGCCATACGCACCATACAAGAGCGCACGGGCAGGGACTTGGGGGCTACGTTCCTCTCCGGCACGACCATCAGCAATTCACTGACGGAGCTGTACCTATTGTTCAAGTACCCGCGTCCGAAAGAGCTGGAGCGGATACCCGGTTTCAATCAAAATAATTTGAATGAAATCCTCTCATTTTATATGAACCAATTCCACCGGTTGTTTCTTTACACCATCCAAAGGCATACTGTAATATCTCACCTTCTCGAAATCAACAGTTTTCAGGTCAATACAACGAATGTTGCCATTATACATGGTCCGGTAGTAAATGATACTATTTTGTGTATCCGTGGCCACGGTAAATTGGGTAGCGCTTGGAACATCGGCAGAAGCTTTTCCCCATGGTTGCTCGGTACCTGTTGGAATATCGAAATTATTCAGGATATGAAATGCCTGAAAAACACTTTCTTGTGCAGACGGCTGTTGCGGGGCTGTCAGTTGAAAGAAAGTGGCACGAACAAACCGGGACGGAGAGGTGAAATCTCCCGGAAGCCCAAGCAACCCGGAGCCATGTCCGAAGGATTTCATCTGCAACGGGCCATAGTTATGTTCCGGCAGTGTACCGGGTTGCAAATTAATATAATTATTCAAATTTATCCAATGCCATTCCAGGCCGGGAGAATTGGTCAATACCCCCAACGGGTTGTCGTAAAAGTGCATGACCTCGTTTACGATTTCAAGCACGACCTGCCGTCCCGAAGGTTCAGTGAAACGCCAATGAACGGTGGAGGAACGAGGATCGATGTTGGTAACCCGTATGTTTTGAAGCTTTTCCTTCACTTCATTCACGGTCGAGCATTCACCTAACACGTAAGATACCAGTTGGAAATCCGCCAGGCTTTTCTCCTTTTGGGAGGAATCGTAAGGAGGATATTTCCCGTAATTGGGAAAATAGAACAGTCCGGCGGACAGGCCTTTCTCATTGACACCTTCCACCATAAATTCCTTTTGTTCCACGGACAAACCGATGAATCCGTATTTGGTCGTGAACTTCATTCCATCCATACCTGACGGGGTCAACGACTGAAGTTCCTGATGGCGCGGAACAACCACATACATCGTATTCATCACACTTTCCGCCCATTCAACAGTACGTGCGGCAACAACTGCACCATCACGACTCTTTAATGTAATACCGGTACAAGCATTCGCCGGTACTTGTGATTGCAAACCGGCTGTAGCCAGCAAGATTAACGATTGTTTTAAGTTCATAGTTTATTGTTTTTATATTTCTACAATAAAACGTTTGAAAGATAAAAATGTTTTAAGATACAATGAATATTAGCGTCGTTAAATTATGACCCGCTCATTTTTCACCAAGTCAGGAAATATTAAGTTGTAAAGCAATACTTTGGTCTAAAAAACAGCGATATCCCGGAACCGGGTTAGACATACAATAAAAAAGCAATGTTTCGCGCAAATTAAAAGGTAATCGGCATTATCAGCACGGCTACCTTTCCGTATAAATATTTAACAAACATACCGTCATTATTTTAGCCCATTATTTACCCAAGAAAGATTTTAAACAATTGTGTGTTTTATTTCTGGAGAAATATAAGGGTAGAAATTTATTTTGAAGTCAGTCATGCATCGATCGGCGTATAATTAAAAAGCCCCGGCATCGAATTACCGGGGTTTCTTCTTAATTTATTGTATTACTTACTGGGCCATGAAAGTCAAATAAGTAAATGTATTGCCCGTTCGCAGGTACAAATACACGGTTCTATGATAACTATAATTTTTTATCTGATTTATAATCAGATATTTCACGATCTTTCCTTGTTCCTCTTCTTCATAAACGCTACAATCGAAATACTCTTCATTATCCGGGATGATATACTCGATATCCTTTAAGCGGGTAATGTCGATTTGCAACCGGTAATTATAAACGAAAGAACCGATATCCGTTCCGGGTTCTGGCAAAACACCATTGGATAAAGTTACGGGAAGGTATTTCACTTTTATTCCCGTGTTATCTTCCATAGCCGATTCGATGTACATTTTATAATAGGTATCTTTTACCCTGAAGGCTTTATTTCCCGAAGGGAATTCCATTATCATATCCTGAGAATAGATCAAGTAGCCATGACTAACCGTGGCCGCTATTTCCGTGGCAGTAGCCAATACTTTTATATCGCTTGCATGGCCTAAATTGGGCATCCTACCTAAATCGGATATCCAAACCCCTCTTCCCGTGAGGTTATTCGATTTATTTAAATAGACACCGGATTGACCGAGCATAACCTTTCCGTTATCTTCATTGAGCATATTCAACGTAATCGTACCCTCCGGCTCAACAATCGTTTTATCATCATCACTACAACTCACAAAACTACACACACTCAGGAACAACAAAAGCATTCCCCATAAATTTCTTTTCTCCATTTTTCAATTGACTTTAATTTGACACACGACAACTTTACTTCGTTTCCAGCCTCAAAAATAGAGAAATATTAGACATTCGTTCCAATCTCTTCGATATTTAACAACAAAAATAAAGATTCCATAAACGTAAAGATTGAGAATACTGAGATTAAGAGATTTAGGGTTTGAATTGTAAAATCGCCTAATCTCAGAATTCACCTAATTTAAACTTTACAATTTAAAATTAAACAGATGGTGAAATTTATGATTTTGACTGCTCCTTTTCGAGGAAAGATTTCAGGACTTCGGCGTGATTGTGTTCTTTGTTCCGAGAAGCATACAAAAGAGTGACGACGGAATAGGATTTGATAGCCTCGACAAATTGGCGGGCCGCATCGGAATGTTCCAGTTCCTTCTCGTAAGTAGAGGCAAAATCGTTCCATCGGTTTTCAGGATCGACATGAAACCATCTGCGAAGATCGGGCGACGGGGTGATCTCTTTGGCCCAAATATCGTAATGAAAGTCTCCTTTTTTCATACCTCTCGGCCATAAACGATCCACAAAAACCCGTACTCCGTCTGTTTTTTCCGGATCGTCATATACTCTTTTCAATTGTATTTTCGTCATCTCTTTTCAGTTTTATCAGCTTCCCGTATATCCATTCATACCGGTTTATCCGGCCAAAAGTTACGTTTTTAACGAGTTCCGGTCTATAAAAAAAGTCCGTGACAGCCTAAGGGTATCACGGACTTTCGTTTCGCCGATCGAAATTATTTCATCAATTTATCGTACGTACCGTCGTGCAAAGCTTTAACAGCCGCATTCAGTGCCTTATTATCCTCGTTGGTGATCATGTAGAGCTCATTCATGTCCCAGAGATCACGGGCGATCAAAGCCTTAATAAATTGCTTCATCTCCGGAATAACGGGGGTGAGTAATTTCTGGTCTTTCTTTACTCCCTGTTTCTCTCCGTTGGCAACGATCTCGTTGATCATCGCCTCGGTCACGCGGAAGTTTTTCCGGAAATCTCCAAACCGAGGATACTGTTTTTTCAAGCTCGCCCGGTTTTTATCCACGTAGTTCAAAATAAAATCGTTAATCACATTTTTGGCAATCAAGTGGTTGAAATAGGAGTAATTGATTCCCGTATCGATCGGGACGAATAGATCGGGAATGATTCCACCGCCACCGTATACCAAACGATGTCTCTCTTTCGTGTAATACTTAGTAGAATCGGTCACCTGAATACTGTCCGCGTTGACCAACTCACCGCTATTGTAACGTTCGTACAACTCGGCCCGGTAATCTTTTCCTTTATACGGTTTTTGGATGCAGCGGCCGGAAGGGGTATAGTAATGAGACACGGTCAAACGTACCATAGAACCGTCTGTCAGAGGAAATTGGCGTTGTACCAACCCCTTCCCGAAAGAACGACGCCCCACGATCAAACCGCGATCCCAATCCTGAACGGCTCCCGAAACGATTTCGCTGGCAGAAGCCGAATTCCCATCCAGTAAAACAGCCACTCTTCCGTTTTGGAATAACCCGGCAGGCGTAGAATACTCATCCATACGTCCCGTGGCTTGCCCGTCGGTATAAACGATCAGTTTACGTCCGTCCAGCAGGTGATCGGCAATACCTATGGCCGCCCCCATGTATCCCCCGCCGTTTCCCTGCAAATCGATGATCAGGTCTTTCATTCCCTGAGCCTGCAACTTTTTCACGGCTTCCTCGAACTCTTCAACCGTGGTAGCCGCAAAACGGGCGATCTTTATATAGCCGATGTTTTTGTCAATCATATAAGCCGCATCCACACTATGAATCGGAATTTTATCCCGGATAATATTAAAATCAAAACGTTCGTTACCTCGCAAGACGCCGACATTCACACGGGTCCCCTTCTCTCCCTTCAGTCTCTTCCGAACCTCCGTGTTGGTCAATCCTACCCCGGCCACGTTTTGTCCATCGATCGCAACAATACGATCCCCGGCCATCATGCCCACCTTTTCGGCAGGTCCACCGGGTACAACGTCCACTACCATCAAAGTATCGCGCAAGATATTGAACTGTATACCGATACCGAAAAAACCGCCCTCCAGAGGTTCATTGGCCTCTTCCACCTCCTCGCGGGAGATGTAGACGGAATGAGGATCCAGATCCGCCAATACCTTTATGATAGCATCTTCCGTCAATTTGCCCAGGTTAACGGTATCCACGTATACCGCATCAATCATTTGCATCAGTCGCTGGTACTTGATGGATTGCTCGCGAACGGCCCTTTCGTCCCGTTGTGCGTCTGCCCTTCCCCAGCTAAAACAGGCGATCACAATCAAAACCGCCGATAATAAACTTCTTCTCATATTGTATTATTTTAATTTCTCTTTCATCCTTCTACGTAAAGATTATGCAAATGTAACGAAGAGAAACTATTAATTCTATTAATATAGTCTTAAATCATTCTATTTCTCCAATTCGATCAACTCCAGATCGGATATATTTCCGGCTGCAATAACAAAACGAACAGCCGTACGCACCGTATGAAAACCGAATTTTCCAGCCGCTCCCGGATTAATATGCAAACAATCCAAATTTTTATCATATTTTACCTTCGCAATGTGCGAATGCCCGCACACGAACAGTTTAGGATGTTCCTGGTACATAATTCCGGCTACCTTTTGTTCATAATGTCCCGGATAACCGCCGATATGGGTCATCAACACCTTCACTCCTTCACAATCGAACAATTGTCTTTCGGGAAACATTCGGCGCAATATCCCACCGTCGATATTACCGTAAACGGCCCGTAAGGTAAAACGCTCGGAGAGCGCATCCGTAACGGCTGCATCCCCGATATCCCCGCAATGCCAAACTTCGTCGCAATCTTTAAAGAATTCCACGATCTTAGGGTCTAACCACCCGTGCGTATCCGATAACAAACCGATTTTCATAATCATTTATTTTTGTGTTACAATAGTTCCTCTTTCACTCGTGTTTTCCACCTGTATACAGGCCGGAACCTCCTGCTGCATCTCCTCCACGTGAGATATCAGGCCCACGATCCGGTTTTCATCCCGTAAGGCTTTCAGGGTGTCGAAGACGATAGACAGCGACTCTTTGTCGAGGGAACCGAACCCCTCGTCTAAAAAGAAAAAGTTCTGCTTGATCCCCGACAGATGCCGGATGTTATCCGTCAAAGCCAAAGCTAAAGAGAGGGAAGCCTGAAAGATTTGCCCGCCGGAAAGAGTTCTCGCGCTCCGGGTCCTCCCCTCGTTCATTAAATCACGCACCAGGAAATCGTTATCTTCACTCAACTCCAATTTCAATCGTTGACGGGTCATCCGAAAAAAACGCTCGTTCGCCGCATTACATAAGTTCTGCAAATAAATGGAAGAGACAAATTTGACAAAATCGTTTCCCCGGAAAAGTCCTTTCAACAGTTGGAGATTCTGAAGACGCTCCTCCAAAACGGTTAACTCTTTCCGGATCTCCAGCAGGGAGGCATAGCGCTTCTCCAAATCCGAAATATGATTGTCTAAAGCCCCTGATTCCGCTACCAACTCCCGTTCGCGGAACTGTTTTGCGGAAATTTCTTTTTGCAAGGTCATGTACTGATCCTCATCATAGACAACGCCTTTCAATAAGTTTTCCAATTCGATTCTCCGTAACCTTACCGCATGAAGTTGCTGATTATACCGATTTATTTTTTCGTGGGATTCTTGAATATGTATCTTTTTCTTTAATACCTCTTTCACGGGTTCTATACCGGAATAATCCGTATCCTTTAAAAGGGAGCTCAATTGTTTTCTCACACTCTCCTCTTCCCCTCTTAACCGGATAAATTCCCGCTCTTTTTCCTCTATATTTCCTTCCAATTTGCGATTTTCCAACTCCATTTCCCGTCGTTTTTCCACGGCTCCCGCGTAATCCTTTTCCAATTTCTCCAATTCCCTGTTTCCTTCCGTCAACACCTTGTTCAACTGCTCCAAACCGTAGGATTCATATCTTTTCGTATCGAGTCCTTCGATCTGTACCGCCAATAACTCCACCTGCGCCCTTCTCTGTGCCAACAACCGGTCGATCTCATCCAACCTGAGCCTGTATTTTTCCAAGTTTTCCCGTTGAAGCTCAATCTGCTCGCCGATTCGAGCGATCCGGTCCTCCCGCCTTTCCCGCCGGACCTTCAACTCCGCCGCCCGTTTCATCTCCTCCTCTACCTTCTCCGGACACTCCGGGGAATAGGTTTTCCAGCCAAATAGATCCGAATGTTTTTTCATTGCCTCTTCTGTCTCTTTCATCGCAGCCTCCAGCTGATCTTCCCGTTCCCGGCATACCCGGTAACGTTCATTCAGCAAGGTCAAACGGGAAATTAAAACCGAAAGCTCTTTCTCTTCGTTCTCCAACTGCACGATCAAATCGGTATTCTCCTTAACATCTCCCTCCACAGCCTCCGCACGCAAAGGATAGGGATGCGACAAAGCACCGCATAAAGGGCAAGGAGTTCCTTCCGACAACTCCATGGCAAAAGTCGCCAAACATTCACGGGTTCCCAAACGCAACGCCTCTTTTCGCAAAAACTTCAACCGCTCGGCAACCGACTCCGTCTGTTCTCTGCATACCTTTAGCCATACTTCTCCTTCCACCTTATCCAAATGTCGTATAACCGTATACTTTTTCCGCAACGCGATATACTCCCCGATAAGTTCCTCTTTCTCTTTTTCGATTTTCTTTTTTTCTTTCCCGCTTTTTTCCCGATCCGTCAACAAATGTTGACGAACGGAAAACCACTCCCGGATATCTGACAAAACCCTCATATCGGGGGTAACCCGTATCAACTCTTCCAACTCCTTCTTCTCCCGTTTCAACTCTTCCTGTCGTTTATCAATCTCCTGACGGGTCTTTACGACTATCTCTTCGCCTTTTGCTTTCCGTCCTTCCAAATCACGGCATTCTCTTTCTACCTCCAAGCGACGAATAAAGGCATCTACACGCTCCATTCGTTTTCTTATCTCTTCTTTTTCCCCGTATCTCTCCTGAAGAACTTCAAAATTTTTCATAAAGGAGAGTAAAATCTCTTTTTTCTCTTCCCCGATTTTCCGCAGGTTTTCCAAAGCAAAGCTCACCTGTCCCGAACGATGCTGGAGATCTTCCAAGTTTCCTACCGGTTGTTGAAAATGCTGAAGACAAAACTCATATTCCGTCAGTTCGGCCTGCAACCGCTCCATTTCCGGTTGCATATCAACCAACTGCCGCTCCGTCTCTTTTTTCACGGCCAATTCGTCCAAAAGCAGTTTTGTCGTTTTCAGCTTCTCTTCCCGGGATAAAATCTCCCGTATCTCCCCTTTCAATCGTTCCTCCTCCGTTTTCAACTCTTCCCGTTTCTCCCGTTTTTCTTGTATCGTTTCCGGGGCGACCTCTCCCAATCCGACGATCCGGCCCCGAAAATCCGTCACTTGTTGCCGGGTCTCGGTCTCTAATGTCGTCACGCTTTCTGAAAGATCGTATTGACGCAGATCTCCGAAAAGTTCCATCATCATCTCCGTTCGCTCCTTGTCCCGCAACATCAGGAAATCCTGAAACTTTCCTTGCGGAATAATCACGACCCGTTTAAAATTCTGCACGGTCAACCCGATGATACCGATCAATCCCTCCCGGGTAAACGGCTGCCACTCTCCTTTCTCTTCAAAATAATAATTGAACTTCGGAGAAGAAACATCCGTAAAATTCTTCCGGTTACGTTTACTCTCCACGGAAGCCCGGTATCTTCTCCCTTCCGTTCCCGCAACAAACTCAAAATCCACGAAAAGTCGATCGGCCTGCAAATTCATCAGATTGTATTTCACCTCCGTATTCAAACGATCGATAGTTCCGTATAAGACATATATCATCGCTTCCAATATAGTCGACTTACCGCTTCCTACCGGACCGAATATACCGAACAGTTTAGCCCCGGTCAGTCGGGTAAAATCAATCGTTTGCCGCTCCCGGTACGAATAAATTCCTTCCAATATCAGCTTTACGGGAATCATATAAATATAATTAATAGCACGTTATCGTTCTTTATTTTTAGCCAGTACCTCCCGAAAGAGTGTCATCAGTTCCTTGTTGGGCTCCTGTCCCTTCCGGCTTTTAAAATACTCGGCAAACAATGCGTTCACGTCCGAACGCAATTCATGGATCGAAGCGGCACGGGCTGCCGTTACCGACTCGTTCTTCACTTCCGGAATCAACCATACGATCCGGTCGTGAGCGGCATATATGGCTCTTGTCTCCGCCGCCGTCAGGTAAGTATCCGTTACCACGGTCAACTCGACCCATACATCGGGATTTTCATTCAACCACCGGGTGGCTTCTCCGGCCCCATAAAATCTTTTCCTGACCAGCGGACAACCGCTTTTTAAAACCCTTCTTTCGACCGATGGAGCCTTTCCGGGTGCGACCTCCACCAACACAACATATTTTTGTTGTTCCGCCTCGCTAAAGCTGTAACTTAACGGGCTACCGCTATAAACTACCGGACAGGGAACCGTATCGATCATCTGATACCGGTGCAAATGGCCCAATCCCGCGTATTGCACGACAGCCGGGATCATGGAGGAATATACCGCATCGGCACCTCCCACCTGAATAGGACGTTCATCTTCAGGCTCTTCAGGGACCTCGCCTCCTTCCCTCATTACAAAAAGATGGGCGATCAGTAGATTTACACCCGAATCGTCACAATAGCGTTTGGCTGTTTCCTGCCAGTATTCGGCCAACTCTTCCCGTAAACGGGCAGGTCGATCCTCTGTTCCTAAAAACTTCTTCAGTCGTTGCTCATTCGTGTATGGAGTATGTATAATCCGCAACGAATAATCGAACCCTGGAAGACGGAAAGCAGCGTATCCCCGGTCAGCTTCTATCAGGCTTACCTCTCCTTCGATAACGGAGGTCCTTAACTCCGTCATGGGATTACCCACGAAAAATATACCGCACTCCTTAGCCAGCACGTCGGGAGAGTCGATCCGGTCCGGCGAATCGTGATTTCCGGCAATGGCCACCACCAAACGACGCCCCCTGTCTGCCAACCGATAGAGGGTACGGTATAACAATTCGATGGCTTCCACCGGAGGATTGTAAGTATCGAAAAGATCTCCGGCCACCACGACGGCATCCACTCGCTCCTCTCCGGCAATACGTACAATCTCGTCCATTACCTCTACCTGCTCGGCCATCCGTTCCCGTTCGTTCAAACGTTTTCCCAAATGCCAATCCGAAGTATGCAAAATCTTCATACTTTATCTGTCTTATTCGTTATTTCGCACCCGTACACACCTTTAAAACAGTTCTGCAATCCATCGTTTAGGAGATCCGATCCCAAAACCATACAATCTCTCAATCACCGAATCTTTTAATCACCCAATCACCTAATCCCTAAATCGATCAATCCTTTACAAATCCTTTCAACATCTTTATCTCTTCCGGCCATAACGATTCGTCGGGAGTCTCCAAGATAAGCGGAATATCGTCGAAACGAGGATCCTGCATAATCATCTTAAACGTCTCTATCCCCAACTCGCCTTTACCGATACTTTCATGGCGGTCCACCCGTGAGCCCAATCCTTTTTTAGCATCGTTCAAGTGCATTCCCATCAGGTATTTAAAACCGATCACCCGGTCGAAATGCTCGAAAGTTTCCGCAAAACCGGAGGATGTCGACAAATCGTATCCCGCGGCAAAAGCATGACAGGTATCGATGCATACCCCCACCCGGCTTTTATCTTCCACCCGGTCGATGACGTAAGCGATTTGCTCGAACCGGTAACCTAAATTAGAGCCTTGTCCGGCCGTATTCTCGATAACGGCACTTACCCCATTGGTCTTGCTCAACGCCCAATTGATGGATTCAGCAATCCGTTGCAGGCACTCCTCGTCGGTGATCTCTTTTAAGGAACTTCCCGGATGAAAATTCAACCGATCCAGTCCCAACTGCTCACAACGCTGCATCTCGTCCAAAAACGCCTCTCTCGATTTCTCCAAAGCACCCGCCTCGGGGTGTCCTAAGTTGATCAGATAGCTATCGTGCGGCAATATCTGCTTAGGCATATATCCCCATTGTTCGCAACGCTCCTTAAAAAGGGCTATGTTTTCAGCCGAAAGCGGTGCCGCCTTCCATTGCCGCTGATTTTTCGTAAAGAGGGCAAAAGCCGTGGCCCCGATTTCACGGGCATTCAAGGGTGCATTTTCCACACCTCCCGATGCACTTACGTGCGCTCCGACATATTTTTTCATTACTCTAAATTTTAATTTCTCCGTACAAGTTCCGTAATATTTTTTCAAACGGTAAAAATCACAAGAAGTTATAATTCGTATACAAAGATAGGGAGTAAATTGAAAAATTAATAAAAGAAAACCAAAAAGACGGGTACAAATTGCTAATTAAAATCTGATAAAAATCGTTGGATCTTTTTCTTGTATCGAATTTTTCTACCTTAAACCTTAAATTAAACACTCAAATCATTATCTTTGCAGCCGCAAAAAATAGTCGTAAATATTCACACGGAGATACATGGGTTTTACTGAAGAGATATTAAGAAGACGTACTTTTGGCATTGTCAGCCACCCGGATGCGGGTAAAACGACCTTAACGGAAAAATTACTCCTGTTCGGGGGTGCCATTCATATTGCCGGAGCGGTTAAATCGAACAAGATAAAAAAAACGGCGACCTCGGACTTTATGGAAATCGAAAGACAAAGAGGCATTTCTGTGGCCACCTCCGTGATGGGTTTCGAATACAAAGACGTCAAAATTAATATCTTGGATACTCCCGGTCACCAAGACTTCGCCGAAGACACTTTCCGGGTGTTGACGGCCTGCGACAGCGTGATTATCGTGATCGACGCCGCCAAGGGTGTGGAAACCCAAACCCGCAAACTGATGCAGGTATGCCGGATGCGCAAAACTCCCGTTATTGTTTTTATCAATAAACTGGATCGGCCGGCAAACGATCCTTTCGATATATTGGACGACATCGAAAAGGAGTTGCAAATCAAGGTAAACCCTTTAAGCTGGCCTATCGGCAGCGGTGATACCTTCAAGGGTATCTATAACCTCCACAAACAGAATTTATGCCTCTATTCCGCCAGCGTACAAACCATACAGGACGGTATCGAACTGAACGATATCGATACCCCGGAACTGGACGAGTACATCGGTGAACGAAGTGCCCGACAATTGCGGGACGATTTAGAGTTGGTTCGGGAAGTATATCCGGGCATAAACCGCGAGGAGTACTTGGATGCCACGGTGGCTCCCGTCTTTTTCGGTTCGGCTTTAAATAATTTCGGTATCCGGGAGATGCTGGATTGTTTTATCGAAATAGCCCCCTCACCGCTTCCACGGGAGACGGAAGAACGAATAGTCCGCCCGGAAGAGGAGAAATTTACCGGATTTATCTTTAAGATCCACGCCAACATGGACCCCAACCACCGGGACCGCATTGCTTTCGTGAAGGTATGCTCCGGCATATTCAAGCGGAACACCAATTACCTGCACGTGGGATTGGGAAAAAATTTAAAATTCTCTACCCCTACCGCTTTTATGGCTTCTAAAAAGTCCATCATCGACGAAGCCTATCCCGGTGATATCGTCGGTTTGCATGACACGGGTAATTTTAAGATCGGAGACACCCTGACGGAAGGAGAAAAACTGCATTTCAAAGGAATTCCCAGCTTCTCGCCCGAACTCTTTAAATACATCGAGAATGCCGATCCGATGAAATCCAAACAGTTAGCCAAAGGAATCGATCAATTAATGGATGAAGGTGTCGCCCAATTATTTGTCAACCAATTTAATAACCGAAAAATCATCGGGACAGTGGGAGCCTTACAATTCGAGGTAATAGAATACCGCTTACTCCACGAGTACGGTGCCGCCTGTCGCTGGGAAAATATCAACCTTTACAAAGCGTGCTGGATCGAAGCGTTAGATTACAAAGAGTTAGAAGACTTTAAGCTCCATAAAGCCCAGTATTTGGCTAAAGACAAGTGGGGACGGGACGTATTCTTAGCCGAATCGCAATACATGCTTCAAATGGCACAGAATAACTATAAAAATTTGCTTTTCCACTTTACCTCGGAATTTTAATCCGAGGTTAAAATTCTTTATAATCTCGTCAAAAGAGTCAGGAAATTTTCAAAGAAGAAAACGTGTTCGATTTTTCCGGCATAAACGAGTATACGGACGATATACGCAACTATTACGAACTTCTCATTCATCTCCAATCAGACCGAAAACCATTGGAAAAGATTTACAGTACGAATCAAATACCATACTGTAAAGAAGAAAAATAACCGGAATAGAAACAAACGGTCCGTTTCCATTCGATAAAAGCAGAGATTAACCCTCAAAAATACAATACGAGCCGGATTATTCAGTAACTTTGTATGTCAAATACAAATAAGTTATGGAAATAAAGATAGGATTCTCTTTTACTCAGGAGATTATCGTGAGACACGAAGATACCGCAGCCGTGTACGGATCGGGTAAATTAGAGGTGTTCGCAACTCCTGCTATGGTCGGTTTAATGGAAAATACCGCTATCAAATGTTTAGAAGGCATGTTGGAAGCCGACAACGACACGGTCGGTATAGAAATCAACGTGAAGCACGTGAAAGCCACTCCCGTCGGTAAAAAAGTAGGATGTAAGGCAACCATTACGGAAACAGAAGGACGTCGCATTCGCTTTGAAATCGAGGCATGGGATGAAACCGCAACAATCGGTACGGCTGTTCATGATCGTTTTATCATCAATCCCGTGAAATTTTTGAGTAAACTCGGTTAACATCAATCGCACAGATCCATGTTCAAGCTAACGTCACAATATACGCCGACCGGAGACCAACCGGAGGCAATAGAGCAACTCGTGAAAGGCATCGAGGGGGGTGATCCGTGTCAGGTCTTACTCGGAGTAACCGGATCGGGAAAAACATTTACCGTTGCCAATGTAATCCAAAAAATACAACGCCCGACCCTGATTCTGAGCCATAATAAGACGTTAGCGGCCCAGTTATACGGGGAATTCAAGGCTTTTTTTCCGGAAAATGCCGTAGAATATTTTGTTTCCTACTACGATTACTATCAACCGGAAGCCTATTTACCCGTAACCAACACGTATATCGAGAAAGATCTTGCCATCAACGATGAAATAGATAAGCTCCGTCTACGGGCTACCGCTTCCCTGCTATCCGGACGCCGGGATGTGATTGTCGTATCTTCCGTCTCCTGTTTATATGGAATGGCAGATCCGACCGCTTTCGGAGCCAACACGATCAGGTTGCGAACCGGGATGAAGATTGCAAGAAACCAGCTGCTTCGCAGGTTGGTGGATGCCCTATATGCCAATAACGAATTGGAATTCAAAAGAGGCTCATTCCGTGCCAAAGGGGAAACGGTAGACATATTCCCTTCGATTGAAACTTTCGACGGCATTGCTTACCGACTTGAATTCTGGGGGGATGAGATCGACCGGATCTCCTCTTTCAGTCCTCAAACCGGAAAAACAATAGATACTTTAGAAACCTTAAACATCTATCCCGCCAATCTTTTCGTGACGGACAAGGCCACCGTTACCAAAGCCATACACGATATAGAGCAAGATTTGATCGTACAGGTCGATTTTCTAAAATCCATCGGAAAACATTTTGAAGCCAAACGATTGGAAGAACGGGTAAAATACGATGTGGAGATGATACGCGAGTTAGGGTATTGTGCCGGAATAGAAAATTATTCCCGCTATTTCGACGGAAGAGCCGCAGGCATACGTCCGTTTTGCCTGCTGGATTACTTTCCCCGGGATTTTCTACTCGTGGTCGACGAATCCCATGTCACTCTTCCTCAGGTGAGGGCCATGTACGGGGGAGATCACTCCCGTAAACAGACTTTGGTGGAATACGGATTCCGTCTCCCGGCCGCTTTCGACAACCGGCCGCTCACGTTCGAAGAGTTCGAGGCCAACACGGGACAAACCATATACGTCAGTGCCACACCCGCCGATTACGAACTGGAAAAATGCGACGGGGTCGTCGTGGAGCAAATCATCCGCCCGACGGGCATCCTGGATCCGGAAATAGAGGTCGTACCCAGTAAGAATCAAATAGACCATCTCATAAACGAAATACAGAAACGAATAGAGCTTAACGAGAAGGTATTGGTCACGACCCTCACCAAACGCATGGCGGAGGAGCTGAGCAAATACCTCGACCGTATCAGCATCAAATGTCAATACATTCATTCGGACGTAGATACGCTCGAACGGGTACAAATCATCGAAAACCTTCGGAAAGGAGTCATCGATGTCATCGTCGGCGTAAACCTGTTACGGGAAGGACTGGATATGCCGGAAGTCTCTTTAGTCGCCATTTTGGATGCCGATAAAGAGGGTTTCCTGCGGTCTACCCGTTCTCTGATCCAGACTTCAGGCAGGGCTGCCCGTAATCTGAACGGAAAGGTCATCATGTATGCCGATACCGTTACCCGCTCCATGCAGGAGACCATCGACGAAACAACATACCGCCGGGAGAAGCAAACGGAATACAATAGCCGGCACGGTATTACACCGACTCAAGTTCATAAAACTACCGAATCGGTCTTAAAAGAGACTTCTCACGCCTATGTCGAAGAAGAGCACGTAAATACGGCTGCCGATCCAGTCGTCGCCTATATGAGCAAACCGGAAATAGAAAAAATGCTACAAAAAACCAAAGCCGCCATGCAAAAAGCGGCTAAAGAAACAGATTTTCTGGAAGCCGCTCGTCTACGGGACGAAATGTTTAAACTGGAGGAACATTTAAGGAAATTAACGAATTAACCATTGAGGGATTCTGAGATTGAGGGATTCTGAGATTGAGGGATTCTGAGATTGAGGGGTTGGCGATTTAAAGAGGGTGAGATCGGATTCAATCGTAAATTAAAACATTCACCAACCTCTAAATATCCGACGGAATTACCCCTATCCTCTCGAAGAGTCTTCGCTTTTTAAACTCATATGCAGAATAGGGAACGGTTTTCCAAAAGCATCCGTTGCATCCCTCCCGATTACTTCAAAGCCCATCCGCTCGTAAAAACAGAGCGCATTTTCATTCTGCTCGTTTACGTCAACCTTAGAAATTCCTCTGCATTGCACGGCATAATGCAATAACCGTCGCCCCAATCCCGTTCTTTGTGCTCCGGGATGGACAAACAACATTTCAAGCATATCTTCCCGAATTCCCATAAAAGCCAGAATTCGCCCCTCATTCCCCCGAATGACATAGAGTGATACGGTATCAAGATATTGATTCCGTACCAAAGGCTTAAAAAAACGAATATCCTCCTCCGCAAGAAAATCATGAGTAGCCCGAACCGAGGCTTCCCAGAGGTCGGTCAATTCATCGTAATCACAAACTGCAGGTCGTACAATCTCGCTCATCGTCAATTATTTATTTAAGACAAAAGATGGCGGACAAAACAAGTTTCCACCTCTTTCTTTGTATTCGTCGAATTATAAAGAGGTATACCTATCAACCGATAACTTTTATTCCCTTGTCGCATCAAAGTTCGATCTATATAATTTTGATCCTCTGTCGTTATGGCTTGCAAAAAATCATTCTTCCATTGATCCGTTTTCAGGTGATCACTCCCTTTGGGTTCCACAAATACCTGAAAATAGTCATTTCCCTTTCTCAGCAACAACAGAAAATCAGGCATAAACCCTCGTCCCTCGCGATCATATATTTTATATACCTCTTCGTTACGCAACAGGTATACCTCATCGTAACGACTTTTCAAATTACCGATGTATCCTTTTATGAAATCCAAAAGATCACGTTCTTCATCTGTCCCCACAAACGCATCCAACACATACCAATCGTTCGCAACCACACTCTTCTCGTACTCCTTATCATAATTCGCCTCAACCAGCTTTTCTTTAGATTTTTCAAATACATCCGCTAAAGCAACCGACTTAAAGCAGGTGGCGGTATAAGGTTGCGAATACTTTTTTATCTCCTGTTCCAGCTGTTCGAAGAAACGGATTGCAATCTTCAGATAGTCGTTATGGGTCAATGCCCGATTCGTCGTTACGGAGAGAGGAAGTCCCGCCAATAGGCCGCTATCATACAGTTCATCGATAGATTCGACCTTCAATTCCTTAGACAAATTTCCTATCCGATAGACGGAATCCATCTGCTTAGACAATCGATTGATCGCCTTCATAACGATATGACGTTCCATATCCCGAATCGTTATCAGTAGTGTCTTGGCTTCAGCATGATCGACATATTTATCCTCATCGTCCCGGTTATCATCAAAAAGAATTTTAGCCTCTTTCTGTTCTTCTATGATTGTACAGGCAAAATACCACTCCTTTTCGATCTGATCCAGACTTTTCTTCTGCCTGAAGGGATTGACTATCCGTTCGTTCTTAAACAGCTTCGCCTTCCGGTAAAATTCGCCGGCACGGAACGTTTCTTTCAGTCCAAACACCTTACGCATCTTCCTGTCTTCTATCAAATTTTTCCGTTTCAACTCCTGAATCAGGTCCCCTATATAGCGCTCATCGTTATCACTATGAAAATAAAATTCCTCCAATACCCTTAATTCATGGGTCAGATCATCGTCAAATTTCCGTCTTCCCCTCTCCTTATCTCCATAAGAAAACGGATAATACCTTATTCCTCTACCTATCAACTGTACCTCCTGGGTCGTCGCCCGGCTGGTTGCCGATTTCTTTACATTGCTGCCCCCCGTATTCTGTCCTTCATACAATCGTACGATATCATACAGGTTTAAAACATCCCATCCTTCCGTCAATCTTTGCACGGAAAATACAGCCCGGATGATATTATTTCTATCTTCCAGATTGTTCAATAAACGATCCTGGCTTTCCGTGGTCTTCTCTTCTCCTTTCCCTTTCCCCTTAGCCGTTTTATCGGAAGAATTGGTTATAATACAATTTTGAACCTTAAAGTGGGTCTGCAAAAACTCGATTATACTTTGAACTTCAATACGGTTATCCGCAATATAACGCCTGATATCCATAATCCGGCTTTGGCCTCTTCGGTAAACCTCCTTCATCTTATCCAGCTCCTCTTCCTTTACCGTCCCGATAAAATCGAAATCGGAAATACTCAAATTATCAATCAACTCTCTAAAAAAGACAAAATCCGCCTGGGAAGCTTCAATAGTTTTACTCCGGAAAAGGATAACCGATTTAAAATCATATAAATGGAACTTAATAGCAATTTCCTGTCTGTACCAGTTAAACAATAATGCCTGCAATATTCGCAACCGTTTATCGAAAGAAGAACTGACTAAATGAATCTCTTTCGTGTATCCGGCCCGAAGGAAATCTTCAATCTGAAATTTATAAACCGTCTTATCCGCGTACTTTTGCAACACGCTCCTGACCTCCGGGATAGTAGCCGTAAATTCCAAAAGTATATTTTTGTTCGGCCTGTCACCCCTATAACCGTATTTATTCAACAGCAACTGTATGGCCGTATTTTCCCATCCCCTTTCGATATCTTCCTCTTTCGCGTTTGTTTCCGATATGCTCGTGTTAAAATCCGGACCATACAATAACCCTGTTTCGTTTTTCGTGTTGGCATTCAGATGATGAGCTTCATCCGCTATCATGATGATATCCCGCTCCTGCAACTCCTGCAAGGTCGTGGCATTCTCTTTTATATTATAGACGTCGTTATGCAATTTTTGTATGCTGCAAAACTTTATCTCCAATACATCATCCCGATCCGAAAACACCTCCACCTTCTTTATATTCACGGTCTCCTGATCAATCGTGATCATCGGCTGAAACAGGTATTTGTTATGTCCGGGATTGGAGAGATTATCTTCCGTTTTACCTACAATGTTGTTCTGATTAACAAAAAAGATCACCTTACGATACCCCTGCTTATAATAATAGAGCAATAAAGCCGCCATCAACAAGGTCTTACCCGTACCGGTAGCCATATTAAACATCAGGTGGTTTCCTCTCTCCTTATTCCTCTCGTTCAGTAAAAAATTTTCCAGGGCCTCCCGTTGCCAGTAAAACAGATCGAATTTCAGATTCCGGGTGATGTATTCAGGTATAACAATAGGGTTCTCGACATATTTCTTACTCTTTTCCAACTCTTCATACAAATAATCGATCTCCGCCGGATTCCCTAAACTCTTATGGGTCATATCTTATCTTTTATAAAATTCATTCGCGGCAAAAACATCCTCCTCCTTCACGGTATACCGGATATCCCCTAACTCCGCGTAATTGATATAAAGCTGATTCAAGTCGAGCATCTTACAGAAAATCTCTTTCTGCCTCCATAGAGGCAAAACCATGAAAGTTTCTTCCCGGCTGACGTTTTCCCTAAATTCTCTTACCTTCAAGTTGTAATCCAAAAAATAACGCTCGCACATCTGTTCAAAAAAAGCCAACAACTCATCGTAATTTTTACATGCATTGATTTTCTCAATAGCTCTCTGGTTATTTCTGGCCAACTCGATATAGACGTATTCCGTATTTTTCAGACGTGTCTTGATTTTCTCCTGCGTCTCTTCCAATTGTTCCACGGCAATATACCGACGGTTGAGATAGTCGGCAACATAAGCTGTTGTAGCACTTCCGGCAAAGAAATCAAGAACGATATCCCCCTCGTTCGTGGTCATTTTAATCAACCGTTCCATTAACTTATAGGGTTTTTCCGTGATATATCCAGTCCTCTTCTCTCCGTCCACCCTTATTCGGGCCGCTACCGCCGCCTTCAGCCAATCGGCATCGGAATTCAATTTGTATTCGGCAAATATCCGTTTCATCTCCTCCACGAAATCCTCCTCCGTGTGGAACAATTCCCACCAATCTTCCGGAATTTTTCCCTTCTCCGTGTACCCCTCACTCACGTCACTGTTCATCTCCCCGTTAAAACCTCCCACGTGCACTTCGGATTTCATCCTAACATCATCCCCGTTAAAAATCCAGTTGCCGGTTTTACTATACCATAATATATTATCATGTTTCCGGTTCAATTGTTTCATTTTAGGTGAACCCGGGCCATTATAACACCAGATAATTTCATTCCGGAAATTCTCTCTCCCGAATACCTCATCCATCAGGATTTTCATATAATGTACCTCATTCCAATCCAATTGAACCAAAATGCTTCCGTCATCAGCCAACAACTCCTTGGCTACCTCCAATCGATTACGCATAAAAGCAAGCCAGGTCGAATGGTTGAAATTGTCATTATAACCAAAACTATCGTTTCCCGTGTTGTACGGGGGATCGATATAAATCAACCTGACCTTCCCCAAAAAACGTTCCTTCAAACTGTACAGAGCCAACAGGTTATTTCCCTTTATGACCAGATTATCCTTGATCACTCCTCGTTCATCGTATTGAAATCCTGCAAATCGTTTCTCTCCGTTTCCGGTATTACGCCTTACGTTTTCAAAAGCCTTGGGCTCCAACAACCGATCTATCTCCTCACTACCTATGACCGCATTGAAAAACACCTCTTTCCTCTTCGCCTTTTTTTCCACGTAATCGGATGCATCGGCATTCGCTTCAAAATAAATGTCCACTCCCTCTTCCGTGCTTTGCCCCCCTTCGAGTACACAATCTTTAAACGGAAAGTACAAAACCACCTCTCCGTAATCTTTCAATAGTTTACCTCTTCCGATAGCCAACCCGATTTTATTCTCAAATTTCGTATAACTGTGATCCAGCATATCCTGTTCCAGAAAAAAACCGAAATCTCTCTGCTTAAATACATAAACCGCACCGCATCGAATAAAAAAACGTTTCCGGCATGTCTCATTCTCCAACAAAGAAGAGATCAACCACTCCTCTTGTTCATCTACCGCTCTCTTAAGCGCATTCACATCCACTTCACCGCTATCCGTCAAACACTTATTTTTTGTTCTCAATATATCAAAAACCACATCCGCGTAACCGATCAATTTACTCATTCCACTATATGTATTATCTTCTGTTATTATTAGTAAGAGTTCCCCATCCTTTCTCTAACCTCTCCATTATCAATCGCATTCGATTGATTCAGGTTCAATATCATTCCTTTACAAATATAAATTAAGATACGACGACATCGAAGAAAACAAAAGAAATAATTTCTTCCGCTCTTTTCCGGTTACAAAATTAAACTTCGTATTTTAAATTCAAAATGATAATATACATGTTATCCGGAGTTATAGAAGCATTATGCTTTTCATTAAAGATTTATCGTGTAGTCTACTCCGATTTGTTCAACAAAATAAGGATCATGTGAAATCACCAACACGGTTCCCCGAAAATCCTTTACGGTAGCGGTCAGAATCTCAACATTCTGCATATCGATATTATTGGTCGGTTCGTCCAGAATAAAAACATCCGGGGTATCGGCACTGACCATCAGACAACAAAGAGCCAATTTCATCTTCTCTCCCCCGCTCAGCTTTCTGCAACTTTTCTCCCACACCGGCATGGGAAACAAAAAACGATTCAAAATCGTTTTGATTTCATGTTCCTGTCGCACGGCGGTAAACCGTCGTACCTGCTCAAACACGGACAAATCATTTTTAATGATCGAATACTCCTGATCTAAATAAACGTATTTAAAATCCGCAAGGGTCAATGCCCCTCTGGAAGGATTCAACTCTCCGGTCATCAGACGCAGTAAGGTTGTTTTTCCGGAACCGTTTTTTCCCCGGATAAGTACCCGATCACCGCTCTTTATCAGGAAATCCAAATCCTTCTCCCACAAAGGAACAGACGAATAAGCGAAATTAACACGCCGAGCCGTAATTAAAATTTTTCCCGTATGTAACGACGAGGCATTAAAATCTATCTTCATGGATTTTATATCCGGCAGGCAGGCCCGTACCCCGGTCAACTTCTCTGCAATACTTCTCCGCTTCTCCTCGTGAACCCCCTTCATGGCCGAAGTACTCTTTTCAGCCTTATCTTTTAAAGTGTTCATCGCCATACGGCTTATCCCTTTTTTAGCACTTCTTTTTTCTCCCCGGGCATCTGATTTCTGCTTGCGTTCGACAGTTTCCCGAGCGACCTTACGGGCCAGACGCAATTCTTTTTCCTTCTCGTCCAATTGGGCATAAAGCGTATGAATAAGAGACTCTTTCTGAGCTTTATAAAAATCATAATTCCCGTTGTAGTAAGTTATCCCCCTTTTATCCAATTCGTAAATCGATGACAACAGATTCAGCAATACCCTGTCATGGCTTATCACGACAATGGTCGTCTCAGCGTTTCGTATAAGCTCATACAACCGTTCACGGCACTCGCTATCCAAGTGATTGGTGGGCTCATCCAACAAAATTATCTCAGGCGAATGCAGATGAATACCCGCAAGCAACACCCGGGTCTTTTCTCCTCCGCTAAGACTTGCCAACGGCCGGAAGAGCGAAACATACTCCAAATCCCAAATTTCCAAAGCCGTCCGAGCCCTCTCCTCTATATCCCAATCCTCTCCGAGCACCGTAAAATGTTCTTCCGAAACATCGCCTCCCGTAATGGCCCGCAAGGCCGTCAGTTTTTTATCGATCCGCAAAGCCTCCGCTACCGTCAGATGGTCGTATTGCCCGAAATGCTGCGGCACATGATACGTTGTTCCGGCACAAGTAACCTCCCCGGACACGGCCGAAAGCTCCCCGTTAATAACACGCATTAAAGTCGATTTCCCGGTTCCGTTATTCCCGACAAAAGCCACTTTTTGGCCTCGTTTTACAGCAAAAGAAAGATCCTGAAAAAGCATCTCTTTGTCGGCATGTCGATAAGTAAGTCGTCGTACAACTATGCTCATTCTATATAAATTACTCAAATTAATACTCAAATAGTTGAAATCATGGGGCAAAAGCGATAGCAAGAATCAAATTCACGAATAGCAACTTTCTAAACGAAAAAACCTGCCCGGTTCCTTATTTAAACCGTTTAACGGCATAGGTAAAACCCCGATTTTGAAAAGTAATGATTAGATCTTCATTCGAGTAATGATATGTTCGAAACAAAAGTAATACATTTTATTCTATATTCAAAATGAATAGGAACATACGCTTTTTCAACTGTTTTTTCGCGGCAACGAAGAATATAAACAAACAAAATTAGAGGTAAACCGGGTCAAAATAATCGCAATCAACTACAATAGTTACAAATAATTAAAAATAAAGAAATATATTCCTTTTGTCAATTTAACATCATAACTTTAAAAAATCTTTAATATACAAACTAATACCAATCAATAACCATAAATCCGACTTATGACTTTTTACACAGATAACCAAACCTTAAACGATCTGAGTATATTCGGAAAAAACAAAAAAAGCAGCATATACGGTTTATTCAACAAAACCTGTACAAACGCGGGAGCCAGACTGCTGGAAAGCATGTTTAAACAACCGATATCCGATCTGGAGGAAATCCGAAAACGCTTAGCCGTAATACGTTATTTCCATGATAAAAAAAGCAGTTTCCCTTTTATGGGCAGCTTGATCAATAACGTGGAAAATTACCTGGGGGAACAAAGCGAAAAAAGCAGAATAGACCCGAATAGCACAAGCATACAAGGAAATTTAAAACGAAGATCCGGCATGGATTTGGATTACAAGAGAAATCAGGAAGGAATCATGCTGACAATCAGATTGATCAACTCCGTCCGTAACTTCGTATCGGAAGAAAGAGATTCGATAGAAGAAGCTCCTTTGAAAACGATGATAGAGGAGATGAAAGAAATCGTCGACGACGAACGTTTGGCTTGGACTCTTAAGGAGAACGGGCAAAAGACATTCGATTATGAAAAAACAGCTGCTTGCGATACTATATTTCGTTTCAGGGCCCGGGATATACTGTCCCGATTAATGACTCATCTTTCTATTCTCGATGCCTACATCGCTGTCGCTCAAACCGCCATCGCACGCAACTTTACCTTTCCGATTCCCCTACCGGAGCAAGAGAAGCTGATAGATATAAAAGGACTTTACCACCCTTTCGTGGAAAATGCCGTGACGAACGACCTGACCATTGACCCCTCCCAGCAGATCATCTTTTTAACCGGGGCTAATATGGCCGGAAAATCTACTTTTATGAAAGCCTTCGGCGTTATTCTATACCTGGCACATATGGGATTTCCGGTTCCTGCCCGGTCTATGGAATTTTCTCTCCGGGGAGGATTATATACCACCATCAACCTTCCCGACCAATTAAAAAGGGGTTACAGCCATTTTTACACGGAAGTTCAACGGGTAAAAAAAGTAGCAGAACTTTTAGACCGTCAACACGACTTGGTTATTATTTTCGATGAACTTTTCCGGGGAACGAACGTGAAAGACGCCTATGACGGGACTTATGCCGTAACGGAAGCATTTGCCAAATACAAAAAAGCGATCTTCATGATATCCACTCATATTACGGAAGCCGGAGTCGCTTTAAAAGGACATTACGACAACATTTTGTTTACCTACTTCTCCACGTTAATGGAGGGAGAAAAACCCGTCTTTCCGCATACCTTGCAACCGGGTATAACGGAAGACCGTTTCGGAATGAGAATCATCAACAATGAACGGATCATCGAGACTATTCAAGGCAAGGTGAAGGTTCCTCCTTCCCCGAGAGAAGAAGGACGTTTTTTTGTCGATAAACAGACGATAAACGACTTAGAGCTATTCGGCAAGTTTAAAGACGAATCCGTTTTCAACACGTTTAACCGAACGGTAACTCAGGGAGGTAGCCAGACACTCGAACTTCTGTTTATGAATCCCACTACCGATGCAAAGGAGATCGAGAGGAGAAGGGAGACCATCCGTTATTTTCAACGTATCGACAAAAAACTCCCGGTAGGTAGTTTTATCATGAAGGAGGTCAACACCTATTTTAACGTCCCGATTCCCCGTTTCAAACTTCTCTCCTTTTACAGGATAATAAAATGGAGAATCTTAAAATTTTTCATGGACGATGCCCAATTCGATTTTGTCAAAGACGGTATTCTTTCCTCTGTAAAAATGTTAGACTCTCTGAATAGCTTCCTGCAAACGCTTGACGACAACACTTCCGTTTATCAGGAAGAGAGATCCGTATTCAGAACGATTCTGGAAAGTAAAAACATACGTTGGTGGAAAAAGGAAAAGGACAAAAAACGTCTCTCCTATCTTAAAATGGCCCATTTGGATTATCGGTTACGACGAACCGTCTTTATGGAAATGAAAACATTGGAACGGATGATTTACGAAATGGATGCTTACCTGTCCGTGGCAAACGTGGCAAACGAAAAACATTTTACCCACGCGCTTCTCCGCGAGAAAAAAGAGAATTTCGTTCGAATGGAAGGGCTTTACCATCCCCACGTAGAGTCTCCGGTAGCCAATTCCATTCGAATAGATACGGAACAAAACGTGTTCTTCCTGACCGGAGCCAATATGGCCGGAAAATCCACCTTTATGAAAGCCTTCGGCATCGCTATATACCTGGCTCATTTAGGCTTTCCCGTACCCGCACGGGAGATGGAGTTTAGCATCCAGGAAGGCATGTACACCTCCATCAACTTATCCGATAACCTGCTGGTAGGATACAGCCATTTCTACTCGGAAGTCTTACGGGTAAAGACTGTCGCCGAAGAGTTGAACCGGGGAAAAAGGCTGGTGCTGATTATGGACGAACTATTTAAAGGAACCAACGTGAAAGACGCTTTCGACGCAACCGTTGCCGTATCCATGGGCTTCGCGGAGAGTCGAGACAGTCTTTTCCTCCTATCTACCCATATCATAGAAGCAGCTAACGAATTAAAGGAGTATTACCGGAATGTCCAATTCTTCTATTTTCCCACGAGAATCGAGGAATCCCGTCCGGTCTATCCCTATCTGTTAGAAGAAGGGATAACCTCCGATCGTCACGGAATGCGTATTATCAACAATGAAGAGATTATAGAAACCATCAACAACAGCCGTTAGATTATTTCCGAAATAAATGTTCCAACGCCGCCCGAGGCGAATACAATAACATTCGGGGTCCGGAGAAACGCATCACTCTCCGGATCCGTTCTCTCATTTTCGCGGAATAACAATGAACGGGACAATGTTTACAAGAAGTTTTATCCTCCCCGAAAGGACAATGTTCCAACCTCGCTCGGGCATATTCCAATAACTCCGCACAAGTCGGGCACAAGGTCTTATTTCCCTCCTTTTTCCTGCAATAGAGGCGAATCATCGTCTCTACAATTTTCTTTTCCCGTTCCACGCGGAAAACTTTACTTTTGTCCATTATCTATTATCTCGTAATACGGCAGCATCTGCTCCCAACACACTCGCCAGCCGGTCCATATCGTTCAATTCTTCGATCGTCACGTCCCACTTCGCGTAATGAACCGGTTTGCCCCGTAATATCGTTCCGGGTGCTCTAAAAACGGCTTTTTGCAAAAAATCTTTTTTGGATATCCACCCTATCGACAACAACACCCGCTCGTGACCGCGAGTATACAGTTTGGAAAACACATAGATATCCACTACTCTTTTGACCTGTTCGTCCGTAACCTCACACCTCCAGTCATCGTGAGGAAAATAAAATACTTCTTGTGTTTTAACGTCGATTATCTCGTTCCGAGCACTCAAAAAATCACCATGATCGGGCGTATCCCCAATCTTTTCTCCCAAATAAACAACCGGGAGCTTTTTCAACCGACACCACTCATCAAAAGCAAACTCCCCGATATATCCGATAGCGATCTTCTCTATCCGTTGCGGCACGTCCAGCCGGACATCCCGCCTATATTCGGACCTGATACGTATACCGGCCCTACGGTTCGCCTCCGCCCAACTCGCGGAAGAACAATGCCATTCAAACGCCTTTTTTACCGAAGCCATCTCTCTTTCGTTTACGTCATAATGAACTCCTTATACCTCTTCTCTGCCGCTTTTAACAGGCTATGATCCAACTCTATCCGTTCAAAAAAAGAGGTTTCAACGGAAACCTGTCCCTTTGCGACCTCTTTGTTCCAATTCCCGACAATTTTTCCATTATAGAGAATAACCGGATAAAAAGTTCCCCAACGATTGAAGGCTTTGGAATAATATTCCCGGTCCAAGATCGCCTCTCTCTCCTTGTAGCTGATCAGGTATTCGTCAAAAGCAGGTAGAAAATGCAATATCCTATCGATATTCATGTTTTTATCACATGAACTGTGCACGAATAATCGGTATGAGGCAAAACGATCCGGAATCAATTCCGAGCGTATCAAATCCATGGCATGCCGGGCATCGCCGATCGATAACCCAGACCACCATACAAAATCCTGCAAACTGGCTGGCGAATGGCTTCTGAAATAGCTGACGGCCAACTTTGCCAAGGCCTCTTCCCTATGCAACTCTTTCACAGGCGGTACCCGTTCTTCCAACAAAGCATAAGTCGACTTTTTATCCTTATCGACACCACTGCATACGATTCCTTCCGCCTCCGCACGCATCAGGTAATGGGTCAACCGAGCAAAATCGACAACCAATCCCGTCTTCATCAGCTCCGTCCCGATCTCCTCCTTGGTCAGACTTCTATTTCCTTCCAATATTTTTTCAAACAAGCGGTTACAGCACAAATACGACTTTTCCGTTATACCTAAATTTTTACTCTTTGCAAACGATTCATTGGCAGACTTTATCCGTGAAAAAGATAACTTCAACATCCAACGAATATCTTCGGCAGCCACGAAATGCCAGGTAGGACGCATCACATGGGTACGCAATATCTCACCCCTCCTCAATGCCTCTTCCACCGTTTGCAAAGTGGCGGACTTTAAGCGGAGACCAACAGCCCATTTGGCCATCTGATAATGTTGGGCTTGTACGGCCCCCATCCAATGAACAAGCTCCCCGGGCTTATCAAATACGGCTTCCGACAATTGTTGGCTATATACGCGAACCTCTTCTATCATCATGATTTGGGAAGAATGACATTTGTAATCCGACATACGGAAGCCAAGTTCCCAAATTCATCCGTCACGTTGATACTCACCACATGAGTACGTTGTCCTTTATGAATAAATTCGGCACGCCCCGTAACATAACTCCCTTGAGCCTTCCGGATATGGTTTCCGTTTATCTCGATACCGAACACGTGAAATCCCTCCCGAGGAACCGAAACGTACGTAATACCACTACCTACTGTCTCCGCCAAGGCCATAATAGCTCCACCATGCAGCAAACTTCCCGGGCGCATCGTACGTTCATCTATCGGCATCCGGGCTTCCAGCCAATCTTCTCCGATTCCGGTAAACTCTATTCCCAAGTGTTCCACCAAGGTTCCCCGGCATTCCCGGTTCATTTGTATCAATACCTCTTCAATTTTCATCTCCGTTTTTTAATCTAAAAATTATATTTCCGCTTCGGATTCTTGGGAAACCATCCCTTCCTTACCCGCTCTTCCTGTTCGAAAATCTCCTTGATCGTCCAAAAAGAAGAGAATGCAAAGACTCCTAACAGGGAAGACCACATGACTTCCCTTACCAATAATGCCGCAACAACTCCCCCTATCCCCAAGAGCAAAAATATCCACCAACATCTCGTTCCCCAATAGTACTCCGCTTTTACGACAATCGGATGAAACAGGCCGATGATCAAAAACGTACATATCCCGATAATCAAGCCCGTCAAATTATAGGTCTCTATAAATTCCATGGTAATTCATTTTTATTGACCGCAAAACTACGGATAAAAAGCGTTTTATCAAAGAATAAAAAAACGTCCGAGGATTCGGAAGGCTCCCTTTATCCGACCCGACGTTTGTCATATCATCGTGCTGGATCAAAAAGAAATCTTTTCCGCCGTAACACCTCTGTTTCCGGAATCTTCAATTTCCTCAAACTTTCTCTTTCGACTTCCTCTGAAATCTCCAAAATATTCCTACTTTTGTAGAAATATCATAGTACTCGAAAAACAATGACACAGTTAAAAGAAGGAGAAAAAGCCCCCTATTTCAAAGGGCAGAATCAGGACGGCAAGGAGATAACCCTTGATGATTTTAAAGGAAAAAGGCTCATACTTTACTTTTACCCGAAAGATAACACGTCCGGTTGTACGGCGGAAGCATGCAGTTTAAACGAAGGATACGCGTCACTTACCTCTCAAGGTTTTGAAGTGATCGGAGTAAGTCCGGACCCGGCATCCTCCCACCAGAAATTTATCGCGAAATACAATTTATCGTTCAATCTGATTGCCGATACGGACAAAACAATCATGGAAGCATACGGCGTATGGGGCGAGAAAAAAATGTATGGGAGAAGTTATATGGGGGTTATCCGTACCACCTTCGTTATCGGCCAGAACGGCATTATCGAGAAAATAATCACCAAGGTTAACACGAAGGACCATGCTAACCAGATATTGAAAGAGTTGGATATAAAAGGTTAACCAGCATATTGTATTGAAAATTCAAATTTTAAATCAATCATATGGCAACAAATGAAACCAATCAAGACAAGTTAAAAGCACTACAACTTACCCTCGATAAGATCGAGAAGAATTTCGGCAAGGGAAGTGTTATGAAACTTGGCGAAAATGTCGTGGAAAATATCCCGGCAATTCCGACCGGCTCCATTGCCTTAGACAAGGCTTTAGGCGTCGGAGGATACCCCAGAGGAAGGGTTATTGAAATCTTCGGACCGGAATCTTCCGGTAAGACGACTTTAGCCATCCACGCTATTGCTGAAGCACAAAAATTAGGAGGTATTGCAGCTATCATCGATGCAGAACATGCCTTCGATCGCACCTATGCCGAAAAACTGGGTGTAGATGTAAATAACCTATTTATATCTCAACCGGATAACGGAGAACAGGCCCTGGAGATCGCCGAGCAATTGATCCGATCCGCAGCTATCGATATCATTGTTATCGACTCCGTGGCCGCCCTTACTCCCAAAGCCGAAATCGAGGGAGAGATGGGTGATAGCGTGATGGGATTGCAAGCCCGCCTTATGTCGCAAGCTTTACGGAAATTAACCGGAACGATCAGCAAAACAAACACTTGCTGTATCTTTATCAATCAGTTACGGGACAAAATAGGTATCATGTTCGGTAACCCCGAAACGACAACCGGTGGTAACGCTTTAAAATTCTATGCCTCCGTACGTCTGGATATCCGTCGTATCGGGCAAATCAAAGACGGAGAAGAGGTGTTCGGGAATCATACCCGCGTGAAGGTAGTGAAGAACAAAGTCGCTCCTCCATTCAAAAAGGCTGAATTCGATATCATGTACGGCGAGGGAATTTCTCAATCGGGCGAAATCGTAGACTTGGGCGTGGAATACAACGTCATCAAGAAAAGCGGTAGCTGGTTCTCCTACGGAGAAAGCAAATTAGGCCAGGGACGCGAAACCGTGAAACAATTGGTGATGGACAATCCCGAGTTAGCCGAAGAGCTAAAGCAAAAGATTGTCGTAGCCATGGATGAAATTCAAAACAAACAGGCATAAGAGCGAATGAAAGGGATGGTGTGCGTATCCCTTTCTTTTATTTAATAACATAACAGCTAAAAGAATGAAAAGATATTTTTATTCTACTTTAATTTTGTTGTCCGTTATCGCATGCGACAGCAAGAAAGAAATCGTAAAACCCAGTTATAAAACTCCGGATATGAAGCTTGCATCCGATGTTATGACCCCGGAAATATTATGGTCCTTCGGAAGACTCGGAAGTTTCCAGGTCTCTCCGGATCAAAAGTCCGTCGTTTACGACGTAACCTATTTCAACAAGGAAGAAGATCGTTCTTATTCCGATTTGTATCTACTGAATCTGGCGGATGGAAAAAGTACGCAATTAACCGATACCGATTACAAAGAGTTCGGAGAAACATGGACCCCGGACGGAAAGATTGCTTTCATGTCGAGCAGATCGGGTTCCGTCCAATTATGGGAAATGGAAGCGGACGGTAGCAACCTGAAGCAGATTACCGACGTGGAAGGCGGTATAGGAGGTTATATCTATTCTCCGGATAAATCGAAATTACTCTTTTTAAAAGAGGTGAAGTTAGAGCAAGACGTACACGACCTGCACCCGGATCTCCCCAAAGCCAATGCCCGGTTGATCAACGACCAGATGTATCGTCACTGGAACCAATGGGTAGAGACCTACACACACCCGTTCGTGGCAGAGTATACCCCTGGCAAACCGATCACGACCGGAAAAGACATCATGGAAGGCGAAAAATGGGAGTCTCCCGTTCGTCCCTGGGGCGGTACGGAACAAATCGCATGGACCAAAGACAACAAAGGCATCATCTACACGGCTCGTAAAAAAGAGGGAGTAGCTTATGCCTCGTCCACGAATACGGATCTATACCTTTATGATTTAAGCAGCGGTAAAACACGCAACTTAACCGAAGGCATGATGGGATATGACAATAACCCGGTACTCTCCCCCGACGGTACGCTAATGGCTTGGGAAAGTATGGAGCGCGACGGCTATGAAGCCGACAAGATCCGGCTTTTCGTCATGAACCTGCAAACGGGAGAGAAAAAAGAGTATACGCGAAACTTCGACCAGAACGTGGGAGGATTGAATTGGGCCGACAACAATACCATCTATTTTATCTCCGATTATCATGCTACCGACGAAATCTACAAATTGACTCTCAACGACGGAGTCATCAAGAAATTGACGGAAGGAGTCCATAACTATACTTCCGTGACTCCGGTAGGCGACTTCTTGTTAGCCGGTAAGGTTTCCATGAGTAAGCCGGCAGAACTATACAAAGTAGATCCGGTAAGCGGCAAAGACCAAGAACTCACCTTTATCAATAAAAAAATACTGGATCAACTGACTATGGGTAAGGTAGAGGCGCGTTGGATCAAAACGACGGACAACAAACAGATGCTAACCTGGATCATCTATCCGCCCCATTTCGATCCGAATAAAAAATACCCCGCTATCCTTTATTGCGAAGGAGGACCGCAAAGTACGGTCAGCCAATTCTGGAGCTACCGCTGGAATTTCCAGATGATGGCAGCCAACGATTACATCATCGTGGCACCGAATCGCCGGGGATTGCCCGGTTTCGGACAGGAGTGGCTGGAACAAATCAGCGGTGACTACACGGGACAAAATATGAAAGACTACCTGTCCGCCATCGACGAAATGAAGAAAGAGCCCTACATCGATGAAAACCGTCTGGGTTGTGTCGGAGCTTCCTACGGCGGTTTCTCGGTATATTACCTGGCAGGACACCACGACAAACGTTTTAAGGCATTTATTGCCCATTGCGGTATTTTCAATATGGAGATGCAGTATTACAACACCGAAGAGATGTGGTTTGCCAATTGGGATATGGGAGGAGCACCTTGGGAAAAAAACAACAAAATAGCTCAGCGTACATTCGACAACTCTCCGCATAAATTTGTTGGCGAGTGGGATACTCCCATTTTAGTCATCCACGGACAACAGGATTTCCGTATAGATGCATCTCAAGGCATGGGAGCCTTCAATGCCGCCCGCATGCGGGGTATTCCGGCTCAATACCTCTATTTCCCGGAAGAGTGCCATTGGGTTTTAGGCTGCCAGAACGGTATCCTATGGCAACGCACGTTTGCCGCTTGGTTAGACCGATGGTTAAAACAATAAATAAAAAGTCGTCCAGTAGGACGACTTTTTTATTACATTTTTACTTAAAAGCCATAACTTTTTCGTTCCGTATCGTATATAAAACAAAATATTAATACGAAAACAGTTATGACAACATCTACAATTTCAACTTCAACACGTCCCAAAGGATTCCGGTGGCTATACATTATTTTAGGAATCGTACTCTTTGTCTTCGGGATCGGTATTTTACGCCATCCGGTAATTTCTTATTTAGGACTCGCCCTTTATTTCAGTATCATTATCATGATTATCGGTATCGGAGAAATTCTGAACGCTTTTTCCGGCAAGCATGCCAGACATTGGGGATGGGGTTTTACGCTCGGTATCATCGATTTAATCATCGGTTTCGTGTTACTTACCAATCCCGGCATAACGGAAGATATTCTGCCATACATCGTGGGCTTTATTCTACTGTTTAAAAGCATTGATTTTATCAGTGATTCGCTCCAAATGTCTTCGCTGAAAATCGGAGGATGGGGTTGGATACTGACCGGAGGAATACTCACGTTGATCTTCTCCTTTATGATTATTTTCTATCCGGTTTGGGGAGCTTTGAATATCATTATCTGGACGGGACTTTGTTTTATTTTCGCGGGTATCTCGTCATTCATTTATGCTTTTATAGACAAACGGTAAGATTCATCTTCTATCGTATTTTAGTCATCAAAGATCGAACAGGCTGTCATGCCTCCTCGATCTTTTTGTCACTTATCCACAACTATTCGCTTTGCCAAGTAAAATAGTCCGGAAAATACTCCTTTACCTCAACTTTACGATTAAACAAGGCATACACGGCAGAACCGCTTCCCGTCATCGAAACGTACAAAGCCCCAGCCTCGGCCAGCCGTTCTTTGATCCTGTTTATCTCGGGTAGTTTCTTATTTACCGTGTTCTCAAAATCATTACGTACCCGTTCTTTCCAATCCGCTACCGGACAATAAGGTACTTCCCGCAAATCGAACGTCGCAGCACGCGGAGTAATTCCGGCATACGCTTCCGGTGTCGCTACTCCGCCATCCGGCTTTACCAGTACAAGGCTATAATCATTCAAATCCAGATCTATCGAACTCATCATCTCTCCCTTGCCCCGGGCATAAACGGGTCTATTTCGAATAAAAAACGCACAATCGCTTCCTAAACGAACGGCATACTCTTCCAAACGGGAGTCGGACAATCCCAATACAAAAAGTTCGTTTAATCCTTTCAGCATATAAGCGGCATCGGCAGATCCCCCGCCCAAACCGGCACCGAAAGGAATAATTTTATGCAGATGTACCCGAACCGAAGGCAGATCGAACTCTTTTGCCAATAACCGGTAAGCCTTTATAACCAAATTTTTTTCCGGCTCGCAATCAATCGGTATCCCAGAGGTGTGAAAAACACACTCCCCCGCCCCGCTCTCTTTTTTATGTAATTCCAATATATCGCATAAACCTATCGGATAAAAAATCGTCTCTATATTATGAAAACCATCCGGCCGCTTTTCCGTGATAAAAAGCCCTATATTTATTTTTGCATTTGGAAACAGTACCATACATTACCTATTTGATGGCTCAAAATTAATTAATTTACGGGGAATCTCTTTATGTTTTCCAAACATCCATAAAATAAATTATTTTCATCCACAAGGCAATCAATCCCGTACAAAACACGTACATTTGCAATTACCTAACGACTAAAAACATGAAAGCACTATCTTTCTTCACGATCATCCTGCTTTTAACAACAAGTTCAACACCCGAAGAACCGAGGGTAAAATCCATTACCACGAAAGAGTTCAAGGAGTTGATATGGGACTACATGAAGGATAAAGAATGGCGTTACAAAGGAGATAAACCGGTCATCGTGGATTTTTATGCCGATTGGTGTCCTCCCTGTCACCGATTGTCACCGATCCTGACAAAGATCCAGAAAGAGTACGGCGATTCGCTACAAATTTATAAAGTGAACATAGAAAAAGAGAAAGATCTGGCAAAGGTGCTGGAGATTAAAAAAATTCCATTGATGCTTTTTATCCCTAAAAAAGAAAACCCGGTAAAAGTATTAGGTGTGCATTCCAAAAATGACTTGGAAAAAATTATTTTGAAGGTTCTCAAAGTAAATAAAGTAAGCCTACATCGTAAAAAATGATTTGTAAATTATAAATTTGCTTGATTTATTTACGGAATTAAATTTGAAAACATGCTGGAAACGCTTCAAGAACTGGACAAAGAGCTATTTTTAAACCTCAACTCCATACATTCTCCTTATTGGGATACTTTCATGTCCATATATACGGGGAAATTAATATGGATTCCCATGTATGCTTCCATTCTTTATGTTTTATGGAGGAATTTCAACTGGCGCACGGTCATTTTGACGACAATAGCCTTTGCTTTGGTCATAACCTTGGCGGATCAAACCTGTAGTTCCATCCTCCGTCCCCTATTCGAACGTCCCCGTCCCTCACATAATCAAGAGATAGCAGACATCGTACACCTGATAAACGGAAGAAGAGGAGGAATGTACGGATTTCCCTCCTGTCACGCTTCCAATACCTTTGCCTTAACTTTTTTTATCCTATGGTTTTTCAGGAATAAAGCCCTCTCCGTCTTTTTCATTTTATGGGCCGTTATTACCTGTTACTCGAGAATCTACGTGGGAGTACATTATCCCGGAGACCTTCTTTTCGGCATGGTTGTCGGTATAACGGCGGGTAGTATCGTTTACCTACTCTACCGATTCGCCTTGCATTGTACGCGTGTAAGAGAATTTGTCCGCAACGAACGCGATTGCTACCTAATAGAACATCCAGGCGGTATAAAATACACGCTTACCATCATTTACACGGGCCTTATTACGATTTTCGCTTTCGGAATATACGCTCTTTTCGTTTGATCATGTCCAGACCTCGATACACCCGAACCCCTGGCTGCCCAACCTACCGGCTCCGCTATCATACATCAATTTCAACAATTCCGGATTTCCCGTGATCTCGAACCCGAACAGGTAACTTTTTAATTGGGTCCTCTGAGAAGTCCCCTCCTTTATAGTAATCGTCTTAGCCTTAAGGGGCGACAATACCTGCAAACGATCCAAATGCCATTCTGGCAATGGTTCCTGACAATAGAACGCACGATATTTCTCGAGTAGGTTATACTCCAGCAACCTCAAAAAAACAGGTTCATCGGGAGATACATGACGGGTAGTACCTCCTCCTTCCCGCTTCTCATCTATAAAAACCGGCGAAATCGTCCGAAACCTTATCGTTTCGCTAAAAGAAGGCTCCGGCAGACGTTCGACAGAAACCACATCGAAAGAAACCCGGGTTTGCTTATCTCCGATAACGATATGACGATTATTAAACAACCCGACGACAAAAGCTTCGATGGCATCGATCGGATAAAAAGAGACAATCAGGCATACCTCTTCCGACAAGATATTCATTCGGTCTCCCAAAATCTGAAAACGGGGTATATATAAATTCGAAAAGGTAAAAAGCTTAAACTGTTTACGCTCCCCCGTTATATACCCGTGATCATGCAACCAAGCGGCAAATTCGGAATTACCTTCGTTCAATATTTTATAAATGGTGGAGCTCAGAGGATATAAATAATTGCAAGGCAATATCGTACCCCACACATTTTTATCGACTTTCAGAATCAATCTAAACCTCATGTTTCTTATTTTAATCCGTTTTAAAGATAAAAATAATTTTACATATTACCAGTCATACCCCTTTTTTACCAACATTTTAATAAACTTTCCGTACCATTTGTTTGACCCGCATTTATATCGTAAGTTTGTTTGTTCTTAAAACAAAAAGCCATGAAATACGCGTTGAATGACAAACCCTCTCTGCTACCTTTACTTATGTATGGACTCCAATGGTTTGTCGTATCCATTCCTTCCATCATCATTCTGGGGGTTATCGTATCGCAAATTCATTATAGCAACGCGATCGCCCAAACATTTTATATGCAAAAAATTTTCGGAATAATGGGCATTGCCTTAATTATACAAGTATTATGGGGACACCGTTTACCTCTTATCATAGGACCTGCTTCCGTTCTGCTCATCGGTGTCCTGGCATCCGCATCGGCATCCGTTTCCGCCGTGTACACGGCTATTCTGATTGGAGGAATTTTTCTATCCTTACTCGCTTATAGCGGATTACTCTCTAAGTTACAATTTATATTCACTCCCAGAATCATCACGGTTATCCTCATCCTGATAGCCATTACGCTCTCCCCGGTTATTCTGAAACTTCTGTTCGGCGAAGCGGGACATACCTTGTTCCATCTCTCGTTCGCCATCTTGCTCACCCTTGCCATGATCATAGGAAATCAGGTATTTCGGGGCATATGGAAATCCACCGTTGTTCTCTGGGCTCTTCTTATAGGCAGTTTACTGTATTACGGAGTACAAGGATTCCCGAAATCCTCATTTCCCTCCTCTGCCTTTTCAAAAGCAGGACTCTCTTTTTTCAATTTTCCTTTGGAATTCGATGCAGGTGTCATTCTCTCCTTTATTTTTTGTTTCATTGCACTTATCGTAAACGAATTAGGTTCTATTCAGGCCGTAGGAAAGCTCATAGGTGCAGACAAAATGGAAAAACGAACGACCCAAGGAGTCGGCGTTGTAGGTATCACCAACATACTTTCCGGTTTAGTCGGTATTGTAGGCCCTATCGATTACTCCATGAGTCCGGGTATCATATCAGCCACCGGATGTGCTTCCCGTTATACCCTGATCCCGGCAGGCATAGGCCTTGTAATAAGTGCTTTTTTCCCCGAATTGATAATCGTAATGGGACATATTCCCCATGTCGTAATGGGAGCGGTTCTACTCTACCTGATGGCAGCACAACTTTCTGCCGGTTTGCAAATGACGGTCCATGAAACCGCCGTGAAAAACTTTAATAGCGGTATCGTAATCGGTTTTCCGCTCATGGTAGCATTGCTGCTCTCTTTTGCCCCGGATAGCGCACTAAACTCCATTCCTCCCCTTATCCGCCCGATCATCGGTAACGGGTTTGTCATGGGAGTCATTTCGGTCTTAATATTGGAACACCTTATTTTCAGAAAAGAAAAATAGGTTATTTCTTCTTTTTTTTCCGAACCGACCAACCGAAATGACCGATCTTTTCACCGATACCAAAATACTCCCCGTGTACATAAACCAACGGGGTAGTATCTGATAATTCGAACTTACCGGTCTCTTTATTCAGGTAATTATCGTCGGCCAACACGTTCACCACCTCTGCCATAAACATATCATGGGATCCTAAAGGAATAATTTCTTTCACCCGGCATTCGATACAAACGGGAGACTCTTCCACCGTGGGAGCCTGAACGACTGTAGCCTGTCCGGGTGTCAACTTCATCTCTTCAAACTTATTGTAGTCTTTGCCCGAACGTACCCCGCACCAATCGGTCGCGTAAGCCATATCCGCCGTAGTCAAATTAATGACAAACTCCCGGTTTTTCTTCAGAATCGGGTACGAATGGCGTTCCGGACGCACGGAAATATAACACATGGGCGGATTCGTACAAAGAGTTCCTGTCCAAGCAACCGTAAAAATGTTATACTCTTCCGGCGTATTTCCGCAACTCACTAATACGGCCGGCAGCGGGTATATCATCGTCCCCGGTTTCCAATTATGTTTCATATTTACAGACTTTACTATTTTTCCGGCAAAGATAGAGAAAGTTTACATAGCATAAAACAGACATTGCTACCGGCATTAAGACAAGAAAAACGTATCTTTCCTATTAAAATTTTTCCCGAAAAAAAAGACAGGTATATGACATATACCTATCTCCCTTCTATTTTTCAAGCTGCTACTTAGTCTTATTAAACTCCTCTATCAAAGCTTTAAAAGTCTCTTTTACCGAAGTAATGCAAGTCGCCCGAAAAGCATTGGCTCCCGCGAAAGCGTAACCGTTATCCATATTTCCACGAAAAGCATTATACAAAGCCGAAATAATACAATAAGGGCTCTTACTGATATCACAGGTCTTAATACACTTGCACATGCAAGTTTTAGGTTGTTTTTGTCCCTCTTTCACCTTTTGAATAAACTTACTGAATATCGCTCTTCCCGGCATTCCTACAGGACTTTTTATAATCTGAATATCATCCTGTTTTGCGTCAATATAAGTTTGTTTGAAAGCATCCGAAGCATCACACTCTTTCGTGGTCACAAAACGTGTCCCCATCTGAACCCCCGCGGCTCCCATATCCATAAAATGCCGGATATCCTCTCCGGTATATATTCCCCCGGCAACGATGACCGGAATCTCCTGATGATAACGCTTCTCTATCTCCTTTATTTCTCCGATCACTTCCGGAAGAATATGTTCCAAATCGTAATGCTCATCGTTAATCTGCTCGTCTTTGAATCCCAAATGCCCTCCCGCTTTCGGGCCTTCCACGACAAAGGCGTCCGGCAAATAATCATATAAACTTTTCCATTTTTCGGCAATTACCCGGGCTGCCCGAGCCGAAGAAACGATAGGAACCAATTTCGTGGTACTCCCCTTCGGTAAGAAACTCGGCAAATTCAAAGGCAAACCTGCCCCGGAGAAAATAATATCGGCTTTCTCGGCAACAGCCGTTTTCACCATATCCGCAAAATTAGACATGGCGACCATTACGTTTACCCCGATTACTCCTTTCGTTTTCTCCTTTGCCTTACGCAACTCTTCTTTTAATCCCAATATGCTTGCTTCAATATAATCCTTCGATAAATTCCGATACAACAACCCCAACCCGGCACTCGAAATAACCCCGACTCCTCCTTCATTTGCAACAGCAGACGCCAATCCAGAAAGCGAAATTCCAACACCCATTCCACCTTGTATGATAGGTATCGAAATGGATAAATTTCCAATTTTTAATGTTCGCATTTTACTAAAAAATTAAATAATATTTGACGAATGTACAATAAAATCTCGCTTAATTGTATTTTCTCGCTCACTTATAACATATTATTAACTATGTTTATACTCTCTTGCATTTATTCTCCTTCGAAACGTATATTCAAAGATTCTTTAATTCATCCCCAAATTATGATTCAACTCTCTATAAACATTACTATTTATCCCCGTTTCAATCTACCTGTCAGAAACAGATACGATAAAGGCAATCTTACCGGGAAAATAAAATGGATATTATTGTTTACTTGTGTTAATACGGCACGAATATTGCTCAAGTAACAAGTAATTTCATTTTTTCGTAGACCAAAAGGAGACATTAATTAGGGACCATTATGAGAAGAATTAAAGGCTGTTTTACGAGCCGTGTACTAAAAGGTATTTTGTGTTTAAATTTCGTTCTTGGGGGAGTTGCCGTCGGGAAGGCCCAAGACAGTGCTCGTATAAAATCAATTCCGTTCGGAGACATGGATAACTGGTTAGTAAGGGTTATCGAAGAATCATTCGTTATCGGAGGAAAAACCAAAACTCTTCACGAAATAGCCCCTGCCGATACGATCAGGGGAACCATCGCCTACCGTCACTCTCCACAGTCACCGTGGAGGACCTCCAATGTCATGGCTCACGTGAGCGGAATCACGAAATGCAGCAATACGGTTTTTCCCGAAAAAAGAGGAGAAGGGCAATGTGCCCGATTAGAAACCCGTATGGAAAATTGCAAGGTATTCGGCATCGTGAACATTACGGTATTGGCTTCAGGAACCATATTTTTAGGAGAAATGCTAGAGCCCATAAAAGATACGAAAAATCCCCAGGCCAAATTAAACATGGGCATTCCGTTCACCGAACGTCCTTTGACGATGGTACTCGATTACAAAATGAAAACCAACGGTGATCCGGACCGAATTAAAGCTCCCGGCTTCGGAAGAACGACAAAAGTTCCGGGAAAAGATTGCGCCGAAGTGTTTATTATCTTGCAAAAGCGATGGGAAGACGAAAAAGGAAACGTGCATGCCAAACGAATAGCCACGGGTGTAGAGCGTTTCTCCGAAACGACCCCGGATTGGGTTAACAATCACTCGATCAAACTGATTTACGGGGATGCTTCCAAAGATTCCGGATTCCAACCTTATATGGATCTGATTCCGGCAGACAATTACCAATACTGCCTAAACAGCAAAGGGAAATCGGTCCCCATCATAGAGGAAGGTTGGGGAGATCCCGACGACACCCCTACACACCTTATATTGAAAATCTCTTCCAGTCACGGAGAAGCCTACGTGGGATCCTTAGGAAACACGTTTTGGGTAGACAATGTCAGATTCGCTTATTAAGCGGTCCGACCGGAAAGCGGTCTTTTCTTAAAGGCATAAATCAAAAAAAAGATTCCGATAAGAATAAAAGGAAGACTCAGCACCTGTCCGAGATCCAAAATCATCCCCTCTTCGAGCGGTACCTGCTTCTCTTTGACGAACTCGATACCAAAACGGGCGATAAATACTAAGGACAGCATCATGCCCCAGTATAATCCGGGATATTTTCCCATACCTGTTTTCCGGTAAAGTCCTATATTCAGAAAAAAAACAGCTAAGTAAGCCAGGGCCTCATAAAGTTGGGCCGGATGACGAGGTATGGCATCCACCCGTTCGAACACAAAAGCCCCCGCCATTCCCGTCGGGATTCCGATCATTTCGGAGTTCATTAAATTTCCGATCCGGATGAAAGCCGCAGCCAAAGGCAATACGATAGCGATATGATCCAAGGTTCGAATGACCGGTTGGTGCCGGCAAACGGAATAAAGAATTAAGGCCACGATCAATCCCAAGGCTCCCCCATGACTGGCCATCCCCTGATACCCGGTAAACAGGTATCCGCCATCCGCTTTCGCCGTTATCGGCAAAAAAATCTCCAAGGGATGGGCTAAAAAATAATCCGGTTCGTAAAATAAACAATGTCCCAAACGAGCCCCGATAAATAAACTTACCGTACTCCATACGACCAACAATTGTAAGTTTACCCACGAAATACCGTTCTCTTGAAAAAGTTTTTTTAAAATCCACACGGACAACACCGTTCCGGCAATAAACGACAAACTATAATAATAGATAGGAATAGCCCCTATACGGATAAAAACCGGGTCTGCATCCCAATGTATATAACTCATCCCTTTTAAAATTTCATTTCAAAAATCGAATATAAGAAATTTCCAATCTATTCCCCTATATCTAAAAAAAATCCTCACCACTTAAAAACATTTCATGCAAAATGCTGAAAAATCCCTTGTATTGACTATCTTTGCACAATTTTTAATCATTTCGTAAAAGAGAATTATATGGCAATCTATTTAGACGATGTATCAAGAACTTTTGGAGAATATTTACTTATTCCCGGTTTAACCACGAAACAGTGTATTCCCACTAATGTTTCTTTGAAAACACCTTTGGTGAAATTCAAAAAAGGCGAAAAGTCAGCGATCGAATTGAACATTCCATTTGTGTCGGCCATCATGCAATCCGTTTCCGATTCGGGATTAGCCATCGCATTAGCTCGTAATGGTGGATTATCGTTTATTTTCGGTTCCCAGAGCATCGAGTCTCAAGCGGAAATGGTTAGAAAAGTGAAGAAATTCAAAGCCGGATTCGTTACCAGCGATTCCAACCTTACACCCGAAAACACGTTAGCCGACGTTGTTGCACTGGTAAGAAAAACAGGTCATACCACCATGGGCGTTACGGATGACGGTACTCCTAACGGAAAACTACTGGGCATGATAACCAGTCGGGATTACAGGGCTGAAAAAGATCCTGCCGACAGAAAAGTAAAAGAGTTCATGACTCCTTTTTCCAAATTAACCGTAGGTGAAGTCGGCATGACGCTTTCCGAAGCCAATCAAATTATCTGGGAACATAAACTGAATACCTTGCCGATTATAGATAAAGATCAGCATCTGGCCTATTTTGTTTTCCGGAAAGACTACGACAGCCATAAGGATAATCCGAACGAACTTCTAAACACCCGGGATAAAAAATTACTGGTTGGCGCCGGAATAAACACCCGAGATTACATGGACCGGGTTCCTGCCCTGATTGAAGCCGGAGTAGATGTTTTATGTATCGACTCCTCAGACGGTTTTTCCGAATGGCAGTCGGATACCATCAAATGGATCAAGGAGAAATACAACGGAGAAGTATTGGTAGGTGCCGGAAATGTAGTCGATGAAGAGGGTTTCCGTTATTTGGTAGATGCCGGAGCCGATTTCGTAAAAGTGGGTATCGGGGGAGGTTCGATCTGTATCACCCGCGAACAAAAAGGTATCGGTCGCGGACAGGCCACGGCCATTATCGACGTAGCCGCGGCACGGGACCGTTATTTCCAAGAAACCGGTATATATGTTCCCATATGCAGCGACGGGGGATTGGTACACGATTATCACATGGTACTCGCATTGGCCATGGGAGCCGATTTCCTTATGATGGGACGCTATTTTGCCCGTTTCGACGAATCCCCCACCAAAAAGCTGAAAATCGGTAATAACTACGTAAAAGAGTATTGGGGAGAAGGTTCAAACCGCGCCCACAACTGGCAACGTTACGACATGGGAGGCAGCGAATCGTTGAAATTCGAAGAGGGAGTAGACAGCTACGTTCCATATGCCGGTAAAATGAAAGACAACTTAAACGTAACATTGGGAAAAATCAAAGCCACCATGTGCAGTTGCGGGTCCGTCACTATACCGGAACTACAACGGACAGCCAAAATAACCCTGGTCTCTTCCACCAGTATCGTGGAAGGCGGAGCCCACGACGTGATCTTAAAAGAACACAATTGATAAAATCAATTATACGATAAAAAACAGCTTTGGAAACAGAGCTGTTTTTTTTATATCATTTTATAACTATCTCCCGGCTTCTTCTTACCCATACGTAACATTTTCACTCCAGATAAGTATCTATATACGGAATCATAAAAAGAATCATATGAAAAATGGAACATTTACATTAAGAAGCAATGACTTGGGAGGTATAGGCGTACTGGAACAAGCCCATCCCCGATGCGGAGGAGAAAATAAATCCCCTCAACTGTATTGGATCAATCCACCGGAAGGAGTGAAAAGTTTTGCCGTTACCATGTACGACAAAGATGCTCCCAGCGGAAGCGGATTCTGGCACTGGCTCCTGTTCGATCTTCCCCCACGACCCGGGAATTACCGACTGACGCGGGAAACACATCCAAGCATATAGCTCCCGGCGATGCCATACAAAGCCGGAATGACGGCGGAAGTTACGGTTATAGCGGCCCATGCCCTCCTCCGGGAGATAATTGGCACGCCTACGTGATTACAGTGTACGCTCTCGACATCCAGAAACTCCAATCGGATAAAGAGGCCCTTCCGGCACAGGTCGGCTTAGAACTATGGAAACATACGTTAGAAAAAGCATCTATTGTTTTTTATTACAAGATTTAATATATAATAACACAAAGTCGATCTAAATCATTGGTTTTGTGTTATTTATTTTTTATATTTGGAACAAATACAAAATTATGGTCAGATTTATACTACATACGATTCTGATCCTGGTGGTTTCCCAATTAACCAACGTAGTCATGGGATTGGTGATGACTGAATCCGAGCAAGAGCATTTTCAGCAAATACTCATTCAGGCTGAGAGATCCGTTCATGACCAAGAACATTATCAAAATCATTATAGCGACTGTATTCTTCCGCAACAAAACGGGATGTCTTTACGCCGTTCACAATTACCATCTCAGATTCGTATTCTTTTGGAAGGAATTCCCTTGGAGTACGCGTGTATAAATAATAATGATCATAATTTCTCTCACAATTACATTAAAACATCACAAGATCGTGATTACAAACACCATTTTCACGAATTATGCAAACTACTGATTTGAAGGTTTTTATTCTGTTCGTATTGCCCTTTTTCCTTTAGGAGAAAAAGATCCATTTTTATTAACAACACACACTATAAAAGCCGATATGAAAACAAATCTATTTTCAAAAAGCCGGAAAGAACAAAATTATGCCTTGTTCTTCGAGCCGGACGAATTACCTCGTTTGCAATACCTTCTGGAGACCAAACAATTCATTAATCTTTCCAGACTGAGCCAATACGCAGAAGACAACACGGGAATAAAACTTGAGATTTCCCTGACGAATAGAGGGAAACGCGCTACCGTACAACTCTTCGAATACATCGTACTCTCGTATGTAGCCGTATCACCCGTCATGACTTTCCGTAACAAGGAAGCTATCGCTCTCTCCGGAGCTGTCATTCCGGAAACCGATAAATAATAAAATAGGGAAAGGTCTGAAAGATTTCACCCATAACTTTCAACAGGGTCTAAACAGAACATGCCCACGAGACGTTTTCAGACCTTTCCCGTCCATAAAACAAAATCGTTCTTCATTTCGACTAAAATCGAATATTTTTCTTTTTATTTATTCTAAATAAATACTTATATTTGTCTCAAATTTTAACGTATGAAACATTTATTATTTTCTGAAAAGCAGAAACTGGCCGACTTGATCCATATCAATTTCAAATTGTTGTTAGTATTGCCCAGATTCGATATAAAATTAGGCTTCGGGGATAAAAATGTAGCAGAAGTATGCGAACAACAGGGAACATCGACGGAACTATTCTTATTGGTATGCAATATCTATACTTTTGATGAATACTTTCCGAACCAAGGGGAGTTAAGTCAGATTCATATCGATGATCTGACCTGTTATCTACAAAAATCACACGATCATTACATAAAAGACCAAATCCCCGCTATTCAGGCCCAACTCGCAGAACTCGTTCGTTGTTACGATCCCAAGCAGGGTGCTCTGTTGACTCGCTTTTTCGAAGATTACCGGGCCGAAGTGGCCAATCACCTGAGTTACGAAGAAAATACGGTCTTTCCCTATATCTTGGATTTATTAAAAGGCAAATCCTCGGGTAATTATTCCATTGAACAATTTGAAGCAAATCACAGTAATATCGAAGATAAATTGAATGACCTAAAAAACATCATCATCAAATACTTACCGGGTAATTGTCAGTCCGATCTGCGAAACAAGATTCTTTTCAATCTTTTTTTATTGGAAGAAGATTTGAACAAACACTCGTTATTTGAAGATAAGATATTGGTCCCGTTTGTCCAACGATTAGAAAACCACAACAATGAACAGGAAAAAATATAAAATAACCCTTATAGAGCCCTCACCTATCGTCACGGAAGGTTTAAAAAAGATTTTTCAAACCCTTCCTGAATTTGAAATTCTCCATTGCTCTGAAGACTTATTTCATTTTTCCGAACATCCGACTGCTTCACTTCCGGATATCGTTATACTCAACCCGATCGTCATGGATTTTCATCGCCAACATGCCATAAAATCCATATTCTCTCAATATTCTCAAACTTTATTCATCGCCCTTTTGTATCATTATGTTTATGCTGACAATCTAAAACAATACGACGGAATGATCTCCATATATGATGACGGAACGAAGATCAATAAGAAATTACAACAAGCGATAGAGCATCAGGAAGCGACCCCCGGAAGTAGCGACAACTACGAGCTATCCGACCGGGAAACAGAAATACTCATTTCAGTCGTTAAAGGTTTACAAAACAAAGAAATAGCCGACCAGCATCACATTTCAATACATACGGTTATTTCCCACCGAAAAAACATATCCCGCAAAACGGGTATAAAATCCATCGCCGGTCTTACGGTCTACGCTCTCTTGCACAATCTCCTGGATCAAAACGAAATCGAATAATCCCCACAATTGGGGATAGTCCTAATAAATTTTCCCCACAAATAGGGATAGCATCGCAACGGGAATTCCCCCATCTTTGTCACCAGAAAATAATACGATATGTCGAATTTTAGTAAGCCCTCTATATTTTGGAAGAGATAACACTCTCAAGCGAACCGGTTTAGCTCATTTCCGGTTCGTTCCTTTTTACACCTCTTTCAGAAAAATCGCATGCCTCTTAAAATAAATCAACGTTCCTACAGCCGTCACGAAAGCGACAAAATCCGAGATGGGCATACTTCCCCACACGCCGGTAATACCCCAGTAACGAGGCAAGATCAACAAACAGGGTAATAGATATAACAGTTGACGGGAAAGGGAAAGGAAGATAGAAACCTTAGCCTTTCCGATAGACTGGAAAAAATTCGTAATAACGATCTGAGCTCCCACGAAGGGAAACATAAGACAGGTAATTCTCAATCCCGTGTTAGCCAGTTCGATCAACTGTTCATGCCCGGTAAACATACCCACGATCGCATGAGGAAAAATTTCGCTCATCAGGAATCCGAAGGTCATAATGGAAACTCCGGCAAACAAAGCGATTCTCAACGTCTTTTTCACCCTATCACCGTGCTTTGCGCCATAATTATACCCCACGATAGGTTGCATTCCCTGTGTCAATCCCAACTCGATCATCACGAAAAGAGTCAACACCCGATTTACAATACCGTAAGCCCCGATAGCCAAATCCCCCCCGTATGTCTTAAAACTATTATTCAAAATAATGACCACGGTGCTCGCACAAACATTCATCAGGAAAGGAGACATTCCAATAGAAAAAATACTCATGACAATCCGTTTCTGTAATTTAAAATAACCGGACTTAAAATGAATAAAACTCGATTTACTCAGGAAATGGTTTAAAATCCAGACTAACCCCAAACATTGCGAAAGGATCGTGGCTGTCGCCGCCCCACGAATTCCCCAATCGAAATGAAATATAAATACAGGTGCCAGAATGATATTGGCAAATACCGTCACCAGAGACGAGAGCATGGCTTTCTTCGGATATCCCGTCGCCCGCATGATATTATTCAAACCGATAAAAACGAACGATATCGGATTTCCAAGCAAAATCACCTGCATGAAATCCCTGGCATAAGGAAGCGTATCCTGACTCGCCCCGAAGAAATGCAAAATAGGCTCTAAAAGCCACAAGGTAATTCCCCCGAAACAAAATCCGTTGATGATACAAAGCAATAATACGTTAGTCAAAACACGAGTTGCTTTATCCACATCTTTTTGTCCCAAATAAATCGAGGTGATCGTAGCTCCCCCGATTCCGACCAAAGTAGAAAAAGCAATGACAAGATTCATTAATGGAAAGGTAATCGCCAATCCAGAAATAGCCAAAGGGCCTACCCCATGCCCGATAAATATACTGTCTATAATATTATATAAAGACGTGACCGTCATTCCGATAATTGCCGGAATTGAATATTGCAATAGTAGCTTACCAATCGGCTTGGCTTCCAATATGTGAGGAGTACTTGCCACTGACATATGTTCATTTTTATATTTCGAATCTGAAAAGTATTTGGATATTCAAGAAACGATTATCCCAAAAAGCGTGTAAAGATAATGAAAATAACAGGAAAACTGACTCACTATTTCACGAATATTACCTAATTTAGTCGGGAAATTATATAAAGGTGATATGAAAGAAAACGAAATTGTACCGGATAAACTGAAAGCTCTTTTAAATATGGCAAAATGGGGATGGTGGAAAGCCGATTTTCATGACAAGACATATACCTGCTCCAATTTCATCATAGATCTACTGGACCTAAAATCCGATATCCTCCCTTTCTATGATTTCAAGGAGTTTATACGAGAAGATTATCAAGCACGCATTACCAATGAATTTGCTTTCATATTGGCCCAAGACGTGTACGAACAAATATTTCCCATTCATACCAAATACGGCATACGATGGATTCACTCCCAATTAGGTTTAAAAGAGAGAGACGAAAGAGGGCATCTCGTCGCGTGGGGATTCCTGCAATGTATTGAGGACCAAGAAAAAGACACCGACAGAAAAGCATTAAACAAGGTCAATCACCTGTTGTACCAACAAAACAGTATTTCCCGTTCCTTACTCACATTTTTACAAACCGAAGAAATCTCAAGTGTCATTCTAAAAATACTATACGATATCCAGGAACAATTTAACGGGGATCGGGTATATATTATCGAATACGACCCAAAAAACATGACCCAACATTGTTTGTATGAAGTCTTAAACGATCGATTACCGCAAGATCAACAGACCGAGCTGTCGCTGCATATCGACGAGACTCCTTGGAAAAATCGGCAATTGATGAATTCCATTCCCATTATATTATCTAACCTGGATGAAATTCCGCAACAAGGTTCAAAAGAGAAAATGCACTGGGATGCCCAGCATATAAAATCCATGATGATGGTTCCCATGCTATCCAAAGACCGGGTATGGGGGTATTTAGGCATCAATATAATGACGGAGTACCGTTCCTGGAGCAATGAAGATTACCAATGGTTTGCTTCCATGGGGAACATCATCAGCATTTGTATACAATTACATAATTCCGAACAAATCGCACATAAAGAAAGAGAATATTTTGAAAATCTCTATCAATACATGCCCATAGGCTACATACGCATGAAACTGATATACGACGGCGAAGGAACGCCTATAGACTACACCTACCTTGACGCCAATCCGGCTTTTGAGGAAATCACGGGTAAAAATCGTCATCATATTATCGGTAAAAACGCCAGTTCTTTAAACTTTCCGATAAGTTCCGGCCCCTCTTTAAAAGAAATAACCGATACTCTTTCCGTCAAAAATTATTACGAGGCCAATTATTCTGTAAATAACGGTAATAAGTATTGCCGAACCATTATCTATTCTCCCGGTAAAGAAGAGATCGTCGCTCTTTTCTCCGATACCACAGAAACCGTTAAGGCTCACGAAGCGTTGGATCGGAGCGAAAAAATGTTACGAAACATATATAAAAACATTCCCGTGGGCATAGAGATTTATGATAAAAACGGAATTGCTATCGATATCAACAACAAAGATCTGGAGATATTCGGGTTAACACGTAAAGAGGATGTTCTGGGAGTCAATTTTCTTGATAATCCGAACTTCACGGAAGAGGTCAAAGCTCAGGTTCTGGCCAAGCAAGAAGTGAATTATGTTGTCAGGTATGATTTCTCTAAAGTCAACCTTCACAAATATTACAAGACCAACTATCAAAACGCGATAAAGAATTTATTGATCAGAATAACTCCTCTATACGATAATAACGATCAATTTCAGAATTATCTTTTTATTGTTATCGATAACACGGAAATCTTGACAGCCCACAATAAAATTAAAGAGTTCGAAAATTTCTTTTCCATCATCGCCGACTATGCAAAAATCGGTTATTGCCGTTGGAATCAAGAAGAGCAAAAAGGATTTGCTATCAGTCAATGGTTTAAGAACTGGGGTGCATCCGAAGATTCTCAATTCGAAAATATCATTGGGGTATATCCGCACGTCCATCCCGAAGACAGACCGGAAATAAAAAAATTGTACCGGGATCTCCTGAGCGGAAAGATAAACCGGATGCACAAAGAAGTACGGGTAAAAGACGATAACGGTAAATGGAAATGGATCAGAAGCGACATTGCTTCGAGAGTGTTGGAAAACAAACGTTATCTTGAATTGACCGGTATCAATTTCGACATCACCGAGATGAAAGAAATCGAAGCCAAATTAACGGAAGCCAAGATTAAGGCAGAAACATTAGACAAATTAAAATCTGCTTTTTTGGCCAACATGAGCCACGAAATCCGGACACCTTTAAATGCCATCGTCGGCTTTTCCAATCTTCTTCTGGATACCTCCGAGCGAGCCGAGAAACAACAATACATAAATATCATACAAGAAAATACGGATCTCTTATTACAACTCATATCTGATATTCTCGACCTCTCGAAAATAGAAGCTGGCACATTCGAATTCGTAAACGGAGATGTAGACGTGAATCTGTTGTGTCAGGAAATCATTCGTTCGTCACGACTGAAAACACCGGAAAACATCCAACTCGTTTTCGGGAGTCATCAACCGGGATGCCATCTATTCAGTGACAGGAATCGTTTGCATCAAGTCATATCCAACTTCATCAATAACGCTATAAAATTCACCTCTCGGGGAAGCATCACGTTAGGTTATCGTTTTACTCGAGACCAGATCGAATTTTATGTACAAGATACAGGTATCGGTATAGACCAAGAACACATCCACTCTATTTTTGACCGCTTCGTGAAATTAGACACGTTCATCCACGGGACCGGATTAGGATTAGCCATATGCAAAAGCATCGTGGAACAAATGGGAGGAACTATCGGCGTCGACTCCGAAAAAGGAGTCGGGTCGCGCTTCTGGTTTACCATTCCTTACATTTCGTCCCAAGCGACCGAAACGGGAGTTACGCTTACCAATACAATACTACCGGAAAAGAATTTGAATAAACCTACTATTTTAGTAGCAGAAGACACGGATAGCAATTATATATTGATCTCCACTATTCTCAAAAAAGAATATACCGTACTCAGGGCATTGAATGGTTTGGAAGCAATAAAAATGGTGGAAGAGAGTCATCCAGATCTGGTTCTTATGGACATAAAAATGCCGGAAATGGACGGTCTGACAGCCACCCGACGGATACGGGAAAAACATATACACGTACCGATTATTGCCTTAACAGCTTTCGCTTACGACAAGGATCGAATAAAAGCTTCAGAAGCCGGATGTAACGAATACATCACCAAACCCATACAGGCTTCTCTTTTGAAAGAGATGGTAAAAAGCTTTATTTATTAGAAGTAGCACCGGATCATTTTCGAAAGAGAGAAACTATTTTTTTTACAAACCAACGGATGAGTATCGGTAAGGTCACGTCCCAAATAAAAGGCATAACCGACTTTAAAGCCGAAAAATAACCATTGAAAGGAGAGTCGCTTTTCTTCGTATCTTCGGATGAAGAAGGAAAAAACAGCAGGGAAAGCCCGGACAAAAACAAACTTCCAGCATGTTGCCGAACATAAGAAAAATCCTCACCCAATTTCTTTTCCTGAAGCCGAAGCCGGGAACGCACTTCCTTTTTCTCAGCTATCAGTTCTTCCAGAGGTGTCAACTTCGTCATCTTCATCTTTATCGTCTTTAGCCATCATCGATATTAATATTTCATTCACCACCTTCATTCGAATCTTTTCTTTAAAAAAGGCGATGATCACAAAAAAGATCAGGTATATTCCTGCCACCACAATGAATCCAAGTGCCGTACTATTTAAAAGTTCTCCCAAATAAAAACCTAATCCCAAGAATAAAAACAATACGGTAAAAAAAGCGAGCAAAATCAATACGATACCGTACGAAAGAATCGCTATCACTTTAGAGACTCTCTCGTAGGTATGTAATTTCAAAAGTTCCAGCTTCAACTCCGCGTAAGTTAAAAGATCTTCCTTCAACCTCGCGAATATCTTTTCAGCAGCTTTTTCCATGGATGACTATTGTTTTTTAGCCGTTCCCTCTTCCTTCACGTTTTCTACCTTGTCTGCTACTTTGCGGGAAACTTCATTAGCCTTGTCCGTCATCTCTTCCCGGATATTTTCAGCTTTCGTTTTGACTTTTGAATAAGCGGATTTGACCCCCTCTTTCACTTCATCTACCGCATGACGAACATCTTCTTTTAATTTGCCCTTATCCGATGCCATATAATATCCTATGGCAGCTCCTACCGCGGCTCCGATTCCCAGACCCAACAGTAATTTTACATTCGCGTGTTTCATTTCTTCTATTTTTAGTTTTGTTTATAAGAAACGAATCACCTCATTAAAAAGTTTGGTTCTTTAACAATATTTTATAAAATCGATTCAATCGATAGAGATATTCCTACTCCGGCAACCAATTCCGCGTCTCATCCGTAAACAAAAGAGAATAGAATTTAATCCATAAACAAACTTTTACAAAATGAAAACTACACATTATCATCGCTTTGCTCTTTTTCTGGTTTTCACCGTATTATTGAACGGAAATCCGTATATACAGGCACAAACACAGAAAAAAGAGACGTCAGAACGTTTTACACTACCTCCGCTTCCCTACAAAGTAAACGCTCTATCCCCCGTCATCAGTGAAGAGACCATGAACCTTCACCACGGAAAACATTTGAAGGGGTATATCACGAACCTGAATAAATTAATCATCGGAACCCCTTTTGAAAGCAGCGATCTGGAAACCATTGTCAAGAACTCAAACGGAGCTATTTTTGACAATGCGGCACAAACGCTGAATCACATCATCTATTTCAATACCTTTTCACCACATGCGACCCTATATCCTTCCGGAGCACTTTTAATTGCTATCGAAAAAGAGTGGGGATCTTTCGACAATTTTAAAAAGGCATTTTCAACGGCAGCAGCATCCTTATTCGGTTCGGGCTGGGTTTGGTTAGCCAAAGACAAAAACGGGAAACTGCTCATTCTTCAGGAAAGCAATGCCGGAAATCCGATCACCAAAGGGTATACGCCATTATTAGGCATCGACGTATGGGAACACGCCTACTATCTCGATTACCAAAACAAACGGGCAGATCATATCGCAAAGCTCTGGACCATCATAGATTGGAATACCGTCAAAAGCAGATATGATAAATAATCTGTAATAATTATCGATGGATTTTATATTTTTGTCAAAACAAAAAGCAGATCATGAATCCCATCGAATTACTTCATAAATATTACGATCCGAATTCCAAGGCTTACTCTATTTTGTACTCTCACAGTAAAGCCGTTATGGAAAAAGCCTTGGAACTCGCCGGTTTCCATCCAGAAATGGAGTTGGATACGTCATTTATTAAAGAAGCCTCCCTGCTGCATGATATCGGCATCTTTCTCACAAATGCTCCAGAGATCGGTTGTCACGGAGATAAACCTTACATATGCCACGGTTATTTAGGAGCCGAATTGTTACGTCAGGAAGGATTTCCCCGACACGCTTTAGTGTGCGAGCGCCATACCGGATCCGGAATAAGCTCGGAAATGATCCGGGAACGACATCTTCCCCTTCCGGAAAGGGAGATGCTCCCTTTAAGTAAAGAAGAAAAATTAATATGTTTAGCAGACAAATTCTTTTCTAAAAGCAAAGACTTAACCCGGGAAAAATCCGTTCAGCAAATCAGCAAGGAGATAGAGGCTTTCGGATCGGAAGCAATTTCCCGTTTGCAAGAGTTGTACGACCTCTTTCTGAAATAAACCCGCACGGGAATGGATAAGCCATAAAAATAAGACTACTTTACAACCGATCTACACTTGGTTACGTATATCCGTAAGCAAAAATAACGATTATGGATAAACTTAACAATTGGATTATCTTTTCGAACGATTTTATTTGGACCTATTTTTTGATCGTTCCCCTAATCGCCATCGGGCTTTATTTCACATTTCTCAGTCGGTTCGTGCAGTTCCGGAATTTCCGGGAGATGTTTCGACTCTTGGGAGAAGGCATAACAAGCGGAAAAAGTAAAAATTCGGTATCTTCATTTCAAGCATTCTGCATCGCCACCGCATCCCGGGTCGGAACCGGAAATTTAGCCGGCGTCGCAACGGCTTTAGCCTTAGGAGGTCCGGGAGCTGTCTTCTGGATGTGGCTGATAGCCCTTATCGGCTCTGCCTCGGCATTTATAGAATCGACATTAGCCCAGATATACAAAGCCAAAGGAGAACGTACCTTCATCGGGGGACCCGCCTTCTACATGGAGAAAGGATTGAAAAAAAGGAGTATGGGTATTTTATTTGCCGTTATTATCTCCATTACATTCGGGCTTGTGTTTAATTCCGTACAAGCCAACACGGTTACACTTGCCTTTCACGAGGTTTTTGGCATAGACCGTACCTGGTTAGGCATTTTATTAACGATATTCACTCTATTAGTCATTTTCGGAGGAATCCATCGGATTGCCGTCATATCGGGTATTCTTGTTCCCCTAATGGCCATTGCTTACATATTGGTCGCGCTTTTTATCCTATTCATGAACGCCGGGAGTATACCTCATCTTATTACCACCATATTCGCCGATGCCTTCGGTTTCGAACAATTCGCCGGAGGAGGTTTAGGAGTCGTGATCATGCAGGGAATCCGACGCGGTCTGTTTTCCAATGAGGCCGGTATGGGTTCCGCCCCGAACGCCGCTGCCACCGCCGATGTCTCCCATCCGGTCAAACAAGGATTAATTCAATCCCTAAGCGTGTTCACGGATACCATCATTATCTGCAGTTGTACGGCTTTCATCATCCTCCTTTCGGACATTCCCTTGGACGGTACGACCAAGGGAATTCAATTGACACAAATGGCTCTCTCCCATCAAATAGGTCCCGTGGGGGGACAATTTATCGCCATCAGCATTCTATTATTCGCCTTCAGCTCCATCGTCGGTAATTACTCCTACTGTGAAACGAACATGATATTTATCTCTCCCAAACAGGTCTACTTGCAATTATACCGGGTAGCCGTCGGACTCATGGTACTTTTCGGTTCTTGGGCCGCTTTGGACCTGGTCTGGAATTTGGCGGATTTGGCGATGGCTGTTATGACAATTATTAACCTGATTGCAATCGTGTTACTCGGCAAAATAGCCCTTAAAGCTTTAAAGGATTATCACCAGCAAAAGAAATCCGGCATACATAGCCCCGCATTCAAATCAAAGAGTATTCCGGAATTAAAAGATTCTACGAGCGAATGGCAATGATATTACATTAATAAATAATCAAAAAAATAATTTTTTTATTAACTTTGCTTAGAAATTTAAGGTGTTTAATATTAACTATTAACCAATTATCGGTTAGCACTTAATTTAATGCAAGAAAGCATATAAAAACAAAAGAAACTATTGGAAGATGAGATTTGATGAGCTCGAACTGGCATCCCCTGTATTAGAGGGACTTGATGCAATGAATTTTCAAGAGACAACGCCTATACAAGAATTAACCATACCCGTCATACTGGAAGGGAAAGATCTGATTGCCTGTGCACAAACCGGAACCGGAAAAACAGCGGCTTATATTCTACCGATATTGAATCGGTTGGCCGAAAAAGACCACCCCGAAGATGTAGTGAAAGCACTCATTATGGCTCCGACGAGAGAGTTGGCACAACAAATCGACATTCAATTCGAAGGATTTTCCTATTTTCTACCCGTATCCACGGTGGTCGTCTACGGCGGAGGTGACGGAGCCTTGTGGGAACAACAAAAGAAAGGACTCCGGTTAGGAGCAGACATAGCCATCGCAACTCCCGGGCGCTTAATCTCACATATTCAGCATAGTGATATCGACCTCTCCAAAGTGGAATATTTCGTGTTGGACGAGGCCGACCGGATGTTGGATATGGGATTTTTTGACGATATTATGCAAATCGTCGAAAAGCTTCCCAAAGAAAGGCAAACCGTCTTGTTTTCAGCGACCATGCCACCGAAGATCAGACAATTGGCACAAAAGGTATTACGGAATCCGGAAGAGATCAATGTTGCCATTTCAAAACCGAACGAAGCCATCATACAGGCTGCCTATATTTGTCACGAAGGACAAAAAATGGGTATTATCGAAGAGTTATTCAATAAACCCACGAAAAACAAAACAATCATCTTCGCCTCTTCCAAACAAAAAGTAAAAGACCTGGCATATACCCTAAAACGCAAACGATTTAACGTGGCTGCCATGCATTCGGATTTGGAACAACCCGAAAGGGAATCGGTCATGTTGAACTTTAAAAACGGTAAAACAGACGTGTTGGTTGCCACCGATATCGTCGCCAGGGGTATCGATATCGATGAAATCGGTCTGGTCATCAATTTCGATGTACCCCACGATCCGGAGGATTATATTCATCGAATAGGCCGTACGGCAAGAGCCAGTGCAGATGGTGTGGCCATTACTTTTGTCTCCGATTCTGAGCAGGGCAAATTCCACCGAATCGAAGAATTCATAGAAGAAGAAGTATACAAGATTCCACTTCCCTCCGAATTGGGTGAAGCACCTATCTACAACCCGCAGGCGTTTGAAGGCAAACCTAAAAAACGATTCAACCGTAAATCCCAGAAACCTTCTTTCGTAAAAAAGAAAAATTTCTCGAAGCGCAAAGATAACCCGAACTCGATCACTAATCCTTAAAAATACTACCTTATGATTCTCAATGCAGGAAATATCTTACTTATCGGATCCATTTTATTATTTACAAGTATAATTGCCGGGAAAGCCGGATTCAAATTCGGAGTACCTGCACTGTTACTTTTCTTAGGAGTCGGAATGTTATTCGGTAATGATGGACTCGGTATCCAGTTCAACAACCCGGAAATCGCTCAATTTATCGGAGTTATCGCCTTAAGTATTATTCTATTTTCGGGTGGTATGGACACCAAAATGTCCGAAATAAAACCCGTGGTAGGACAAGGCATAGTGTTAGCCACTTTTGGAGTAATGATAACAGCACTTATAACAGGTTACTTTATATACCAGATTACAGGGCTGACGAATGACTTTATCTCTCTGACATTTACCGAATCTCTTTTATTAGCCGCGGTTATGTCCTCTACCGATTCGGCATCCGTTTTTTCGATTCTAAGATCCAAACGGCAAGGGCTAAAAGAAAATCTTCGTCCCCTTTTGGAGTTGGAAAGTGGTAGTAACGACCCCATGGCCTACATGCTTACGATATTGTTGATACAGGTCATTCAATCCGGAGAATCCAGTATAAGCGGTACGGTCTTGCAATTTATTATGCAAATGAGCATCGGTGCCGTTTCCGGTTATCTATTAGGGCATTTAGCTCGTTTCACGATCAATAAGATCAACATCAACCAATCGTTATATTCCGTACTGCTGTTAGCATTTGTATTTTTTATATTCTCATTTACCGATTTGTTAAAGGGAAACGGTTATTTAGCCGTATACATTGCCGGATTAATGGTCGGAAATCACAAGATGGTACACAAAAAGAGTTTAATGACCTTTTTTGACGGTTTTACCTGGCTTTTCCAGATTGTGATGTTCCTCACGTTGGGACTATTGGTCAATCCCGCCGATTTGATACCGATAGCCGGATTAGGTATACTGGTCGGTATCTTCATGATTATCGTGGCTCGCCCTTTAACGGTATTTCTTTGCCTGCTTCCTTTCCGGAAGATGAGTGCCAAATCCAGGGTATACGTTTCATGGGTCGGTCTAAGAGGGGCTGTTCCCATTATTTTTGCGACTTATCCGCTAATCGCCAACATTCAACACGCCTCTTTAATATTCAATGTCGTGTTCTTTATCACCATCCTCTCTTTAGTCATTCAAGGAACTACCGTCAGCTATATGGCAAAATTCTTAGGATTATCGACTCCCGAACCGGAGCAAGCAGCATTCAATCTGGAACTCCCCGAAGATATCAAAACGGCCATGTCTGAAATTGAAGTCACCCCTTCGATGCTTGCCAAAGGAGAGCTCCTCATGGACCTTGTCTTACCTGATAATACGCTAATCGTGATGGTCAAACGGGTAGAAGGATCTTTCTGCGTTCCCAAAGGCAAAACAAAGCTCCACGAAGGAGATAAACTCCTCGTGATCACGGACAATGACGAAGAGCTCAAGAAAACCTATGAAAGTTTGGGCATAGAAAACTATTCCATGCAAAAAAACAGTTAACGGATATATCCGATATTATTCAGATACGCGGAGAGTGCGTACCTTTTTGGACATTGCTTTTGCCTTCGAAAAGAGTTTCATGTTTATAGATTTTATTTATTCATTTATAAAAAATAAAGATTTGTTTTTCATTGTATTTTATTGTACAATTGTATCATCAAAATAGAATCAAAAACACCAAAACAAAAAATTTATGAGTATCAGAGGAACTAAAACAGAACAAAATCTATTGAAATCATTTGCAGGAGAATCACAGGCAAGAAATCGCTATACTTTTTTCGCGAGTGTAGCTAAAAAAGAGGGCTTTGAACAGATTGCAGCCGTATTTACAGAGACAGCCGAGCAGGAAAAAGAACACGCGAAACGTTTCTTCAAATTTTTAGAGGGCGGAATGCTCGAAATCACGGCCTCCTATCCCGCCGGAAAAATCGGAACGACAGCAGAAAATCTGAAAGCTGCCGCAGAAGGGGAAAACGAAGAGTGGGCCGAGTTGTATCCTGAATTCGCAAAAGTAGCCGAAGAGGAAGGATTCACCGCTATTGCCGCTGTTTTCCGTAATATCGCTACCGTAGAAGCCGAACACGAAACCCGTTACCGGAAACTATTGGAAAGGGTTGAAGCCGGAAAAGTATTTGAAAGAGAGGAGGAGATTTTATGGCAATGCCGGAACTGCGGTTATGTCCACAAAGGCAAAACGGCTCCCAAGGCTTGTCCCGCCTGTGCCCATCCACAAGCCTATTTTGAAGAGAAAAAGAATAACTATTGATATTCCTTTATCATTAAAAAACGAAGCTGTCGTAGAGTTTTCCGATAGCTTCGTTTTCTTTTAAACAAATTATGTATATTCGCGTATATTACAGTAATTTATAAACATTGATATAATAATCATTATGAAAAAAGTTATTAACTCGGCCCTGGCCCCCAAAGCTATCGGTCCATACAGTCAGGCGATTGAAGCAAACGGAACACTCTATATCAGCGGACAACTTCCCATTGATGTAAACACGGGAAAGTTCGTGGAAGGAGGAGTTAAGGAACAAACAGAACAATGTTTAAAAAACATCGGTTATATTCTCGAAGAGGCTGGATATACTTTTGAAAACGTGGTCAAATCCACTTGTTTATTAGGAGATATGTCCTATTTTGCGGATATGAATGAAATATACGCCAAATATTACAAGACAGATTGTCCCGCACGAGCTGCATTTGCCGTAAAAGCCCTTCCGATGGGAGCCATGGTTGAGATCGAAACCATCGCGGTCAAATAATTCTATCGGAACAGGAAAAAAAGGGGAACAAGATATTTTGTTCCCCTTTTTTATGGTTATATTACATAAAATTCGTAACTTAGGAGATAATAATTTATAAATTAAATCTTTATCCGATGAAAACGTTAGGTATTCTTGTATTAACAGTACTCTTTTTCTCTTGTGCATCACGACAGCATATGACGAATAAAACGGGACGTCTCGGAATCAAAGATTCTACACGTTACGAACTTATTGTATTCGACCCCGGTTTCGATTATTGGATGGCCACCCATAAAAGCATCGTAAATCAGTACAGCAACGAATACTATCAATTCACCAACTATCGTTACGCCCAGGAATGGAATCGCAGGTACGCAAGCGGAGATCCTCGCGTGAATAGTTACATCGATTACAGTATGAGAATAGATTACGGCTTTGATTTCAATTACAAGCTTTACATGTATTTCAAATTCTTCGAAGATACCAATAAGATCAAGTTAATACCGGGAAGCGGAAAGCTCTGACAAAGAAGCCTGCCGGATAGCCTCGGGAGTTCCCAGATCCGAGCATCGCCCCTCGTATAAAAACATTTGGAGCGAATGTGATTTCGCTTGTTCCAGATGTTCGTCAATAATAGAAAATACGCCCGAATGAATCATACGATCCAAATACTCCGGACTTAATATTTGTATACCGCAATAATTATACTCTTGGGAACAATAGAAATCATCGTCAACAATCTTTTGTTCTCCGGTCTTCTTGTTTTCCCATCCTTTCAGTATTCCTTCCCGATTGAATTTCAACACCCGGTCGGCTTCACTTTTTTGTACCACTAAAGACGCGTACGCTTTCCGGTCTTCATGTTGAGCGATTAATTCCAAAAGATCCACATCCGTCTGGATATCCACATTATGAATCAATACCGCTTTTTCCGGAATAAACAGTTCACGGGCTTTCCTAACCCCTCCTCCTGTATCTAACAATAACTCCCGTTCGTCCGACAAGCGGATATCCATGTCAAAACAATTATGTACCCTCAGATAAGTTTCAATCTGATCCGCATAATGATGAATATTAACGACCAAACGCTCTACTCCTGCCGACCTCATCTTCCCGATAACCCGTTCCAATAGAGTCCTTCCGTTAATCTCCACCAACGCTTTAGGCCGATCATTAGTCAAGGGTCGCAAACGAGTTCCCAAGCCTGCCGCAAATATCATTCCATTCATTATATCGCCATTTTAAAGAACCGTTACCCTGTATATTCACACCTGAATCAATTTATTTTTAATCGCGTACATGACTAAAGCCGCGGTATTCCGACATCCCGTTTTACTCAATAAATTAGCCCGATGCTTATCCACCGTTCGTTTACTGATAAACAGCTTGTCTGCAATCTCCTGATTAGATAATCCCCGGCATACCTGGCAAAGAATTTCCAATTCCCGTTCGGATATGTCATTATCAACCACGTCGTGATTGTCCGCTTTATTATCACGCATATTATTCAGAATATTCACAAGAAGTTCCTCGGAAAAGAAACTCTCCCCTTCGGAAACCTTTTGGATAGCGGTTACGACCTTATCGATACCGGAATTTTTAAGCATAAACCCCTTAGCTCCGGCATCAATCATTTTATAGTAATATTGCTCGTCTCCGTACATGGAAAGTACAATAATTTTCAGCTCCGGCTTCATTTTCATGGCTTGAATCGTAGCTTCTATCCCATTCATCTCCGGCATTTCAATATCCATCAATACCACGTCGCAGTCCACAAACGACAAGTTTTCTATAAATTCCCTACCATTAGAGGCTTCATAAATATGATGTACGAAATCCTGATTGGAAAGCAATAATTTCAACCCTTCCCGAAATAATTTATGATCGTCGACCAAATATATTCTTAATTTATCCATAGTCTTACACATTACATTTAATAAAAGCAGTAGCTTTCATCCCTTTTCCCTGACAGCTGAATATCTCTATATCTCCATTTCCCGAATTCAAGCGATAACGCATATTGCTTAACCCCATTCCTCCTTCATTCTCGATCTGTTGCATATCAAATCCCAAGCCATTATCCTCGTATTCCAAATAAAGTATATCATTTCTATATCGAAGATCGATTCGTACCTTAGTAGCTTCCGCATGACGTAACGTGTTATTTATCAATTCACAAATCACCCGATACATGATCACTTCCACGTTATAGGTAAACCGTCTTCCGGCAATATTGGTCTTAAATTGAATATCGATTCCTTCTGCAGGACGCAATTTACGAATAAAAGAATCCGTTGCATCCTTCAATCCGAAATTATTCAATATGTGAGGACTGATATTGGCCGATATCTCCCGAACACTCACGATTGCCTCGTCAACTGCCTGCTTCAGGTTATTTTTTATCCGTTCGTTTACCTCTTCCTTATTTTGGGTATTAAACCCGGATAACAACATTTTGATGACGCTCAATAAAGGTCCCAATCCATCATGCAACTCCTTGGCAAAACGTTGTCTCTCCTGTTCTTCCGTACGAATGATCGCCGAAACCACCCGCTTTTCAGATTCGTCCCGGATCTCGTCCAAACGACGCAAAAACTGAAAAACCTTACGGATATAAAATACACCGATAGCAAAGGCTAAAGAGATTATAAACGATAACCATACTTTCGTCAAATAAAGCTCCTCGTATTCGCCTCGTCTCATGGAAGGGAACAATTCGATCACCCGATAAATCGTCATCAGAAAAAAACCGGTAGAAATAAGAATCCAGGCTGCATTGAATTTAGTCCGTTTAAACAAACTAATGGCAAAACCCATAGCCACGACCTGAAACAACAGAGAGAGATAAACCACAATTTGAGAAACCATTACCTTTATATTTCAATTAATACTCTACACTTTCCATCAGAAAGGATAACCGATAGCGATATTAAACACGGAACGCCGGAACCCTCCTTTCGAATTAAACATCACAAAACGATTCCCGGCAGGCAACGCCGGGTCTTTCACTTTAATACCCAAATCAAAACGCAAGAGGAAAAAATTGGCATTGATCCTCAACCCCGCACCCGTGCCTATGGCAACCTGATTAAAAAATTCCGTGTTCAATTGCGCCCCTGGTCTGTCTTCTTTAGGATTTATATTCCAGATATTGCCCGCATCCACAAACAATGCCCCTTCCAACAACCAAATTAACTTAAAACGATACTCTATATTGGCCTCCAACTTAAAATCTCCCACGCTGTTGGGATATTTATTCCCTACATCATAAGAGCCCGGTCCTAACGTCCGGGTCTGCCACGCCCGGATATCACTTGCCCCCCCGCAATAATAGGACTCTTCGAAAGGCAATACCTTCATATTTCCGTACGGATAGCCACAACCTATAAACAACCGTGTAACGATGGAGTTGGCCCGATTAATATACCAGTGGTAACGGTATTCGGCATCCGCCTTTACAAATTGGGCATAACGTACACCCAGCCATTTGTAATATTTATCATCCAGATTCTCTCCCTTTCTCCTCTCCCCGAACAATCGGTCGATACCCCATAACAAATTACCCGAAGACTCTAAATTAGCCCGGAAATAATTGTAATTCATCTCCTTTGAATTAACGATCTGATCCGTGTAAGTCGCTGAAAAAACAGCTGAAAAAATCATATGGTCGGTATACGTATTTTTAATGTATTCGTTTTTCAAACTATCGACAAAACTCCGGTTTACATTCTTCATTAACACGTAATTCAAATCGATTAAATCGAAATTATACCTCCATCTTTTATTGGAAAGCCTCCAGAGATAACCAAAACGGGCATTCACAACGGAACGGGTATAATAAGGCGTATATTCATACCCGTATGAAAAAGAGATAGAAGTTTTCGGGGCAAAATTACGCCTGAAATCCTTCATTTTGAAAAAGGGCATCCAAAACTGAGGAGTAACGAACTTGATCTCCGCCCCGATCTCCTTCGTATTAAAAATCTTTCCTTTTTCGTCAATTTGTTCTTTTTTCAATGTTCCCCATACGCTTACGGAAAAATTCTCTCCTGCCTTGAAAAGATTACGATGATTATAGGTGAAATTCCCCCCGATACCCAAATTGCCGGAACTATTGGTACCCTCCAAAAAAACATTATAGGATTGCCGTTTGACCGGTGACAATTGAATATAACAATCCAAGGTTTTTACCTCGTCGTCCGTCTCGACCTCCTTGAAATCTATATTAATAAATTTGAATAAATTCAACGCTTGCAAACGGGAATAAGTCTCCAACACCCGTTGCACGTTATACAATTCCATACGTTCCATCTGAATGGTCTCCGTAATGACCTTAGGTTTTATCTTCAGCCGATCCCGGTAGGTAATTTTATATCCGTCGTATTCCATATGCCTGACAGAGGAGTCTCTCCCACCCACGTTCAACAAAGGATCGTAATCGAAATCCAAATGAATATCTCTCAGGAAATAACGTTGAAAGGCAGCACTATCCGCAACCGTCTGAATGATATGGACAAACAGTTTTGCCGTCTCGCCCCGACTGACCGAAGAGGTATCGGCAAAAAACTGAATAAAATTTTTGGAGAAATTGAAATATCCCTTTTCCCGCAACATACGCGTTATTCGCTCCCTTTCACTATCCAGCACATCCATATCCAATGGCATCTCTTTATGCAATAAGGTTTTCAGCGTATCCTGATAATACATTTCCACCAGATTGCTCTTCCCCGTCAGTTCCTTATTGTTCCTTTCCTCTTTTTGCAAAAAAGAGAGATCGTCTATTTTCGTCTGCGGACCCGTGTTTATCTGATACTCTACAATTGCTTTCTTCTTTTTATAGTACACGGTATCTTTCACCTGATTTTTGTAAAAACCTTTATTACGGAGATACAAACTAATTTGTTCGTTACTTCTGGTCGTCAAAAAAGGATTATAAATTACAGGAGCTTCTCCTATACGACGCAACAACCTGTTCAGCCATCTCTTCTCGTTTCGTCCGCTTAAATTATATAACCCCAAATGAAAACGACTTGCCCCTAATATACGGGTGTTCGGTTTCTGGCGTATATTCCGCTTAATATCACTCCTGTTCGCCCGGTGACCGCTCACCTTTACCCGTACCCGATCTAACAAATACTCATCTTTTCCCACATACTTGGTTGGAGAACAAGAATAGAAAAAACAAAATATAGACAAAATAATACCTATCTTACACACCGCACCCATGCTCAAATCTCAAAAAAATATTATGTTTGTATTTTATTAACCAGCAAGCCTAAAATATGCTTAGCAAACATCTAACAAATGTAATCCAAAACCTCGAAAAAAAGAAATTCAGGGATAAATATAATCTCTTTAAAACAGAAGGTGAAAAATTAGTAGGTGAATTACTTTTGTCCGATCTGAAAATCGATACCATTGTCGCTTATCCGGAATGGATAGATCGTCATCCCCGAATCTCAAGACAATGCCGGACCATAGAAGTAAACGAGATTGAAATGAAGACTCTATCCAATTTCAAATCTTTACCGGAAGTGATTGCTTTGGCTGAAATTCCCGATAAAACGTATCAACCGGAAAAAATCAGCAACACACACTCTCTGATATTAAACGGTATTCAAGATCCGGGTAACATGGGAACCATCCTAAGAGTATGTGACTGGTTCGGCATCCATTCCGTATTTTGCGATCACGATTGTGCAAACATTTTTAATCCCAAATGCGTTCAAGCCAGTATGGGAGCTATTTTTCGCGTAAACGTTTATTACGTGGATTTGCTTTCGTTTATCCCTCAGTTCGTGAAAGATGATTTCAAATGTTACGGTACTTTCCTCCACGGTGAAAACATCTACCGCTCCCATTTGGAAGAGCGAGGGTTTATCGTGATGGGAAACGAAGGTAAAGGCATATCCCCCGAAATAGAACAATTCGTAAGCCGGAAATTGACCATACCCAGTTTTGCTGATGGTACTTATTCGACAGAATCCCTAAACGTAGGTGTTGCCACCGGCATTATTCTATCTGAATTTAAACGTAAACAGATTTAAAAATTAAAAATTATTCATATTTTTACACCGGAACTAAAATGAAATGCAATATGAAAAAATTGGTAGTATTATCTTTATTTTGTCTCTTCAGTGTAGTGACAATGGCACAATCGCTTCCTATCAGTATCGGAATTCATGGAGGTTGGAACGACACGAAAATTAAGGTAAAAGACTTAAAAGTTGAATCTCATGGTGGCTATATGTTTGGAGCCTTTGTCAGAGTCAATTTCGGAAAAATCTACTTGGAACCGGCTTTGAATTTTGCACACAAGGAAACGCAGGCAAAGGACAAGGCAACGAATGAGAAGCGGAATTTAAAATACTCTTCCATAGATATTCCTGTCATGGTCGGTTATTATCTTCTAAAGTTGCCCGTCGTGAAGTTACGCGGATTTGTAGGTCCGGTCGCTTCATTCATAACCAAAGACGTGAAGATCAAAGGACTTTCTAAAGATTATTTCGATACCGATAAGATGATGTGGAACGGAAAGGTCGGAGCCGGAGTCGATGTATGGAAAGTGACCTTCGATGTGGATTACGAATTCGGTTTAAAAAAATTCGGTGACGGAGTAAAAGCTCCGAGTACTGTTAATCTGACTCTCGGTTTCAGAATCATATAATGAAAAAGAACATAAACACATTGCCTGAAATAAAAACCAGGCAGTGTGTTTTTTCATAAAAAAACATCATTAAAAAATTCTACGTTCATTTTACTAACCACCCAATCACTGAATCTCTAAATCCCTAAATCACAGAATCATTCAATTCCTACCATCAAAAATCACGAAAAGATTTGTTTTATTCTATTTTTATCTTTTTCTTTGTCCTATCAATTCAATCTTCAAAAGATTATTTGAATTATAAAGAGGAGTAGAGAGAACGGGCTCATGGAAACTCCGGCAACCTGCGAAAATTCGAAAGGTGCCAAAACCCGACCTGAATACAGGAGTTATAATTTAAAACCCAAAAGCATGAAAACAGAAAAGAAAAATCAGTACCGGAACGGAATCGCCCTTAACAGTCAAAATTCCTTCTCTCCTCTTTTCGTCATGTCTATGCGTATGCGCTGCATGCGCTAATATTCTTTTACCCCAGACTTTTTTCGATTTTTTGATTTCAAGGTAGTATTGAAAAGTTTTTTCAATAGGAAGTTAATTAATACACTTCCCGATAAATATCCATATCGCAATCTATTCACGACCACCTTATAATCATGGTAATTGCCAGGCAGTTACCCTAAAATCTTTGTTTTATCTTATAAATTCATAAAAGAATCGATCATGACAAAAACATATACGGAAATAAATGAAAAAATTAAAAACGGAAAAGCTGTTGTCCTAACAGCAGAAGAAGTTTCCGAATTGGCAAAGACTTGCTCTCCCAAAGAAATTGCAGAGAAAGTAGATGTAGTAACCACAGCAACATTCGGTGCTATGTGCTCTTCCGGTGCTTTCCTAAATTTCGGACATGCCAATCCTCCCATCCGCATGGAAAAAATTGAATTAAACGGGATACGGGTTTGCGGGGGACTGGCTGCCGTGGACACCTATATCGGAGCTACCGATTGTAACCCGGAAATACCCTCTTACGGAGGAGCGCATCTGATAGAAGATCTGATTGCCGGAAAAGAAATAACCTTGGAAGCATGGGGCAAGGGCACCGATTGTTACCCGAGAAAACATATTAAAACCAAAATATCCAAGGAAACCATCAACGAAGCCTATCTCTATAACCCGAGAAACGCTTATCAAAATTACAATGTAGCCACAAACTCAACGGATCAAATCAAATATACCTATATGGGTACGTTACTACCCAAGTTACGTAATGCCGCCTATAGTACGGCCGGAGAGCTCTCTCCCCTGATAAACGATCCGGAATGTCGTACCATCGGCTTAGGAACCCGAATCTTTCTTTGCGGAGCGGAAGGTTATGTTGCCTGGAACGGTACGCAATTCCACTCCACGAAAAAGGTAAATGCTTATGGTATACCGACAAGCAATGCCCGTACATTAGCCGTTATCGGAGATCTGAAAAAGATGAGTACGGAGTTTTTACGAGGAGTATACTACGAAAAATACGGGGTAAGTCTTTTCGTGGGAATCGGCATTCCCATACCGATATTAGATGAAGAGATGGCCCGACGGGTTTCCATCCGAAACGAACAAATCGAAACCACTATCGTTGATTATGGAGATGGTAATAAAATACTGGGAAAAACGAATTATGCAGCCTTACAATCCGGAGAGATCGAAATCGATGGACAGAAAATTCGAACAGCCCCCGTCTCGAGTCTCTCCAAGGCTATTGAGATCGCTAACATACTAAAAGAATGGATTCGAAAAGGCGATTTTCTATTGACAGAGCCGGTTCGTCCGATGCCTGTCGGCACTTCATTAAAAAGCCTGAAAGAACAAGAATAGCAAGTATGAACAGACAAAAAAACAAATTATGGCCCAAAAATTAATACTATCATTTCCGGTTGACGCCACAGATAGACCTCTGGTATACGACCTTATTCGCATTTATGATATAAAAATCAATATATTAAAAGCTGAAATTCAACCTGGAAAAACAGGAACTTTATTGGCTGAATTTGATGCCGACGAACTGAAAATCGAACAGGCCATTGCCTTTTTAAGGCAAAACGGAGTCATTGCAAATCCGGTTTCCAGCAAAGTTTCACACGACGAAAATCGTTGTTTGAACTGCGGAAATTGTGTTTCCGCCTGTTTCTCTCATGCGTTGACAATCGGAGCTCCGGACTGGAAACTCCGATTTAATCCTGAAAAGTGCATTGCCTGTAAACTATGTCTGAAGGCTTGTCCTTTGAAGCTCTTTAAAATTGAATTTTCCGAAATCCAATGACCATGAACAACAGGGAATACACGAATCGTACCTACCGACAACATCTGAGACAAGAGCGTTGGTGTACGTTCACGATCGTTCATAAGGAAACCGATTTATGGATCGGCATCGATAAGGCTTCCTACCGGGAGGAGATACGAGCCTACGCCCTCTCCCGTGTCATACGATTGCGACAAGAGATGGATACTTATCTAAACCAAGATCCCGAGTACCGAAAAGCTTTGATCCCTTACACGCCTCAAAGAAAAGCTCCGCTCATCTTTCAACGGATGTCCGATGTATCCTTCCGTTCGGGTATTGGGCCTATGAGTGCCGTTGCAGGAGCCGTTGCCGGACAAATTGCAGCAGAACTGAAAACGGCTTTTCCCATCCGGGAAATCATCATCGAAAACGGCGGCGATATCTATGCAGATATTCACGAGGATATCGATATCGCCGTATTTGCGGGATCTTCTCCGCTATCCGAGAAAGTAGGATTCACGATTCGTGCCGACCGTTCTCCCTTGGGAATTTGTACCTCCTCCGGTACGGTTGGGCCTTCCCTAAGCTTTGGTCAAGCGGATGCCGTCATGATCGTTTGTCAGGATTGCGCTTTGGCTGACACCTATGCCACAGCGTTTGCCAATCAAATTCAAACGACAGCCGATATAGAACCTTGCATTGAAAAAATCGGAGATATACCGAAGATTTTGGCAGCAATCTGCATCAAGGATACACAGATCGGTATCTCGGGAAAATTCGATTTCAAAATTTGGAAATAAAACAAATGAGGTTCGCTAAGTCTATAAGTCTAAACAGAACAGCCTTATTGGCTTTACAGACATCATAAACCAATAAATTTATGTAAATTTGAAGACAGAAGAACAAAATTTAAAAAGCTAAGGCCATGTTCGACCATACTGACCGTTTCTTTGGCTTCATGCAAATAAACCATTCTTTATCATGGATATAAGAACAGAACTACATAAAAGAATACTGATACTGGACGGAGCAACCGGAACTGCCCTACAGCAATACCGTTTGAGTGAAAAAGATTTTCGGGGAGAGCTATTCACCGATCATCCGCTTCCATTAAAAGGCAACAATGACATCCTAAACCTTACCCGCCCGGATATTATTCGAGAAATACACGAGAGTTACATAGAGGCTGGAGCCGATATTATTGAAACCAATACCTTTAACGCAAACGCCATATCGCAGGAAGATTACGGGTGCTCGGACCGGGTATATCAACTCAACGCGGAGGGAGCACGTATCGCGGTCGAGGTGGCAAAGAACCACACGGAACGGAAAATTTACGTTGCCGGAAGTATCGGTCCTACTTCAAAATCCTTAACGCTATCGCCTGATCCCGAACAACCCGAATTCCGGAGTATCGATTTTGATACCTTAGCAGCCGCTTATGAGATCCAGGTACGAGGACTCGTTGACGGTGGTGTACATTTGCTATTGGTCGAAACCATATACGACGGATTAAATGCCAAAGCAGCACTTTATGCCATCAAGAAAGTACAAGAAGAAAAAGGGAGTAAACTTCCGGTCATGCTTTCAGCTACCGTAAACGATCGCAGTGGACGAACCTTAACCGGACAAACCATAGAAGCTCTCTTCATCGCACTCTCCCACTACCCGATCCTAAGCTTCGGATTGAATTGCTCTTTCGGGGCAAAAGACCTGCATCTTTTTTTAAAGGAAATGGCCAACAAGATTCCCTGTTTCCTGAGTGTTTATCCGAATGCAGGCCTACCGAACGAAACGGGTGAGTATGACGAATCGCCGGACTATACAGCCAAGCAACTCCGAAAAATGGCAGAAGAAGGGCTAATCAATATTGCAGGTGGATGTTGCGGAACCACCCCGCAGCATATCCGGGCTATCGCCACTGCACTGGGAACAGTTCCTCCCAGAAAACCGCCATTAGTACATCCCCTCCTTAAGGTTAGCGGGTTGGATTCCGTCACGATCGATGTATCCAAAACTAATTTTACCAATATCGGCGAACGTACGAATGTGGCCGGATCGGCCCGCTTTGCCCGCCTTATCCGGGAGAAAAAATACCAGGAAGCCGCTTCTATCGCCCGTGAGCAAATCGCCGACGGAGCCTCCGTGATCGATATCAACATGGATGATGCTCTACTCGACAGTGTTACCGAGATGGAACGTTTCGTTCGAATCATCGGTAACGAACCGGATGTCGCCAAAGCTGCTTTTATGATTGACTCTTCGGATTGGTATACTCTTCTGGCCGGATTAAAGAATGCTCAAGGGAAATGCATTGTCAATTCTATCAGTCTGAAAGAGGGAGAAACCGAGTTTTTAACCAAAGCAAGGGAAATACACCGCTTGGGTGCGGCAGTCGTTGTTATGGCTTTCGATGAGGCCGGACAGGCCACCACCTTCGAACGGAAAATTACTATCGCAGACCGAGCATTTCGTTTATTAACACGACAACTACAATTTCCTCCCGAAGATATTATCTTTGATGTCAATGTTTTAGCTATCGGAACCGGAGTAGAGGAACACAACAACTACGCGGTAGATTTCATCCGAGCGGTACGATGGATAAAAGATCATCTAAGAGGAGCTCATACTTCCGGAGGAATATCCAATCTTTCTTTCTCCTTTCGTGGAAACAATCCGATCCGGGAAGCCATGCATTCGGTCTTCCTTTACCATGCCGTTCAAGCAGGATTGGATATGGCGATTGTCAATCCCTCGTTGTTACGGGTATACGACGAGATCGAGCCGGAACTTTTAAACGCAGTAGAAGACGTGATACTAAACCGGAAACCGGAAGCCACAGAAAACCTGATTTCCATTGCGGAGAAGTACAAAATGTCAGACACGACAATCAAACAGCACGAAGCAAAAGAGTGGCGTTCCCATTCATTAGAAGATCGCTTGGCCTATGCCTTAAGTAAAGGAATTACCGACTATTTACAAGAAGACCTTCAAGAGGCTATCGGTTGCTATACTTCTCCGATAGAAATTATAGAGAAACCCTTGATGAACGGAATGGAACGGGTAGGCCAATTATTCGGGGAAGGTAAAATGTTTTTACCCCAAGTCGTAAAATCCGCCAAAGTTATGAAAGAGGCCGTCGCCCGTTTGCAACCGGAAATCGAGCGTTACAACACGAATAATACCCGGGTATCCGCAAGGAAACCTAAGATTATACTCGCGACAGTAAAAGGAGACGTACACGATATCGGTAAAAATATTGTACATACCGTACTCTCCTGCAACAACATCGATGTGATCGATCTGGGAGTTATGATCGATCACCCTACCATCGTGGAAGCTGCCAAACGGGAAAAAGCCGATTTTATCGGGGTTAGCGGATTGATCACGCCTTCCCTTGGAGAGATGGAAGAGTTATGCAAGCTATTGCAAAAAGAGCAATTGGAAATACCGCTAATCGTCGGGGGAGCAACTACCTCATCGGTACACACGGCGGTGAAATTAGCACCTTTATACGATTATTGCGTTACGGAAGGCGGAGACGCCTCCCGCACGGTAACCATCCTAAAACAACTCCTAAAAGATAAGGAGAAAACAATAGCAAAAATTAAAGAAAAGCAGGAAGAGATACGACAGCACTATAATTCGAAATCCGCCCCGTTACTATCTTTGCAGGAGGCCAGAGGAAAAGCTCCGCTCTTTGACAGGAACTCTTATCCTCCACCGGAATTCGGAGAACACCATTTGACCGGAAAACACATAAACGTGGAAAATTTCGTCAACCGCATCGATTGGACCCCTTTCTTTCATTTCTGGGGGTTCAAAGGGAAATATCCCGAAATCCTATTTACCAATGAAGAGGCTGAAAAAACCTACGAGGCAGCCATGAAGATGTTGGAAGAAATTATCGTTAAAAAAGAGTTTGATATCTCCCTAATCGCACGCTTTTACGATGCCTATTCGGAAAACGACGACATTGTTTTAGACGGTGGACATCGTCTCCCGATGCTACGCCAACAGGCCCCGCGAAGCGAATGCATCTCCCTCGCCGATTTTATTACGCCTAAAGCCGAGGGGAAAAACAGTATCGGACTCTTCTGTTTGAAGGTGGCCGATTTACATCCCTCCTGTTCGTGTCGCGAGTTCGAGCAATTGCTGCGGGAAAGTCTGGCCGCACGAATCGCAGAAGCCTGCGCGGAATGGATGCAGGAACAACTCAACGAAGGATTACATGTGATTCGCCCCGCATTCGGTTACCCGGCTTGCCCCGACCACTCGCTAAAAAAAGATGTGTTCGAACTACTGAATGCAACCGAAGAGATCGGAGTTCACCTGACCTCTTCGTATGCCATAACCCCCACGACAAGTCTGTGCGGATTACTGATCGCCCATCCCGAAGCCCGTTATTTCAGTATCGGTAAAATCGGAGACGATCAGTTCGCGGACTATTGCCGACGTAGAGGGATCTCACTCGAAGAAGGCAAAAAATTATTGAACAGATAAACGTATAAAAAGAAAGCAACGTAACGTAATCTATTTTGAGTTCTTTTGAGAAGCGATCTTACGAATGAAAAATGTAAGATTACTTCCAAAGGGACATCTCAACCCTTAAATGATACGACCATGAAAGTCATCGATATACTCCAAAAATCCGACCGCCCGATATTTTCTTTTGAACTGGTACCTCCTCTCAGAGGCGGAGACATACACCGAATATACGAAGCCATTGAACCATTGATAAAATTCGCTCCACCTTTTATCAACATAACCTTTCACCGGGACGAGCAAGAATACCGGGAACGAGCTGACGGTTCCATCGTGAAGGTAACAGTCACCAAACGCCCGGGATCAGTTGCTTTATCCGCAGCCATTATGAAACGCTATCCCGTGGAAGTCGTCCCTCATATCGTATGCGGGGGAGCTACCCGTCATTCGATCGAGAACGATTTGATCGATTTAAATTTTCTCGATATTGAAAATGTTATGGCTCTACGGGGAGATCCTGTTTCCGGACAACGCCATTTTACCCCCGAAGAAGACGGACATAAATACAGTTGCGAACTGGTAGAACAAATCGCAAGGATGAATCAAGGGAAATACTTGGACGACACGCTTACCGATGCCGTCCCCACCAATTTTTGCATCGGTGTGGCAGGCTATCCTGAAAAACATTACGAAGCACCTAATCCGGTCAGTGATATCGAAAACCTCAAGCGAAAAGTAGACGCTGGAGCGGATTACATTGTTACGCAAATGTTTTTCGATAACGACAACTATTTCTCTTTTGTCGAAAAATGCCGGGCTATCGGCATCTCGGTGCCCATTATCCCGGGACTAAAGCCGATCTCCTCCTTTAAACACTTGGAAAACCTCCCCCGCTCTTTCAATCTCGATATTCCGGAAGAGTTAGAACGAGCCATCCGGCGATGTCGTTCGAATAAAGAGGTCTACCGGGTAGGTATCGAATGGTGTATTGCCCAAAGCCAGGAACTGATCCGACAAGGAGCACCGGCGGTACACTACTATACCATGGGAAAATCGGACAATATTCAAGAAATTGTCAAACGGGTCTTTTAATACCGTTCGAATAAAACTTTCGATTTCTCTTTAGATTCAAACCTACCTGATAATACCCTCGAATTATTAATTCTTTTCCCCGGAAAATCCTAACTTTGTATGGCAAATACGATGATCATGAGTCTGACGGAAGCTTTGATTACTATTTTACTCGGTACGGCAGCAGGGTTTATCAATACCTTCGCCGGGGGAGGCTCCATGTTAGTGGTTCCATTCTTAATTTTCATTGGATTACCGGCTAACGTAGCCAATGCGACAAACCGTGTCGCCATTCTATTACAAAACATCGTATCCGTAGGTAGCTTTAAACATAAAAAGATACTCGACTTTAAAACCGATTCGAAGCTTGTATTGCCAGTAGCCATAGGTAGTATTGTCGGAGCCTTCATTGCCGTGGATATCAATGAAGAGATATTCCGCAAAGTAATTGCCGGGCTATTGATCGTTATGTTTTTTATGATATGGTTGGATCCTAATTCCTGGGTAAAAGCCAACGCGGAACGGGCAAAAGTAAAAAACCCCTGGTTGCGCCATCTGGTATTTTTTATCATCGGGATATACGGAGGTTTTATTCAGATTGGAATTGGCTTCTTTCTATTGGCGGGATTGGTATTAGGATGCGGTTACGATCTAATAAAAGCCAACGCGATCAAATTATTTATCGTTCTATTTTATACCATTATAGCCTTGGGTATTTTTTTCTATTATGGATTAGTCGATCTGAAAACAGGACTGATACTTGCTTGTGGAAATATGCTCGGTGCTTGGCTCGGAGTCCGTTTCAGCATAAAATGGGGAGCGAAGTACATTCGATATTTCCTACTTGTTATTTTAATTATTGTGGCCATCCGGCTTTATTTTACCTAACTAAAAACCTTAAAGCATGAAACATTATCTTTTTTTTATCGGTATTTTATTCATGACTAACACGCTAAATGCTCAAAACATGAAAGAGATTAAACTAAATGCTCCGAATAAAACAAGAGGAGCAAGCCTAATGCAAGCTTTGAACGATCGGGAATCTGTCAGGGAATTTTCTAATAAGCCGTTAAGCACTCAGGATTTAAGCGATCTTTTATGGGCCGCGAATGGCATCAACAGACCGGATTCAAAAAAACGTACCGCCCCATCGGCCCTTAATAAACAAGATGTCGATATCTATGTTTGCCTTCCCGAGGGAATTTATCTATACGATGCGGAAAAAAACAGTTTAAAACCCGTAGCAGAAGGAGATCATCGGGCCGCAGTCGGAGGCCAGCAGGATTTCGTCCAGACAGCTCCCGTTTCCCTTATCTTGGTTTCGGATATCTCCCGCTTCGGAATGGGCGATAACGAACAAGTCCGGTTAATGGCAGCTATGGATGCCGGAATCGTTTCACAAAATATCAATCTGTTCTGTGCAGCCAACAACTTGGTTACGGTTCCCCGGGCCTCTATGGACAAAGATAAATTGAAAAAAGTCCTCAACTTAAAGGAGCATCAACTGCTTCTGATGAATAACCCGGTAGGATATCCCCAAAAGAAATGACAATTGTAGATTAACGATTGCAGATATAGCAATCGAATAATCAAACGCACCTTGATAGCACTTTTGCCCCGTCCCTAAGTGCTATCAAGGTGTTTTACAATCCCATTCACAAAATCGTTGAATTCTTTTAATCCACAATTTATAATTATCAGTTCGCTGTTCATTATTTATGCCTCTCCCCTTCCCTTTAGGTTTATGGTCACAATTTATGACTATCCAATCACAAAATCACTCAATCTCCTAATCTCAGAATTTTTTACTCTACAATTGTCAATCTAAAATTTACAATTAAATAGCACATTGTACCCGTCCCTGTGGGTTATTTTAACGTTAATTCTTCCTTTTTATCTACCGAAATAACGGTAAGCATTTATCTTTGTAAAAGATCAACCGGAGATAGAAAACCGTTATTATGGAGGAAAGTGTTCTCGAAAAACTAAAAATACTGGCAGAATCTGCCAAATACGATGTATCCTGCGCATCCAGCGGTACCTCCCGCTCGCACAAAAAAGGAGAGATCGGAAGTGCCGAAGGTTGGGGGATATGTCATAGTTTTGCGGAAGACGGACGCTGTATCTCTCTATTGAAGATCATGTTGACGAATAATTGCATGTACGACTGCGCTTATTGCATCAATCGTCGCAGCAACGATTTGAAAAGGGCCACTTTTTCCGTCACGGAGCTTGTGAATCTAACGATAGAATTTTACCGGAGAAACTATATTGAAGGACTTTTTCTTAGTTCGGGAGTCGTCCGTAATCCCGATTACACCATGGAACGCCTGGTGAGAGTAGTCAAGGATCTGAGACAAAAATACCGATTCAACGGGTATATTCATCTGAAAAGTATCCCGGGTGCCAGTCGGGAACTGGTAAACGAAGCCGGTCTCTATGCCGATAGGTTAAGTGTAAATATCGAGATCCCGAAAGAAGAGAGTCTGAAGATTATAGCCCCGGAAAAAGATTTTCAAAGTGTCTTCACTCCCATGCGCTATATCCAGCAGGGAGTACTCCAGCACGCGGAAGAACGAAAAAAATTTCGCCATGCGCCGCATTTTGCCCCGGCCGGACAAAGTACGCAAATGATTATCGGAGCAACAGACGACAGCGACAAAGATATCCTCTATCTCTCTTCCGCCTTGTACAAACGTCCCACGATGAAAAGAGTGTATTATTCGGGATATGTCCCCGTAAACAGTTACGATAGTCGTCTCCCCATGTTAAAACAGCCTCCATTGGTACGGGAGAATCGTCTGTATCAAGCCGACTGGCTGCTTCGTTTCTACCACTTCTCCGTTAACGAGATCGTCAACGATGCCTATCCTGACCTGGATCTGGAAGTTGATCCCAAACTATCGTGGGCTTTACGTCATCCGGAAGTATTCCCTATCGACATCAACCGGGCCGACTATGAAATGTTACTCCGGGTTCCCGGCTTAGGAGTAAAATCGGCTCAAATGATTATCACGGCACGACGCCACTCCCGACTGGGTGCCACCCACTTGAAACAAATCGGAGTCGTGATGAAAAAGGCCCAGTATTTTATTACCTGCCACGAATTACCGATGCAGACCATTCATGAAATGCAACCGGAAACCGTACGACGTATTTTAACCCGGCCATCCAACCGTAAAATAGACGATCGTCAACTGGTAATCCCCTTTCAGTATTAAACGATGGTTATTTATATATACGATAAAACATTCGAAGGTCTTCTTACCGCCGTATTCGATGCCTACAGCAGACATTCGTTCCCCGATATGCTAAAAGGAGAAGTCGAATCCCTACCCCTGTTTTACGACGAGACTTACACTGTCGTTACCGATGAGAAAAGAAGTAACCGGGTATGGAACGCCCTCCTAAAAAAACTCTCAGCACCCGCCCTATCGACATTAGTCATGAACTGGTTGTCCGAACTACCGGAAATCGATCTTTTACTATTCCGCTATATATGTAAAACAATCGATGCACCCGTTTCCATCGAATTAAACTTCGGAGACCCGGATGTATTGCAAATAACCCAAAATGCTAAAAAAGTAAACAACGAACGTCTCCGGGTCATTCAATTTTTACGATTTCAAAAAGCCGCAGACGGCACTTTCTTTGCAGCCTTAAAACCGCTCTATAACGTACTCTCATTAACCTTAAAACACCTTCAAGACCGTTTTTCCGATCAAAGATGGCTGATCTACGATCTGAAAAGAGAATACGGTTACTATTATGATTTAACTACTGTTACCGAAGTACGTTTCGATACCAAAGAATATCATCTGATCACAGGAATACTGGATGAAAAATCAATGGACCGGGACGAAAAACTGATCCAACGTCTTTGGAGGGAGTACTTTCAATCGATCACGATTAAAGAACGATTGAATCCCAAGCTCCATCGTAAGAATCTACCTGCCCGTTTCTGGAAATACCTCACGGAAAAACAATCCTAAATCACTCATTCCGTACCGGGGATCGTTCTTCCGGGCTCACTTCTCCGAAGACTTAAGAATCTCGTAACAACACATATCCACCCATCGGTCATTTTTCCGAACCGCTTTATGCATAATTCCCACCAACCGAAAACCACATTTTTCCAGAACTTTTCGGGAAGCCGGATTAGATTTAAAAACAGAAGCGTATAATCGAACCAATTCCGTCGTGGCAAATACATACTCCACAACCTCGGACACCGCCTTGCTCATAATTCCGCATCCCCAATAAGGTTCTCCTAACCAATATCCGATTTCCGCACTGTATCGCTCCACATCGACCTGCGGAATAAAACCTATACCCCCAACTGCTTTCCCATCAACAATGATAGCAAAATCCTGAACACAATCTTTCGTCAAGGTATTTGCTATATACACCCGTGCATCCTCCTCCGTGTAAGGGGATGGAAAACTATCCCGCAAATTATTCCATACATGTATATTATTGGCATATTCGGCCAGCGACCGGCAATCGGATAAGCTCCATGGCCTCAATTCATACCTTTTATTCATTCCCAACTCAATTTACCATCCACATGTTCCAAACTCCCCGGAATCAACTCACAGGCCAATACATATTCCAAAGGAATCTCCTCCGCACAACCAATCCCGTAATTCGCCACGGATTTAAAACCAAATCGACCATAATAAACAGGATCTCCCGTCAAAAATACAGCCTTATGTCCTTTTTCCTTTGCGGAACGGAGTGCCTCTTTAACTAAATCTGCTCCCACACCCCGGTTACGATACTCTAAAACGACAGCAAGCGGAGCCAACAAAAGAGCATCAAAAGTCCCCTCCTTCATCATAACCCGACAACGGGTCAACATAATATGCCCCACCAATCGATCGCTCTCTTCCGCCACAAAAGCCAACTCCGGGATATAATGATCTCCCGCCCGCAAACGGTCGACAAAATCCTGCTCGTCCCCGTCGGAAACCTTTGCCGTTTTAAAAGCTTCTTCTACCAAATCATAAATCTTTGCAAAGTCTTTCTCTTCTTCCTGTCTGATTCTTACCATCGTATTTTCATATAGATTCTTATCACTGGAAACACTTTTGTATCCGGAACATTCAAATATGCAAAATTCCCATTGAATCACAAATATATATGACTTTTTAAATATAAGCTTCGTATCGGAGAATAATTTTCATTCCGCTTGAAAATAAACAAACAAAACGAAACGTTTAAAAGTTCCAAAGCGTATATTTTATCAAAGCGGTCATTCATAAGACCGACAAATAAAAAATTACGGATCACCTAAATAAAACAAGAATTATGCTTAAGATAGAAAAAGCCGAGGTAATAAAGGAATTCGAATATACGGTGGAAGACCTTACCCATAAAATCAAAGCCAAGATTTTAAAACGAGACGAAAACCATTACGGTGTTATATTGAGTCACTGGTACAAAAAATACGGAGACCACGACTATACACAACCCGGATGGGGAGTTGATTCGCTTGAAAAAGCCGAAGATGAATTAAACCGATACATCGATGGATTTACCCTCGATCTGATTGTCAATCCCAGGTACTAGCATCCATTGTAAATTGCGAATCAGAATATAATTCTATGACTCAGTGATACCGTGATTAGGTTATTAGCAAATAATCACCCAAGCACGAAATCTAAAATCACAGAATCGCTTAATTTTTTAATAGTTAATCCTTACCATGTAGTTCTTTCCGCAAAAAAGGAGCTGTCACGGAGTCCGGGCTTAAGGCCACCTCTTCCGGGGTCCCCGTAACCACCACTTTTCCCCCGTTTTTTCCCCCGCCGGGCCCCATATCAATCAAATAATCGGCAACCTTTATTACATCGAGATTATGCTCGATCACAATCACGGTATTTCCTTTATCCACTAATTTCTGCAATACTCCCAACAAAATATTTACATCCTCAAAATGCAGGCCTGTCGTCGGCTCATCCAATATATACAACGTATTTCCCGTCTCTTTTTTAGACAGCTCCGCCGCTAATTTTATTCGTTGCGATTCACCACCGCTTAACGTAGTACAAGGTTGTCCGATCTGAACATATCCCAAACCGACATCTTGCAATACCTTCAATTTGGCCTGCAAATGAGGCAAATTCTCAAAAAATTCCACCGCCATATTGATGGTCATATTCAATACATCCCCGATAGACTTCCCTTTATAACGCACCTCTAAAGTCTCCTTATTATACCGTTTTCCATCGCATTCATCACAATGCACGTAAACATCCGGTAAAAAATTCATCTCTATCGTTTTTACCCCGGCACCCTTGCAAGCTTCACAACGCCCACCACTCACATTAAACGAGAAGCGGCCCGCCGTATATCCCCGGATTTGAGACTCCGGCAATTTTTCGAATATTTTACGGATATCGGTGAAAATACCCGTGTAGGTCGCCGGATTAGATCGGGGGCTTTTTCCTAACGGACTTTGGTCTACCACCACGACTTTATCTATATTCTCTATGCCATCAATAGCACAATAAGGCAAAGGCTCTGCTAACGAATAATAAAAATAAGCACTCAAAATGGGATGAAGTGTTCCGTTCACCAAAGAGGACTTTCCGCTACCGCTTACCCCGGTAACGCAGATCAGCTTCCCTAAAGGGAAATCGACATCCACATTCTTTAAATTATTTCCGGTACACCCTTTCAGACTGATCTTTTTCCCGTTTCCCTGCCGACGTTCAGACGGTACGGTAATCTCTCTAATACCCTTTAGATACTGAGCCGTCAGGCTACTGCTCCTCCTAATATCATCGAATGTACCTATCGCCATAATCTCCCCCCCCTTTCTTCCGGCTTTAGGTCCCAAATCCACAATATAATCGGCATTTTCCATCATCTCTTTGTCATGTTCCACCACGATCACCGAATTTCCCGCATCCCGCAGCTCTTGCAAGGAACGAATCAATTTCCTGTTATCTTTCTGATGCAAGCCGATACTGGGCTCATCCAATATATAAAGTACATTTACCAGCTGAGATCCGATCTGTGTAGCCAATCGAATACGCTGGGACTCTCCTCCGGAAAGAGTCATCGACTGACGGTTTAAAGAAAGATATTCCAACCCGACATCCAACATAAACTTCAAACGAGTCCGTATCTCCTTCAATATCTCTCCGGCAATCTGTTTTTGTTTTAATTCCAGGTGTCGTTCAACATTACATGCCCAAACGTACAAATCATCCAATTCCATATTGGCCAACTCGGATATATTCTTCCCGCCGATATAAAAATGCAAAGCCTCCTGATTTAAACGCTGACCGTTACAAACATCACAAGTCGTTACCGAAATAAACTGCTCTGCCCATTTATTTGCTTTTTTAGAGGTGGCATTCTCCTCCTGTATCGTGACGTATTTTAAAATACCCTCGTAGGTGGTTAAAAAATTGGAAGAGACTCCTATTTCCGTATTTTCCAAACGGAACTGTCCAGGATAGCCGTACAATATATCAGTCAAAGCCTCCTCTGGAAGCTCGCGAATCGGTTGTTTTATATCCGCACCATGTTTTTTTAAAATCGTATCGATTTGATAAAATATCAAAGATCCTTTATATTTTCCCAAAGGCAATATCCCCCCGGCGTAGATAGACAACGAATCATCAGGTATAATCTTCTCTATCGCAACAGAATTAATATACCCTAAGCCTTTGCACTTTTTACAAGCACCATGAGGAGAATTAAAAGAAAACGTGTGGGGAGCCGGATCTTTATAAGAAATTCCCGTGTCAGGACACATTAAATGACGACTATAATATTTTAATTCGTCACTTTCATTGTCCTTCACCGTCATGACTCCTTTTCCATTTTTCATTGCTGTCGCCACGGAAGCCTTCAGGCGCTTCAAGTCGACATCCTGCATAACGATTTTATCGACAACGATCTCGATATCATGAATTTTATAACGGTCCACACTCATTCCCGGAAGAATCTCCATAATCTTCCCGTCCACTCGTGCAGAAATAAATCCCTTTTTCCTTAAATTCTCGAATAGTTCTTTATAGTGTCCTTTACGTCCCTTCACCACCGGAGCCAATAAAAGAATTCTTTTACCGGCAAAATCCTGCTGCAACAATTCCAGAATCCGCTCATCCGTATATTTTACCATCTTGCTACCGGTGGCATAAGAATAAGCTACTCCCGCCCGGGCAAATAACAACCGGAAGAAGTCGTATATTTCAGTAGTCGTCCCCACAGTAGAGCGGGGATTCTTGTTGGTTGTCTTTTGTTCGATAGAGATAACCGGACTCAATCCCGTTATCTTATCCACGTCGGGACGTTCCATCCCGCCCAAAAAACGGCGGGCATAGGCAGAAAAAGTTTCCAGGTAACGCCGTTGTCCCTCCGCGTATATCGTATCAAAAGCCAAGGAAGACTTGCCACTCCCACTCAAGCCTGTCACTACCGTCAATTTATTACGGGGAATCACTACATCTATATTCTTCAAATTATGTTCCCGCGCTCCATATATAACTATATTCTCGCCTTCTTCTTTATATCCCATACTTGCTCTCCAATATAAATAACTTACAAAAATACAGGAAACAATTGAAAAAGGAAAAGAATAAGTGATAATTGACAATTCTAAATTGTAGATCGTAAATTTTAAATGAATCATTCGATCGCAATGTTTTTTGACTGCCTAATCGTAAATAAATGAAAGATTTCTATATTTATGGGAAATAAAAAATGGGAGGGATTTTCCGTTTCCTCTCGAAATGAAATATAATGGGACTGACGAAAAGATGTTGTATGTGTGTGCGTGCGTCTGTGTGTGTGGTGTGTGTGCGTGGTGTCCCGCGGTATATATTTCAGTATTTTCAAGAACTCAATCGGAAAATCAGCTTAAACCTCCGTCAAAGCTATCCCCTCTCTTATGCTAGATGATTCAATCTAATAACAGCTAAAAATAAATCATAAGTCTTATATCATCATCTAATATACCATCTTTAACGGAATCGAAGCGCTAAAGGTTACAGCTTCAAGGGAAAAAAATGAAGAAAAACACTCTTTTTTTTCTTACCGACTAATAACTAACTGATTATAAACACCAAATATTTCTCATCAAAAGTATTATTCCTATACCTCAAATTAATTTCACAACTTTTTCATAAAAAAACACAGACAAGCTATTTTCATTCCGTCAACAAAAAAGAGCATCCTTACGAATGCTCTTTTTTATATATTAATCACAAAGATTTATTTCTTTAAAAAATCTTTTACTTGTTCATTAGGAACCATTTGTTCTTTGAACGTGTATGCACCGGTTTTGGGAGACTTTACCATTTTGATAACTTTTGCAAATCCCCGACCATCTCCTGTCTTTAATGTTGCAACAACCTTCTTTGCCATAGTCTATTATTTTATTTCTCTGTGTAAAGTTACTCTTTTCAAATAGGGATTATACTTACGTAATTCCAATCTCTCGGTGGTATTTTTTCTATTCTTGGTAGTGATATAACGAGACATTCCCGGAACCCCGGATTCTTTCTGCTCGGTACACTCCAGAATCACCTGTATTCTGTTACCTTTGCTTTTCTTTGCCATTTCTTTTAATTTTATATGTTCTTAATTAAACCATTGGCAGTAGCCTCTCTCAAACAATGGCTCAAGCCTTTCTTGTTGATCAGGCGCAATCCGGCAGCAGATACATTTAAACGTATCCATCTATCCTCTTCCGGCCAATAAAAATTTCTCTGAAACAAGTTGATCGCGAATGTTCTCTTAACTCTTCTTTTAGAGTGAGATACATGGTTACCAACCATCGCCTTTTTTCCGGTTATTTGACAAATTCTTGACATCTCTCAATATTTTTATAAACGCTTTCCAAACAGGATGCAAATAACGCACTTTTTATTCAAACTATCAAATGTTTCGATAAAAAAGTTTCTATTTTTTTTCTTAGCTTAATACAAACCATAAAAGAAGCAAGAAAACAGTGATAGACAACCATTCCTGCCACGTTTCCCTTCGCCGTTTCCCCTCTTCTTTTCCCGGGGTTCGCCTTAAAATATCCAAAAATTCCCCCGTAGGACAAAAATAGTTACACCAAGGACGGCTAATGAAGACTGAAATTAACAGACAAGTCAGTGCAAAAGCGATCATTCCTCCTGATGCGACCGATACCAGAAAAGCAGAAAACGGTTCAAGAGAGGTTAAATCCAATGGAATACCCCACAACAATAAGCCCATAATACCCAAAAAGAATGTAATCCGGGTATATTTTAAAACCTTTTTCACTCTTCTCCCGAAGGCTATTTTTTTTCTCCGTACCTTCCCCATTAATTCCTGTGCAGCCCCGAAAGGACATAGATAAGCACAATAATAAGAGCGATTAAAAAATAGCGGGCATATCACCGCTAACAACGCAATTACCGGCAGCAACACGCGTACCCCCCACGGAATTCCATTCAGCAACCAACCGTATAATAGTTCTAAAGATATAAAGCTACCGCTCCAAAAACCAAGTATTAAAATAGACGCAACTTGTAAAGCCGATCTGTATTTTTTCATGCTTGCTCCCCGAAACAAACTGACGATAGCCAAGAGCACTACCACGCCTCCTAACACATGACGCAATAAAGTCAACACGTTGCCATTTCCCCGATGATCCTGTTCATTCAAATATTCTCCCACGGCTCTCTTGATCCCCATTCGAACGGCCTCACTGGTTAAGGTCGCACCACTAACGGCTTCAACCTCCATTTTTCCTACCTCTTCTATCCGCTTCCCATTCCAACTATCAAAAAAACCTCTTTTCTCCAAACGTCTCACAAAACCTCGGGATTCACTATTCTCCAATAAAGTCAACCCTGATACGATACCTTCGTCGGATACAGCTAAAAATAAAGGTACCGGGCCGGCATACCCGATCAAATCATCCGCAACGGGCGTGGTCAGTATTAGTTTCCCCACTTCTTTCTCTCCCTCTTTTACGTCGTATTCCACCGGGGAGATTCGTTCCAATCCCGTATAACGAGGAAAATATTTTCGTATGGAATCTTCCGGAATCCGAATCTCTTGTTTCTCTTCTCTCGAACCGTTATTTATTTTTTTTTCTTCTTTAAAATTGCGAGAAATTAAAAACAGCACCACACATAATAAAATAATCCGGGGCAATTTCGCCACAAAAACTTCAATATTTCTTCTCACTTCCATAATTCAACTTACTTTTCGGCACAAAAATAACTAATTTTCTATTCCGTTTTTCCCGGTAAAAATGAAAATTCGATAAGATGCCATTCTAAGAGTTAAATACCGAAATAGATTTGCGAGCCTCTTTTTATTCCTCTACTTTTGTCATGAAAAATCAAACTTAATTTACGTATGTACAGAGCAGAAATACACACAGAAAAAGGAGTTATGAAAGTTCGTTTTTATGAAAAAGACGCCCCGAATACCGTCGCCAATTTTGTGAAATTGGCCAAATCCGGGTTCTACGACGGATTGACATTCCATCGGGTAATTCCTAATTTTGTCATTCAAGGAGGGTGTCCGGATGGTACGGGTGCCGGAGGACCGGGGTACACGATTAAATGTGAACTTGATGGGGATAATCAATACCACGACCGGGGAGTTTTATCCATGGCCCACGCAGGACGGGACACCGGCGGATCTCAATTTTTCATCTGTTGCAACCGCCAAAATACTGCACACCTGGATAGAAAACATACCTGTTTCGGGAAAGTGTACGAGGGATTGGAGGTGATCGATGCCATTCGTCCCCGAGACGTGATCACTAAAATCGTAATCATCGAGGAATAGTTAGTTGTTTTTAAATAAATCAAATAGCCGAAGTTCGTAAGAGACTTCGGCTATTTACTTATATCGATCAGCACCTCACTTATTTTGCAAAAATAGCAGCCAAAGCGATGGAATTCAATTTAGCATCCACACTATCTCCCCGGGATGAAAGTACGCTCGGAGCGGTAGCACCTACCAAGATCGCTCCCTGACGGGCATTTGCCAATTTAGTATTGGTTTTGTAAAATACATTACCAGCCTCAATGTTCGGGAAAACCAAACAATCGGCCTCTCCGGCTACGGGAGAAGTAATCTTCTTTATCTGAGCAGCCTCTTTATCGATAGCGACATCCAATGCCAAAGGTCCGTCTATATCGATATTTCCTAATTGCCCCCTCTCTCCCATCTTTGCAATCACGGCAGCATCCATAGTCGATTCCACCTTAGGCAAAACCTGCTCGGTTGCGGAAATCAAGGCTACTTTCGGACGAGCTATTCCCAACGCGTTGGCAATCTGACTCACGTATTTCACGATAGCCAATTTTTGATTCATATCCGGAGCCGGTATGATAGCGGCATCACTCGCGATCAATAGCTTATGATAATTCGGACACTCCATAACTGCCACATGAGACAACGTTGCTTTCGGAGGTAATAATCCACAATCTTTGTTTAGAATAGCACGCATATACTTATCCGTACTTACCAACCCTTTCATGATAATATCAGCTTCTTTATCCCGCACCATCTTTACGGCCAAGGCAGCAGCCTTCGTATCTACCGGTTCGTGAACAATTTTAAATTGTGAAATATCATATCCGTGCTCTGTACATACCTTTTTAATTTCGTTTTCGTCACCACACAACGTAGCCTCAACAATTCCCATTTCAACTGCCTTATGAACGGCTTCGATAGAGTGGCTATCATTAGCAAAAGCTACAACCAACCGTTTCTTCCGGGTATTACCCTTCAATAATTCGTAAATGTCATCAATCTTAGTTATTGCCATAACTTATAAAATTTTAGTTCTGTGAATGTATTTTTCTAATTTGGAAGCAAAAGTAACTCTTTTTACGAGAAACAGAAACAAAAAAAAGCATTTTAATAAGAAATTGAAAATACGGAAACGATTCCCGACCATCAGGAGTTTTCTTTTTAAATTCTGCGTCCCCCAAATTCAAATTTCACAATAAAAAAATACCTTTGTGATGAAATAAAAGAAGTGCATCGTAACGTGTCGTTCAAACGAAATATAATCGCTCTTTACCTCATTAAAATCTCCAAATGGTTTACCCTTGTCATGCCTGCCATCGTGCTGTTTTACAAGGATTGCGGTTTGGATATGACGGATATTTTTACTCTTAAAAGCATCTATTCAATCGCTATGGTTTCCTTGGAAATTCCGACAGGTTACCTTGCGGATGTTTGGGGAAGACGCAACTGTTTGATTGCAGGTAGCATTTTAGGATTCGGTGGATTCAGCTGCTACTCTTTTTCCGATACGTTTTCAGCTTTTTTCATGGCTGAAATCATGCTTGGGTTCGGCCAAAGTCTCGTATCGGGAGCGGACTCGGCCCTGCTATACGACACGATGATTCATTATAGAAAAGAAGAATCCTATTTGAAATATGAAGGACGAGTAACGATGATCGGCAATTTTTCGGAGGCCTTCGCGGGTATCTTCAGCGGTTTATTGGCAGCCTACTCCCTACGCTTTCCTTTTTACGCTCAATCTCTTGTCGCTTTTATCGGGATTCCGGCGGCATTCTCTCTTACCGAATACGCCGCTAAAACCAGAATCACGAACTCTCTTTCCAACATTTCAAAAATCATACGATACTCCCTATTCACGAATCGACAACTCTGCTACAACATCCTGTTCTCCGGAGTCATCGGGGCGGCAACTTTAACCATGGCCTGGTTCGTTCAACCCCTGTTGATCGAACTCGCTACCCCGACTTCTTGGTTCGGAATTATCTGGACGGTACTCAATCTCACGGTGGGTATAGCAGCCCTCTATTCAGATCAACTGGATAGGTACATCGGAACACGTAAAATGTATGCTTTCATCCTCTTTTTCATCGTGGGAGGCTATGTAGCCGTTTCATTGCGTATCGATTATACCGCCCTCGTTTTTCTCTTCCTGTTTTACATCGTACGAGGACTCGCTACCCCTATACTGAAAGGGTATATCAATCAAATCACCTTCTCTGAAATGAGAGCAACGGTACTCTCTATCCGCAATTTTGTAATTCGTCTCCTATTTGCAGCCATAGCTCCACTTGTCGGATGGCTTAACGATGCTTACTCTCTCTCCGTGGCCTTACAAACCACTGCCGCTATTATCTTTATCCCAGGCCTCTTATTTCTTATTCTCGAATGGCATTATAAAAAATAAAAATCCCCCGGAATTTTTGTTTTTCCAGGGGAGGGATTCTCTCTATCGTCTTCCTTTCTATTTTACTCTATACTTTTCATCTGTCATATCGAAACTTTTGGCTTCAAATAACCCCAGATCACTCGCGGGAAAAGCATTTCTCGGCGGATTGTGGCCATCGTAAATACTGGCAAAATCATAAACACTATCGGTCGTCAACCACACCCATATCTCAGGATAAACATCCTTAATATGTTTAGCTTCCTTCGGATAATTAAACCAATCATAACCACATACATATCCTTCTTCCGCCGTATATTCGCTTCCGGTAGTTGTTATTACCAAACCGTAAGGTAATCCGTTTTTATCAAATGACTGACTCAAATAATCGGTCGAAATCGCGTACAACTCCGTACCGCCATCCACCTCAATATACCACTCAACCCGCATAAGCCCACTGCCTTCAATTTTAGATATATCCCAGTTCCGTATGGTCGACCCCAGATAACCATTTTTTTCCCCTTTTTGATTGCTCGTCGTTCCAACCGTATTGATGAACCCTTCTTGAGATTTGAAATACTGAGAACGACAATCCGCCCCCACGGGAGTAATTAATCCTTTAAACACCTGCTTCTCACCCTTATACACGACACATCCCAACTTTATCGGTTTCGTAGAACCGAGAGCTACCGGTTGCACTCCGAAAGCAAAAATAGAACCTTTCGTTTGATAACGGACATGAATCACCAGATCGTTATAATCATAATCCGCATTCTTGGAATCCTCGAAACAAATCACTTGAAACATTTGGGATTTATTCTCGGTAAAATTAGGATATTGGTTATCAGGCACAAAAGAAGTGGATATACTGCCCGTTTTAGCCCGAGACTGTTTAGGAACCCATATAGTCATCGGAGTATTGGCTTCCGCAATCGTCACACCTGAACACTTCACCACAGTAACATGTCCCTCTCTAACCGGAACCTCATAAGATTCGCTTGTAATAAAATGATTGACATCAATATCTTGGGGAGAAGTTTTAGACCCCATATTTTTTTCCTTAATACAGGATATCGATAGTATCATCAAGCATAGCAAGAACAAATTCTTCTTCATAGATTTAGCCGTTAAAACAATAAATTTTGACAAAAAAAATTTTCACACAAAGAAATCCTTTTATATCCTATATAGCATAAATTTATACAAATACAAAGGTAATTAAATTTATTTTCACAGAGGTACTTCTTACCATAAGAATTATCATTTTTTCATAAAAAATGATATAACTATTTATTTCCAACGACCTGATTTACCATAGGAACGAAAAAAATCGACCGTAAAATGAATTTACGGTCGATTTACAAGAAAATCTTTTTTCTCTATTTTATCTTTTCAATGATTTCCGTCAATGATTTAAACACCTCCTCGACGGTTCCATGACCATCTACGGAATAACATTTTTTTAATGCTTTATAATGATCCGCAACGGGTAACGTCTTTGCCTGATATTCCCTGAAACGATTTTCAATCACCGTCTCGTTATCATCGGCACGTCCCTCTATCTTCGCCCTTTCCAGCATCCGACGCATTAACTCTTCGTGAGGCACTTCTATGCTGATCAATGCATTCAAAGGGTGCCCCGTCTTAACCAACATCTGGTCCAAAATCTCAGCTTGCGCTACCGTACGAGGAAAACCATCGAACAAGAATCCGTTCACTCCATCAATATGAGCGATGCTATTCTCGATCAACGCTACCACAAACTCATCGGATAACAACTCTCCCTTATTAATAATTCCGGCAGCCATTTTACCGAATTCCGAGCCAGCGGCAATCTCTTTACGGATCATATCCCCCGTCGAAAGATGGGCCAAATTGTATTTTTCCACCATCTTTTTTGCCTGAGTTCCTTTACCTGCACCCGGAGGGCCAAACAAAGCAATATTTAACATGATAATAATTTATTAATATATTAATCGATTACAACATAATTTACCGTGTACAAAGGTATACTTTAATCTAAATTACCGAACACGATTTCGGAAATATTTTAGTATTAATTTCTAAACAAAACAAGTAATGACAAAACAAAACATTTACCACTGCAAACTACCTTGCAGATAGCTTTTTTTTCGTAATTTTGTTCGCAAAAATAAAGAGATATGAGCCCTCAAAAAGTAAAGCGCAAAACAACGCCACCCAAAAAAAAGAAAAACAATTCAGCTCGTTTCCTCAAAAATATTTTTCTTGCCTTTCTATTTTGCGGAATGTCATTAGCTTTATTTATCTGTTGCGTCTATTTCGGAACTTGGGGAAAGATTCCGGATTACCGGGATTTACGAGCAATCCGAAATTATGAAGCTTCGTCGTTGTATAGCGACGACGGAGAGTTATTAGGCAAATACTACATCGAAAACCGAACGAACATCATGTTTGACAGCATATCCCCGTACGCGATCAATGCATTGATTGCCACGGAAGATGTTCGTTTTTACGAACATCACGGTTTTGATAAAATCAGCATGTTAAGGGTAGTCGTCAAAACTCTGCTATTGGGAGACCGCAGCTCGGGCGGGGGCAGCACCCTCAGTCAACAATTAGCCAAAAACCTATTCCCGAGAGACACCAAAAGCCGTTTTATGCTTCCCGTCATCAAAATCAAAGAGATTATTACAGCTCATCGCCTGGAAAAATTGTATTCAAAAGACGAGATACTGACCCTTTATTTAAACACCGTCTCTTTCGGAGAGGATACTTTCGGTATTGAAAGTGCCGCTCAAAAATACTTTTCAACAACAGCAATGCATCTAACGCTCCCGGAAGCCGCAACATTGATCGGGATGTTAAAGGGACCCTCCTACTACAATCCCCGTCTCCATCCCGAAAGAGCCTTACAACGTCGCAACACGGTGATCAATCAGATGGTTAAATACGATTATCTTACTGAACAAGAAGGAAATAACTTTAAGAAAGAAAAATTGGAACTGGAGTACAGACCCATTAACCATTATTCCGGACCTGCCCCTTATCTACGGGAACGTATCAGACAAGATGCAGCTCAAATCATCAAAAAATACAACGAGACATACGGAACCTCTTACGATCTTTACAAGGACGGTTTAACAATCACAACCACGTTAGACGCGGAGATGCAACGTTACGCCGAAGAAGCCGTTCTGCAACATATGAAAAAACTTCAAAATGATTTTTATACCCATTGGGAAAAGCAAGAGCCCTGGTACAAAGATAAATCGGTGCTGGACAATGCCATCCGACAAAGCAAAATATATCAATCCCTCCGACAACAGGGATTATCCGAAAAGGAGATTTTAAAAGAGATGGGTAAAAAAAGACCCACGATTATTTACAGTACATACCAGGGTGAAACGAAGATGGAGATCTCGCCGATCGATTCCATAAAACATTATTTAAAATTTCTGCACCCGGGAGTCATCGCCGTAGAGCCTCGAAGCGGTAAAATCAAAGTATGGATAGGAGGATTGAACTTTAAGTATTTCCAGTATGATCAGGTACTCGCCCCACGGCAGGTGGGTTCCGTTTTTAAACCGGTCGTATATAGCGCTGCCGTCCATCAGGGGGCACAAATAGACGCTTACTATAAAAACGAACAGAAAAGTTACCCGGCTTACGACAATTGGACACCCCGTAACTCCAATAATGAATACGGAGGTTTCTACACGTTAAAAGGAGCACTGAGCCAATCCATCAATACCATTGCCGTTGAAGTTCTGCTACAAACAGGTATAGAGAATACCATCCGGCACGCCCACCGACTCGGTATAACAAGCGATCTTCCGTCCGTCCCATCCATTGCACTCGGAACAGCGAATATCCCACTTAACGAAATGATTTTGCCTTATATATGTTACGCGAACAACGGAACACGAGTTACTCCCTATTATTTACAGGAGATCAAAGACCGTGAAGGACGTCTTATTTACAAAGCCCCCGAACCGGAAAAGGAAGAAGTCATATCGGCAGAGGAAGCCCGATTGATGTCTTATATGCTTTCGGACGTCATTCGGGAAGGAACGGGAAGAAGACTAATTACAAACTACGGATTAAGCATGGCTATCGCCGGAAAAACAGGTACGACTCAAAATCAAGCGGACGGATGGTTTATCGGTTACAATCCGCGGATTGTCGTGGGTATCCGGGTCGGAGCCAATAACGCCCAAATTCACTTCAATTCTATCGCGTTAGGCCAGGGAGCGAATATGGCTCTACCCATTTTCGGCTTGTTCATGCAAAAATGTCTGAAGAGCAATACATATGCCTACTGGGAAAAAACGAGTTTTCCCATGCCTGTATTGTATAAAAAAGAAGAACTGGAAAAGCCTATATTCAAAGATCACATGAACATCTTGGAAAGGATTGCCAATCAAAAAATTGAAAAAATAAAAAGAAACGATACGATTACGCCCCCAAAAGAGAAAAAAGGATTTTTCCGACGCATCGGCAATTTGTTTAAAAAGAAAAATAAGAATTAATTCCCTATCCCATGAAGAATAAAAATAAAATAACCATTCTTATCGCTCTACTGGTTTTGATCATCACTTTTAGTATCATATCCATGATTACCTCTCCAGCCGACATACGTTTCAGCTGGGCCGGAATCAATCCCTGGAATACGGTAAAAGGCGTATTCTATATGTTCAATCGTTATATACGCGTAAATGCGTGGGTTAATTACTCCCTCACGGTACTCCTTATCGCTTACTTATGGTGGAGGATCTACGCTTTAGTCGGTCGGTTCAGAAGACGTCAATGACGTTTTTCCTTAACGGTCAAACGGTAACCGTCGGCATAGTCGTTCTCTATCGCAACAAAAGAATCGACCGAAAGAATTTTCCTTAACGTTGAAATATAGCGTGCCAACTCCCGCTCTTTGGTTTCGTTATGTACTCCCCAAATATTCTCACACATCTCCTGTTTGGGGCATAATTCGTTCAAACGCATAGAAAGTAAACGCAATACCCGACTCTCGGTGGCCTTTAATTTATACTCCTCCCCGGATATGGACAACAGACGAGTCATGTGGTCAAAGGTCGTCCGAGACGAAATGGCACATATACTTAATTCTTTCGATGATTTTTTATGTCTGGCATGTTCGATAGTCTTATTCAACCTGGCCCAGATCTCTTCCACGCGCATTCCTTTCACCAAATATTCATCTGCCCCTTCGTACAACGCATTATAATGATTTAAGGAGCTCAAAATAACAATAGGCACGACATCTCCTCTTTCTCGAATCAATTTAATCAATTCATACCCGTCTTTGCCAGGTAAGTCCATATCCAACACCAAAATATCCCAATCCGCACTCAGATAAACCTCCCAAGCTTCATCCCCATCCCGAACCATATGTATTTCAAATCCCGCTTTTTCAAAAACCTCGGTATAAGCAACGGCCGCTACCAAATCATCTTCCGCGTACAGCATTCTCCATCTCTTCTCCATAACTTTCCATTTAAACAGAATATTCCGGACAAAAATAGAAATTCTTTTTTATAAGAAGTGAAATTGCTACAATCTTACTACAATTGCTTATTTACCATTCATTCAAATAAATACTGAACACGGATCCCTCTCCCGGTGTACTCTCCAACCCTATCTTTCCCCCATGTGCTTTCACGATTCTCTTCACATAAGCCAATCCTAAACCAAATCCCTTTACCCGTCTTTTGCGATCCTCTCCTCGGTAATACTTCATGAACACCTTTTTCTGCCATTTTTTAGGTATTCCCTTTCCCTTATCCGAAACGGCGATCACGATTCCATTGCCTTTCACATAGCATTGTATAGTAACATCGACGATCTCATCCGAATATTTTACCGCATTATCCAAAAGATTCCGAATGACACAAAACAGATGAACGGGGGAAGCGTAAATCATAGGAACGGGTATACGATAATCCAGCTCCATACGTACCTCCTTCTTATTCCTGTTCGCCCATTGTTGCTCCTTTATTAACAAAAAGATCCCTTCTCTCAAATCGAACATTTTCTTTTCGATATCGGCATCGCAAATCTGACTCAAAGAACTTAATAAAGAGGTACTGGCTCGTCGCATATTGTTCATTTCCGACTCCATAAGGTCGTATTTTTTCCGTTCCCCTTCCGAAACAATCCCTTTCGTATTTTCCCGAAGTAACTCAAGTAAGGTACTCACGCTATTCAAAGGAGTATTAAAGTCATGAACAATTTGTTGCATCATTCCCTCCTGCAAAGAAACCAATTTTCTTTGCCGTCGATTCAGATAAACAATTCCAGCCAAAAGAAACAACAATAATAAAAACGAAATAAAAATACTTCCCAATTGCTGCCAGAAGCGCTCCCCAAACAGAGCCAAAGGCAGATCAAAATAGATCCTAAATATCTCCCCCTCTTTAGATAAAAAAGCAGGAGTAGCTATCTTATTCGCCGTATCCTTTTTCACATCGGGAAAAAACGATATGAGCCCTCCCGCTAATTTTTTAGCTACATAATAAAATTCCACTCCCTTCAAATCTTCCGGCAATTCTTCTCTTACCAAACGATCCAAAGAAGAGAAAAAAAACGTTGCCTCCGTCTGCTCCGAATAACGGCAAGCTTCAGTAGGAACTTGTTTATTAATAACACAAACGAGCGAATCCATATTTTCCGTCAGAATATCCGTTACCTCCCTCCCCCAATGCAGTCTTTCGGCCCGATACAAACGGTGACAAATAATAGCTTGATTCACCATAAGCAGAAACAACATAACGAGCACGATTCCACCTATCGTTCCGAACAATTTTTTAATAACCATCCTACCCTTTTTAAAAATTTACTACACTCTTACTATATTGTTTTACCGGACTATCCGAAAAAATACCGCACATTTGTACCGGAGATAACCACTATCTCTCCCGGAACAAAGATAAAGAATAATAAATACATAAAAAATGAGGTTATGATCACCCTCGTCGATATTAATAAAATTTACAGGACAAAAGAGGTCGAAACGCAAGCCCTTGAAAACGTAAACCTTTCCATTGAAAAAGGAGAGTTTGTTTCCATTATGGGACCTTCCGGTTGCGGTAAGAGCACGTTATTGAATATTATCGGTTTACTTGATAATCCTACCCGCGGTCAATTGCTGATTGAAAAGGTGGAAACGACAGGGCTATCCGATAAGGTGAAAGCGAAACTCAGAAACCGGAAGTTGGGATTTGTCTTTCAAAATTTCCATCTGATCCAAGCTCTGAACGTGTTGGATAACGTCGAACTTCCCTTACTCTACCGCAACGGTACAACCTCTTCGGAAAGACGAAAAAAAGCCATGGAAGTATTGGAAAAAGTCGGGTTATCCCATCGATTAAAACATTTTCCTACCCAATTATCCGGAGGACAATGTCAACGGGTTGCCATCGCGAGAGCACTGATCGGCGGACCGGAAATTTTACTCGCCGATGAACCCACGGGCAATCTCGACAGTAAGATGGGGACTGAAATCATAGATATACTTACACAATTAAATCAGGACGGTATGACTATCGTTATGGTTACTCACGATGAAAAGATCGCTCAAAAAACCAATCGTATTGTTCAATTTTCCGACGGTAAAATCATATGAAAAAGAAAATAGCCCTATACCTGAAGTCGGCGCTCTATAATATAGGACAAAACAAGGTCTATGCCTTATTTTGCATATTAGGTACGGCACTAACTTTTATTTTTGTAACGATCATATTGCAATTCGGAAATACCTTTCTCAATAACACGCCTCCGGGTATCAATGTCGATCGTACCGTCATGATCTCCTGCTGGAAAAAAGATCACCAAGGTCGATACCTGGGATATTTCACGCAAGAAGAGATTCCGAATATCATGAAACACGTGAAAGGATACGAGACGTATTCTTTTATTCAGGGACAGCCGTTGAATCTTCTGATCAACGATCAGTTAAAATCAAACTATATAAACTATGTGAATCATGATTTTTGGAACATTTATCAATTTCAATTCATAGAAGGACGTCCTTTCACGGAAAAAGAACTCCAGACTCCCGTGGCAGTCATTACCGAGAGTTGCGCCAAACTCTATTTCAAAAACGGTTCTGCCCTAAATCAAACGATGGAAGCACAAGGGATAACTTACAAAGTCATCGGAGTTGTGAAAGATTTCTCTTTCATCGTCGTGAACCCGGTCGCCACGATCTGGGCTCCTTATACATTCAACCATTTTTGGCCCAACAGAACCCGATCTTATGACCTTTACATTATGTTTCCGCGGGAGATGCCGGAATCCCAAATGCGTAAAAACGTGGCCAACGCTTTTGTTGCCTATAATAAAGAACGAAACCGGGAAATCGAAATTTACCCCGAAGATTTTAACACGGTACTAAACGGTAGAACAAACAGTAAAGGCATAACAGGCATGGATTATGAGTATTACCTCATGATTCTTCTTCTATTGGTTATTCCGGCAGTAAATATCATTACCCTTAACATCGCCAATACGGCAAACCGCTCGGAAGAAATCGGCATCAGAAGAGCCATGGGAGCCGGAAAAATGTCCGCTTTCCTACAAATCATGACTGAAAATATTCTTCTCGTGTTAACGGGAACACTATGGGGTGTATTGATTGTATACCCTATTTTCAATGCTATCAATAGCACTCTGTTAACGGCTTTCGTCTGTGAAGGAAGCATTCTGTTTCCTGAATTGAAAATAAACATCGTTTTATTTCAAGTACTACCCTTGTCCATCGTCTTTAGTTTTCTTGCCGGAGGCCTACCGGCTTATATGATTACACAACGTAATATAGCAGAAACGCTGAAAGGAGGTAAAAAATGATCGCACATATCCTTAAATTAATCTGGAATCAAAGAAAGCACTACACGGGAATTTTCATCGAACAGATTTTAGTTTTTATCATTCTGACTATCTGTATTCTTTCTTTTAGCGAGAAAGTCCGTCTCTACTTATCTCCCGGAAACTTAAATACGGAAAACACCATTATCTTTTGGTTGAACAACACAAACAACCACTCTCCGGAGGAGGTGGGCGAAAAGATACAAAGTCTCGTTGCGAAGATGAGACAAAAATATCCCTCCAGTATCATATCACACGGAGATTTAACCCCTTATTTAAACGGAGGACAATTCACAAAGAGAGACTCTGTCGTCGTGGACAACCGCAAAATACTCACCAAGATCTATAGGTCCGACAAAAACGGTCTGGCCGTCTATCAGCCCCAAATAGAAGAAGGAGAATGGTTTTCCGGCAATTTTCCGGAAGACGGAAGCCTACCTTTGATCGTTAGCCGGCAATTCTTGGAAGAGTCAGGTCTAAAGCATCCTATCGGGAAAAAAATCCAGTACGGTAACTATACCTATACCGTCACGGGGGTCATTTCCGGGATTAAAAACAATCCTTTTACCCCTTCGACCCCGACAATCGTCTTGCCGATAAACGATAAACAAAATGTAAGTTTCGGCGGATTCGATGTTAAAATCATAGATAGCGATATCGATACATACGTTCAGGATTTATATAAAGAGTTTCGGAAAGAGTTCCCAGATCCTCTTGACACCCCGACAATAGACCGGATCGAACAATGGAAAATAGGTGAAATATTAGAAACGATCATATCGGTCTCGTTACAGGCTATTCCGACCCTTTTTCTTTTGGTCTTCGCTTTTATCGGCACTTTCGGCTTGTTTTGGGCCTATTCTCGAAAACGAAAATCCGAATACGCACTACGCATGGCGATAGGATCCACTCGTTTCCGAATGATCTATCTCGTAATTATGGAGAGTTTGGTTATCACGTGTTTAGCTATGTTACCCGGTTTAATCCTCTTCTGCTATATCTCGGATTTTACCCCGGGCAATTTGTTCGCCATGGGAATCACGGTATGCATCATGTTAACATTTGCCTTATTCAGTGCTTGGTATCCGGCTTATACGGTGAGTCAAATAAATCCCGCGGAAACCTTACATTATGAATAACAACATCTGATACTATGAAAACAATATGGACCGTATTATTCGGTTTCCTTTGTCTCTCTTCCATGGGACAAAAGGAAACCAAGGTAATCTCTTTATCCGAAGCCATAGAGTTAGCAAAGAGCCAATCTACTGATGCTATGATTGTTAGAAACCGATTTCAGGCTGCGTACTGGCAATACCGGAATTTTAAAGCAGATCTATTACCTAATATCACGCTGAAAGGTACTTTTCCGAGTTTTAACCGTACCTTATCAAGTTACTTAAAAGAAGACGGCAGCCATACCTTTATTTCCAACAATTCCCTGTCCGAGCAGCTCTCGTTGTCTATCTCTCAGAATATTCCATTGACCGGAGGGCGTATCTCCCTTCAATCCGAATTAGAGAGAGTAGATTAATTAGACGGAGAAAAAAAGACCAATTATATGAGTATTCCCATCAGTATCTCTTTAAATCAGCCCCTGCTCTCTTCTCATCCGTTAAAATGGGATAAACGCATTGAACCGGAAAGATTCAAACAGGCCAAACAACAATTTGCGGTAGAGATGGAAAAGGTAGCGATTCAAACAATCAATCATTATTTCAATCTTTTGTTAGCCTTAATAAACGTGGATATTGCCCAGCAAAATCTGGAACACTCCTCTAAATTAGTAAAGATTGCCTCAAGTAAAAAAAACATGGGGCTTATTTCGGATAACGAACTATTGCAATTAAAACTGAATCAACTGAATGCTTCCTCCGCATTGATACAGACCCAGCAGGAGTATGAACAAAAAATGTTCGCTCTTCGCAACTACCTCGGCTATAACGAACAAATCGATATTAAACCGGAAATTCCTGCCGCATGTCCAGATATCGAGATTTCCATAGAAAGGGTAATGGAAATAGCAAATAAAAATAATCCATTCCGTTATGATATTGTTTGCCGATTATTGGAGGCCAAGCAACAAATAGCCCAAGCAAAAGCAGAAAGCGGTTTTCAGGCAGACATATACGCGACAATCGGATATACTGGAAGCAATACGACTTTCAAAAGAACGTATCAAAATCTCCAAAACCGGGAAGCTGTCAGTTTAGGGATCAGCATCCCCATTCTAAACTGGGGAAAACGAAAAGGCAAGATCGAAATGGCTCGCTCCCGGGAAGAGATTACGAAAAACGAGGTACAGCAATCAAGACTGAATTTCGAACAAAACGTAATTACCATCGTCAGGCAATACCAGGAACAAAGACGACTAAATGAAATTGTCCAGTTGGCCGATACCATAGCCCAGCAACGCTATAAAACAGCATACGAAACCTTCGTGATGGGACAAATAAGCGTACTGGACATTAACGCGGCCCAAGTAGAAAGGGATAATGCTAAACGCAATTACATCCATCAACTATCCTCTTCTTGGACTCAATTTTATACCCTCAGGCAATTGACCCTTTTTGATTTTGAATTAAATAAAGAGATTACCTACGACGAATTTAAAACCTTAAATTTCTAATCATGGACAGAGCAATTTCACCCGAAATAAAAAAACGACGAAAACAAAAACGGATACTGCAGATCATCGTAATCTCCTTTTTTACCGGGATAGGCTTTTATTCTCTGATGTATTTGTTTCAACCCGGCATTGCAGCTAAAAATATACGGGTATATTCCGTCGATAAAGGCCCCTTAGAGATATCGGTCTATGCCGTTGGAAAAATAGTCTCTCAAGAAGAACAGGTTATTACCTCCCCCGTATCTTCCAAAATTCTGGAAGTATATAAAAAAGCGGGAGAAAAGGTAACAAAGGGAGAAGCCTTGCTAAAACTCGATCTGGAAACCATAAAAACGGAATACGAAACCAAACAGGAAGAACTTCAAATGAAAAGAAATAAATTGGAACTCCAGAAAGCGACCTTTGAAAACCAACTCTCTGAAATGCAAATGCAGATAGCAATTGACGAGATGCAGCTCAAACGATCGGAGGTAATGTTGTACAACGAAAAATACTTGGACAGTATAGGGGCCAGCACCGCCGACAAAGTCCGACAGACGGAATTAGACTACAAAGTCAAGCAGATGCAGTTAGAACAATTCAAACGCAAATTCGCCAATCAACAACGGACTTCGGAAGCCGAGATCAAATCTTTGGAGTTAGACTATAAAATTGCCCGAAAAAACATCGATTTGATGTTCAAGACCTTGGGCGAAGCCCAAATACGAGCGCCGCATTCCGCTACCTTAACCTGGATCAATGATCAGGTCGGTTCTTCCGTCAATCAAGGTTCGGACGTAGCCATCATTTCCGATCTTACCCGTTTCAAAATAGAAGCCGAAATAGCCGACGGATATGCCGATAAAATCAATTCAGGAAATCGGGTTACCGTAAAAATAGGAAGCGATAAACTCTCCGGTACCGTAAGCAATGTCACTCCATCCGTAAAAAACGGCATGATCAAATTCTCCGTTTTACTCGCGGAAAACAATCATCCTAAACTACGTTCCGGCCTAAAGGTAGATACCTATGTCACCCATGCCCTCAAAGAAGAGGTTCTGCGGATCGGAAACGGATCGTACTATATAGGTCCGGGAGAATACGATTTATGGATTGTTTCAGAGGGGAAGGCAATCAAAAAGAAAGTGATATTGGGAGAAGGCAGTTTCGAACAAATCGAAGTCATCAACGGGCTGGCAACCGGAGAGCAAGTCATCGTATCGGATATGTCCCGCTACCAAAACGACAAAAAAATCCGCATCAAAAACTGACAACCGATAATTCAGAGATTAAACGATTAGATGATTGAGTGATTGATTTTGAATCACAGAATCTGCAATTAATTTATGATTTACGATTTATGATTAAAATTCCAATATTGCCATCTTTAAATCGTAAATCACAGAATCACAAAATCCCAGAATCACTAAATCCCTATATTGTTATTCTCTAACTCCATACACTCTCTGGGATAGATATTTTACCGCCACGACAAAGAATCCTGTCAATACAAGATTCAGTACCAAACTGAGAATAGAGATAATCAACGCCGGTCCGCCTAATTGATAGCCCATAGCAATAACGATGATCCCGGCACCGACCTCTCCCCGGGTAAACATTCCCACGGAAAGAGCCAAACGTTCCAATATATTCCGGTCACGATAGAAAAACAAAGGGAACATCTTCCCCAGGTTGGAAAGGAAAGTAACAACGACTACATGAAAAATCAGCATTCCCCAACCCGGCATAGCCTCTCCACTCGTATCCAATCCTATGAACAACGGCGTACTCAACCCTACCAAGAACATAAAAAGATAAGAGATAAAACTGGAAACTCGCACCTCGATAACAGAGGTATGATGTACGGCTTTCATTACCATTCCTAACACAAAAGCCGGTAATAGAACCTCGATATGAATGGCTCCATCCTGCCCCATCCAATACTTCGTCAACAAATAGATACTTTCAAAAGCGGCCACAATACAAACGGAATAGATCACGATCGCTCTCCAGGATTGCGGAATATCCAAAGAACTCAACTTTTTCCAGCCGAAAATCAACAGAAGACAAACGACCAATACGATAACAAACAATTGCCATCTAAAACCAATCATCAATATCTGTAAAGGAATCATCAACAATATGGTATCCAAATCGTCGAAAATAGCCAATACCTGTGTCTTTTTGTAAATCCATTCTTGTTTTAAACCGGCAGCCGCTAACATGGTAAACAAAATTCCGGCAGAAGTCGGAGCTGCAAATCGACTGATCAATAAATTTTTATCCCAGGATAAACCGGAATCAAGAAAAAAGATATAATAGATAGCAATAAAAATCCAAGGAACAGCAGCCGTAGCCATCGCAATAAAATAATCGGCAGTATAAGATTTCCATCTAGTTTTATCTAACTCGAACTCCCGTCCAACATTGATCATGATAAAAGCAAGGCATATAAACATGAGCCATTTGGACACTCCTGATACTATCCCATATGTCGCCCCCATCTCCGAAGGTAACACCTGGGAAAGCAATAAACCACACAACAAAAAAACAGAAAACAAAAAAACTTTCTTCATCCGGTCAATATATTACATAATTCCTCTAAACCCACGCGAAGATAATGAAATCCTCCACGTAAGCCGATAATTAAAAAACAGTAGAGTCTAAAAATATAAATAACAAATATTGATAAAACTTAAACATTAGCTATTCATATTTAATAGTCTCCGGTTTAGATATACGGTAATCGAAAAATCCGGTTCTACGTCGACTGGAAATATCTACATCAAAAGAGTGAAAACCGGGTGGAACCTTAGGATAATAGGTTAAACGAATACTCACATTTTTAAATATCAAATTATCGTTCCGCAAATTCACGCTAACCCCGACTGCCCAATAAGTCTGAGCTTTCAAAATGGATTTATTTCCTTCTGCCAAAGCGCCGGCATCGACGAAACCGGTAAGCGAAGCACGGAATCCCCGCTTAATATAAGGCAAAAAAAGCGTTGCCGATAGAGAACCAGAAAGCCTTTGATTTCCTCGTAACGTATCGGCATCAAAACCTGTAATCTTACTATCCTCGAAATAGATGTAATCATCGTTGCTTCGCTTGATTCCTTTCACATACTCCATACTGCTGTAAAAACGCAGACGGTGTTTGGACAAGTGATACAATCGACTGAAATAACTGGCTCCTAATTTAAAAACTCCACTTTCAAAATCATACCCATCCATGAAGGATCCCAAAGCCGCATGAAACGCGTAAAAACGATTCGTATATTTATTAAACCAGGAATAATACCACTCCGTTCCTATATAACCGTTTTTTGTAAAATCGCCTCTCTCGTATCCATAAAGCAAAGCTCCATACAAACCGGAAGGAATATCCTCCGTCCGACCGAAATCATAAATCAGATTAGCTTTAAAATATTTCAATTTCATGAAAGCGATTGCCCCGATAAAAGTACTTCGGTTATAATAGTAAGAATTTGAATCGCTGGTCACAATCGGTCGATTGACAAATTGCGTTCCCATATATCGACCGGTCAAATAAAGATTACGAGTAAAACTGTATTTTTCTCCCAAATAAAAAGATCTCCCCACCCACGTATCGAACAAGCGATAATTGAATAACTCCACAGGCTTCGTAATATCCCGGTCTACCAAAGTCGACGAAGAGTATACCCGACTATAACCGACACCTCCCGCCCACTTTGTGCGAGAGGTTTGAAAAGATCTATTCAAAGAGAGGGTCAACATATCCCGGACATAAGTATTCTCATAACTGCCATAAAAATCCACCCGGGTAGAAAACAAATTATCAACCTGATACTCGATAAGGTTACCCCAACGCTGTTCTTTCCGCCCCCGGTAGCTGGCCCGATAATGTACCTGATGTCCCCTTCTAAACAAATTTTTACTCTCTATACCGATATCCGCCGCATTTAAAAAATTACTCCAAACCTCTCCCGTCCAAGAAAATTCATCTTTACAGATAACCAACAAATCCACCTCATCGGTATCTCCCGGTATCTCCTCTATCTCGATTAAAACATCGTCGATATTAGAAAGACGTTTTAATAAAACTTCATTCTCTACTAACTCGAAAGGATCTACCGTCATGCCCGGTTTTACCGTCAACTGTTTCTTCACGATCCGTTCCGAAGTTTTCTGGTGTACATTATTACCCATCATTCGCAACCAATCCAAACTATCCCGTTCGTATATCGTGTCCCTGACACTCGTCCCGAATGGCGGAAGAATCTTAACATCAATCTCCCGAATTTTTTTCCCCTTGTACTTCTTATACCGATCCTCGCTATTTTCCGATTGTACAACATCGATATTATATTTTTTGGGATTAACAAAAATCATTTTATACAACTCTTTCGTCCATTTCCAACGATAAGCCGCATTCTTTATTTTCGTATACTCGTAGCGAAGCGTATCCCGAATCAGACTGTCCGGCTGAAACACACCGCTCTCCACGATTGTATCCCGCGAAATCCTTTTCTCCACACGAACATTTTCCGACGAAGGTTGTGCATGACCTTGCCCCACGACCACTACACACACTAACACCAAAATCAGAATCTTAACCATTACTCCTTTTTCTCTGAAAATTTACTCCGAGACGATCAATTTTTTAAACCCATCGGACATCCATACCTCTTGTTTTCCCCTATCGTCCAAATATACGAAACAAGCTTCCAATTTTGTATCTTCTTCTATAATTTTTTGAGCTTTTTCTTTCCCTAAAACCATAAAAGCCGTAGCATAAGCATCCGCCTCCATACAGGTAGGGGCATACACGGAAGAACTCAATATATCCCGTTGAACCGGATAACCCGTTTTCGGATTGATCGTGTGGGCATATTTTTTCCCGTCTACCACATAAAAGTTTCTATAATTGCCAGAGGTTGCCAAAGCTCCCCCCTCTATGGCGACCACCGCCTGTAATTCCCTCGTGGAAGCACTCACATCATCCACGGGTTTGTCTATCCCTATCCTCCAGGCACGCTTTTTACTGCTTATTCCCCGTACCCGGATCTCCCCCCCGATATCGACCATGTAATTCTTTACTCCTTTTTTATCTAAAAAATCGGCCACCAAATCGACTCCTAATCCTTTAGCGATAGAACTTGCATCAAGTTGTACCCCCTCTATGGCCTTTATAAGCTGCATGCCATTCAAAGTCAACTTATTCATTCCGATATATTGCAATAAAGAATCCACTTTCTCTGCCGAAGGCAAACGCTCATTCTTAAATCCAAATCCCCAAGCATTGGATAACGGAGCCACGGTAATATCAAAGGCTCCTTCCGTCGCATCATACACTTTTCGAGCTTGAATAAACATCCTGACAAAAAGCGAATCGACCTGATCGCTTTCTTCGCGATTGACCTTCGCAATCACGGAATGAGGGTTAAACATAGAAAGAGAATAATTTACCCGTTCCATCTCTTTTATGATAACAGTATCGTAATTCAGCACACTCTCGTAAGAGATAGAATAATAAGTCCCGTATATTTTCCCCTCCATAAATTTATATTCCTGATGACGACAACCGACGACAACCATCAGGAATCCGACAATCAATATCCAGTTCCTCATTTTATTCAATTAAAAATAATATCCTAAACTAAAGTAAAAACCTAATTTTTTCGTCCAGTTCGACAAACTAAAAGTGACATCTATAGGTCCCACGATGCTGTCATAAGAATAACCGGCCCCGCCACCCCATACATCATCACCACTCAAAATATCAAAGAAATTATCTTTTTGCTTGGCATAATTTCCAATCAAAGAAACATAATGATTCATTCCCAAACGATACCTGAAATGCAGTTTAGCCACGACAAGCGAATTTTCGAATTGCTCCAAGTTTTGTATTCCATAAAAAGGCAATTGCTGCGCGACATATCTTCCGGCAACTTCTCCCCCCATGGCATTCATATAGGGATAAGCAACATTCTTTCCTATCAAAATCCGACCATAAATAGAAGGTAACATCTTTACCCGTCGAGTAATTGAAATAACCGAAGTAAAATCAAACCCCAAAGCGGAGAAAGGAGTCCCACCATTATAAGTCACAAAATTATCCGTGTAAAAAGAGTAATCCACCTTTAAAGAACTCCCTCTCGTGGGATAATAGCGCTTATCAAAAGTCTCGACGTGAGCCAGCCCGTAATAAATGAAAAATCCTTCCGGTTCCACGTTTATGTTATGCTCCCGATCCGCGTACAAAAAGGCGTCATAATCAAAATATTCATACCGCAACCCCAATTGAAACTTTAAATTCTTAAAATAGATATCCGAAATGCTCAAATCTCCCCGATGAAACGTATAAGTTATATTATCTGTTTTCTTTCCTTTTACATATATGTTCAAATCATTGTATTTAAACATATAGGAAATATTAAAACGTCTTAAAAAAGTATTCCCTAAAGAGTAATCCAATTGTACGTACGGGTTTTTACTCAGCCGACCGGTTAAAGAGAGACGAGAACCTCTCAAGGTCCGGTGGCTGATGGTCGTATTCAATAAAATAGCCGCCATCTCTTCCGTATCGAAACGGAATCCGAGATTCAACGAACTCATGGATTTTTCCTTCAGAATCAATTCCAAATTACAGTTGGGAGCATCGGTTATACGGTAACTGACATGAGCGAACGCTCCCGTCCCGTATAACTCCGCAATAGCCTGATGTATATCACGCGTAGTAATACGGGTATAATTTTTCAATCGTATTTTTCTCTTCAGCCATTTTTCATCCCGTTCATCAATACCTTTAATGATGATCCGATTCACCCAAATCGTATCGCTTTCAAGTAATTTATTCTCTATCTCTTTTTCCTCCTTTGCCTCTTCCCCTATTCCTATCTCTTTCTTCAATGCAATCAACTCATCCCACTGACTTCTGGCGACCCGTTCCCCGCGCATGATCAACGTATCGATAGCCTCCCGGGAGAAACTCGCCGCCGAATAAGGAGCCACATCCGGTTTTATATACACGTTCAATAACTTCTTGTTCTCTTCATACTTTTGAATTCCCAAAAAAGAGGTCATTTGATCGATAATACCCGTTACAGATTCCAACCCTTTAGCATCCCTCAACTCGGCTTGTACATCCACTCCTATCAAAATATCTGCTCCCATTCGCTTAGCCAAATCTGCCGGAAAATTATTGGAGATTCCACCGTCAACCAATACCATACCATTTTTAAGTACCGGGGCAAAAACGCCGGGAATAGCCATACTTGCCCGCATAGATAAGGGCAAACTACCTCTATCCAGAACAACTTCCTTACCGTCCACCAAATTACTGGCAACACAGGCAAAAGGGATCGGTAACCGATCAAAATTCAACGAATCATGATAACCGATCGTCAAATCGGAAAAAAGATTATAAATATTTTGCCCGCTAATAAAACCAGAAGGCATTTTTATCTCCCGGTTATTGTTAATCGGAATCGAAATCAAATACTTTTCATTTACCTCCTTCTCAGAAAAAGGCAAATTATAACGATATACCTTATCACTCAATAAAAAAATCCAATCTTGCTTCCGTACCAAACTATCCATGATATGAGCATCGTACCCGATGGCATATAACGCTCCCACGATAGCCCCCATACTCGTTCCCGCAATATAATCTATCGGTATCCCGGCCTCTTCCAACACTTTCAGCACCCCAATATGAGCCACACCTTTAGCACCACCCCCACTCAATACCAAACCCACCTTTTTACGCTGGGCATTCCCATCCATTACAACAAAAAAAACGATAAGCAACAATAACAATCGTCTCATAGAAACATTTTTAATTCAGCCTTCCATTACCCCTCCGTTCAATCTTCCCAAATGTAGTTATTTCTCCTGAATTCACCATCGTACCCGGTTAAAAAACATTCCATCACTCATAAATTAAATCTACCTGTAAACATTTATCCTTACATTTTTACAATAAAATAAAAAGGCTTTTACCGACGATTCGTTTTATTTCGTTATTTTTGCCAAGACTGTGGAAAAAATAACGAAAAATATGACAAAGATATTGGTAATTGATGACGAACGTAGCATTCGGAATTCAATGAAAGACATATTACTGTATGAAGGACATGAAGTTCTTTTAGCAGAAAACGGCATGGAAGGACTGGTAACCGTGAAATCGGAAAAACCGGACATCGTTTTTTGTGATATTAAAATGCCGAAGATGGAAGGGATAGAGGTATTGGAACGCATCAAGGAATTTTCCGTCGATACCCCTGTTATCATGATCTCTGGACACGGTACGATAGACACAGCCATCGAGGCGATTAAAAAAGGCGCTTATGATTTTATCGAGAAACCTCTGGATCTGAACCGTCTACTGATCACAATCAAAAATGCGACCGACAAGCATCAGCTCATACACGAGACCAAAACGCTGAAAAATAAAGTCAGTAAAAAATACGAGATGATCGGAAATTCCGAAGCTCTCAATCATGTTCGCTCGATGATCGAGAAAGTAGCCGTTTCGGATGCACGGATTTTAATTACCGGCCCGAACGGCTCCGGAAAAGAACTGGTTGCCCGTCAACTCCATGAACTCAGTAATCGCCGGAATAACGCCTTTGTCGAGGTCAACTGTGCCGCAATTCCCTCCGAATTGATCGAAAGCGAATTATTCGGACACGAAAAAGGAGCCTTCACTTCTGCCATTAAACAAAAAAAGGGAAAGTTTGAACTTGCTAACGAGGGAACCCTGTTCCTGGACGAAATAGGAGATATGGGCTTAAGTGCCCAAGCAAAAGTACTACGTGCCCTGCAAGAACAAAAGATCACACGGGTCGGAGGAGACACGGATATCAATGTAGATGTACGGGTAATTGCCGCTACCAATAAGAATCTGAAGCAGGAAATTGAAAAAGGAAATTTCCGGGAAGACCTGTACCACCGCCTCAGTGTCATTATCATAGACGTTCCGCCGTTGAACCAAAGAATCGAAGATATCGAGCCCTTAACCAATTATTTTATCAGTGAGATCTGTTCGGAAATGGGTATTGCCACCAAAACGCTTACCCCGGATGCCATAAAAGCCTTAAAAGGATGCGATTGGACGGGTAATATCCGGGAACTACGCAATGTCGTAGAACGTTTGATCATTTTATGCGGTCAGACCATTACCAAAGAAGATGTTGAGATGTATAGGTAATAAAACATGATGGGAAAAGAAAATAAACTACATATCGTCCTGTTAGGACGCAGAAATAATGGGAAAAGTTCTCTCATTAACCTGTTAACGGGACAAGAGATAGCTATTGTTTCTGAAATTGCAGGAACCACAACCGATACGGTTAAAAGAAGTTATGAAATTCCGGACTTCGCCTCCGTTATTTTTATGGATACGGCAGGAATTGACGATTCCGGAGAACTCGGAAAAAAAAGAGTAGAAAAAACCCGAAACGCGATTACTCAAGCCGATATCGCCATAGTCGTAATCGCCCATAACCGATTCGGACAGGAAGAAGAGTCGTTAATCAACGATTTACAAAAGTTAGAAATACCTTTTATCATTCTCCATAACAAAAGTGATGAAGAATCCCTGCTTCCCGCACTTGAAAACAAATTAGTAAAAGCATATCGCTGCCCTGTTATTGATTTTTCCACGCTTTCCCGACAAAATCATCGCGTTATCGAAGCATTGAAAGAGGTATGGAAAAGTCAACAGCAAGGACCGGAATCCTTAATCGGGGATTTACTCTCCCCTGGAGATGTCGTTTTATTGATAACACCTATCGACTCCGAAGCTCCGGCCGGACGTTTAATCTTACCGCAAGTACAAATGATCCGGGATATCTTGGACAACCACTGTACAAGCATTGTTTTGCAACCCGAGGAGATAGCCACTTTTCTACAAAAAACAGGGATACGTCCCCGATTAGCCATCGCAGACAGCCAGGTTTTTAAAAAAGTAGCAGCCATCGTACCCGAAGAGATTCCCCTGACCAGTTTCAGTATAGTCTTAGCCCGACATAAGGGGCAATTCGAAGCTTACTTGCAAGGAACGGGACAAATTGAGAATCTGAAAGAAGGAGACCGCATACTCATGCTGGAATCCTGCTCTCACCATGTCTCCTGCGAGGATATCGGACGCCATAAAATCCCGCACTGGCTACAAACATATACCGGTAAAACATTTACCTTTGATTTTATCGTGGGATTGGATAACATCGCTCGGCCGGTCACGGACTACGCCATGGTCATCCAATGCGGAGGATGCATGATTACCGGTAAACAATTAAAAAACAGACTTCAACCCGCCATCGACGCTGGAATACCGGTCAGTAATTACGGCATGACCATCGCCTACCTGCACGGTATCTTTAACCGGGCCATAGAGGTATTTAAAAAATCGGGAAATTGAAAAACTTCCCGATTTTTAATATGAAAGAATCGCTACAATTATAATATAAAACCAAATCCGATGGAGTACGGGTGAACCCCGGGAGCCGTAGAGGCATTAAACAGATGAGTCAAAGTATAACCGCCCCAGAGACTGATCCCCCGGAAACCCATTCTCAACACATAGTCCACCTTAACCGGAGCCATTCCGTAACTTCCCGAATCTTTTCGTATCCGTTTATTTCCCTTATCGCTTTTATAAACGATTTTAGTCTTGGAGTGAAGCCGAAGTCCCCCCATAAATCCGGTAGACACGTAAAATATATTTTTATTTTTCAGACGGTATTGATACTCCATAAGGATAGGCAAAGTCAAGTATAAAATTTTAAATGTACTTCTCTTGGGACGATCGATTCCTAACTCCGATAGAGGAAGGGGTTGTAACTGCCCCATTTCATCCTTATGCAGGGTAATGTTACGGTCAAAACGCAAGCGCTGGTACTCTAAACCCAAACCGGTAACAAAACCGAAATTCAAATTCACCGGCAATGAAAACTGAGAAAGATTAAATTGTATCGTAAAAGAATTGGCCCAATCCAACGTCAGAAAACGATCCCCTCCGTATTCGGAATAATCGGTATTCCCAAAATTTACAAACCCGAAATAAAACCCTCTCCAATGCCCGGTAAAACGAGAATTGTCATTTTGATTATCATCAAACATCTCTATTTCATAGGTCGTTCCAAAGATCCGAACACTCTCTTTGGGACGCCTTACGAGTGTATCCCAGACGATCATCTCCTCCTCTTTCCCGATCGAATCGTTGGATTGACTTCTCTCTTTAACCGAATCTCTTTTATGCCAGGAATCACGTATCACAACGGAATCTTTTTGAGCAGAAGCCGTAATACACTCCAACAAAAACACACAGACAATAATTATCAGTTTCATAATTCAAATTTTTATCTTATTTATAATCGTGTTATCTACCACAAAACATACTCTTTCCGATCCTTATCCTTGAAACGTTCCTTCCAGTCTTTTCCCGCCCGAATCAAGTTAGACAGAAAATTATCCTCAATTTTCAAATCCGGTGTCAACGCGTAGTCTTTTTTGTCCCGTTCTGCAATTCGATCGAAGGTAATCTCAGGTTTCATCGCCTGCAAATCCGCTTTAGGGATCAAAATGATCTCCCGGCCGATAGCCATATCTCCATCAGCCGGAATTGTCGACATGGCCACAATCCGCTGAACAGTTTGTATCGGTTTATCGACAAATGGAGGGGTCCGCTTCTGCAAATACCTGACGGGAACCGTCGCTTCGGGCTTTGCCAAGGAATTATCTTTAAGTATAGCCGGTATAGCAGGCGCTTTATGCGCAATTTCTCTACTCTCTAAACGAGCAACAATCGGAGAAGAGTGACTTTCTCTCGCTTTATCCTCTCCCATCCAATAGAATATAATCCCGAACAGGATCACTACAAGGGCAGCAACACCCCCGTAACGCACCACTCCGTACAGCCACCCGGACCACCGGTATAAATTTCTCTTTTCCGGATAACGGATAGAGAGATCTGGAATCATTTTTAATCGAGAATAAACAGCCGCCACCTCACGAAACTTCTCTTCACCCATCTCCTTCTCTACCCTTTTCCGTTCATCCTCAGTTAAAACATTCTCGGAAACAGCAATAGCATAATAATCCATCCTCCCGTTCCGATTCTCTTGTTTCAAGGCAGATTTTTTCTCCCATTTTAACAAAGGAGGCGTTAATCTTGCCTGTTCTATTCCCTCCATCTGCTCGCGTAAATCCGGGTGCCTGAACAAAAAATCGTCCAATTCTTCTTGTAATGCCTCCGGCAATAGGCCCTCCAGGTAGTCAATAAAGTAACTCTCGTAATTCTCTTTTGTTATCATATCTCCCTCCTTAAATTACCAAATCAGGTCTACGGATAAACTCTTTCATATAGGCTCTGGCTCGAAATATATATACTTTCACCTGCGTCTCGTTCAATCCCGTAATCTCCGCAATCTCTTGATAAGAATAGGATTCGTAATCCCGCAATAACACCACGGTCTTTTGTATGGTAGGTAGTTTCGCCAACGCCGAATCCAACACATCCTGTAAATCGGGCGGATTATTACTCTCTTCCGAAAACCGACTATCGATCTCTTCAATATCGCCATATTTATATTCTCGCCGAAGAAGGTCTATCATTCGGTGGTAAGCCGTAGTATAAAGAAACGATTTCGCCTTACTCTTTTCAATCACAGATAGCATTTCCCATAATTTCAGGAAACTGTCCTGCACGATATCCTGCGCCATCTCCTTCGAACGACATGCCTTATAAAGAAAACGGAACAAACCATCCGAGATATCATCTACCGATCGATTATACTCTACTCTTGTCATTTCATCTTCATTTCAGGTATATCGCTTCCCCAAAAATCAATCTGCTTTATCATTCGCCAGCGAAAATAGTCCGGTTTCTCTCCTTTTCTGAAAAGTAACACACCTTCATTATTAGCATTCACATCGCTATATTTTCCCAAGATCAATTTTATCCCGTTCTTTAACTCCACCCAAGTGTATTCATAATTTTTCGGCTCAATCTTTTTCACATAACGAAAAGGCAACGCATAAACCGTATTCCCATTCCTCCCTTCCAATAATTCAAAATCCATCGCTTCGTCCAAATCATACACCAAAATCCCCTCTATTATCCTACCGTCACGATCTTTTACACTTCCTCTCAATCGAACAGGTTCCGAGAAATCCTCATATTCCATTTGTTTTATATCTTCCAAAGCAACCGTTTCAAAAGAGACGAAATCAGGCCACTCCACGCGTACTTGTCCTACAGATGCCATATTGATAAAAATTCCCCTATTTTCATCATTCACATCACCTTCCCCCCACATACTTATCTCCCTGCCACTTTTTAAACTTACGATACTTACCGAACCCGTTTTTCGAACAGACACGACATTGGAAAAAGCGACTCTTGCGCCATACTCTCCAATTACCCCGCTAATAGTCTGTCTTAAAGAATTTTTATCTCTATTCCACCGGACGATTCCCTTAAATTTTCCATATGGAGTCGCTACAATACCGGCAATAGGCACATCCCGGGGAGCCGAAAAATCTTCCGGAGCCGCGTAGAATTTAATCTCACTTATCAATTCCCAAGAAAGAATTTCGAACTCTCCGTTCTTTTTCTCAATCCCAATATCCTCTCCTATATCATGCAATGAACCTTTTTGTAACTCGATGATATCTCCATTTTTTATTTGCAATTCAATTCGATCGGTAGCTGTCGGACGAATACTTTTTATATTACCAAAACGGCAAGAGAAAATATGAATCCCCGGCTCCGCATGGACCTCGTTTTTTAATAAAACAGAATCTTTTCCTCTAAAATAAGAGGTATACGGATTATTTATTTTCATAGCCGTGAATAAATCCACCCAATATAAGTTACTTTTCCCCCAAGAAATATATCCCACAACCTTTCTATTGGTTACCGTGGTAACCTCCCCGAATATTCTCACCTCATTCACTCCGGCCCGTATCCCTTGCCACATACAGACGAATAATACGATCAATACTCCTGATTTCATCATACGCTTTATTTTAATTCAACCCTATGACGGACAAATATCGTGAATAGTTACAAGCAAAAAATAATTTTAACTAAAACAAAATCCGTACAGGAGTGATCCGATCATTTATACCAGACACAACAAGCCTCCAAACGGATTATCCGGAACGCACGAGATGAACCTAAATAAAAAAGAAACGTCGTTTTTTATGGAAAAACGACGTTTATATACTGATTATTAATTTTTTACAAAAACTTTACGACTCGGAATTCAATTTCTTAAATCCTTTTCCCAATATCTCTTTCGCATCCAAAATCGTCACAAAAGCATTCGGATCGATTTGGTAAATAGCCCGTTGCAGAGTCGCCATTTCACGACGGTTAACCATAGTCATGATCATCTCTTTTTCCGTCCGGTTATACATTCCCTGAATCGGAACGATCGATCCCCCTCGTTTGATATCGGTCAGAATAAAATGACGGATATCTTCTACCTTATCCGATATAATAAAAAAGGTCTTTTCATTCGCAAATCCTTGCAACACGACGTCTATCGTTTTACCCATCAGAAATATAGCTAACCAGGAATACATCGGTACCTTCCAATCCTGAAACATCAGGAAACCGAACACGACAATACAGGAGTCCACGGTCATCTGAAGTTGTCCTAACGGCTGATGCGTCCATTTGTGCAATATATTCGAAAGCACATCCGTACCTCCGCTCGAGGCCCTGGTTTTCAATATCATTCCCACTCCTACTCCCATAACGACACCGCCGAAAATACAAGCTAACAGAACTTCATCTCCCAATTTAAACGGATCCAACAATCCGTTAATCGGAATAGGCTCTCCCATCAACGTTAAAAGTATAGCCGGTATACTGTCGGCAAATACAGCCACCAAAATAAAACAAACAAACGTTTTAACACCAAACTGCGGTCCTAAAACTTTCATCCCCAACAGACTCAACGGCAGATTAAAACAGAGTGCCGCCATACCGATCGGGAATCCCCACATATGCTGCAATACGATGGTAATACCGTATATTCCCCCCGGGACAATCTTGTAAGGAGCCATAAAACAACTGTATCCCAATGCCAAAACAAATGCTCCGCCGACTAACAAAGCATACGTTTTAAACCATTCTTTCGTGAAAGGTTTTTCTTTCATCAACGAAAATGTCATTCGAATTTTTAATTTAATTATACTACTACAAACATCACGGCCTGTAAAAAACAGCGCCTTCTAAATCAGGCCGCGAATATAGGAGGCGAAATGCTACAAAAACATGACTTTTGTCATACCTTGTAAGGAATTTATCTCAAATAGAAAAATAATATTTCCCCATTTTTTTATTTATATCTTCGAAAAAAGAGCTATAATTGCACACATTATCAAAAGTGTGTATTAATTGAGATCGAGATTACAAATAACTCAAGCAAGAATCATTGACGTGGCACAGAAGTTGTTCGCAGAATTAAGTTTTTATCGAACAACAATGAAAGATATTGCAAGTGCCGCTAAAATCAGTCGCCGCACGCTATACACTTATTACAAGTGCAAAGAGGATATTTTCAATCAGATTGTCGATCAAAAAATAGAAATGATTCATCAAAAGTTGATAAAGGCAACAGCAACGGCCTTGCCAGCCGATAAAAGACTAAAGTTATATATTAAAGAAAGATTTCATTTGATCGCCGAATTAATGTGTAATAGTGAATATATCAAAAAAACATTTTTATATAACAACAGTCGAATTGAAATTTTAAGGAAAAATATAGATGCAAAGGAGCTGGAATTATTAGAAGATATTTTTAAGGAAGGGGTTCAAAGTGAAATTTTTAACGTTAGCGATTCGAAAACATTCGCCGCTTTTTTACAACCCGTTCTTAAAAGTCTCGAATTCGGTTTTATCCGAAGATATGAACATGAACCTATAGATCAGATTATTAATGAATATACTCGTATTCTATTTTACGGTATCATAAAGAAATAATTATTTTACATGGAATTATTTATCAACAATTTTGCACATTATATACCTACGGAAAGAGTTCCCAACTCTTATTTCAAACCTGTAAACGGTTTGGACGACGAGTGGATTTATACTCGAACAGGGATAAAAAACCGAAGCAAGGCAAACGCGGAGGAGAACACGAACACCATGGCGATTGAAGCCGTCAGGAACCTACAACGAACCCTTCCTTACTCGATTGAAGAGGTCGACCTGATCGTTGCCGCCACGTATTCACCCTATGATACGGTAGCCACAGCAGCCCATATGGTACAGAGGGAATTTAAAATACACAATGCCAGGTGTCTAAGCGTTACTGCCGCTTGTTCCTCTTTTATCAACGCTATGGAAATAGCAGAAGGCTACTTCGCCATGAAGAAAGCATCCAAGGCCCTGATTATCGCTTCCGAGCACAACACGGCATATAGTAACGAAAACTGTCCTCAAAGCGGTCATCTTTGGGGAGACGGAGCCGTTGCCATCGCCATCTCCCCCAATAATTATAACCGGAAAGATGCAAAGATATTGAATATATATACCTGCGGTATGGGAGATATAAGCAAAGCCGACACGGCCGTTTACCTCCGGCCCCGGCACGGGGGCATCGGCATGCCGGAAGGAAGAGACGTGTTCATCAACGCCTGCCATTATATGATAGAGTCTCTCCAAGAGATAGTATCCAGCCAGGGAAAGAAGATAAGCGATCTGGCTTTTATCTCTCCCCATCAGGCCAATAAACGGATCATGAATAGCATCGCCCGTCAAATAGATTTTCCTGAAGAGCGTATCCTCTCCAATATAGAAGAGATCGGTAACACGGGATGTCCGAGCTGCGCCATCGCCCTGTCCCAAAACCTGCACCGGGTTCAAACCGGTGATCTCGTCGCCCTTACCGTTTTCGGCGGAGGATACTCCTGCGGTGCCGTTTTACTGCAATTTTGATTTTAAATACCGTTAATCAAAAAAAAACGAGGTTTCCGTAGAACCTCGTTTTTGTATTTCAATTCAGAGCTTTTCTTAAAGGAGTAAAACTACGGATTATCTCCTCCATTATCGAATTCCTCTTCGCAAATTTCAATAAAGTATCGACGATCGAAAATAAGCTGTCGCAACAAACAAAAACTCCCGCTTCATCATCCAACACAGCATCTAAAACGGATGTTCTTGCCGATTCGTTTTCATCGGTTATCCGTTTTAGATATAAAAAAATTAATTTCCGGTATTATTTTCAATTATCTTCATGACTCGCGAAGGATTGAAACAGTATGATGTGAAAATAAAAAAAGACAAGGAAAATTTATTCTTTCACCGACTCCACGTAAAGCTGTCCTGCCTGGTATTTTACGACCTTTACCCGGTTCCCCTTAGGGATATACATCCCCAAATTGGAAACTGCATCGTATTGCTCACCGTCGACAGACACCTTACCCGCCGGACGCAAATCGGTTTCGGCTATGCCCTCCTTACCCAACTCCTGTTTCGCCGTCATATCCACCCCGACAAACCCGGAATCCGTCGTCTCTTCGGCCTGTAAAGACCATCCCAACCTCCGGGAAGCAAATAATTTACGACTCAACCATATACTACCGAACAAGGAGATCAAAGAACAGCTTATGACAAAAAAGATGGAACGAATAATCGCACGAATGAAATCATGGAAAAAATCAAATGATACGTCATCGATCCCGGCCAATACCAAAGAGGCTATTATGCAGACGATCCCCGATATTCCGGTAACTCCGAACCCGGGAATGACAAAAATCTCAGTCAAAAGCAGGATCACCCCGACCACGAACAGGATCAGTTCGATGTTATTGGCAAATCCCTCCAAATACAAAGGAGCAAAATAGAGTACACAGGCCGTCAAAGCCGCTACCAAAGGGAAACCGACTCCCGGAGTCTGCAATTCGAAATAGATTCCTCCGATAATGATCATAATCAGAATACCCTGCACGATCGGATGAATCAGAAAACCGATCAATTTGTCCATTCCCGTCGCGTGATACTCCTTTATCTCGTAATCGGATATTCCCTCGCTCCTAACGACCTCGCTTACGCTCTCCGCAATCCCGTCGCAAAAACCGAATCTTATCGCCTCGTGAGGAGTAAAAGTCACAATCTTACCGCTATCGGTTACCCCCTTTATCGCAATCCGTTCGTCCACCATAGCTTCCGCGATCCGGGGATCCCGTTTCCAACGCACGACCGTATCCCCTCCGTTCACAATCGTATCCATACCGTGTGCCTGAGCCGTTGAACGAATCATGGAACGCATATAAGACTGATACTTATCGGGCATAGCCTCCCCCGTTTGATTTACAACCGTAGCTGCCCCGATATTAGCACCTTCCCGCATGTATATCCGGTCGCAAGCCAACGCAATCAAAGCTCCAGCCGAAGCCGCATTATTATCTATAAAAACCCAGCTCGGACGCTTATCATTCAGTATCAGGCTCCGCAGCGAATCGGCATAAACAACCATTCCGCCATAGGTGTTCATGTGTATCAACATATGATCGGCATTCGCTTTGTCCGCCTCTTCGTAGGAACGCTTTACCAACCGCCATACACCCGGCCCGATCTCATCCTTTATATCCACTTTAAAAATGATACTCTTCTTTTCTTCTGCCATACCGGAAAAGAACCAACACAACAAACCGATAATCAATACGAATTTTCTCATCATTTATTATTATAAATTTCAAAATAGGCTACCTGCCTTTTATTCGATTTCCAGTATTTATATACTCTTCAACCACAACGGTCCCTGCAACCACGGAAAACATAGAAACTATACTGCAAGCGAGCACCCGTAAAAAAGGAATCGCCAACGATAATGCAAAAATAGCCCCGATCCCGATAACGACCCCGGCATTTTGTCTCATATAACACATACTCTCTCTTACCTTGAAACGCTTCCGCTCAATCGCGTAATCCATAAAGGCAAAACCATAAAAATAAGCGGACACGATGAAGGTCAAAACGGGAGTAACCAAACCGATCACGGGAAGAAACGACCCGAAAAACAAAAAGAGCATCAACACGGTTTGAAACAACATGCACCTCACGGCAACCCATATTCCCCTCCCGATTTCCCATAGCAATTGTTTAAAGCTAAAAGAATAACGAACTCCGGAAAGGCGGGACTCGACACGTTCCGATAACCAGGAATACACCGGAGACATCACTACCATGACGATATACCCTCCCCAGACAGCAAACAAAAAGAAATAGAACACCCGGATCAAAAAGCGAATGATAAAACCGACCCCTTTGTTCAACCAGTCCAACCAGGAAATTCCGGCAATCCAAGCGGTAACTTGCCGTTGTACAACATCAGATAAACTCTCCCCCCAAGAGACCGCAAAATAGTTTCCGATAAGAAATAAAACAAAGGCCGCTACCAAAGGAAAAACCATAAACCAACGGAACGGACGGCTAAATAATATACGTCCCGCTTCGCCGTAACTTTTTATACCGAACCATAACCCTTGAAAAAAAGCCATACGCTCAAAATCCTTAAAAAACTACCGTAAATCTATGCTATTTTTTTGATTATTCTCTATTTTCAAGCAACAATTCCCATTTTTTTATACTTTTGCATTCAAGAGTTTTTCCTCAATTCCATTACAGATGTGTTCATTTAAAAAATAAATTATACTATGCAATCATTAACAGCGATTTCACCTATTGACGGAAGATATAGAGATAAAGTAGAAGGATTGGCAAACTATTTTTCTGAAAGCGCTTTAATTCGCTACAGAGTAATGGTCGAGATCGAATATTTCATCGCTTTATGCGAACTCCCTCTTCCCCAATTAAAAGACTTTGATCACACGTTATTCGATAATCTAAAAGAGATATACCTTAATTTTACCGTTAAAGACGCGGAACAAATCAAAGAGATCGAGAAAGTAACCAATCACGACGTGAAAGCCGTGGAGTACTTTATCAAATCCAAATTCGATGAACTCCATTTACAACATTATAAAGAATTCATTCACTTCGGATTGACCTCCCAGGACATTAACAATACCGCCGTTCCCTGTTCATTCAGGGACGCCGTACACGATATTTATTATCCTTTGATTGACGAACTGATCGCCAAACTGGAAGAGCTGTCCGAAGAGTGGAAAGAGATTCCCATGTTAGCCAAAACGCACGGTCAACCGGCATCTCCTACCCGTTTGGGAAAAGAGATCAAAGTATTTGTTTATCGTCTGACCAAACAACTGGATCTGCTGAAAAAAATCGCTTGTTCGGGAAAATTCGGAGGAGCTACCGGCAATTTCAATGCCCACCACATCGCTTACCCCGAAATCAATTGGACGGAGTTCGGCAATTCATTCCTGACCAGAAAATTGAAAATAGAAAGAGAACAATATACAACTCAAATTTCAAACTACGATAATTTCGCTGCCGTGTGCGATAATTTGAGACGACTCAATAATATCGTCATTGATCTGGACCGGGATTTCTGGACCTATATCTCTATGGCTTATTTCAAACAACGCATAAAAGCAGGAGAAGTCGGATCGTCGGCCATGCCTCATAAGGTGAATCCTATCGATTTTGAAAATTCGGAAGGGAATCTGGGAATCTCCAACGCCATACTGGATCACCTGAGCAATAAATTACCGATTTCCCGTTTACAACGGGACCTGACCGACTCCACCGTCCTTCGGAATATCGGTGTTCCGTTAGCCCACACGGTTATCGCGTTCAAATCCACCCTTAAAGGATTGAACAAACTGATTATCAACCAGACGGCCATAGAAGCCGATCTGGAGGAAAACTGGGCGGTCGTTGCTGAAGCCATACAAACGATTTTGCGCCGCGAAGCCTATCCGAACCCTTATGAAACACTGAAAACCCTGACGCGAACGAATAGTAAGGTGACACAACAATCGATTGCCGAATTTATCGATACCTTAGAGGTATCTCCGGAATTGAAAGAGAAGCTAAAACGAATCACTCCTTCGAATTATACAGGAATCTGAATCATATTACCGGATTGAATCCGGTAATATATAACTCCGTAATTATGCACGATCTACTCACTATATTCAAAAGGTTTATTCCTCCCTATAAACTGAAGCTGACTAAAAGTATTCTTTTCAATTTCCTGCATGCCCTTTTCGGTAGTCTGGCTATCGCTATGCTTATGCCGGTATTGGGAATTATTTTCGACAATCAAAAGGACGTACACGAGCTTGTTCCGTATGCGCTCACCAAAGAGGCCGTCAGTAATAATTTCTATTATTATATCACGCAAATCAAACACGCCTTCGGCCCTTCGACGACCTTGATTTTTGTCGGTCTTCTCGCCGTAATAGCGACTGCTCTAAAAACCGGATTTGCTTATTTGGCAGCCTACGAATTGATCTATATCCGAAACGGTGTCGTGAGAGACATTCGCCGTAAAATTTACAGCAAAATATTATCCCTGCCTCTGCCTTTTTTCTCGGAAGAACGTAAAGGGGATATCATCTCCCGTATGACGGGAGACGTGCAAGAGGTGGAAGCTTCCGTGATGAGCTCTTTGGATATGCTTTTTCAAAGTCCCATTCTGATTATAGTATACCTAACAACCATGCTGATCATGAGTTGGCAATTGACTCTATTTGTCTTTGTTTTACTCCCTATCATGGGAGGATTGATCGGTAAAATCGGTAAGAATCTCAAGCGTCACTCCTGGGAAGGACAAAACAAAATGGGAGAAATATTATCATTAATGGAAGAGACCTTATCGGGATTACGTATCATCAAGGCCTTCAGTGCAGAGAAAAAAATGAAAAGCAAATTCTCGGAAGAGAACGAGTCCTACCGTCGCATCCAAAACCGGTTGATGCGCCGCCGGTCGTTAGCCCATCCGGTCAGCGAATTTTTAGGTACCATTGTCATTGTTATCGTCCTTTGGTTCGGGGGATCATTGGTATTAGAGCACCGGGGAGCCTTAGATGCAGAAGCCTTTATCGCCTATATCGCCTTATTCTACTCCATCATAAATCCGGCTAAAAATTTAACGAACGCCTATTACAGCGTACAAAAAGGTTTGGCCGCCATGGACCGAATCGATATGATCCTGGACACTCAACCCTCTATTCAAGAACCGGCAGAACCGCAACGGCTGGAAGAGTTCCAAACGAGTATAGAATACAAACAAGTCCATTTTTCTTACAATGATAGCAAACAGGTACTGAAAAATATCAATGTCTGCATCCCCAAAGGCAAAACGGTTGCCCTCGTCGGTCAATCCGGTTCGGGGAAAAGTACATTCGTGGATTTATTGCCCCGATTCTATGATGTCAATAACGGAGCCATAACTATCGACGGCATCGATATTCGCGATCTGACGTTTCACAACCTGAGGGAATTAATGGGAAATGTCAACCAAGACCCTATTCTGTTTAACGATACGATATACAATAATATCGCTTTCGGGGTGGAACAGGCTACGCAAGAAGAGATAGAAAACGCCGCCCGTATAGCCAATGCTCACGATTTCATCTTACAAACCGAGCAAGGTTATCAAACCGTAATCGGGGACCGGGGATGTAAACTAAGCGGAGGTCAACGGCAACGGTTAAGCATTGCGCGAGCCGTTCTGAAAAATCCTCCGATCATGATTCTGGACGAAGCGACTTCGGCTTTAGACACGGAATCGGAGAAATTGGTTCAGGATGCGTTAGATAACCTGATGAAAAACAGAACATCTATTGTTATTGCCCACAGGCTCTCCACGATCAGAAATGCAGATCTGATCTGCGTATTCCACGAGGGAGAGATCGTAGAGCGGGGACGCCATGAAGAATTGCTCGCCCTAAACGGCGTATACGCCAAACTATACAACATGCAAAATTTCTGATCATGGAAATTGAAGCCAAAGTGCTGGGGCAACAGGTCGCTTATCCCACGGATTACTGTCCGTCGATACTCGTCCCCGTTCCTCGTAGCTTAAACCGGGAAATGTATGACATTCGTCAACCGGAAGAACTTTTTTGCGGTTACGATACTTGGCATGCTTATGAAGCAGGTTTCATCACCCGAAAAGGACTTCCCGTTTGTGGTGTGCTTAAAATCGTATACCCTTCTACCAGCAAAAAATTGGTGGAGAGCAAGTCCCTGAAGCTCTACTTGAACTCCTTTAATATGGCTCGTTTGGGAGAGACCGTTTCCGAGGGGATCAGGTTATTTACTCAAACGGTTCAATCCGATCTGCAAGAATTGTTGAACACCTCCGTTCAAGTCTGTTTTCATGAAAAATTTCCTGATTGTATACCGTTTGATTTTGAAGGTTATACTTTACTGGAAAAAATTCCGTTAAATCAGGAGACAGAGTTTACGGAATACAACGAGGCTCCAGCCTCGCTTCGACAGGCGATCCAACCCGGAGGAGAGATAAAAGTATATAGCGATCTGTTAAGAAGCAACTGTAAGATTACCAAACAACCGGACTGGGGAACCTTGTACGTCTGGATAAAGGCGCAACAACTGCCCTCTCCCGTTTCCCTGTTGAAATACATCGTCTCTTTACGAAACGAGAATCATTTTCACGAAGAGATATGCGAGATGACCTATAAACGCCTGTGGGACCTGTTTCATCCGGAAATACTTTCCGTCAGTTGTTTATATACTCGTCGCGGAGGCATAGACATATGCCCCTCCCGGGCCAATAGAAAAGAGTATCTTCCCTTGTATTTGCACTCTTCGGAAATATTGACCCGAAGAAATCTGAGGCAATAAAAAAACCGATCTCGACGGATCGGTTTTCCTGTTTATCTCGTTCTCGATTAAAATCTCCAACCGGCAGAGAGTTGAAACAATCTATTCTGGTTGTTATCTCCAAACGTATCTTTATCTATCGCGTTGCTCAACCCTAAATTATAACGGGCCGATACCATCAATCCCATATCGAAATGGTAAGTAGCTCCGAGAGCAAAGGTCAGTCCGACCGTATTTAATTTCCGGATTTTCTCTTTCACGGTAGTTCCTCCTTGCTTAGCCACATACTTTCCGTTCAACACGAGATCCAATTGAGGACCGCAATCGATACTGAGAGCTTCCAACACGTAGAATTTTGCTAACACCGGGATATTCAAATAATTTAATCTTGATTTTATTTTTACTCCCTCAACCTTATCGCGAGCTCCTTGCCTGGAGTACAATAACTCGGGTTGTAAACCGAAAAAGTCATTGAATTTAAACTCCGCGAACGCTCCTACATGAAAACTGAATTTATTATCCATTTCAGAATTATGGACATTAGACAGATTAAAGCCGAATTTCGGTCCGAAATAGAATTCAGTTCCTGTAACACCTTCCACTCTTGACTTAAACAAACTTTGAGCGTTTACTGTACCACACAACATAACCGCTACCATCAACATCAATACTGATTTTTTCATTTTTTAATAATTTGTTTGGTTTATTATTCTGAATATCAATTACTTATGCAATAAACACATGAATAAGCGTTGCAAATATATAAAATTATCCAAACAAAAAACAGGCCAACTAAAATTTACTGTTCAGAAAACCGTTTAAGTCAATAAAACAGAACATGAAAAAAAGGAGATCATAATTATTATTTTTCAGGAAACGCGATGAACTTTTTCCTGTTTAACTCCTCAACCCGATTTATCCGGTAGAAGTCTCTCTTCACTTCGATGTTATAAACCAATCATTTTACCGGATGCCAAAACTTCCCGTACCGCGTGACAGAACCCGCAAACCATCTCGGCCCATCCCATCCAAGTGTAAACAACGATACCCGTAATGACGATCAGCAAAAAGATCACGATAAACATTTGATTTCCTTTTAATTTCATAGTCTTTTCGAATTAAGTATATCAAATATCCATCTCTCGCTCCGCTCCTTTCTTTCCAGTAAATATATAACAATATTTTTATTTATCCAAATTATTTCTTGGATATATCTTAAAACTGTTAAATACCATTTACCGGATTTATCTCCTGCAAAGCCTTTGCCAATTGATCCGGACAGGATGTCGTTTTCTGCTTACAACATATTCCCCGCAACCTCCGAATAGCTTCCTCCCTCTGCATTCCGCACAACAAAGCAGCTATTCCCTGTGTGTTTCCGTGGCATCCTCCAGTAAAACACACGCGAGTAATTCTATCATCTTCCAATTCAACACGAATCTCCTTCGAACAAACCTCAGCAGAAGGAATAAAATGAATCTCTCTTTTCATACAACCATTCGTTATTAACGAGACAAAAATATAATTTATGTCTCGAAGAACAAAAGCAATCCAATTGATTGTTGAAGGTCAAAAAAGCAAAACCGAAAAATGTTCGGGGTAAATCCGCATGCCTTGTTCCCATCACGATGAATTAATCCTTCTTAAAAAAAGCAGAAAAAGCAACTTTTTACAACCATTACAGTAAAACATATAAAAACATAAACAGAAAAAAATATGAAAACAACATTATCGCTTATAATCGTTTTTATGGCTACCATGATAGCCGCGGCAAATACCACATACGATAAACACCGTGTACCTGACCCGAAAATAGTTAAAGCATTTAATGCAAAATATCCCGATGCCAGACACGTGGAATGGGAAACGAAATACAACTACTATATCGCCGAGTTTAACTTAGGGAATATAGAGACCGAAGCCTGGTTTACTCAAGAAGGAGAATGGCAAATGACCCAAAGCGAACTTGCTTATAACTTATTGCCGGAAATAATCAAAACCAATTTTGTTACAAGCGAATACGCTACCTGGAAAACAGAGGATGTAAAAAAGATCGAAAGAGCGGGCATGGAGACAATCTATATCTTGGAAATTGAAAAAGGAGAAGAAGAGATCGATCTTTATTATACTGAAAACGGAATACTTTTGAAGAGAATGTCCCACAGCATGAAGGAGCATTTACCGGATACTCTCCCTCAAGCTGTTTTAACCTTTATTCAACAAAAATATCCTCAAGCGACGATCGTTGAAATAGACCGGGAAAAAGGCATGCTCGAGGTGGAAATATTTGACAGCAACATAAAAAAAGAGGTAGTGTTCAATGTTCAGGATCAATGGCAAACCACAACCTGGGAGGTTCGTAAAAACAGCGTCCCGGCATCTGTCATGAATACCCTGCAAAAAGTGGGTTATAAAGATTACCGGATAGACGACATCTACTTTCAACAGAGAAATAACGGTTCTGAAGTTTATATATTCGAGCTGGAAAAAGGGAATAATGAAATCAAGCTCACGCTCAATGCGGCAAATGGCGAAGTTATTTCAAATATACCTAAACGATAAATTCAAATACTACTGACTTTAGTAAAAAACCTTTCATGTATTCCGGGGGATGACAACATATCTTCCGGAATATTTTTTATCCCAATAAATAGGGATTCGTACCTATCATAATCCCCACAAATAGCGATTGCCTGCCTTTTAGATCCGGTCTATTTTTGTCCATACTAAAAGTAGTACATAGGATGATTCATAGATTATGGTTTATTAAGGTGTTTTTGTTACTTCTGCATGTACATTTTTTCTCACTGCTGTCTTTCGCACAAAAAGACAGTGGTGAGTTTAGTTTGCAACTGACGGTAACAGATGCGCGGACAAACGAAAAATTGGAATTTGCCACGGTATCCCTTCAGGACTCAATTCGTAAAAGACAATTCTCCACGATAACGGATACCAAAGGTATGTCCCGGTTAAAAAACATCCCACAAGGAGAATACCAGCTTCACATCTCGTTCATAGGTTATCAAAAGCTGGTCCTTTCTCTTGTGCTGGACAGAGACACATCCCTGACCCTCTTCCTGACTCCCACCGCAACGCAATTAAAAGATATCATAGTCACGGCTTCCGAATCGAGGGGATTGACAAGTTCTTCCCGGATAGATCGCAAAGCCATGGAACTGTTACAACCTTCCAGTTTCTCGGATATTCTGTCATTGATACCCGGACATATGTCCCAAGATCCTTCCCTGGGAAAAATAAATCTAATCGGACTCAGGGAAGTAGGCATTTCTTCCGAACAATATAATACCTCTTCGTTGGGAACTTCTTTTATGATCGACGGGGTTCCCATAAGCACGGATGCCAATATGCAATACGTGGCAGGAAGCTCCCAAGGCGAAAAGAGTTACAATCTCAACATCACCGGGAAAGGCGTCGATATGCGAACCATTCCTACTGACGATATTGAAACGGTGCAAGTCATACGGGGTATTCCCTCCGTAGAATACGGAGACCTGACCAGCGGACTGATCAAAATAACACGTAAATCGGGAAATACCCCTTGGGAAGCCCGTTTTAAAGCGGATCCGAGCAGTAAGCTGTTTTATGTCGGAAAAGGTCTTTCCACCCCCAATAATTGGAATTTCAATATAGGAATCGATTACCTGAATGCCAAACCCGATCCCCGGAATAACCTGGAAAACTACAAGAGATTTACCACCTCCTTGCGAATCTATAAACAATGGAAAAACACCTCCCAGGAAGTCAATTATAACTTAAACTTGGACTACGGGGGATCTTTCGATAACCAAAAAAGCGATCCGGACATCAGTTATCAGAAAGTGGACCGGTATAAATCCACCTATAATCGCATGGCTGTCTCCAATCAGATAGAATGGAAAACGAAAAGAAACCTTTTTCTCCGTTCATTTTCCCTGCTAACAGCCGTGAGCTATCAGAAAGACCAAATCAAGCAAACCAAATTCGTCTCTTTAAACCGGGATACTCCTATCCCCATCCACGACGAAGAAGGCGAATACGACGGGGTATTTCTTCCCTATCAATATACGGCCCGTTTACTGGTAGACGGACAACCGATAAACGCGTACGCCAAAGTAACGGGTAATTTTCAACTTTCCACTTACCGGGTTACGCATAACATAAAAGCCGGGAGCGAATGGAGCATGGACAAAAATCTGGGTCGGGGACAAGTTTATGATCTTGCACAACCTCTCTACCCTTCGATGAGCTCAAGACCCCGCCCGTACAAAGATATCCCCGCCGGACATGAACTTTCATTTTTTATCGAGGACGTTCTTTACATACCCTTTAAAAAACATGATTTTACGATCTCGGCCGGTATTCGCTCCCTCTCTTCGTTAAACTTGAAAAGTACCTATAAAATGCACGGCAAAGTGTACTGGGATCCGAGAATCAATATTTTATGGAGCCTCCCCTTTTTCTTTGTCAAAGAAGAGGCTTTAAAAATCCAAATAGCGGGAGGAATCGGATGGCACACCAAAGTACCGGTACTGACAGATCTGTACCCGAACCTGATATACAGAGACTTCATTCAATTCAACTATTACCACACGAACGAAAGTTTCAGACGAATAAACATCCGGACTTATAAAATAGATCCCACGAATTATGAACTGAAACCGGCCCGAAATAAAAAGATAGAATTACGTACAGACCTCTCCTACCGACAACATTTATTATCCGTCACCTATTTTCACGAACAATTAAATTCAGGTTTCCGGAATTCATCCCGGTTTCGTACGTTCGAATATAAAAAATACGACAACAATTCGGTCGATGCGTCCCAGTTACAAGGGCCCCCGGATTTGAATAAAGTAAGCTACATACTTGATACCGTTATATCATCTTACAATATTACAACCAACGGAAGTACCATACGCAAAGAGGGTATCGAGTTTCAATACTCTTCTCAACGAATCCCTTTTATCCAAACCAAAATAACGATAAACGGAGCCTGGTTCAAATCCATCTACCGAAATAGCCAGCCCATATACAGCAAACCGTCGATAATCCTCGGGGGAAAAGAACTTCCCTACGTCGGACTCTATAAAGACGACAGCGGATATAACAAACAACAACTGAATACCAATTTTACTTTCGACACCTATCTACCCTCGTTGGGACTCAGTTTTGCCACCTCCGTACAATGTATGTGGTTTTCTAATCAACGGAATATGAAACAAAACGGAATCCCCGTAAAATACGTCGATATACAAGGAGTTGAACATGACTATACCGAAGCGGACAAAACTCACGCCGAACGTCAGTGGCTAATTGTCAACTATAACGATATATTGTGGAAAAAACAGACGGAACCGCTCTACTTTCACGTCAATTTCAAAGCGACCAAGACTTTCAAGGAAAAAGTCAGGTTAGCCCTTTTCGTGAACAAGATGTTGGACTATACACCGGATTATACCTCTAACGGAATTAAAGTACGTCGAAATGTTTCTCCTTATTTCGGAATGGAATTAAATATCAAACTTTAAATAAAGTATTATGAAACAAACGCTTATTTACTTAACCGTTATTCTTTTTTTATGCTTTTCTTGCGACAAAAATGGAATTGAGACTTTCAATAATTCAGATTCCTCGATGAAAATACTCAATAAAAGAGACCGAAGTAAACCTATTATTTTAGACACTTACGGTATAAGGGATCTTTACAACTCACTTCAGGCTACAATTGTAAGTCAATCAGAATTGAAAAATACGCCATTATTAGACTACAACTAATATTGTTTCAAATAGAATAAAAAATCAATTATAACGTTATGGGCAAAAAAAATGTAAAGATTTTAACCTGCAAGGTCAACTTTATAGTTAGAACACTCAACATGAAACAGTAAATAAAACAAAAACAAATACGATGACAAACAAATTAATTTACCTTTTTACTCTCATCACCTTAATCATCACGGGATGCGAGAAAGACAACATCAAAAATGTAGTAACCACTTACACGTTAACACTACAAGCACCAACAGATCTGAAAGACACCGAATTATCAAATCTAAGTGCTACCTTTAAAAACATAAATACGAACCGTACTACAACAGCAACCGAATTTACCGATAATAAAGTCACCCTTTCATTATCGGAAGGCCTATATACCGTTTCCGTCGAGGGTAAAATCCAATATACGTTGGATCAGAAAGTAACGGAAGGCACGGTAAAAGGCTACAAAGAATCGGTTCACATTACCGGGGAAACGAACCAAACAATTCTTCCTCTATTTCTCCACAACGAAAAAGCAAACTTCGTGATAGAAGAGGTATTTTTTGTCGGAAATATCACACCGGAAGGAGATGTATACGACGGAGATCAATACATCAAGATCTATAATAATTCCGATACTATTCTCTATGCCGACGGTCTGGTTATCCTGGAATCAGCTTTCCTGACCTCAACGAAATACGAATACGATCCGGATATCATGTCCACTCATTTTGCAGTTACGGCAGTTTATAAAATTCCGGGAAGTGGAAACGAACATCCTGTAAATCCCGGAGAATCGGTTCTGATCTGCGATATCGGTAAAAATCATTCACAAACGAACCCCAATTCATTCGATCTGAGTAATGCCGATTTCGAATGGTTTGACGAGGGTACAAACGACGTGGATACTCCTGTACCGAATATGGAAAAGATCTACTGCATCTCGAAAACGATCTGGACCATGCATAAGCAAGGTCTAAAAGCATATGCCATCGGTCGATTGGGAGTAGAGAAGGAGACTTTCCTGAAGGATTATAAATATGATTACAACTATACAATGGTATTGCCCAGTGGAACCTATCCCATGAGTAACAGCGCCTATAAAATTCCGAACGAATGGATCATCGACGCCGTTAACGTAAGTAACGTGTCCCAATACGTATGGAATGTCACGGCTCCGAATTTAGATATGGGATGGACCTATTGTGCCGAAATCAAAAACGATAATGACAGATACGGAAAAAGTATCAAACGAAAAACGCTAAGCACAACCTCGGACGGAAGAAAGATTCTAAAGGATACGAATAATTCGACCAACGATTTCGAAGCCAAAGCTACACCGACATTAAAAAAGAATTAACAGATAAACATGAGCTCTCGTTTAAGTTTTATTCTAATCTTACTCACTTGCTATCTTACAGGATGGGCAGAGGATTCTATTCCCCAAACGGAACGTATTCGAATATATTATTCTCCCGGAGAGGACTTTGTATCACAAATATATCGTAATCCGGCCATAAATTATTATTTCAGGAATATAACCTTTTCTGAACTCAGTTTAGGATGGAAACACGAAAAAGCCAATAAACCGCTTATACTTCAAAAGGGGAATGGAGATGAAAGCTTCATCTTTAACGCCTCCTCTTATCTCTCCTTAAAAAAGAACAGCAAGGTATGGGGGGATGCTCATTTCTATACCGGTGAGAAAAAAGAAATCACTTACAACGAGAGTTCTGATCTGGACATTGTATATCCTTATATTTCAGCCGATACATTAGGAGGAAATCTCAATTACGAAGAATATTTCTTTGCGGGAGGCTATGCCCAAGAAACTCGAAAAATAACATGGGGAATCTATGCCGATTATCGGGCACTGATGGAGTTTCGTCGGGTAGATCCGCGACCGAAAAACACGACTTCGGACCTGAACGTTTCCGCGGGTATTACTTTTAAAACAAAATCCCATTATTCGGGGGGATTTGCACTACATGCAAGAAAGTACAAGCAAACAAACCTCATCAAGTTTTTTAGTGAATTAGGAGGCATTAAAATATTACACGCCAGTGGTTTAGGTATGGATTACAACCGTTTCTCGGGCAACAATACCAATTCTTACTATAAGGGCTGGGGATACGGGATCAGTCTATCTCTATTTCCTAAAACGAAACAAGGAATCTTTATCACGACTTCCTACGATTATTTTACCTTCGAGAAAATCATCTCGGACCTGAATGAACTACCTCTCAATCAGCTGAACGAAAACAAAGCAGCAATCGAAATAGGATACCGATTCAAACGGGAATACCGGGAATGGGGAGTCAAACTCCAAGGGAAGCTATTATCGAAAAAAGGAATCGAGAACCTATTCGGAGATGCAGCCAGTAATATCTATCCTCAAATCGGAGAAGCCAAACAATTCACCCTCCAAAACTATCACGCAGCACTGGAAGCGACATACGGCAAACTTTCTCAAAGCAAGCGTTACCAATGGTTTATCTTACCCCGTTTGGGGATGAATAACACGGAGATAAAATACGCGGATCCGCATCGCTTGATGAAACTCTGTCTCCTCTCGGGAGGAGTGGAATTCCGGTTATCTGCCATATACAAAAAATCCATCTTCCAATTTCATTTGGAAGGAGAATACAACTACACCTATAACTCCGATCTGCAACAGACGGAGATTGAAGAAAAACAAAAAATGCTTTACCCACTACAAATCAACTATTCCAATCTGTCAGGTAATGGAAAAAACGGTTCGACCTCCATACGTTGGGATCATCCCATTGCCGGAGATAAAGGTATATTTATTTCCCTGCAATACAGCAAGCACTTCCACGCTAATTCCATCCACAACGATGGTGTACAGATAAAGGGAGGACTCACTTTTTAAAGTATTATACATGGAAAAAGTTATTGAATGTAAAAATATTACACATTATTACGGAGAAAAATTAATCTATCGGAACTTAAATTTCGAAGTCGAAAAAGGAAAGGTTCTCGGTCTCTTGGGGAAAAACGGCACGGGAAAAACAACGATTATAAATATTTTGAACGGTTACCTGAAACCCCGATCGGGAGAGTGTTTCCTGCTCGGAGAGGATATGAAACAAATTACTCCTGCCACAAAAGCTAAAATAGGATTGTTATTGGAAGGACATATCCTGCACTCCTATTTTACGATCGAACAGATCGAAAAATATTATAGGGCCTTTTTCCCCCATTGGAAACAGGAGGCTTTCTACGAATTGATGCATTTATTAAAAGTGGTTCCCCATCAAAAAATAAATCATATGTCATGCGGACAACGCTCGCAGGTCGCCCTGGGACTTCTATTTGCCCAAGACCCTGAATTGTTGATCTTAGACGATTTCTCCATGGGATTGGACCCGGGATACCGTCGCCTGTTCGTGGAGTACCTGAAAGAATTTGCTTCCCGCGGAGACAAAACTATATTTCTGACTTCCCATATCATCCAGGATATGGAGATGCTGATCGACGATTGCATGATCTTAGACTACGGTAAACTACTGATTCACAAAAGTACGAAAGAGATTTTGCAAGGCTTTCACCGTTTTCGGTTCGTACTCGAAAAAGAGATACTCCCTCCCTATCACCCCTCCTTATGGCATACGGAATTTATCGTGGACCATTGGGAAACCTACTCTTTCGAATCTGCCGAAGAAGTACGAAATATTTTAGAATCGGACGGAGGGACAATTCACAACTTAACGGAAGATGTACTCTCCTTAGAAGATGCCTTTATCGGTTTAACAGGAAAATATGAATAAAAAAAACATGAATAAAGCTCTACTTTTCAAAGAATGGATAAAAACCCGTTGGGTATTATTTCTTTTATTAACGGTCTTTATGCTGGCCATGGGATATATTACCCTACGGCTGAACAGTGCTGTCCGAAACGTGGGAATGGCTCACCTGTGGGAAGTTTTCATCGTTAAAAACGTAGTTTTATTGAATCAATTGAGATACTTTCCTTTATTGGCAGGTATCACGGTCGGTTTAGCCCAATACATTCCGGAAATGGTAAAAAAACGTTTGAAACTGACCCTGCATCTGCCTTTAAGTGAAAACCGGATACTTTTTGTCATGTTAGGATACGGCCTAAGTACATTATTCATCCTGTTTCTCATTCCCTATTTTTTGTTTTTGTCGGGATTATCCTTTCATTTTCCGGAAGAGATCGTATGGGCATGGTTCGGGACCATTTTACCGCAAATCCTGGGCGGATTTGCCGCCTACCTGCTGACAGCCTGGATCATTCTTGAGCCCACATGGGAAAGACGTTTAGGAAATACGATTATCGGTTTGTTACTGCTCTCTCTGTTTCTTATAGAAGAGAGCCCCTGGGCCTATTTGTATCTGTTTCCTCTCCTAACAGGGAGTCTGGTTATCCTATCTTTTCTCCCTCGGATTTCGATCAGGCGTTTTAAAACCGGTTTACAATAAAATACCAATAACACGACATGAAAATAAAACTCATTTATATCGGACTATGTATCGTTCTTCTATCATGGATCATTCCCGCTCTATTCCAGATAGCAACCGATTCTGTCTCCCGCTATCCGTTTACCTATTATAGTTCCGTCATTCATAAATTCTGTTTTCTTGATATGGAAAACGATCAGGTAAGAAGACGGGACACGGACGGGAACACTTACTCGGACAAAGAGTTCGACAGGGTTCTTCCGCTCTTCTACTATCGGCAATTAGCCATGGATAAGACATTACCCGACTCCATCGAAGGGGTGGCCGTCGACATACCCACGATTTCCCGGAATACCTTTTTCTTCCGGTACAGACCTAAAGATATCCATACCCCGGTCATCGCCTTGTATCCTATGTTCGAATCCTTTTCCGGCAAGGTAAATATCGAGAATCCGGATGATATGTTCCGCCTGAAAAACAGGATAGAATTCATTGATATCAAGAGCAACCGGGTAAACAAAGAGAAATCGGATTATTTCCAGCAAGCCCTCGAAAAAAACGGTTTCGTATTTCCTGCCCGTTGGGTAAGCGGGATTCCGAATAATCGAAAAAATTACGATGAAGGCTACTTCGTACTGGATGATCAAAACCAGCTCTTTCATATCAAAATGGTAAACGGAAAACCTTTTGTAAAGGACACCAAAGCAGGAGACTCCATACAGGTGCTGGCTATGCTTCCAATCGACGTGGAAAATCGAAGTATGTACGGATTCCTGTTCGACACAAACCACAATTTCTATTACCTTTCAACAGATCAGTATCGATTGGTTAAAATTCTGGAGGGCGTGAACCCGCAACAAGACCGGATATCCATCATGGCCAATCCCCTCTATTGGAATGTAGCGAAAGAGACGAAGGAAGGAGAATCCGTATACGCCTTAAGAAACCAGACAATGGAACAGGTAGACCATCTTTTCCGTCCGGCCATCCTATCTACCTGGGATAAGATTCATTCCTACCTCTTTCCGTTCACCATTCAGTTTCAACAAAGCGATTCAGCCTATATTTATCCCCGTGTCTCATCATACAATTTTAAATCATTAGGATTAAATCTGATCTTGGCTGTTTTGGTCTTGATCGGATACCGAAAACAAACGTCCAAACAAAAATACGGATATGCTGGTATCGTTCTCGTCACGGGAATCGCCGGATTCATAGCTACCGTAGTATTGAATTACGAAAAAGAATAATATTCACTTTAAAAATAATCTATATGGTAAAAACAATCACTATTCTAATTTTGGCAGGAACACTGTTTTATTCTCTAACATCCTGCAAAGAGAATCAGAAAACAAAAAAAGAGACGGCAATCGTACAAAAAAAGAGCTTAAATGTAGATAGTCTGCTGCAAGTTGCGGAACAAAAAGTAAACGACACCATTATTCTACAGGGAAAGGTAAAACATACTTGTAGTAACTCCGGACGCCGTTGCTTCATTACCAATCCGAGCGGAGAAACGACCCTCCGGGTAGAAGCCTCCGGTAATATCAAAGGCTTTAACAAAGAGTTGGTCGGCTCTGAAATACGGGTTACCGGTATGGTGAAAGAACAACGTCTCTCTCAGGAATACATCGACAATTGGGAAAAAAAGATCAAGGAAAGAGAGGAAGAGGGAGAACACTGCGACTCAGAAAACAACAACATTACCCAGATGCGGGAATGGATGAAAAAAAACAATAAAGATTTTTACTCCATCTACTACCTTCAAGGTATTGATTACGAAATCGTAAAATAGACTCATCCGATTAGGGGACCCGGTGATTCGAGGATTCTGTGATTAAGTGATGTAATAATTGAATGATTATTCGTCATACTCACAGAATCTTTTTTGATTTACACCTCTTCCCTTCCAGTTTCTTTCCAGAATATTTCACTATTTTTGTTCAAATAATATATCGGATACCATGAAAATCTTAATTATTGAAGACGAAGAGAATTTACGGGAAGTCATGACAAAATCGTTGGAAAAAGAGCGTTTTGTCGTGGAACAGGCTCCGGATTTCCATTCCGCATTATTAAAAATCAATGATTACGATTACGACTGCATATTGTTAGATATCATGCTGCCGGATGGAAACGGACTTACTTTACTCGAAGAGCTAAAGAAAAACAAGAAAAGAGAAAGCGTTATTATCATATCGGCCAAGGATTCCATAGAAGACAAAGTTACCGGATTGGATCTCGGAGCCGACGACTATTTAGCCAAACCTTTTCATCTGGCAGAACTCAATGCGCGAGTTAAATCGGTCATCCGTCGCAATCAACAAGACGGGAATATAGGCATAGAACTGGCAAATTTAAACGTGTACCCCGATCAGCATACCGTTCAGGTCAACGGTTCGGAGCTGACTTTAAACCGGAAAGAGTTCGATCTGCTCTACTATTTCGTGACCAACCCCGATCGGTTGATCAACAAGACCACCTTAGCCGAATCCGTATGGGGCGATCGTATCGATCAGGCAGACAGTTTGGATTTTATCTATTCACAGGTGAAAAACCTACGCAAGAAAATGAAACATGCCGGAGCGATACCCGAAATAAAAGCTATTTATGGATTCGGTTACAAACTAATCACTCACCCGGAAGAACTATGAAATTACTTCACCACACGCTCGCTCGCCTTTCTGTCCTATTGATTGTAATCCTTTCCGTATGGGCTTACCTGTTCTATCTGAATATTTTAGACGAAATCATGGATGAAACAGACGATACCCTCGAAAACACAAAGGAACTGATCATTAAACAATCCCTTCGAAACGGAGTCGTAACCGGCGAGCATAAGGACGTGATGACTCATTATTCCATTCGGGAAATATCCCCGAAAGAGGCTAAAAACTACAAGGAGCACTATTTCAATTCGACTCGCTTTTACGAAGTAGAACTCGAAGACGATCCGGTAAGGGTTCTCAAAACTTCTTTCAAATCCAAAGACAACCGTTATTATGAACTGACAATCATGATCTCGACTTTGGAGCAGGACGACATGATCGAAGCCATGATTCAATGGATCATTATTCTATACGTCTCTCTATTGATTACGATCCTTATCGTTACGGAGATCGTTTTTCGCAAGAGCCTACGCCCTCTCCACAAATTATTGAAGTGGTTGGATACCTTCACCCTGGGAATGAACTGCAAACCTTTAGACAATCAGACTAAAATCAAAGAGTTCAAACAACTGAACACTACCATCGAAAAGATGACTCGCCGAAACGAAGAACTCTATGCACAACAAAGACAATTCATTGAAAATGCCTCTCATGAGCTACAAACCCCATTGGCCATATGTCAGAACAAATTAGAGATGTTGGCAGAAAAAACAGAAGGCAATGAAGAGATGCTGCAAGAAATAGAGGAGATACAAAAGAATATCGGACGAAGTGTAAAATTGAATAAATCGCTTTTATTACTTTCACGTATCGAAAACGGGCAATTTCATGAAGAGAAAGAGGTCCGTTTCAACACCTTGATTCAAGATATAATAGAAGATTTTTCCGAAATCTACGCGAATAAATTTATCCGGACAAACGTAAACGAAGAGGCTGAACTAATCCGTCCCATGAACGAATCATTAGCCACCACACTCATCACCAATTTGCTAAAAAACGCCTTTCTGCACTCTCCCGAAAAAAGTGAGATAATAATCTCCATAACCGATAACAGCATACGGTTCACCAATGAAGATGCGGACGGACCTTTAGACCGGGAAAAAATTTTCACGCGGTTTTATTCCGGGCGTAAAAAAACAGGATCCACAGGATTAGGGTTATCCATTATTAAATCTATCGCAACCCTTTACCGTATTCAAGTTTCGTATCGATACGACGGTAAACACCATTTCAAGTTACAATGGCCTCGCTAAAATTATAGTTGAAACAATAAATGACCGTTTATCCAAAAAAAAATTGGAAAAACACGTTTTTCCCAAATCTTTCCCAAATTCAATTGTTTTTTTGTATCAAAATTAAAAGCAAAAGATATGAAAAAAATTATTGCATTTCTCATCTGTATCCTATGGTTTACCGGAACCTATGCTTACAATGACAAAATAGTAAACGACACGAATGCTCTGCCGGTAAAAGTTCGAAATTTCATAAAGAAGCATTTCCCCCGGTCCGATATTTCGCACATGGAAGAAGAGGACGGAATCTGGTTATGGAAAAAATACGAAGTTATTTTAACGGATGGTTTCGACCTGGAATTCGATTACAAAGGAAGATGGACGGAGGTGGATTGTCAAAGACAACCCGTTCCTGTCGATATCATTCCGAAAAAAATTTACCAGTATGTAAAAACAAATTTTAAAGACCAAACAATCGTTTCCATAAAAAAAGAGGATAAAGGTTACGAAATCCAATTACTCAACGGAGCGGAACTGAAATTCGACAAAAATGAAAAGTTTCTGCGTTTCGATGATTAAATAAGCAAATAAATAATAAGCAAATCATTAAAAATAACATTATGAAAACAAGATTCATTATTTTAATTCTATTGTTGGCTACAACATTAACCGCCACGAGTTGTGACAAGGATGATGATAACAACTACCGGCCGAATGAAAAAGTTATCAGTACGTTCAACTCTAAATACCCCAATGCTCAATACGTCGAATGGGAGATAAAAAACAATTACAATGTCGCCGAATTCCGTAATAACGGAATCAAAACCGAAACATGGATCAATTCATCCGGAATATGGTACATGACCGAAAGCGATATCCCGTTTGAGAGTTTACCGGAAGCAGTGAAGACAAGTTTCAACGCCAGCGAATATGCCCAGTGGAGAAAAGAAGATGTGGATAAAGTGGAAAGAGCAGACATGGAAACCATTTACGTAATAGAGGTAGAACAAGGAAATCAGGAGATGGATCTCTATTACACGGAAGACGGGAACCTGTTCAAAGCCGTACCGGATAACGATTCCGATAATTACCTGCCGACCTCCCTCCCCGAAGAGATAAAAAACTTTATCAATCAAACCTACGATAACGCATCTATCATCGATATGGAAATCGAGCTCGGTTTTATCGAAGTAGAAATATGGGATAACAATCGGAAAAAAGAGGTAATATTCGCGGCCAAAGACAACAAATGGCAACTCACGACCTGGGATATTCGGGAAAATGAAGTACCGGCTGATATATTAACCCTGATCCGTTCCCGCTATGCCGATTATCTTATAGATGATATCGATTACGAAGAGAGAGCAAACGGCACGAACGTTTATCTTTTTGAACTGGAAAAAGGGAAAGAAGAGATTCAAGTCGTGGTGGACTCCAAGGGAAATATCCTATAAAAAGATTTAGTGATTAGGTGATATAATGATTGGGTGATTCTTTTAATCTCTTAATCACCTAATCACTAAATCACAGAATCCTACTGTTTTTTCTCGTACAGTTTCACCTCCACAGGCTCATCCTTCACCTCGACTAGCTTCTCGTAGCCTTTCCCAGCTTCATCCCAATATTTCAGGGTATATTTTTTATTTTTTTCGACAATAAATTCCAACACATCGTTCATGTCTTGGGTAGGACCTGCCGTACGACCTCCCCCCACCTGATCCGCTCCGCAAAAAATATCGATATTCATCGCTAGCCGATTGTCCGAATTTTGCATACAGCGATCGTCCTTAAAGAACATTACCCGCATCGTCACGTGACTTCCGGCCGACAATTGCTTTTGAACGACATCCTTGTAAATATCGAGATAACGTTGTGTCACATTCCATGCCGGAACATAACTGATCGATTCATCCCACACCAGAGGAAAACTCTCTCCGGTCGGCATAAATGAAGAAGCATAAATAGCATGTTCCCGATCATTCGGATCGGCTTTACCCGCGTCGGCCAAAAACCATGAACGATTTAACTCGTTCGGATAGTATTCGGTGAAGAACCACTCTCCGTCTACCCATACTTCGCACCAGTTATGATTTCCGCGATTATCATGCCAATTGGGAGTTCCGGCAATACGGGAAGGGATACCGACCGCACGAAAAGCATCTGTCAACAAGATCGACAAACCGCTGCAGGAAGCCATTCCCTGGCGCATGGATTCGGAAGGACTCTGGTCCGGCTTTTCCCGGTTCGTATTGTAATCGACCCTCACCTCATCCCGTATATGTTTATTAACAGCCCATACGGCCTCTTTCAAAGTCTTACAATTCTCCACGTACGGAGTAAAACGGTTGTAAAAATCGGAACGCCAATCATCGCGTTCCTCGTTCAAGCAGGCATAAGGCAACACTTCGTTCAAAAAAATAGAATCAGGTACGCTCTTCGCCCACTCGAAACGATTCTTTGCCTTATAAGCTAACTCCGCATTATCCAAAAGGAATTTTCCTTTCATGGAGAGTAGATCCCGTTTCGGCATATACGCGATCAAAAACGCCACTCCCTCCTTCGTCTCCGGGGAAGCTTGCTTCAATGCCCAAGCCAATTCGCTCCGGTTCGAATCGGCCTTCGCCAAAGCCTCGTCCAACAAAGCGTGATATTTTTCAGGTACCCCGTCATACTTACTGCAAGCCATGCAGATACAACAAAACACGATCCAGCAGATCCTTTTCATCTCAATACTGCTTGTTGCTAAAGTATTTCATGAATTGAGCCCGCTCGTATAAATCCGGATTCTCTATGGAGGAATAAGATAGCTGTCCCCTGTACTCCTCTACCGAATGGAAACCTTTGGATTCCATCCATTCCGATACGAATTGATTGATCTCCCCGATCACCGGAAGGCCTTTTTCGTAAAGCACGGAACAAAGTTGTACGGTAGTAGCCCCGGCCAGTAACATTTTAACCACAGCTTCTCCGCTATGCACTCCCGTGGAAGCCGAAATCTCCAATTGTTTATCTTTCCCGGCCAAGATTCCGGTCCATCTTAAAGTCGTTCTCAGCTCGTTCGCCGTACTGAATACGGAAGCCGCCCCCATCGTCATCGTGTTTATATTGATATCCGGTTCGTAAAAACGATTGAACATCGTTACGGCATTCGCACCGTAAGCCTTTAGCTTATCCACGAAAGCCGACAGATTAGTAAAATAATGACTGATCTTCACCGATACCGGAATTTTTATCTGTTTCTTAATGGATTTCACTATATCGAAATAAATATTTTCTACCTCGGCACTCTCCGTAAACTCGTTGACAGGCAAAATAAAGACATTCAATTCCAAGGCATCCGCACCGGCCAACTCTAATTGATGGGCAAAAGTAACCCACTCTCCCCCGCTAAAACAATTGACACTCGCTATTACCGGAATGGTCAAACGACTTTTAGCCGTACGGACCAACTCTACATACTTTTGAATCGTATTGGAACGAATATAGGCTTTAATATAATCTTCCGCTTCAGGATAGGCATCTCCCATACCGTAACCGGACTTAAATATTCCCACGCTCTCCTCGTTGATTTGCTCCTCAAAAATCGACTTCAAAACGACAGCTCCGACACCCGCTTTTTCCATCTCTACCATTTTTTCTATATCCGAGGTCAAACCGCAACTACCGGCGACAATAGGGCTTACCAAATCCAACCCCATGTATTTCGTCTTTAAATTTGCCATATGAACAATATTTAATTAATAATGTATGTTACTTCTTTCAATTCCGATACCCGAAAATGGAACTCCCTACTCTGACCATGGTACTTCCCTCTTCCACGGCAATCGGATAGTCCCCGGACATTCCCATGGACAACTCTTTAAATGCCGGATCATGGGAGAAATAGTTTTGTTTCAAATCATCGAAAATCGTTTTCAAATGATGAAACTCTTTCCGAATCTGTTTCCTGTCCTCCGTGAAAGTAGCCATTCCCATCACACCCACGATATGTACATTCTTCATCCGGCCATAGTTTTCACTCTCCAACAACTCTTTAGCCTCCGCCTCATCCAAACCGAATTTAGTCTCCTCTTCCGCGATGTGGAACTGCAATAAACAGGGAATCACCCGTCCGTTCTTCTCTCCCTCCTTATTGATCGTATCCAGTAACCTCAAACTCTCCACTCCATGAATCATGGCAACGAAAGGAGCCACGTACTTCACTTTATTGGTCTGCAAATGACCGATCAAATGCCACTCTATATCTTTGGGAAGCGCCTCGTACTTCTCGACTAACTCCTGCACCCGGTTTTCTCCGAATACCCTTTGGCCTACTTTATAAGCCTCTTCGATCGCTTCTACCGGTTTTGTTTTGGAAACCGCGATCAATTTCACCCGCGAAGGTAAACTATTCAACACCTGCTTCAAATGCTCACTAATATCGCTCATCTCATTTCAATTATACATTCCAAACGAACTATGAATTCACAAATATAGCGTAAAAAGATCATAATTTGTTATCGACTATCGACAAAATATAAAAGGCATTCGGATTATTTCAGGGATTTGTACTACTTTTGAAACACAAATCCAAAAACAGGAGCTGAGTATGTGCAGGTATTTTATTGAATTAGCTTACAACGGGAGAGAGTACAACGGCTGGCAAATACAACCGAACGCCCCTTCTGTCCAGGAAGATTTAAACCGGGCCCTCTCTCTCCTTCTCGGACAAGAGGTTAACGTTACTGGAGCCGGAAGAACGGATACCGGAGTACACGCCTCTTTTTTCGTGGCACACTTCGACAGTCGTACCCCGATCGAAGAGGTATCGGTTCTTACCGACAAATTGAACCGTTTTCTAAATAAAAACATTGCCATCAAACGAATTTATCCGGTAAAAGAGGAGGCTCATGCCCGCTTCTCCGCCCTCTCCCGTACTTACAAATATTATATCGACAAGGTAAAAGATCCTTTTACCTACCCGTTCACGTTTCGCATTCGTCCTTTACCGGATATAGACCGCATGAACGAAGCTTGCCGGATACTGTTCGAATACGAGGATTTTACCAGTTTTTCGAAACTCCATACAGACGTGAAGACCAATCATTGCCGAATCATGGAAGCTCATTGGAAAGAAGAGAACGGTCAATTGGTATTTACCATAAAAGCCGACCGTTTTCTTCGCAATATGGTACGTGCCATTGTCGGTACTTTATTGCAAGTAGGACAACATAAAATTACACCGGAACAATTTCGCCGGATCATCGAATCCCGGAACAGGGGAAATGCCGGAACATCCGTTCCGGGAAACGCTCTTTTCCTTTGTGACATCGAGTACCCCGATCTTTTAAAACGCTAAACAAGACTTTATGAAAAATATCCTGACACTCTATCGGACCTTATGGTTGATCCTATGTTTTTCCTTTCCGGCCACAGCTTCAGCAGAGAAAATCACGCTCTCCGAAAAGGCTACCATCAGCATATTGACCTGTGCCCCGGGAAATGAACTCTACTCCCTGTTCGGACATACGGGTATACGGGTAACAGATCCAACCAACCGGATCGACGTCGTGTTCAACTACGGGACATTCGACTTCGATACCCAGGGTTTCTATCTGAAATTCGCCCGGGGATTACTTCCCTATCAACTTTCCATCAGCAACTATTACGGACCTTACGGTTTCCTTAGTGCATACGACAAACAGAAAAGAAGCATCTATTCTCAAACCCTTAACCTCGATTCCATCCAGAAACAAGAGTTGATGAATCTTCTGTTAGAAAATTACGAGCCGCAAAACCGCTCTTACCTGTATAATTTCCTGTATGACAATTGTTCTACCCGGGTCCGGGATATCATTGAAAAAAGTTTGGACAACGAGATCACGTGGAAAACACGGGAACAAGACAAAAGTTTCTGGAATCTTTTGGACGAATACCTGCAACGTTCGCCCTGGACCCAATGGGGAATCCATACCATCCTCGGTTCCCCGGCCAATGCCGACGCCACGAACCGGGAGCAGATGTTTCTGCCCGACTACCTGATGTATGCCCTCGACTCGGCATATTATCCCGACGGAACCCCTTTGGCCCAACCGATAGAAATCCTTTACCGGGCACCGGAACAGGATCATTCGACCCCTTGGTTTCTATCTCCTTTCTTCGTCTTTTTCATCGGCATGGGAGTATTGATTTTCATCTACCAAAAAGCCAGAAGAACTCGCCTCCTCGGAAGCTTGTCCGTACTCTTTTTCGCGGTAACCGGATTAATCGGATGCCTGATCATTTTTTTAGGCTTTTTCACGAAACATCCTACCACATTCCCGAACTTCAATATCCTATGGGCGAACCCCCTCAACCTGATTGCAGCCTTTTTTATAGCCCGGAAACACACTCCCCCGTTAATTGGCGACTACCTATTGATTTACTTAGGGTTCCTTATCATCGGACTGATCAGCTGGTTCTTTCTGACTCCGGCTGTTCTACCTTCGACACTGTTCATCATAATCTGGATGATCTATCTGACAATCTACACCCGCTACCTTAGACCCAGAATGAAATTTTCTTAAAACACCCTTGCAAATTCAAATAAAACCTCTATATTTGCACCCGCAATGAAAAAGGGTGCCATAGCTCAGTCGGTAGAGCAAAGGACTGAAAATCCTTGTGTCCCCGGTTCGATTCCTGGTGGCACCACAGTAAAGAAAAGCAAAACAACGTAAAATCCTGATTCTCAAACAGAATCGGGATTTTTTATTTCCACTCATTTGGCAAAAAAGAGCAAAATATTACCTCTTTCAGTGGAGCAAGAGGAGGAGCAGAAAAGGTGTTCCAATTATCTCCTCCTAATTGGGTTCTTTTTCACTGATTCACAATATTTTGCATAGCAATAAACGCAGTTCGATTCCTACTTTTGCTAACAAAAAAAACAGTAGGATTATGCAAAGAAGAAATTCATTCAGTGTGCTTTTCTTTATCAAGAAAGCCAAGTTGTTGAAAAACGGAGAGGCTTCCGTTTGTATGAGAATTACAGTAAATGGTCAGCGTGTGGAGACAAACATACGCAAGAGTATCGACCCTGCATCATGGAATCAAGCCAAAGAGTGTGCCCGAGGGAAAGGAAGGCAGGCGTGTGAACTGAACCGTTACATCGAAGAGAGCCGAATCAAACTACACCACATCTTTAACGAATTGGAGGCAGAGGGCAAACCTATCAATGCTCGCATAATGCAACAAATGTTCTATGGAATAGGCAAAGAGGTGGAAAAGCCACGCATGATTATCGAAACCTTCCAAGAACACAACGACCAGTGCCGTGCTTTGGTCGGCAAGGACTATGCCCTTATCACTGTCCGCCGTTATGAGAGTTGCAAACGCTATCTGCAGGAACTTATCCGAATCAAACACGGAGAAGAGGATATTCCAATTTCATCAATTAATGGTGAATTGGTACGCTCTTTTGAATTTTACTTAAAGACGGAAAAGGCGTGCCAGCAGAATACGGTTATCCGATATATGAAATGCTTTAAGAAGATTATCAATCTGGCATTGGCAAACGAATGGATTGAGAAAAATCCATTTGCGGGAATCAAATTTCAGGAGAAAGAGGTTGTTCGTGAGTTCCTGACGATGGACGAACTAATTAGCATCTACCAAAAGGATTTCGATTTGGAACGTATTGCATTGGTACGCGATGTTTTTATTTTCGCCGCTTTCACCGGATTGGCTTTTATAGATGTGCAACAGTTGTCGGCAGAACATATTGTGCAAGATAATAACGGTCACTATTGGATTCGCAAATCAAGACAGAAAACAAATAATATGTGCAACATACCTTTGTTGGATATACCATTGGCTATACTTAATAAATATGCCAGCCACCCCACTTACATTAAGAAAGGAGTGCTGCTCCCTGTACCCTGCAACCAGAAAATGAACAGTTATCTGAAAGAGATTGCCGATCTTTGCGGAATTCAAAAACACTTAACGACTCACACAGCCCGCCATTCGTACGCGACGAGTGTGTGTTTGGCCAATGGAGTGAGCATAGAAAATATTGCCAAAATGCTCGGTCACTCTAATATCAAGATGACCCAGCATTATGCCAAAGTGCTTGACAGTTCTATTCTCAAAGATATGATGAATGTAAAAAGTGCAATTGTAAATTTAGTTTAGAAGTCTGCGGTCGCTTCACTTGCTTTCGCCCCATTATAAAGTTAACTCGGAGGGTAATACCTGCAAGTTCAAGCCCAAGGGTTTTCGAGCAAAAAATTCTCTTCGATAATTTTTTACCCGAAAAAACTCTCCGGTATCACCGTCCGAGTTGAGAATGGTTTTGGGACGAAGCAAGCGAAGCGACCTACGACGCATAAATCAAGGTCAAAAGAAAAATCAAAATACTTTCAAATACATTGAGTCGCTATTATTATGAGAAAACAGAATTGGGAACAAAGGCCGCTCGCTCCCAACTCTGCATAAATTTAGGTCTTTGAGGGACTTCTTCCTGTTTATACCCGTTCGGGTGTAATCTAAAACTTTCCGCGGTAGCAGCTTTGCAATACCTGCTCAATTTCACTCTCCCGATAGAGGATTTTCCCTCCGAGTTGCAGGTATGGCAATATCCCGTTATTCCGATAATCCTGCAAGATTCGGCGACTGATTTTCAAGCGTTGCGACAACTCCCTATCGGTCAAATAGTGTTCTCCGCTTAATAGTGGTTGATTTTCATCTGCCATTGTTGCGGTATCGTTGGCTATACGGTCAAGTTCCGAAAATATACCTCGTACCAACTCGTGATTGTGTGTGATAACTTCATTACTCATAGGCATTAATTTATAGGTTAAACATTATTACTGTCAGCAATAAGTTGCTCCACATCCCCGGGACGATAATAGATGGCGATTATTTATTTTTGAATGTGGCAATCGTCCACTATCCCTAAGCATCTGCAATGTGCGAGGAGATATTTTCAAAACCTGGCAGACATCCTGATTATCCATCCAATCGCTCATACGCCTGCCACTACGCCGACGATTGATACTATCCATTCGTTTAACGAACTGCCCGAGGCGAAACATAAGTTCCTCAAAGGTCTTTTTCTCTATGCTAATAATCTCCATAACTATTTTATTTTACATTAAACATTCACTTTGTTCCACGAACCCACTTTCGCTCGGCAATGCAAATATATTTCCATTGTTCTCGCTTATTCGTGGCTTTTCGAATGCTAAGTAAAAACAAAAAATAACACCTTCTGCAAATCGGGCATAACGTGTCACCATCTGTCGTTGCATTGCATAATTAGCAGTATTTCGTGAAAGTAAATAGCAATTCCAATTGTTGAATGAGAGATTGACCTACTGCAGGATTGCATGAATGTAAGCCAGACTGAGTGTAAAATTGAGTGATTGCATGACTTGTTATAATCACTATTGATTGCACTCATCCCTTATTGCTTGATTTGCTTATTGGTTATAAACAAGTAACCAACAAGTGTTATAACCAACGCACCAATCCTGAAATTTAAGTAAAATCTAGACTGCGATAGGATAATTTTCAAGCACTGAAAATTTATGTTCAAGCGAACATAGCAAGTTGTGTTTTGAGGCACCCGAAATAAATTCGGGCACTCAAAACCACCTATCGGCATCTTACCCTCCAAAGTCGGGATATATAATCGCACCAGCCAGCAGGAGACACCCGATTTTGAGGATGTAAAACAACTGCTTGCAGTTGCCACCGATAAGATGGACGAGATTAAGGTAAAGCACAATATAAACGAAAAACGACATTCGTTTGAATTTTACACCAAAAAATCTTGGATTCTCCTATCAATGATTGTCATCCTTTTGGCAGCAGGGGCATCGGCTATTTATCACTTGTCAAGACCTAATATCCAAAGAGATGATGACGCTCTCAAATACCGCTACATCAAGATGAAAGGCGAAGCCTCGCCTAAGCAGATAACCACATTGGAGGACATCTTTGAACTAAACCGGGATAATCAAACGATAGAGCAAATGCGTGAGGATGTAGAAAGATATGAAGAAGCAGTCCGCAAGCAAGCCGCCCTTGCCGAGCAAGCACGCTTAAAAGAGCAAGCTGCAAAGGAACAGGAAAGCAAAGCCAAGTCTATCAAGGATAAGCAGGAGCAGCCAAAGGATAACCCAAACAAGAAATCAAAACCATGAGCCTATGGCAAGTATCAAGGTAAAATTTCGTTCCTCGACTACCGAAGGCAAAGAGGGAACAATCTATTATCTGGTAATTCAGAATCGTGTAATCCGTCAGTTAAAGACGGATTACCGACTCTTTCCAACTAAATAGGTAGTTCGCTTAAATACAATTTAAGCCCATGAAATTAAATGAATTTAATTCATAATACTTTTTCCACCTGCAATATTTGTAAATACATAAGTCCAATCTGAAAAAGTTTTTTGGACAGCAATTAAGGCCCTACATAGTTTCCGAGAAGAAAGACTAAAGAAAATCTACTTTTTACAGATGGTGCATTGATTTATTTTCAATATCTTTGCAAAAAATCAATTAGCTAAGATTACAATGAAGAAAGTAAATCGGTTGAAAATCGTTCTTGTAGAACAAAATAAGACTGGGAAATGGTTAGCAGAACAGTTGGGAAAAGATCCATCAACTGTGTCTAAATGGTGTTCAAATATTACTCAACCTCCACTGGATGTAATTGTCAGCATATCCAAATTATTGGGTGTTGAGATAAAAGAACTAGTAAACGAATAACTGGAATATTACATTTATGGCAAAACCTATATTCTCTGGACATGAATCTTTTGCGTGTAAGTCTCATTGGCTTAAACGTGGATATGATTTTGTCCAAGGTAACAATAATTTCAACAATGAAAATGCTGTTGTAGTGTTGGGCGTTGGAAAAAATATGGTGTCGGCAATCAGATTCTGGATGAAGGCATTTGGGCTGATTGACGATAATGGAGAGGTGACACAGATAGCAAGACTATTACTTGCGAATAATGGATATGATCCATATTTTGAAGATATGGGTAGTTTGTGGTTAATGCATTTCAATATTATCTGCAACAACTATGCTACTGCATATAAAACCACTTTTGTAGACTATCACCAGCAGAGAAATATGCTCGACAAAGCGAAATTACAGAATTTCATCAAACATCGTTGTTTCGATGAGGCTAATTGTCGAAACCTGTATAATGAAAATACGGTAAAACGAGATATTGGTGTGTTATTTCACAACTATTGCCGAACATCAAATATCAGTGTTGAAGAATCAAATACATTGCTTGCTCCTCTAAACCTAATTTTGGAAATGGAGGACAATCAGTATACTTTCAATTATGCCACAAGGAGTATTGTACCTACACAAATATTCCTATACGCATTACTAACTATAACCGAAGAGAAGAGTATATCATTCTCCTCTGATGCGATGAACGACCTTGCATTAATCTTCTGCTTGACTAATAATGATTTGTTAGATATTGTAAAACGCTTGTGTACCGAATATTCTGGAGTGCTTGTGTTCTCAGATGTGGCAGGCATAAAAGAGTTGCAAGTAAAAGGGAGAATTACAAAAGAACAAGTTTTAGAAAATTATTATGGAGCGAGGTAAAATGAAATATATTCCATCTATAAACATAGAGCAGAATGGTTTCGATGCTCAACGCTATATAGTAACTCCAAATGCTCTGAGTGTTGTAGGAAACATTGTTGATGCCTTTAATGCAGGTGTTCACTCGTTCAATATAATAGGTTCGTATGGTACAGGTAAGTCGAATTTCATATTAGCTTTAGAGGATAGTCTTAAAGGTTCGAATATAATTGTTTCAAACAGAGGTCAATTCAATGGGTATAGCCGCTTTAATTTCGTTAAAATCGTAGGTGATTATACTTCATTAAGCAATCTTTTAACAACACATATGTTTGCAAAGAACTCGTCAGGAAATCTTTTTAAAGATTTGGACAAATTCTTTGCAAGGGCCGAAAGCAAAGATGAGTTTGTATTTATCGTGATTGACGAGTTTGGTAAATTGTTGGAGTATGCTGCAAAAAATAATCCCGAAAAAGAGCTCTACCTATTTCAGCAATTTACGGAGTTTATGAATAGCGAAAAACGCAATGCAGTATTGCTAACTACGCTACACCAAAACTTCAATTCATATGCTCACTCATTAACAGTGGTTCAACGCCAGGAGTGGAATAAGGTTAAAGGACGTTTTAAGGAGATTGTGTTCAATGAACCTGTTGAACAACTGCTTTATGTGGCATCTAAGAGAATTGAGAAGTCGCCTCGAAAACACCTAAACAAAGGTTTTGAGGAAATTTATAAATTAGCGCAAAAAACAAAGTTTGCAAGTGATACAATTGAATATAATACTGCATTGAGTCTTTATCCATTGGACCTTTTTGCAGCTCAGGCTTTAACTTTGTCTATTCAACGTTATGGTCAAAATGAGCGAACACTTTTCTCGTTTCTTGAATCCACTGGAGACAATTCATTGCACGCCTTCAAGGAAGGCGAGTATCGCACCTATAGTTTGGCCGATGTGTACGACTATGCATTATACAACTTCCACTCTTACCTATCGGAAGTGAATGCAGACTCCTCCTCGTGGGCAGGTATAAGAGTCGGTTTAGAGCGTATCGAAGGGTTATTTGAATCTGGGTTTGTGACAGACGCTACTAAGTTGGTAAAGACTATTGGGATGATGAATCTATTTGGAAATGCTGGTGTAAGTTGTACCAAAGAGGAATTGTCACTATATGCAAAATACGCACTTAACATTGAAGAACCTGAGGCTGTCATTAACTTGTTAACAAAGCACAAAATCATTCGTTATGCTAACTATAAGTCTCAATATGTCTTGTTTGAGGGTACCGATGTTAATATTGAAGGAGAACTGCTTTCTGCTGCAGGAATTGTTCCTCGTTCAAAGGATATCATAGACAAATTATCATCAAATTTTAATCTTCCGAGAGAATTTGCCAATGCCTCATACTTTAGAACGGGCACTCCTCGCTATTTTGAGTATATAATATCTGATACCTCGATTAATAGACAACCACAAAATGAGATAGATGGTTTTATTAATCTAATCTTTAATGAGGATTTATCAGTAGAAAAGTTATGTGCCGAAACCAAAGATGTTGAGGAGGCTATTCTATATGCATATTTCAAAAACACAGAAGATATCGTCAATCACATTTGGGATATTGACAAACTGATTTATGTGCAGAACTATGTAGATAGTACGGACAATGTAGCACAACGCGAAATTAAAGCATTGCTCCACCACGAGCGCAATCTTCTGAATTCGAGTGTTCTTAATACGCTTTATGATTATACCGACAATGTTGTGTGGGTATGGAAAGGTGAAGTGCAAAACATTTCATCTAAAACCGCCTTTAATAAGTTCTTATCGGAGATATGTAATGAGGTCTATGCTTTTACGCCTACATTCAAAAACGAAATGGTGAATAAGCACAAGCCAAGTGGTGCAATGTCATTGGCTCGTGTAAATTACCTAATGAGTCTTTTGGAGAACGCAAATGAAAAAGATTTGAAATTTGACGATACAAAATTTCCTCCCGAGAAGACAATTTATCTTACTTTGTTGCAAAATACGGGCATACATAGGCGTTATTTAGGGGCTTATGAATTAATGGCACCCGAAGATGAAACTTTTATGCCATTATGGAATGCCTGTGAAGCATTTATGGATAGTTGCAAGGAGAAACCTCGTAAGTTGTCTGAACTGATAGCGATACTCAAAACTCGCCCATTCAAATTAAAGCAGGGTGTCATAGATTTGTGGTTGCCAACATATCTTATTATTAAGAGGAATGACTACTCGCTTTATAACGACAAAGGTGTATATATTCCTAAAATCAATCGAGACGTTTTAGATATTTTACAGAAAGCGCCAGGTGGTTTCCAAGTTAAAGCATTTAATGTCGAAGGTATTAAACTGGATCTATTTAACAGATACAGAGAGGCGTTAAGCATGTCGCAGGATGATGAATTTACGACAGACAACTTATTGGAGACAATCAAGCCATTCATTGTGTTCTATAAGAAACTTAACCCATATACCAAACACACAAGAAGGCTACCTAAAACTACATTACAGTTTAGGTATGTATTGTCTAATGCCAAAGATCCTGAGAAGACCTTCTTTGATGATTTGCCACACGCATTGGGCTTTAAGGACACTGGGCTTGTAAATAATGCAGATATTCTGAAGAGTTATGTAGACCTGCTTCAAAAGGCAATTCGTGATTTAAGAGGTTGTTATGCCGCACTGATAAAGCGAATAGAATCTGCTCTGGTGGAAGCGTTGCAACTAAACTCTCCTGAATTTAGCAAATATAAAGTCGAGTTGGAGAATAGGTATTCGTGTGTGAAAACCTATCTGCTCACTGATAGACAGAAGGTAGTTCTAAATCGAGTGCTTGCCCCATCAACGGACAGAGTTACTTGGATCCAATCGTTAGCTTATGTCATTTTGGATAAGCAGTTAGAAAACCTACTTGACGAGGAGGAGGAATACTTGATTGAAAATCTTATTCATGTATTCAAGGAGTTAGATAAATTCATCGATCTGAGTAAGAGAGATCTCGACAATTGTGAGAACTTTATTCGAGTTGAGATGATCTCAAAAGATGGTGCTATGTCGCCACAAGTGATACATTTAACCGACAGCAAAGTAACTGAAGCCAAGCGTCTAGAGGAACAGATTACTAAAATGCTTTCAGGTAATAATGACATTGACGCTTATGCTTTGTTGAATATAATTAAAAAAAGAATCGGCAATGACTAAGGTAAGGCATGTATTAGGAATCTCAGGTGGCAAAGATAGTGCTGCATTGGCTATATATTTGCGAAATTTGTATCCACAGCTTCCGATGGAGTATTACAACTCTGACACTGGCTGCGAGTTGGAAGAGACAGATAAACTGATTGCTAATTTGGAGTCAATGTTAGGCAATATAAAGAAGCTCAAAGCAGCGAAAGGTAGTCCAGAGCCAACTCCATTTGATCACTTTTTAAAGGTAACAGGAGGGTATCTACCTTCTCCACAAGCACGTTGGTGTACTCAAAAGATGAAATTATCGGAGTTTGAGAACTTTGTTGGAGAAGACTATGCCGTTTCGTATGTGGGCATTAGGGGCGATGAGGATCGTGAAGGGTATGTTTCTACCAAGCCTAACATACAGGCAGTATTCCCATTCCGCAAGAATATATGGAGTATTGATGTAATTCATAAGGTCCTGCATAACGACAATCTTCAACAAATTTCGGATTTGTATAAAGAATGGGCGCCCGAAGATATAAGAGAAGAGGCCGTTGAGATTGCATCAACTGCTATAAATAAATCTTTTTACTACAGTCGTAAACTTAATGCTCTTTTGGATTTGAGTATTAAGACATTCAACCGTGTTGTCTTTGAATTTTTGAAAACTACGGACTATCCTGTTGGTAAATTGAAAGAATTTCCTTTGATTGACAATGATGAAATTAAAATAAAGGAAGATATTTTTAATATATTGGAAAACAATGGAGTGCCTGTCCCTGAATACTATAATCCCATAGAATTTGAAGTTGATGGCGAAAAAGGCACTTATTGCCGTAGTCGTTCGGGATGTTACTTTTGCTTCTTCCAACAGCGCATTGAGTGGATATGGCTATTAGAACAGCATCCTGAACTTTACAAGAAATCTATGGAGTATGAGAAGGATGGATATACTTGGATTCAAGGTGAAACCCTTGCCGAGTTAAGTCGTCCAGAGCGTGTTCGACAGATAAAACTGGACCACATCAAAAAGCAAGCGTCACTAAAAAGTAAATATAAGAGCGGCCTGCTTGTAGATATGTTCGATGATGACGATGAAATACCTTGTGCTAACTGTTTTATATAATTAATATGGATAATGAGATAACAAATATCGGATTTACAATTGATGCAGGTTTGATACAGCGTCTTGGTTTTGAATTGGTCGGCAGAGCAGAAACGGCCGTATCGGAACTAATAAAAAATTCATATGATGCAGATGCTACCATTGTAGAAGTTGATTTTATAAATACAGAAGATACTGGGGGAGCTCTTATAATTAAAGATAATGGTCTTGGAATGACTAAGGCTCAACTAATTAATGGGTTTCTAAGAATCTCATCTACAGATAAAGTTCATAATCCTATTTCATCAAAGTATCATAGGAGGAAAGCTGGCAGAAAAGGTATTGGTCGGTTCTCAACTCAAAGATTAGGAACCAAACTGACGGTTATCACACAAACAAAAAATGATAGTTCAGCTCTAAAGCTAACAATAGATTGGGATAAATATGTAGCAGATTATGATATTACCTCAATCAAGTTTCCTTTAGAAGTTATTGAAAAGGAACAAGTTGAAGGCACAACTCTAATTATTAATAATTTGAGAGAAAAATGGACCAAGGCATCAATAAATAGAGTATATAGGTATGTAATGGATTTATTCCAACCAGATTATCTTTCAAATAAAAGTATGCAACAGAATTTTGCAAGAAAAGACGAAAATTTATTTCAGGCAATATTCAAGCAGTCTATATATGGCGAATCTACAATTATAAATGATGAACAGATTTCTATTTTTGACAAATCGTTAGCAATTTTAGAAGGTCATATTGACGAGAATCATATGGCACATCTAACTGTTGTTAGCGAAAGTCTAAATTTAGATGATTCAATTATAATAAATTATTCAACAGAACATCCTGCCTATTCGGAACTTTCAGATGTTTATTTTAAAGTATATTATTTTATTTATAATCGTCCGCAATATTATAGGGGGAAAGTTTCTAGCACAGAATTAAATAAAATAGGAGAACTGTCTAAGACAGCAAGTGGTGTACGCTTGTACAGGAACGGATTTAGAGTCCTGCCGTATGGAGAGGTTACCGATGATTGGACACAAATAGATCGAAGATGGTCTAGTGAATCAGGTACTGTAAATGTTCCCCTTAGCAATAAAAACTTATTTGGATTTGTAGAAATCTCAGATCCTGACGGAAAAACTTTTGAAGAAACTGCTAGTCGTGAGGGATTAATTGAGAATAATGCATTTAGACAATTAACTGATTATATTCATAAGGCACTGTCGATTGCCAGGAATAGAATAGCTGAAAAAATTACTCAATTTAAAATAGAGTCAAATGAAGATGACTACACACAAAAGACGATAAATGAAGAAAAGACTGAAAAAGAACTCGTAGATACACTTGTGAAATTGTTCTCCACAGATAACAGTGATGAGGAACTAAATGAAAACTATTTAGAAAAAAAAGAGATAATCAAACGTATCAATAAATTGATTGAAGAAACAGGTATGTTGCGAGTTCTTGCTGGTTTAGGATTGACTATAGGTGAATTTACTCACGAAATAAAGCAATTTCAACCGTCAATTCAAGGTTTAATTCACCAATTGAAAAACTTGGGCATACCATCTACTGGATTAAAAATATTAGATTCGTTAAAACAAAATTTTAATGATTTATTTAGTTATACACGTTTTTTTAGTGCTACGATTTCTCAGAACACAACTAGGATCAAAGAACCTATTGATATGTTGGAGATGGTTGATCTCTTTAGGAATACTATTAAAAATGATTTAATAACTAACAAAATTGCTTTTGAGGTTGAAGAATACGACTTTGACACTTATACATTACCAATGCATAAATCAGAATGGTCATCTATTTTATTTAATCTATATTCAAACTCTAGAAAAGCTATTAAGCGTTCGCATGCAAACGGACAGATATTAATTGAAGTTGGTATAAAAGGGACTAATATATTTATCAGATTTAATGATAATGGGGATGGAATTCCCGAAAAGAATAAGAATCGGGTTTTTAATGCGTTTTATTCTACTTCAACACCCGCTAGTTTTAATGCACCACAAAATGAACAGCTTATTGGAACTGGTCTGGGATTGAAAATTGTTAAAGATATCATCTTAAGTTATAATGGTAGTATTAAAGTGGTAGAACCAGCAAATGGCTATAGTACTTGCTTTGAAATATTAATTCCAAAAAATAATAATTGACAATTATGAATTACATATATATTGATGATGATGCAATAGATAAATCCAAGGATAAAATCTCTGGATTTATTTCCACAGAATTGACAATTGAAACACAACAACACAGAGGAAGTTGGGAAGAACAAATAAAGTACATTAGTGAGATTAGTAATAATATTGATGGACTAATTTTAGACTTAGAATTGAATGATCTTCCAAATGAAAAAAATGAGCGAGCATATTTTAGAGGGACATCATTAGCTCAGGAAATTAGAACAAGACAAAAAGGGAATGATATAAAAAGTTTTCCTATTGTTCTATTTTCTGCACAAGATAAATTGGATACCCTACTAGAATCTACGGGATTTGATTTATTTGACATATGTATAAATAAAGATGTCTCATCTGATGTTTTTGAACAATACTCTTTACAACTATATGCATTAGCATATGGTTATAAAATATTAATAGAAGAAGAACAAATTGCAAATATCCTCGGCATAGATATAGAACTAATCGACAGTAGATTTATCTCCGAATTACACAGGAATATGAAATTACCGATTCATGTTCGAGCGATGTTTATTTTAAGAGAATTAATCAACAGACAAGGTTTGCTCATTGATGAGGAGGTATTGGCAGCTAGAATGGGAATTGATAAAAACTTATCAGAAGATTGGAGCACTTTATCGGAAAGAATAAGTAACACAAAATACATAGGAGTATTCAGTGAAGGTTGGCAACGATGGTGGATGCCGTTAGTTGAAAAATGGTTTGAGTCTATAACCACAGAAAACTGGCGTTCACTTTCTGCAAGAAATAGAGTTGAAATAATTAAACAGACAACAGGATTGTCTGGATTAAATTTCGCAGAAAGAATAAACAAATCTACAAGTGATGAATTTTGGACTGTTTGTCAAGGATATCATGCACCAATTGATACGATAGATGCCTTGATTTTAGACGGGCAAGAAAACTTATATCCATGGCAAGAACCCTTATGTGTTTCCATTGACGCTGCATTAAAACGAAAGAACAAACTCTATTGGGGAGATATTGCAGAAGTAGAAAAAGAATATTTTGAAAAGCTCATTAAGATGTATAAAAAAGAAAAATAGTATGATACGAAATATTCAAACCGAGTTGATGAATTGGGCTAATATTTTAAAATCAGAGAAATTGTGCTCAAATACAACTCCTATTATTAATCAGGTTGGTAAAATTAAAAATGGCAAACTTTATCATATTCAAAAACTTAAACTGGGGCCTTTTAAGCCTCCGCGCAATACTATCCCTAGCAGCATCTGTGATTTATATATAATCCTAGATGTCAAGTTTAAATTTTCTAAAACAAATGAAACAGATATTAATAATAATATTATAGAATATTTATTCAATATAACCTTTATTGGAGAGGGTGTTGATGAAAATAAATTCTACTCTTCATTTCATTTAGACTATGACACATCTGACAATGCAGATGTAATACATCCATGGTTTCATTTTACATATGGAGGGCATAGCTTAAAAGAAGAAGAAACAGGGAATGTTTTATTATTAACATCCCCACGTCTGCCATATATGCCGATGGATTTCTTTTTAGGGATTGATTTTATACTTTCGAATTTTTTAGAAAAAAAGGTATATAAAAAAATAAAGAGTAACTCTATGTATAAAACAGCACTTGAACATTCACAATGTGCGATTTGGAAACCATACATATTATCTATAGCGCATCATTGGTGCAAGTTTTCTAATTGTCAATATAATCTCATAGATAAAGATCTAAGTAGACATTTTGTACCAACATTGATATAATTTATGCTAAAGACAGACATTATATGGCCAAATCATCGACGTTATAAGTCGCGTACAGAGTGGGAACCTATTGGTTTCTTCTTAGACTGCTTATGCAATTCCACGCAATTTGATTTAATGCTTGGGTTCTTTTCCTCGTCAGCTATTAGCATTCTTGCTAATGGTTTTGCAACCTTCTTATACAATGGTGGCAAAATGAGACTTGTTATTAATGATATATTGACAGAAAACGACAAAGATGCTATTGCAAAAGGAGTTAACACAAAAGATGATATACCATATTTTGATGTAACAGACATAGAATGTATATATGAAACCCTATCGGAGAGAGATAAACATTTCTTTGACTGTATATCGTGGCTAATTCGTAATAATAGAATTGATATCAAAATAATTTCTCCCAAGAATGGGATAGGCATATCACACACCAAATCTGGCATATTTTACGATGGGTTAAATACTGTTGGGTTTGATGGCTCTTGTAACTTTTCAAGAACTGCATTAGTAGATAATATTGAAAGCCTAACCGTTTCGTGTGATTGGGATGGCAATATAGAAACAGCAAAGATTAATGCCATACAAAACGAATTTGAAGGAATTATAACAGAACAAGATAATACCGTATCTTACATTTCAGTTGAAGATATTAAAACTCAAATTACTAATGTGGCTGGAGATAAAACCCTAACAGAGTTGCTTGAAACCGAGTATGAAATATTAAATCAATACTCTAATGGTGAGATATCCAACTCAATTAGACAGGCATTAGATAAAGCGAAAGATCGAGTGGAGGCCATAATAGAGAAAATTAATAGCAAGAAGGAACGCAATAATTCTCATGTATCTTCACTTGCTCCATCTTTCCCATACCCATCAGGGCCAAGGGATTATCAGATGGAGGCTTTTGAAAAATGGAAGAATAATAAGCAGAAGGGGTTATTTACAATGGCAACAGGTACAGGAAAGACAATAACTTCACTTAATTGTCTGCTTGAGATATACAAAAAATTTAGATACTACAAAGCACTAATTCTTGTTCCAACGATCACGCTGGTTGAACAATGGGAAAAAGAGTGTGCTAAATTTCAATTTGACAATGTTGTTAAAGTGTGTTCTAAATACCATGGTTGGCAAACATCATTGGCAAATATAAGAATGTTGGAATTGTCTTATCCAGATAATAAGCAATCATATGTTATTATATCTACATATACTTCTTTCATAAGACCTGATAATTTCATTGTTCTAAATCAGTTTCCTAAAAACAAACTACTATTGATAGCTGATGAGGCTCACAATATGGGAAGTGGTCGTATAGCAAGACGTTTACAAGATGTAAAATATTTACGAAGAATTGGATTATCTGCTACCCCAGAAAGGCAGTTTGATGAAGAAGGTAATGCACGCTTAATGGATTTCTTTGGCTGTAACGGCTCATATACTTTTGAGTATTCAATGGAGGAGGCGATACAGAAAGGTGCTTTATGTAAATACTATTATTACCCTCATTTAGTGAAATTGACAGATGATGAGATGGCTGAATATGTAGAATTATCACATAAGATAGCAAAAATCATCAATAGAGAAGATGAGGATAGTAAAGAAATACTTAAAAGATTATTGCTTAAGCGTAAACAAATAATCCATAAAGCAAGAAATAAAAAAGATGTATTTCGAGATATTTTACAAGAACGCATAAAAGCAAAAGGTACTCTTAAATACACATTGGTTTATGTTCCTGAAGGTAATAAACCAGATGATTTTACAGCAGATGTATTTGACAATTCTGATACTATTAAAGATGATGAAGATACAGTACATTTGATTAAGGAATATACTTCAATAGTTAGAGATATAGATTCTCATATTGTTGTAAGGCAATTTACTTCTGAATCAACAGACAGAGATATTATGCTGAAAGATTTTGCAAGTGGCTCAATAGATGTTTTGACATCTATGAAATGTTTAGATGAGGGAGTGGATGTCCCAAGAAGTGAATTGGCTATATTCTGTGCAAGTACGGGAAACCCAAGACAATTTATTCAACGTAGAGGTCGCGTTCTCAGAACACATAAGGATAAACGATTTGCAATTATTCATGACCTGGTCGTTATCCCTGAGAATAATTCTGATGAGAGTTGCCGAGATATTGAAAAATCTTTGGTGGCTGCTGAGATAAGAAGGGTACGAGATTTTGCTGTTTTATCAGAAAATTGCAATGACACTCTAAATGTATTAGATGACATATTAGAACAATATCAAATATCATTATATAATTAACCACTATGACTACCCATTTCACAAATGGAGATAAAATTCTTCAAGCCGTATTAGCGGATCAAAAACTTTCGGAGTTGGGTGAGTATACACCCACAGGAATAGAAACGATATCTGATTCTCTTGATTCAGAAAATGCAATTATTAGAGCCGTTGCAATGATAATTGATGGAAACGAAAGCAGATATACGCAAAAAGAAATATACAATCAAGTTTCAAATTATTTGATACAGAAATTATGAAACTAAATAAAATAATCATTAAGAATTTCCGTAGTTATTATGGAGAAAATCAATTTGAATTATCAGATGGATTAACTCTTGTTATCGGAGATAATGGAGATGGCAAAACGACTTTTTTTGAGGCACTTGAATGGTTGTTTGACACCAGCAAAACCAATAAAAGCGAAAGTAATATTTCAGAAATGAGAAAGATGGAGCTTGAAGTTGGTGATGTTGATGAGGTTTCTGTAACAATGTTGTTTGAGCATGATGGTGAAAAAGAAATTTGTAAAAAATTTCTTTTTGAAAAGAGGAACGATGGAGCAATAATTACTCGAGACTTTTCATTCATCGGTTACGCTACCATAGGCTCTGAAAGACAAAATCGAAATGGACAACATCTATTAGAATCTTGCTTTGATACCGTTATTCGTCGATATTGTTTATTTAAGGGAGAGCGTGAGTTAAATGTATTTGATAACAACTCAGCCCTTAAAACTCTTGTTGATACTTTTTCTGGCATTAAGCAGTTTGATAATCTTGTTGAGATGACAGAATTCTTTGAACAACAATCAGATGGTTTGGTAACCAAAGAATTACGTAAGGATAAAAAACAAGAAGAAACGATTAAGCGTATAGAATATGAACTAAGTAGAATACAAAGTGACATATCTGATACGAGAAGGGAAATTGCTTCAAAAGAAAAGGCTGTATCAGATTATGAAACCAGAATGCGAGTATTAGAAGAAAATCAAGACGCTTGTGAGAATCTTCAAGATATTAAAGCAAGAATAGAGCAAAAAAAAGCAGAACAGCGTAGGTTAAAAACTTATGTTGATTTGGATTATAATGCATTGCTTTTAGATGATATGTGGATTTTAATAGCATTCCCTTCTGTTTTGAGTGAATACCAAAGGAAAGTTTCAGCATTAAGTAAAGAGAAGCGCAAATTGCAAAAAGCAGAAGACGAAAGAATAGCAATAGAAAAAGGCAAAAAAGAGGCAATAAAAGAGATTCAGAAATTAGCTAATGATGCGACTCCTCTCCCTTGGAATCTTCCAGACAAAGAGACCATGCAAGAGATGATAGACGATGAGATATGTAAAGTGTGCGGTCGTCCTGCGGTAAAAGGTAGTGATGCCTACAACTTTATGGTTGGCAAACTTAATGAATATCTTGAGCATATAAGAAAAGAAACAGAATTGACTGATAAATCTGAAGTTCAAGAGAAACCATTATTTGAAAATTCATATATAAACGAACTCCATACCCGAAGTATTCAATTAAGTGGTGATGCTGAAAAGGAAATTTCAGAATTATCTACTGTAATCGCTGATAGGCTTTCATTTGTACAAAACAGGAAGGTAGAGTTAGAAAAAGCAACAAGGGATTTAAGTGAAGCAGAGGATGCAAAAATGCAACTTCTAATTCAAACTCCTGATTTAACAGAAGAGATGCTAGATAAAAGTTTTAGAGATTTCAAGGGCTTGTCTGATAGTAGTAAACGAGCCTCTCTTGACCTTTTAGACTTGCAACATAAATTAGAAACATTAGAACAGCGCAGAGCTGAACTAAAAGAAGAGCAAAACAAAATTGCTCCTTCTAATGGTATTGTTCGTGTTTATCAACGAGTACATATAGCTCTTGATAAAATAATGAAAGCATTTGAGGCTGCTAAAAAAAGGAATGTAGAAGAGTTTTTACTTATGCTCGAAACGCAGGCAAACTTGTATCTTAAAAAACTAAATGCTGAAGATTTCAGAGGAATAATTAGAATTGTAAAGACTGCTGATGGTTCTGCTAGAATCAATTTATACAGTTCAAATAATACACTCATAACCAATCCTGGCGGAGCTCAGAAAACTACAATGTACATGTCTGTTTTGTTTGCAATTTCAAACATAACCACATTGAAACGAGACGAGGATTATCCTTTGATATTTGATGCACCAACTTCTTCATTTGGAGAGTTTAAAGAGGATGTATTCTATAATATCATTGATAATATAGATAAGCAATGTATTATATTTACGAAAGACCTTCTCTTGTTCGATAGAGAAAAAGGAGAAAGGAAATTGGATTTTGACAAGATTAATCAGTTGTCATGCTCTGTATATCGTATTCAAAAACAATCTGGATATGATGAGGAAGATTTATCTACAATTAGAACATTGACTACTAAAATTAAGTAATATGGCTACAGAGAAATTATACGATTTATGGGCAAGACGCAACCCTAATTGGGATAAGCGTTACGAAGACTCTGTTATTAAAATTTTCAGTGATTACGGAAAAGGAGTCACTAGATTAGGTGATGCCAAAGGCAAACTTTTTGGTGCTGGTTATGAAATTTTTATTGTGGCATTTTTTATTGGTCTATACTACAATCAAAGAAGAAAATTAATTGATGATAGTACTAAAATCAAGTCCTTTGGTCAGCCCATACAATATTGGGGTAATATAGATTCTGTAAAAGGGAGAAATGCATATCCAAAACTAAGAGAATTTATATTCACTGCATTGGTGGCTAAAACAGATTTTGATTTTATTGCATTAGATAAAAATCTTGTTACTGCTAGAAAAGCCGTAGATGCGATGATGCAAACAATGGAGGAATATGCAAACTGGGGCTTTCATTTTATGGAAGATAAACTGATAGATAACCCCAACCATTTCTACAAGGAAACTGCATTTTTAGAAATATTTTTAACATTTGATGCGATAACAACATCAGATGAAGAAGATGAACCAGAATCATTTGACTAATAATTTAAAAGTTAATATAAGCCATATAAAACTTCTTATTGAAAAGTATTATTTCCTTGTGAAAATACAATAGAAGATTATTGGTTATGAGCTAACCTCGTGTTATAAAAGCCAAAGGTTATTTTATAGAATATCAATTATGAAACGAATAAAAATATTTATAAGCAGTGTACAGAGTGAGTTTGCAGAAGAGCGTGCAATGCTTTGTCATTATATCCGGACAGATGTTCTGTTAGGAAAATTCTTTGAGCCATTTATCTTTGAGGAGGTACCGGCAAATGAGTATCCTACAAGTCATGTTTACTTGAAAGAGGTGGAACAATGTGATATTTATCTTGGACTGTATGGCAATCTGTATGGATATGAAGATGCAGAAGGTGTTTCGCCAACCGAACGTGAATATGATTTGGCAGCCCAGCTGCATAAAAGTAGGCTCATCTATATAAAGAGCATCGGTGAAGAGAACAGGCACCCCAAAGAAACCGCATTGATAAGAAAGGTTGAACGTGATATTGTGCGTAAGACTTTTGTGGATATTAACGGTCTTAGGACTTCTGTTTATGCATCGCTGATAAGATATTTGGAAGAGAAGGAGTATATCCGTTGGCGGCCATTTGATGCATCGTATGACAACAACGCGACACTAAGCGACCTTGATGAGAACAAGATGAGGAATTTTATTCACATGGCTCGCAATAAGAGAAATTTTCCTCTGTCGGTGGAGACTCCTCCGGAGAAGTTGCTAACTCATTTGGATTTGATAGATGAGCAAGGTCGATTATCTAATGCTGCTATTTTATTATTCGGCAAGAAGCCACAGAAGTATTTCATTACTTCCGAGGTTAAGTGTGTGCAGTTCTATGGTAATGTAGTAGAGAAACCAATGCCTGCATACCAGATTTATCGAGGCGATGTGTTTGAATTGGTGGATCAGGCAACAAGTTTTGTGATGAGCCGCATTGATAATTGGGTAGGAACTCGTTCGGAAGGTGATAAGGCAGATGTCCCAACAAGACCTGAACTCCCGATAGATGCGGTAAAAGAGGCTATTGTGAATGCCATTTGTCATAGAGATTATACCAGCAATGCGAGTGTACAGATTATGCTGTTCCGTAACAGATTAGAGGTGTGGAATCCTGGAACATTACCTTACGGACTAACTGTGCAAAAACTTCATGGTCCCCATAAGTCATTGCCTACTAATCCTCTACTTGCAGACCCAATGTATTGGAATGGCTATATCGAGAAAGTTGGAACAGGTACAGAAGACATTATCAATAAATGTCGTGATTATGGCTTGAAGACACCGGAATTCTATCAGGAGGAAGATTTTAGGGTAGTCATTTGGAGAGCAAGTGAAGAGGAGAAGAACCATGAAAATACTCATGATGGTGCCTATGATGGTGCCTATGATGGTGCTCATGATGGTGCTCATGATGTGATGAACACATCTGAAGCTATTAAGGCTCTTGTTATTTGCATTGATGGCGAAATTGGTAGAGATATGTTACAATCTATGTTAGGGAAAAAAGATAGGGGGAAATTTCGCAAGAATTACATTAAACCGGCTCTTGATGAAGGTTATATAGAGTTTACTTTACCCAATGAAAAACAAAGTAAATTACAAAAATATCGCCTTACAGCAAAAGGTCTAGCATTAAAAAAGACACTAGAGGGCAATAAATAATTATGTTTTGTTCATATATCTGCCTATGGTTACAATATATCTAGACAAGCAAGTCTTCAGCCACCTATTTAATGCAAGGGAAGAGAAGTACGCTCTTTTACGCGAGAAAATATTGTCTCACAAAGATGAGTTTATCTTCTTCTATTCAAATGCACATTTGTTTGATTTGCAAGACGACAAAACAGATATTAAGTATGCTGAGATGGAGTTTATACAGACTATTGTTGACGGGAATAGATTAATCTATGAAGCTTCTAAACAAGAAGTTATGAAACAATCTCCGCATGATGCATTTAAAACAATTGGAAAAGTTGGAGATTTCTCTTGGCTTGAGAATTTTGATTTCTCACAAATAACAGTAGAACAGCGAAATGCAATAAACAATATTGTTGATATTAGCATTAAAGATTTAAAGGGTGAACTAGAATTTGACTGGTTGACAAAACGTGCTCCAATTTTATCTAATGAATTACAAGTAGATATTCCAATATTTAAATTATTGATAAACTTTATAGCATACAATTTTTACGAGAACAAGGAAACTTATAAACAGGTAAGAGATAAAACAATTGCAAATTACAATCCAAAAGAAATCAAAACTGACGGAGAAGAGATATTCAATGAGCAATTAGTATCGTCACCACTAGGATTGTCATTTATAGAGACAATTAAAGCAGTTTTGGATCAAACTGGCTTATCTTCTTCAGATTCAGCAACAGCCTATTATATGTCCTATATGTTACTTGACTTGTTTGGAGTGAATAAAGAAACTCGAAAGAAAGTCAAGTTTCAAAACATGCAAGCAGATTGCTGTCATAGTTTTTTCGGTTCCTATTGTGATTGTATAGTCAGTGACGATGAAGGACTACGTCTCAAAAGTAAAACATTATATAAGCTTTACAATTTTGGTACAAAGGTGTATTCAATAGATGAGTTCATCGAAAAATTTGAAGAGGCAATTAATAATAACCAAAAATCTGCCCGTGAATATTTTGACGAAATCATTGACGATTACATTACAAGGCAAGTATCAAAAATAGAAACTACACCAGAACATACTTTAACTTATTTGAATACGTCAAATAAGTATTTCGGATATTTCAATTGTATGATAGAGCGAACATCTAGCGATGAGGCCGTTATTATACTTCACAAGAATAATAATCTGAACCAGCCAATTCTTGTAAAAGAGATTGAAATAATAGTTAATAGGATTGCTAAAGTATTTAACGATACGGGGGCTAGTTTTACTTTATTCAATGAAATAGTAGAACTACCCCAGTTGAAATCTGACGCATGGAATAGGATTTTAATGTTGAATGACGCAGATATATGTTTAACTAAATTCAAAGATGCTCCTATGTTATGTTTATGGATAAAGTTAAAACAGCCAATACTAGGAACTAAAAATTGAAAGAATTAGGGTTCTTGAACCAAGGTGGAGAAAAACATACACTTTATCCCTTGTAATCCAAAATAAAGCACTACCTTTGCAATCAAATAGGGAATCTAACCACGCAAAACTGTGCAGAATGTAGTTGCAATTTGGTGGAGCAAAAGGTGGAGATTGCGTTATCAGCTTATTCTTAAAGCAAAGATATTAAGCCATTTAGGATAAAATCAAATTCCTGGTGGCACCACAGTAAAGAGAGTCACGAAAGTGATTCTCTTTTCTATTGTAGATTGACGATTTTAGCTATAGAGTAACTTTCCCTCACGAACATAGTAATTCAACCGTTCGTTTAACTTCTTAAAATCGCTCTCCCGATAAGCATAGTAATACCCTTCAGTGAGAACACGGCTCGAGCGTCGCTAAAAACCGATAAAATCAAATCACTGTTTCGAAAACTATTCATTGGATTATTTTCAATGTTCAGTTCACAAAAACAAGAAGTAATTCTGATTCAGCAAAATATTTCGCCTTATTTCTGAAATGCATTCTATTTACAGCATAATAAAAACAAAATAGACAGCTGATTTTCTGGAATTAAAAAGTCAGCTATTCGATTCGGCATGCTTCAATACCTGTCAGGTATAGACGGGGAAACCCTAAAAGAAACAATCTATTTTTCAGCGAGGTTTCAGGCCGTTGTCGAAGACAGGAGATTTTCTTTTGCAGCGGGGTTATGCCGGAAAACAGCTCCGACTATTCGGCAATGTTCCAATTCCTTACAGTCGCCGCAAGTACCGAATCCTTTTTCAGATACACATTTACGGATTTCACAATAATCGCTGCAATAGGCAAATTTCACCCCGACGGAACGGCATCCCGTACAGTTGATCGTCGCTGCCGTAATTTCCGGGGCATTATTCATTACGCTCCATTTCCGAGCCGTCCTTTCTCTCAACTCATTGTCATTCCTGACCGTGGCGATGCGGGCCTCGCAACTTTCGCAATCCAATCCGCAACAGGCTATCAGTTGTTTCATCATCATCAAAATACAACATATTCAAATCTTCCGATGTACAAACTTGCCATCTATCCAAAACGTAGCGTGATGCCCGGTAAATTTCAACAGAACATAATTCGGGTCCGTTACTCCTCCCGTGAAATGCCCTATAAACCAATCTTGCCAAAATTTCTCCAAAGAGACCTTATCGGTAATAATCTCGACGATCCCTGTCAGGACGACACTATTCCCGTTTCCGGAAAAACATAAACCGGCTTTCGGATTTCCGGCAAAATCTCGTGTCTTCAATGAATCTTTCCCGGTAGCCATCCACACCTCCGCGTATCCTTCCGAATGTATTTTGCTCATGGGAACGGGACGAGGGAATCCCCCTTTATTTACGGATGCAACAACAACCGTTTCGCATCGCTTCAACATTTCTGCCGCCTGTTCTTTCAATGTTTTCATTTCAATTGTCTTATTCATTTGAAAAATAAATTAACCACATACTCTATCATTCCATTGTATAAAAACGACTTTTTGAAGAAACGCGGCTTAAAGTAACATCCTCGGGACAAAAATATAATCTTCATATGTAAGAAACTTATGCCGAATACAGTTATCTTCGCCTTGAGAAATCGTTTACAAGATACAAATTTGTATTGAATGGCGCAAACCCTCAAAAACGTTATTCGATTATCAATACTAAACTTTTTCTTATACTTTTGTTTTTATAAAAGCAGCCGTCGGAAATGAGTATAAAAAAATATGATTTCAGCCATACGAGATCAACCGATACGACCAGAGAAGAGCTATGGGCAAAACAACATTTATCAGCCTCGGATATCGATTACAGCATTTGGGAAAAGGATAAAAATATTCTCAGCCAGATGTCAAAATTTAACCGAAACTGTACCTTTGTCGTCGATGTATTCAAATGCAGATACGCTTTTGCATCCTCTAATTTTGTCGATCTGTTAGGGTACGACAGTCATAAGATCACAACCATAGAGAGACAAGGCGACTACCTGGAATCACGCATCCATCCCGACGATTTGACACGGTTAAAAACGTTACAGGTCTTATTGGGGAAATTTATTTACAGTTTGCCCATCGAACAAAGAAACAACTATTGCAACGTATACGGGTTTCGGGTACGTAACGCGAAACAAAAATACATACGGGTGGTCAGTAAACATCAGGTTTTGGAACAAGACCGTAACGGAAAAGCCTGGCTTATAGTAGGTTGTATGGACATCGATCCCGACCAGAAAAAATTCGATCAGGTAGACTGCACCGTATTCGATCTTAAAAACGGAGAGATGTTTTCTCCCTCCGCTTTATCGACACCCTCCGTACATTTGACCCAAAGGGAAACGGAAATATTACGACTGATCCAAAAAGGATCGCAAAGCAAAGAGATCGCGAATAAACTCCATATCAGCATCCACACGGTGCATATCCACCGCCAAAATTTACTCCGGAAACTGGGAGTACAACACTCTATTGAGGCTATTAACGCGGGTATCGAATTAGGCTTACTTCATTAATAATGGAATACACGATACCGGATTACTTATTTATGGCATCCATTCCACGACGCCCGTGACAGGGTGTGACTTTCTCCATCGCTCAAATTCTGCATAATTTTTCACCCCATATTGTAGAACAGCCTGATAATACTCCACTCCCATAATATTTTCCGTTTCAGGCGTTTCGTATTTTAATTGCAAGATCGTCCGCCTGGCCCGATCGGTCAACACGGCGGAAACACGTTCGGCAACTCGTTCGAAATAACCGTCATACCGAGAGCCTTTCTGGATATGGATCATATCAATCTGCCAAAGTTCACCCTCGGCATCCCGATACCAGGCATGCCACTCCACGCAAGACTCTACGGTATGTAACAGGTTGACACACTCTATTCTTTGAATAGAGATATTTTCTGCCAATTGTGACATGGCTTTAAAACTGTCGGACAAAACCAATGGCGAAGAATAGATGTGAAAATCGATATCCCGGTGCTTTATCAGCAATCCCATTCTCAAAGAACCTACCAAATTGACTCGCGCACCGATACTCTCCCATATCGGAATAACACGAGTGGCTTTTACGATTTCCCAAGCCTTCTGCTGATTTTGTTTTGCAATATCGAGGAGATCCATCTTTCTTTATTCGAACAAGTGACAAAAATAGAAAAAAGAGCCAAAATATAGCTATAAATAGCTATTTAATACCCGATCGGACCGAACTAACTTTGTCTCCCTTTCAAAACATTTCAATACAATAGTAAAAACTTTATGGTATTCAATAAAACAGAAGAACAGGAAAAAAAGTATTTACAACAGATCATAGACCTTATCGCGGCCATGACAAATAATACGGACAGATCGGTTAAAGAACAGGTTGATACGTTACAGGAATACAAGGAGTACCTATGGTCCAATAAAGATATCGATCCACACGAGATTCGTTCCATGAGAGAAAGTATCTTAAATCATTTTGCTTTGGGAGAAAACATTATTGACAAACGCAAACGGTTGGTTAAAATGTTGGATATCCCTTATTTCGGACGAATAGACTTTACAGAAAAAAAGAACGGTAATAGGATTACCCCCATTTATATCGGAATACACACATTCTACGATCCCGATAAAAGAATGAATTTAATCTACGACTGGAGAGCTCCTATTGCAAGCCTATTTTACGATCACGAGTTAGGAGAAGCCGTTTATTCCTCTCCTGCCGGTAAAGTAAGCGGAAATATCTCACTAAAACGTCAATACCGTGTACGCAACGGCAGGATGGAATATATGATCGAAAGTTCCCTGACTGTTCATGATGATATTTTACAACGAGAACTAAGTGCCAATGCCAACGACAAAATGAAGCATATCGTTACGACCATCCAGCGGGAGCAAAACCGGATTATCCGAAACAACGAGGCGGATGTACTCATCATTCAGGGAGTCGCCGGATCGGGTAAAACATCTATTGCATTGCATCGTATCGCTTATTTGCTTTACACCCTGAAAGGAAACATCTCGTCCAAAGAGATACTGATCATCTCGCCAAACAAAGTTTTTACCGATTACATCTCCAACGTACTACCCGAACTCGGAGAAGAGAACGTACCTGAAATCGGCATGGAACAGATCCTTTCCGGTGTGCTGGATAACAAATACAAATACCAAAATTACTTTGAACAGATAACAGAACTACTCGAGGGGGCAGATCAGGATTTTATCGAACGGATACGCTACAAAGCCTCGTTCGATTTCATCGCACAACTCGATCGGTTTATTCTTTACCTGGAAAATCGCTATTTTCAAGCAAAAGAGGTCAAGCTGACCGAACAGATCACGGTTCCCGCCGAATTTATCGAAGAACAATTCAAACGTTTCAACCGTTTCCCTATACGCCAGCGTTTTGAAGCCATGACCGATTATATAATAGAAAGAATATACATCCAATACAACTTCAAAATTACCGCCGCCGAGAAAAATCGATTAAAAAAGGAGATAAAGAAGATGTTTGCCGGAAACAACGACCTCCAGGTTTACAAGGACTTTTTCAAATGGATCGGGAAGCCGGAAATGCTTAAGGCAGGTAAAAACCGCCAATTAGAATACACGGATTTAGCTCCTTTGGCCTACTTGCACATCGCCTTGTCCGGGAATACCCCTCGGCACAGGGTCAAACATCTTTTAATCGACGAAATGCAAGATTATGCCCCGATACAGTACAGGGTCATTCAAAAGCTCTACCCCTGCCGGAAAACTATTCTGGGAGATGCGAATCAATCCGTCAATCCTTACGGTTCGTCCACTGCCGACACGATCATGAAGGCATTCGCGAAAGGAGAAGTCATGAAACTCTGCAAAAGTTACCGATCGACTTTTGAAATCACGAATTTTGCCCAGAAAATTCAAACGAATGGAGAATTACAGCCCGTCGAACGACACGGAAAACAACCTGATGTCCTTCAATTTCAAAACATGGAAGATCAAATTTCCGGCATAGTCGATTTGATCTCCTCTTTTAGAATATCCGGGTATAAATCACTCGGTATTATCTGTAAAACGGAATTACAGGCAAAAGAGATGATGGAAAACCTCCAGGTCCATACCGATGATATTTACTTTCTATCCCATCAAAGTTCTGCTTTCGTGAAAGGTATAATCGTTACTTCGGCTCATATGGCGAAAGGACTGGAATTCGACGAGGTCATCGTTCCTCAGGCGGACCGTGTGAATTATCACTCGGAAATAGAAAGAAATATGCTTTACGTGGCCGTAACGAGAGCAATGCATAAATTATCACTTACTTACTACGGAAAACAGAGTGAACTCATTCCCGCTTCCCCGAAGCTATAATAAGACCTGAATATAATCATGGTATTTCTCTATACATAAAAGAAAAAGTCGCGGAACGGATAATCACTCGTAAAAAACAGTAGAGATTTTTACGAGTGATCTTTTCCCTTGCAACTATCGATTCACGGGTAATTGGATCTCTGTCAGCCACTCGCCCACCGTCTCTTTGTTCCAGATACCGTCGATATAACAAAAACGGGGTCTATCGATCACCTCATGGCCATTTGCCTCCGCATAAGCATATAATTCGGTAAAGGTCTCGGGCATTCTCTCGTATGCCCCGAAATGATTGATACAAAGAGCAGCAGGGACTCCGGGAAGCTCTTTAAACGTGATTAATTCCGAATTTATTCCACGTTCCGATACGGCCTCGAAATATTCGATATCGATGTCCACACCATATTCCTCGTTGTATTCTACCGTAAAGCAATATTCCGGGGCCGGACACACGCATCCCAAACGATACATTTCCGGACCGATAATGTTCGGACATAGATAGAACAACTCCTGATAAGACTCTATCCTGCGACGGTGTGTCGCAAACACTCGCGCGGGCAATGATTTTTCAAATACTTTTTTCATAACGTTTTCTTCTTGCCGGAGAGTACTTTCTAGCTTCGCAAGCTCCATTTGTCGCCACTGCAAACATTCGATCTCATTTTCACAATGTTCGATTTTAGTCTTTATCGACTCGGGATCAGGATATATCTTACCGTCGTCAAACAGTTCGGCAATCTCTTCAAGACTAAATCCTAATCGTTTAAGATAAACGATTCTCGTCATTTGTCTAAGCTGACCGATATCATAGTAGCGATACCCCGTCCATTCGTCCACCTCAAAAGGAATAAGCAATCCTACCTCCTCGTAGTGACGAAGCGTTTTAACCGTGACCTGACAAAGCTTGGAAAACTCTCCGATTTTAAACTTCATTTTACTTTTCATAAACTCCCGCGCATTTGTTTACGATGCAAAGATAACCCCTACCCTTAGGTACGAGTCAAGAGATTTGCCTAAAATAGTGCAAAAATCTTTGTTTTTAACTATCACAAACAAAATGCGCAACATATTGCGCATTTTGTTTGTTTTCAAATATTATTTTCGTATCTTCGCACAAAATATGTAATATATTGCACTATGGATATATTTAAAATTTTACGAGAAAGAAGAACTCTGTTGAAAGTAACTCAACAGGATTTGGCAGACATCACGGGTATTAGTCCCCGTACCATTGTAAGCATCGAACAGGGTAAAGGCAACCCGTCATTTGCCACATTACAAAAAGTAGCTGCCGCACTGGGACTTGAGATAACCGCCGTCATTAAGAAAATCGTATAATCATGAGACAAGCACAAGTATATGTCAATAACGTTTTCGCCGGAATACTGACGGAACAAGACGATTATACCTACCTTTTCAAATACGACCACGATTATCTACTCAATCCCTCGTATACTGCCATTAGCTTAACATTACCAAAAACGGAGGAAACATACCATAGCCAATACCTATTTTCATTCTTTTTCAACTTATTAGCTGAAGGTGCAAACGAGACTATTCAAAATCGCCTATTGAAAATAGACGAAAAAGATTATTTTACACGTCTGATAAAGACGGCTCATACCGATACGATCGGGGCCGTGACCATTAAGGAAATAAAAGAGCAATAACCATGAAAGAGGTGGTAATAAATAATTGCCCGGGAACGCTTGCTGAAGGTTACTCAACCTATAGTAGTACCGCAATCAATAGGCTATTCAACGGAAAGCGGGTCAGTCACCTGTTGGGCTTTGAATACGATAACGATACGACTGCTCCGCTTATTGCTAATAATGTCGGTCACTCTTCCCTCTCGGGAGCCCAAGAAAAGCTGAGCACTATAGTAGAAAACGGACGTGTTATACTCACCCCGGAAGGTGCTCAGGGCACTTACATCCTCAAACCAATTCCATCGGACAAAAGCCTCCGGTATAGAACTATGATGCCGGCCAACGAACATTTGACCATGCAAATCGCCCGACAGGTATACAAGATTCCAACGGCCGAAAACGGGTTGATCTTTTTTGCCGACGGACATCCCGCCTATATTACCAAACGTTTCGACATTACTCCCGACGGGTCAAAAATCAAACAAGAAGATTTCTCCTCCATCCTCGGCCGTACGGAAGAAAATTCCGGTAAAGCATTTAAGTATCAAGGTTCTTATAATGATATCGCTATAAAGATTCGTGATTTGCTTCCGGCTTGGCAAGTAGAGATAGGACTTTTTTTTCAGTTGATCGTGTTTAATTATCTCTTTGCCAACGGTGATGCACATTTAAAAAATTTTTCCGTGCAACAGACCATCGACGGAGATTATATTCTTACTCCCGCATACGACTTACTTAACACACAACTGCATATCGACGACACCGATTTTGCCCTAAACGATGGATTACTCCCCCAAACCGAATGGAGCGATATCTACACTCGAACCGGACATCCTTGCATAAAGGATTTTCGTTTTTTCGGCGCAAAAATCGGATTGACCGAAAAACAAATCGATAAGATCACTACCCCATTCGCTATCCATAAAGACGAAGTGATTCAATTGACGGAACGCTCGTTTCTTGACGACCGACTTAAAAGGATGTATCTCCGCAGTTATGAAGAACGCCTAACCCGATACCTCCGGCACTAAGGCAGAAGCTTATAATCGTGTCTCCTCTTTTCCTACTTACTGCGGCAGTAAGAATCACGTCCGTAATAAAGATAAATACGTCAAACGACCAAACAATAAAGCACACTCGTTGTTATTACTTAAATAATAATCGAAAATTCGACCATCATTCGTTTTTTATATATCTTAGGCAAACTCTTATTCTATAACGTTTATAATAATTCCATAATGAAAGAGACCATTGCTCCTTGCGGGATGAATTGTGAATTATGCCACTCCTATCAGGATTATAAAAAAAGATGTACCGGATGCAGGAGTAGAAAGACCAATTGCGTAATCTGGAATTGTGACAAAAAGCAATCGTACTGTTTCGAATGTGCGCGTTTTCCGTGTAAACGATTACAAACACTCGATTCCCGTTACCGTACGGATTACAACACGAGCTTGCTTGAAAATCTTGTATTCATACAGGAACACGGGGAAGAAAACTTCCTGATCCGACAGGCTCGACTGCACACCTGTCCGAATTGCGGTAAACCTAAAACAATACATTATAGCGACTGTATCTATTGTAAACAACAAAAAAGAGAGCAAATGAAAACTTTTCAACAACCCACTTCCGAAGAATTAATCCACACGATAGGCAAGCCGCTGTATCAGGTATGGCGCGAGCTTTGTCGGCTGATCGAAGAAAAATACGAGACGGAAAGGATTTGGAATCACGGGGGCAAAGCCTGGAAATACGAATACAAATACCGCAAAGGCGGAAAAACGTTATGTGCTTTATATGCCAAAGAAAACAACTTGGGTTTTATGATCATTTTAGGCAAAGAAGAACGGACTAAATTTGAATTTGATAAAGAGTCCTATTCCACAGAAGTACAAAAAGTATACGAGGAAACTAAAACGTACCATGACGGAAAATGGTTAATGTTTGAATTAAAGGATACCTCCCTATTTCCCGATATGGAAAAATTACTGTACATCAAACGTAAACCGACATCTACCTTAAAAGAAAGCATCGATGTTGTCAAATAAAACTAAAAAGATCCGGCTAAAGACCGAATTTCCTCTACCGATCATCTCCGAATCTTATCCTTAAACGATAGCAAGTCAAGAATGAATACAACCGTTTTCACAATACCTTATTTCGAATTATCCTTTAATCTTACCAGCGGATGATTCAATCCGTTGACGATATTCTTTATCACCTTGTATTTTTTAATACTTTCCATCAGTTTCGTCAGATTTGAAAAACCGTATGTCCTGGGGTCAAAGCTCGGATCGATTTTTCGTAAATTCATTCCGACATTCGCGATATAGGCCTCCTCGTCCTCATTGGTCGAAATTTCAAAGGCTTTATCGATAATATCCCTGGGCAAGCTCTCCCTCGTATTCCTTTCCTTAACGGGCGGCTCCTCCTGTACCGAACTTTTGGGAGTATTTCTTTTAGTCGCTTTGGGTTTTTGTTCCGCCTCCGCCATTTTTACCTCTTCTTTAATCAAGTTTTCACAGAAAGTAAATATTTCACAGGATTGCACGAAAGCAACAGGAGTTTTTCTCTCTCCGATACCCATAACAAAAAGTCCTTCCTCCCTAATCCTCTTCGCTAAACCGGTATAATCGCTATCGCTCGATACGATACAAAACCCATCGCAATTTTTGGCATGAAGGATATCCATAGCATCGATGATCAACGAACTGTCCGTTGAATTTTTACCCGTTGTATACGAAAATTTCTGAACCGGATTGATCGAGTATTCGTTAACAATATCTTTCCAACTATTCATCTGAGCTTGAGTCCAATCCCCGTATATTCTCCGTATGGTAGCCTTGCCATACTTGGATACCTCCTGCAATACCTCCTTAATCAACTTTGCCTGTGCATTATCTCCATCGATTAGAACGGCAATATTAAATCTTTGATTCTTCATATTCATGAACATTTTACATTTTCAAACTTACAATATTTATGTTAATAACCCTAACCTATCACCTATTTTCTTTCCGAGAAAAAACATTTTATCAAGACACGAACCGCCGCGACCCGATCATTGCAGTACCGAGCTCCGCTTGTTCCTATTCGCCAAAGAACACGACAAGACAAACTTTTCGATTTCAACAGTAAACTTTTCTTCGACGAGTCTAAACGATGGTTTACAGTGGAGGACCAAGCCATTCAAATTACACGAAACACGAATAAACGGTTCACCGTTACTATCAATCGCACTTCAGTAGGGCCATAGTTCCAAGAGCAATTCGAAAAGATAAAACAACCAATCTGCCAACCAAATACCCCGAAAAAGTTTCTCATAATGATAAATTTTATAACTTTGTTTCCAATATATAATAAAATTTAATTGATAGACCAATTATGAAAGCCATATTCATTGTTTTTATAGCCCTTTTTTCGTTTACCGGTAAAATCTCTTCGCAAGAATACAGATTTGAGTTGTCAAAAACGAAAAGCGAGCATTACACCTTTCCCATAAAATTGGATAACGAGTTACAAGCTACCGCGCTACTTGAATCAGGTATTCATGTAATGTTAATCGATTCAGCTTTTATCTTTGACAATATCGACAAGTTCAATCTTGAGCTTATACCATGCGATAAAAGGCAAAGAATGAATTTAGGCGGCAAAGCATGTCATATAGCTTACACGGCAAAGGGAAATATTTTAATCAGTTCTGATGTGATGTACAAGGGAGAGATTTTCATATTGTCTAATTATTCTCGCGAATATCAAGTTGCAATTCCAGTACAGAATCTTTATAACAAGAAAAGGAAACGACGGATTATAAAATTGGATTTAAATAATCGCCAATTAGAGGTATTACCGAAGAAGAATATTTCTAAAAAAGGATGGAAAAAAATTACGATGAATTCCGATACCTATCTGAATATGCCTGCTGTTCAAACAGAACTTACCGTTAACAAAGACGGTAACACTATTTTACTAAAGGGAAATTACAACATGGATTTAGGTAATGCATCATTCTTATTCTTGCTTGCTCAGAATAAAGTTGTTCAAGAATGGTTAACAGCAAATCCTAATATAAAATTACAGAAAGCGTATAATCGTAAAGGGGAAGTAATAGCCAAAGCATTCGTCCCAGAAGAATGCCGCTTGCTGGGAATAGATTTCAAAAGTCCAGTAATCGCTATAACAAAGGCTTTACCGCATTTTACGACAGAGGGTGATATCGGATTAAAATTTTTCCAAGATGTAATTGCCATTTTTGATTTTGACAAGGGAATTTGTTATATGAAGCATACAATTCAACCCTAATTGCGAAAATAAATCTTTGATTCTTCATATGAACGAACGTTTTCAAACCTACTATTTTTACATCGATTTTCTGCATTTATCTCCTATTTTTTCCAAGAAAAGCATTTTAGCAAGAACGGACAAGTGAGAGCAAGGGGAGAAACGTATATTTGTAACGTGAAATACGGATTGAATGATGAAACAAAAGAAAACGACACGGGAAGAGTATCAAAAATGAGTGAATACCGTTATAGATTATATCAATCTACATCTCGGCGAAGAGATCGATGTGAAATCATTGGCCAAAATTTCACATTTCTCCTCTTTCTATTTTCACCGCATCATGACAGCTTTCTTGGGCGAACCCATCGGAACGTTCATCGTCCGGACACGAACCGAAGCAGCCGCTCGCTTATTACGGTACTCCGATTTACCGGTAACCGATATAGCTTATCGCATCGGGTATTCCACTCCCTCTTCTTTATCTAAAGTATTCAAACAATTTTACGGTATTTCACCTATTGAATATCGAAACAATAAAAATTTTGTCATTATGAAACCAGCCATGATCAGACCGGACTTGGAACTGCAAAAAGAGATCAGAGAGCTTCCCGCTCGAAATGTAATCTATATTCGCCTGTTCGGAGACTATAAACTAAACGATTATTGCGGTACCTGGTTCCGCTTGTTCCAATTCGCCGAAGAACACAACTTACCGGCAAACGATCCCTCCCCACTCTGTATTTATCACGACGACCCGAAAGTTACCCCGGTAAAAAAATTACGGACGGATGTTTGTATGGTATTACCCGTTGCCGCTATTCCCAAAGGAGATATCGGTTCTAAACAGCTTCCCGCGGGACGATATGCGACCTTTCTTTACAAAGGCCCATATAGTAATCTGCAAGCCGTGTACGATACGATTTACGGAAAATATCTGCCGGAAATGGAGTGTACACTCCGAGATGAAGCGAGTGCCGAACGTTACTTGAACGATCCTTCCCGCACTGCACCGGAAGACCTATTAACGGAAATTTATATTCCCGTGGAATGATTGACAATTGACAAATGTAGATTGTAGATTAAAAGATTCTGTGATTAGGTGATTGTTTTTCCGAATCACAGAATCTTTTAATCACAGAATCACTAAACCTTTTCATTATTTTCTTTTTTCCAATATCCGGGACATATTTAGTATGGCCCAGTCCACCAAAGCATTGATATGAGGTATAAGGCTGACTCCCACCGGGGTCAGACTATATTCGACGCGAGGAGGTACTTCCGCGTAAACCTTTCTTCGAATCAGTCCGTCTTGTTCAAGCGTCCGCAAGGTAACGGACAACATTCGTTGAGAGATATCGTCTATCGTCTTTTGAATCTCGTTGAAACGCATCGTACCGTTAGCCTGCAAAGTTATCAGCACCAATACGGACCATTTATCCCCAAAACGACAAAGGATATCCCTGACCGGACAATTCCCAGTAGAATGAAAATTTTTTAATTTTTTTTCGTCCATAAAAACGTAATAATGAATATTAGTTACTTACAGGTAAGTACATTACAAAACCGTTCGTTCTTGTTTATTTCAAATTACATACCTACATTTGCTTTACAAAAGTAATAAACTTACGAATAATAACTAATATCTCGTTTAAAAAATTAAAATCATGGAAAAGAGAGTCGCCGTTATGGCAGTAAATCCGGTAAACGGTTACGGATTATTTCAATACCTGGAAGCATTTTTTGAAAACAAAATCCCCTTCACGGTTTATGCCGTGGCCGAATCGAAAACAATCAAAACAAATTCAGGCCTTACCTTGGTAACTGACGGCGTAATTGCCGATCTGAAAGGACATTCCGGAGATTATGAAGCATTGGTTTTTTCCTGTGGTGATGCCATGCCCACATTCGCTGAGAATATTTCTAAAAACTACAATCAGGATATGCTTGCCGTTATCAAAGAGTTCGGCGAAGCCGGAAAATTAATCGCAGGTCATTGCGTAGGCGGTTTACTGTTTGATATCGCCGGAATAACAAAGGGACGAACGGTTGCGGCACATCCTTTCGTTCAATCAGCGATAAAAGGAGGCAAAGCCACGAATGAACCTTATGCCATAGATGGTAAATTATACACGGCCCAGACGGAGAACACATTATGCAGCCTGATACCGTTGTTGGTTTCCGCCTTAAAATAGAAAAGTAGGGGTTTCCCTACTTCTCTGTATAATTTCAATATGGCAAATTCTTCTGTCATTTCAGGAGTAACACTCTATTACAAACCATACCCCCCAAGAGCATTTAAACGAAAGAGCATACAAAGCTCAAATATCAATGCCACTTTTCTTTTTTAGAGTTTCAAGGGCCCTTTGGTAAATATCGATATAGGTATCCAAGAAAGTTATAAATACTTCCCGATTCTCGAAAGGTTCATTTTCCCAATCCCGATTTTTTACTTCCGGCATGTTCAATATTTTCTGTACCTGACTGATCTCAAGCATTATCTCCAATTCCTCAAACGAAAAACGTTTGATCCGTACGATCAATGAAATCAGATGTGCCATTTTTTCTTTATAGGTATTCATAACTGTCTCCATTAAAATTACAACCAACTGACTTTATACAACAATAACTTGCACCTTTCCAGGCGACTTTTCATTTACCTAACCGCACTTTTACAAAGTAAACGAAAAAAAAGGATAATCATAACTTTTTCACTCCGTTTTCAGAAAATCGGCTCCAATTCTATTGAAAACAAACTTCGCATCTGTTCTTTTCCATAATCTTTTCTTTATTATGATTTGTTATTTATCTTTGCTAACAGTTAATTCTCCCGAAGCTTCAGGAGAGAACATGACAAACGATCCGTTATGAACGTAAAAATAGAAGAGAGCTGGCGTCAACGCCTACAGACAGAATTCGAGAAGCCCTATTTCGAGAAGTTAACCCGCTTCGTAAAAGAGGAGTATGCCAAATACACGATCTTCCCGCCGGGAAAATTTATTTTCCACGCCTTCAATACCTGTCCGTTTGACAAAGTGAAGGTCGTCATCATCGGGCAAGATCCTTACCATGAACCGGGACAGTACTACGGATTATGTTTCTCTGTCCTCGATGGTGTCCCCTACCCTCCCTCCCTGATCAACATTTTCAAAGAGATTGAAAACGATCTGGGTAAACCGATGCCTACCTCCGGAAGATTGGAAAGATGGACCGAACAAGGAGTATTGCTGATCAATGCCATACTCACGGTCAGGGCCCATCAGGCAGGTTCACATCAAGGAAAAGGATGGGAAGAATTTACCGACGCCGTAATCAGGCATATCAACGACGAAAAGGAACATGTCGTTTTTATGCTATGGGGGGCCTATGCTCAAAAAAAAGGAGCCTTTATCGACAGGAGCCGGCATTGTGTACTCACGGCCTCACATCCCTCGCCGCTATCCGCAGACAGAGGCTTTTTCGGGTGCAAGCATTTCAGTAAGGCCAACCGTTACTTCAAAAGCCACCATTTACCGGAGATCGAATGGTAATCCGTCTGGAAACCGATAATCCATTCCTTATCCCCATTTCCCCTTTCTTATATATGCAAACGAAAAGAGGAACAAACAAACAACATACACTTGTTCCGCAGTCCAATAAACGGCTAAAGGGAAAGATTTACTGCCCGCCAATAAAAACAAATAGATAAAATAAACGGCAATAGTCGTCAGTTGAAAAACAAATGCCAATCTCGTCTTTCCCAGGCCGATCACGGCATTACAATAGACATATGCCGGTACTGAAAGAAGATAGGTTGACAACATCACAAGCAAAGGATAAAAAGCAACCCGGATAACCGAGATTTCCTCCGTGAAAAATTGCAAAAGTTTTTCAGAAAAAACAAAGGTCATCAAAATCAAAGGCAATCCCGTCACGTAAGCCAATAGCATAACCCTTTTGCAAACAATAGCGATCTTCTCTTTTTCTTTCGCCCCGCATAAACTACTTACCAATGAAATATTTGTAGTAGCGAAAGAGTTCACGATCACGAAAAACAGCATGGAGACGCTCCTTACGACATTAGCCGCCGCCAAATCAGTCTCTCCCAAATGTTCGATCGCAATAAAAAATAAAAACCAGGGAGCAACACAAAAAAAGGAGCGGACCATAGTCCAAACCGAAAGTTTAAATAACCGGTTCATTAAGCCAAGTTCAAAACCAAACTTCAATCCGTATTTTTTCTTATCCGCACGCAAATACATGTATATGCCCAAACTCGACAAGGCTACACCCTCCGCCAGAGAAGAAGCCATCGCGGCTCCGGCAATTCCATATGCCGGAAAACCCATTTTACCGAATATGAACATATAATTGAATATCACGTTACAAAAAATCATAAGGATCGAATTTCTCGTAAGAATTTCCGTACGGATAATTCCCATAAAAAAGGATCGAATCCCCAATAAAGGAAAAGCAAATAAAAAACTGCAATTTCGCCAATTCACGTACTGTATGACTGCCGTGTAGACATTATCGGAAGTTATCAACCTCCGCAATATCACGGGAGAATAAAAAACGGAAAGGCCCCAAATAAAAACGGCAAGCAGGAATAAAAACGATATGCCCTGATAAAAAGTTTTACCGATCTTATCGTAAATCCCTTCCCCGTGCTGCCTGGCGATCATAACCTGCAAGCCAAGACTAAAGCCGAACCCAAGCATATAAATCGATGTATAAATACATGCCTGCTAAAGCAGAAGCTCCCAATTCTACCTTTCCTACATGTCCTAAAAAAACAGAATCCGTCAAATTGATAAGTTGCTCCATGAGCAGGCTCACCATCACCGGATAGTTGATGAGCCAGATTTGTTTATAAGTATAATTCATCGTTCAATTTTAATAGCATAGCCGATGCATCGATTCGATACATCACAACCGTTTATAAGATATATAATGAAATTAGCCTCTTTCGAAGGAAAGAAACACGTTAAAGATCAGATTCTTTACATTCCGGGCGTAACTATCTGCACAGTTGCCATTTCATAGATTGAACTTTGTCATCATTCGATAGGCAAAAGTAAGAAAAACTTCCATACTTATGCCAGCTAAAGAACTATTTAATAAAAAGTTCACCACCAAACCAGGTTTTCATTCCACAATGATACTCCTTTAAAACGTCTACCCTTTGCATTTGCCTTTTTAGTTGTCATCGTAACATCATCTTCAGTATTATAGTACAATAGACTTCAATAAGTTATAAAAAGATTCGCCTACCTCTTCTTCCTTAAAAGGCGAATGACCGCATCGAGGTAATACGATTTTCCGAAATTTTATATTTGCCCGGAACAAAGGCTCGGTCACGCCTTCCAACGGATGCGGATCCATCTCCCCATGAATCACATATACAGGGCATCGAATACAAGACAATAAATTCTTCCATCTTCCGTCTTTCCGTATTTTCTCCGCTTCCCGCCAAACGGAAGAATACATCTTAGCATCGACCGGCAGAATATCACGTTTGTCCTCTTCAGATTCCCGGAACCGGTAATGATCGCTTTTTACAACTAATCTCTCCAACTCCACCAGAACGTCGTCCCGATTGCATCCTCGTTCCAACTTACCGACAAGCAAATCCCAATACGTGCCCTCCTCTTCGGAAAGTCTTTTTTTCCGACGTTCGGATATCAAAGAGACATACTCCTCCTCAAAAGGGGCACACCCGATCAGTATCAATTGTTTAACCTTTCCCGGATAGCGAACGGCATATAACAAAGCAAGCCACGCCCCCCATGAATGCCCTATAAAAGAAAGAGGTTCGTTGGTATAGGTCTCGACCTGTTCTTTTAATTCTTTTATCAACCCGTCAACGGTATATTTAGACTGAATAGGTTCAAGCACTCCCACACTTGACGATAAATTACGGGCTATCGCGGCGACATCTCCCAATGCTCCAGGTCCCCCGTGGACAACGACTACCCGATAAGGCTCTCGACCGTATTTCCTAACCATCAGTTCCTGTATTATTCCCAACAAATATAAACATTTCATAAAACAGCATCCCACTATTTTAAAAAGAATTCTATATTTGTAAAAAGAACCGATTAAAAATGAAGGAACAATGACAATGCAAATGTGCCAAAGCTGCGGGATGCCCATGAACGCGGAGAGTGATTACGGGACCAATCAGGACGAGAGTAAAAACAGAGAATATTGCTGCTACTGTTTTCAAGAAGGTCATTTTACCAAAAATATCACTATGGAAGAAATGATCGAAGAGTGTGCCGACTACGTGGATGAATTCAATGCCGGAAGCGGACTAAATTATACCCGGGAAGAAGCTATTCTGGAGATGAAAAAATACTTTCCGACTCTTAAGCGCTGGCAAAAATAATTAGCGGAATAATTATTTTCAAGTCATACCGTTCGTGAGTTTTTCTATACAAACGAGAAAAAAGAGACTCCATTTTGGTAGAATCAAAAACAAGCATTATATTTGCACCCGCAATACAAAACTGCTCTTTAAAATTTTGGTGTGGTAGTTCAGCTGGTTAGAATACATGCCTGTCACGCATGGGGTCGCGGGTTCGAGTCCCGTCCGCACCGCGAAAAAACTCTAAGTTAGTTAAAATAACGACTTAGAGTTTTTTTTATAATAAGATACGCTTACGATATCATCCGTTTACTTGTCATCGTGTTTTTCCGTATAATAGATAATCATTTGATCGTTCTCGTAAATATAATGCGGAGGTATTCGAGAAGAATACCTCCGCCATAAAATCGAAATCAGAAATTCCCTTTCCGTTTCTTCACTTCATCCACGAGTTTTGAAAAGGATTTATCCTTTTTACGCTTTTCATGCTCCGAAGCAGAGAAGCGCCATGCTTCCCGTCAGTTCGCATCGAAACAGCCCATTTTCGGAAATAATCTCGTAACACGTGCGGTGCACGACGGTCACACGACCAGGAGTAAGAGCTCTACGCGTAGGTTCTTGTTTCAGTCGGTTTAACTTATCGTTCCAACCATAAGCATTTAAATCAGTCATAACCCGATCTTTTTTGCAATGAAAAATACATAACCGTAAAACTCCTTATACCGGTAGTACAGCCCCTCCTCGTAACGTTCAAAAGCAACAAATCCTTCGGCGGCCTTATTGCCGGCATATTTTTTTAAGAATAATTCCCGAACAGAAATCTGCGGAATGTAATAATGTTCCGTCCAGCAATTTTCCGGCAGGACAAAGCTGGCAACAGGGATATAACCGGCTTTCTGAATCTGGGCTATTTTACGGGGAATCGTATCTATCTCCGGATAAGCCTCCATCCAAAAATCACCGATTTCCGACGGACGTTTCTCGGTGAACCATGATACTTCCGAAACGGCAATATATCCTCCTGGCTTAAGAAACTCTCGCCATTCATTCAATCCCCGTTCAAAGCCGATATGATAAATCGCTCCTTCTGACCAGATCAGGTCCAATTCTTCCTTTCCGAAAGGAAGATTAGACATGGAGCCGACAATTCCTTTCACTCGATTTTGCAACCCCAATCTACCGGCATTCCGATTGAAGATACGGATGAAATCGGGACACAAATCCAACCCGGTAATTTGCCCCTGAACAGCCCCGGCAAGTATCATTGTCTGTCCGCCCGTACCGCAACCGATGTCCGCAACAAGGGATTCATCGGTAAGGTTATCTATAAAACTCAATGCTTTAAGAGTTATTTCAGGACTTCCGGGTCCTTGACGTTCTGTATTTAAAAAATAATCACAGATCAAATTATAGTCGAACGCATGAATAGACTGATTGAGCGAGGAGGGAACAAATGAGTTCGCCTGACCGAACATGAGGTCACCGGAGTTGTTTCCAAGTATTTTATTTTCGTTACTCATTATCTGTATGTATGTAGCATACAAGCAAAAACATAACCATGCTTTCATCATTGTACGCAAATTAAAAACTGAAATTATATATAATAGAAATGACCCTCGAAAAGGTTATCCGAGAGCAACGAAAGGACAATCTGTACAGAAAGTGCAGATTGTTTACGACACCAAATCCGATTTATGCAAAGTTTTTACCATGTCGTAAAGGTAAGAAATATTTCTTTTGACAAAAAATATATCGCCAACAAAAAATCACGGATAATATTACCATAATTACGGATTATGCCTCCCAATCGCACTCTAACGGGCATGAAAGGCCGAATGACATAGCGACCGGAAGAGCCCTGGACCAACGACATTGTAAATTATAGAGCCGAATAACCCGAGCGAGCAGCCTGAGGTATAAACCCATACTTGGGATAGTATTCTTTGTAGCCTCCTACAAAAACGAGATTAGCCCCTCTCTCCCGTAACAATTGAATTCCCGCTTCTATCAACATATCACAACAATCCATTGAAACGATTCAATACGCAAAAAATTTCTCCCAAGGCCAAACCGCCATTAAAAGCAACCGCATAGTTCTGAGTATCACTCACATCTTCATCGAAATGTCCCAAACGATCGGTTATCGGTGAAAGAAAAATGACCGGACACTCCGTAGAAACCCTGACTATACCATGAGTTGTCTCGATAGACTTCAATTCGTAACCCAATGGAGCGATCGCCTCGAAATGTTGCTTAGCTATCTTATCTTGATTATCGTATTCCTGGTAATCCGTTATATTAATAGAACTTACAGCAGAGAAGCCGGGCAATATTTCACAGGTAAATCCCCAAGTTGCCGGAGCATTGGAAGGCGTGATAAACTTTTTCACGGCGGCAGGTCCGCATTCCCGATTAATGGTATCGAGTAAAGCGGAGCTTATGTGCCCGGTAAGTAATTGTCCCTCGTAAGGAGTCTGCAAGTTACTTTCCGGATTATCCGGATGACCGTTATGAATAAAAAAGTTCGTTCCCAAATATACCGATCCGTTTGCCGAAAATCTCGATCCTTCCTCTACCGGATAATTGGCTGTACTCACGCTAATAACCAGTTGGGGATTACATTTGGCAATAACGGACGGTAAAACCCGATATTTTTCCTCGGAACTGGAACTATTTACTTCCGGAGACATCAGATCCTCAATACACCAAATGGAAATTTCAGTACAATTCCGTTTATCGGGTGATAAACGAAAAATAGCCCGAGGCGTATCCATCTTATTATCGCCATCCTTGGGAGTATCGATATACTCTGGAAAAGGAAGAGTAATAGGACGTAACTTAGGGTTTGTCAATGCACTCAATACCGGTTCTATTTCCCAATTTTTATTCACCAACACCATAACGATTTGCTTGCTCATAACACCTTTATTTTTAATTATACATTTACTTCTGTTCATAACTTTTTCATTTCGAGAAAAGCAATCTTGATCCACACGGACCTATTCTCCTCTCGACCCGGTTGGATAGACACATACGTCGAAACGGAAAACAATTTATCTCAAAACGACACAACAGGCTTATTATCAATATCATAAAAAATTTATTTTCCAAACATGGAATAAATAACAAACAAAATAAATTCACCACATCAATGAATGTAAAAATACGTAATCAATAATTTGATTGCAAATAATTAAGCCAATATTTATATTATTTTAGAATAATAACGATCATCATGCATCTATTTTGATATAACAATAAGCTCTATTTCTTTCAAAAAAGAAACACACCTTATATGATTTCATTCTTTTTCCATTCGAAGAATAGTTATGGAGCCGCGTATGCTTTAGGAATAGATTCTTCCTACGATTGCATTGATATTGTAATCAGTTCATTGGTATTCCACCACATAGAATCGTTCGAAGAAATATGTAAAAAAGTCATTCCGGAAACGGAGAATGAGTTTCGCGTAAATATGACGCTACTTATCTCTGTTCTAAAAAAATAAATCAAGAGGACAATCCTTTGATAAAAAGAGTAATACCATCAAAAATCATCTGTAGACCGATTGTTGCCACAATTAAGCCGATAATCCGGATCAAAGGATTCATAAAATTATATTTTATCAAAAAATTCCCTATCCGTCGAGCTTCCAGCATAAAAAACAGATTTACTCCCAAAGCAAGAAGGATGGCAATAATGGTGATCTCCCTACCGTATTGCACGGGAAAGGTTACAGCAGCCGTAATCGTAGCTGGACCAGCGATCATAGGAATAGCGATCGGGACCGTTGTCAGGTCGGCAATTTTTATATTTTCATCGACTTTCAGGAAAAATCCCTTCAACAGACCGGATAAACCGTTATACATCAACACGGCACCGCAGGTAATCTGAAAAGAGTACAGCTCTACCCGAAACACATAACTAAACGTTATCTCTCCTAAAAACAGGAAAAAAATCAAGATCATGGCCGCCGTAATCGTTGACTTGATGGAGATATATCGTAATTCTTTAGGAGAAAACCGCTCCTGCAAGGTCGTAACGATCAAAACTTTCTGGACAGGATTAACCAAAGCCAAAAGAGCGACAATACAACTCAATATCAATTTTACTGTCATAATAATCCTTATTTACGCGAACGACAATTACGTTTGCCTTTCACAAAGGTAGGGATAAATTACCCATTCCCTATACTTATTTTCAAAAATCATTTAAGCCCTATTTAACACTTGAAGTTCTCCTCCTTTCCCAATCCCTTCTAATAAAATTAAAATTAACATAAAGTTCATTTGATAAAATAAAAAGCTATGCAGCAATCCGAAATAATATATTACTTTTGAGATCGGAATTTTACGAAAGCAATGGGAAAATTTATATTTTTATACCTGATTTTTATTCTATCTTTTTCAGTGTCCGATATTTTTTCGGACTCTTTTGAGGGTTCAAAAAATAAAATGGACGAATTGTTCGACTTGGAACAACTCTCCTCGTTGGACTCCGAATCCACTACTATTCATCCTTATTCAGAACAACACGGAATCACGTCAAAAGCAGGTCTAAAGAGTTCCACCAACCGAAGAATCGGTTGGTATAAAACTTCTCATTTTAAATCAATAAACCGGGAAACTATCATCCAATCCAAAGTTTTCTCTTTTCTCGAACGTCTGTCCTTCAAAAGAGAAAATTATATCCATGTGCTCACGTCCCGTTATATAAACGGATTTTATATTTATTCGCTGAAAAAACTCATCGTCTAACAAGAGTTCCCTCTTTTTACGAGTGATGTTGAACATAAATAATAAGCGAAATAAATGATTTATGACAGATGGACTTCAGACCATTCTCGATTGGTATCTTCAAAATATAAACTATTGGAGCATCATTATGTGTATGACTATTGAAAGTTCCATACTCCCGTTTCCTGCCGAATTGATCATCCCTCCTGCAGCATGGAAAGCCGCAAACGGAGAATTGAACCTGATCGGAATCATTTTGACGGGAAGCATAGGGGCCGTTTTAGGAGCTCTGTTGAATTACCTTCTTGCCTGCACATTAGGTCGAAATTTTATTTATACCTTTGCCTCTACCAAATACGGTAAATGGTGCATGATTTCAAAAGAAAAAATAGAAAAATCAGAACAATACTTTCTCAAATATGGCAACAGTTCGACATTTATAGGGCGGTTGACTCCGGGAGTCAGAAGTTTTATTTCCATTCCGGCAGGTCTTGTAAGAATGCCCTTAAAAAGTTTCATTATTTACACCTTCCTCGGAAGCTGTGTCTGGAACACTATTCTCGCTTTGGCAGGTTATTTTTTATATTCACAACAGGAGTTATTGCAACACTATTTTATCGAATTAAGTATAATAACCTCAATCGTAGGAATCGTCTTTTTGGGATTTTTAATTATACGTGGTATTCGTAACAAAAAAAATAAATAAGCAGCATGGAATCAAAAAAACATTATACAGGTTTAACCGACGCACAGGTGATAGAAAGTCGCCGAAAACACGGGGCAAACATATTAACACCTCCCAAAAGGGAATCCCTGTGGCAAATATTCATCGATAATTTTAAAGACCCTGTCATACGTATTTTATTGATAGCCGTTTTTCTGTCCGGAGGCATTGCCATAGCCATGTACCTATCGGAAGATGTCATCGAAATCGCAGAAACCATCGGCATTGCAGCAGCCGTATTACTGGCAACGGGAGTTGCGACCTGGTTTGTTTGGGATGCCAACAAAAAATTCGATGTTTTGAATCAGATAAACGACGATACGTTAGTCAAAGTCTTCCGGAATAATAATGTTCGGGAGGTTCCGAAAAAAGAGATCGTCGTGGGAGATATTGTTATCCTAGAACAAGGAGAAGAAATCCCCGCGGACGGAATCTTACTGGAGGCCGTTTCTTTACAAGTAAATGAATCCAGTCTAACGGGTGAGCCCATTACTGCCAAAAGTGTAATAGAAGAAGAATTCGACCGGGAAGCTACCTACCCTACCGATCACGTTATGCGCGGCACAACGGTAGCTGACGGACATGGTATCATGGAAGTGACTGCCGTGGGAGACCTGACGGAGTTCGGTAAAGTCGCCGAAAGATCTACAGAAAAAAGCGAAGAGCTGACTCCTTTGGACAAACAGTTAGAGGTATTGGCAAAATTTATCGGTATCGTCGGTTTTTGCGGTGCAATCGTGACCTTTACGATTCTTTTCATAAAAGGGCTTTTCTTCAATCCGGCGTTTCCTGCCCCTTCTTTAGGACAACTGGGGCTGATCGGAGCCGTTATAATCACGGCTGTCATCATGTTAGCTAAAGTATGGATACCTGTCATATATGATGTGTACGAATTACGGGGAATAAAAAAAGAGATGCCCGCATCCGTCGAAAAAGGGAGCTGGGGACGATGGATACTGTACGCTTTGGCTGCTTTGGTTATCATGTTGGGTGTCGGATTATTATTCGGGGTAAAACCATGGGATCCATATGCATGGGTATCTCTGACCGTAGGTAAAAAAATACTCTCGGCCTTTATGGCTTCCGTCACGCTGATTGTCGTAACTGTTCCCGAAGGCCTACCGATGAGCGTTACCCTCAGCTTGGCATTAAGTATGCGTAAAATGTTAAAATCAAACAATTTGGTAAGAAAAATGCATGCCTGTGAAACCATGGGCGCAACCACGGTTATTTGCACGGATAAAACAGGTACTTTGACTCAAAACCAAATGACTGTTTACCAAACTAATTTTTACGGTTTGGAAGAACAGAAGACCGGCGATAATGAAATAACACGGCTTATTTTCGAGGGTATTGCCGCCAACACAACGGCTTTTCTCGATTTATCCGAACCGGGAAAAATAAAAACACTGGGAAATCCTACCGAAGCGGCTCTTTTACTTTGGCTAAACCAACGAAACACCGACTATTCCGTACTAAGAGAAAACGTTCGCATTATCGATCAATTGACCTTTTCGACAGAACGTAAATACATGGCAACACTCGTGGAATCCCCCCTGATCGGGAAACGTGTATTGTATGTAAAAGGAGCTCCGGAAATTGTTTACTCTCATTGCAAAAACGTACAAACAACCGGTGGTCTGAAATCAACGGCAGATCTCCAAACGACAGTAAATACGCAATTATCCGAATATCAAAAACAGGCGATGCGTACTTTAGGTTTCGCTTACCAGATTATCGACGATAACGACTCCCATTTCCATGAAGGACGTCTGTACCATACGGAATTAACTTTTTTAGGCATCGTTGCCATATCGGATCCCATACGGGAAGAAGTTCCCGAAGCTGTAAAACGTTGTTCCGAGGCTGGCATCAAAGTCAAAATGGTGACGGGAGACACTCCCGGTACAGCAAAAGAGATCGGTTCACAAATCGGTCTATGGACAAATCAAGATACCGAACGGAATCACATTACCGGCAGCGAATTTGCTCAATTATCCGATAAAGAAGCATTGGAACGCGTTCTGGACTTAAAAATCATGTCCCGCGCCCGTCCGACAGATAAGCAACGTTTGGTACAGTTGTTACAGCAAAAAGGGGCTGTCGTGGCCGTTACCGGAGACGGAACGAATGATGCTCCCGCCCTGAACCACGCACATGTGGGCCTCTCCATGGGTAGCGGTACTTCCGTTGCTAAAGAGGCCAGCGACATTACGCTGTTGGATGACTCGTTCAGCAGTATCGCAACAGCCGTTATGTGGGGACGTTCCGTGTATCAAAACATACAACGTTTCATCCTTTTTCAGTTAACCATTAACGTGGCCGCTTTAATCATCGTGTTACTCGGATCTCTATTAGGTTCCGAATTGCCACTTACCGTCACCCAAATGTTATGGGTAAACTTGATCATGGACACTTTTGCTGCAGGAGCTTTAGCCTCACTTCCTCCCAATCCGGAAGTGATGAAAAGAAAACCGAGAGATTCGAACGCCTTCATCATCGTTCCTCAAATGAGAACGTTGATTTTAGGAACAGGCTTTATATTTGTTATCATCCTATTGGGACTTTTGTACTTCCTGTCAAACTACGCCGGAGGCATAGACGCCAATACCCCGGAAGGTCTACGAAATCTGACTCTATTCTTTACGGTATTCGTAATGCTTCAGTTCTGGAATATGTTTAACGCCAAAACCTTTGGAACAAACAACTCCGCCTTTAAAGGATTATTTAAAAGCGAGGGTTTTCTTATTGTGGGATTGGCTATTGTTATCGGACAAATATTAGTCGTCAACTGGGGTGGAAGCGTGTTCAGAACCGTTCCCCTAAGCTGGAACGAATGGATATGGATTACTCTCTCAACCTCTTTCGTTCTATGGATCGGCGAACTATTCAGAGCTATAAAACGAATAAAAGAAAAAACATTACATTAAAATGAATCTCATAATACATGAATAGTTGGTATGTCAAATACGGAATAACATCTCTACAACAAGATTAAAATCTATTTTTTAATATTACAATTAAAATGGAAATCATCATTATATTAGCCTTGATATTATTGAACGGTATACTGTCAATGTCCGAAATTGCGATGGTATCCGCACGTAAAACCCGTTTGGAGACAGAAGCGAAACAAGGAAATAAATCGGCAAAAACAGCCTTAGAATTAGCTCAGGAACCGGATCGTTTCCTATCCACGATCCAAATAGGCATCACCTTAATAGGAATCCTTACCGGTCTTTACTCCGGGGAGACGTTAGCCAACGATTTTGCTTTACTCCTCTCCCGGATAACGCCCCTCGATGCTCACGCCCTGACAGTTTCCAAAGGAATCATCGTGGTCATAGTGACTTATCTTACCTTAATCTTAGGAGAGCTGGTTCCTAAACGCATCGGCATGAATGCCGCAGAAAAAGTAGCCAAGATCGTGGCTCCCGTCATGACTTTTCTCTCTAAAATAGCCTCTCCTTTCGTGTGGTTACTATCCGCCAGCACAATACTGGTAACGAAAATCCTGGGACTAAAAGAATCCAAGGACGGGAAAGTAACGGAAGAAGAGATAAAGGCTATTATTAAAGAAGGAAAGGACGACGGGGAGGTTCAGGAAGTAGAGCAAGACATCGTGGAACGGGTTTTCAACCTCGGAGACCGGAACATCGGTTCCATCATGACTCACCGCAGTGATTTGGTCTGGCTAGATATTACCGAATCCAACGATCAAATCCGGAATATCGTAAATAAGCATCTTTATAATATTTACCCCGTAGCCGATTCAAAATTAGACAACATCATCGGTGTCGTCTATTTGAAAGACCTGTTCGGAAAGATTGATTTACCGGATTTCAATTTAGAAAAAATCATCCGTCCGGCTCAATATTTCCCTAAAAATCAAAGTGTTTACAATGCTTTGGAACATCTGAAAACAGAACACCTGAAATACGGACTGGTCACGGATGAATTCGGAAGCATCGAGGGGATTTTCACCTTGAAAGACATTCTGACTGCTCTTATCGGGGACGTGCCCGAAATAGGAGAAGAACCGGATATCATCCGTAGGAACGACGGGTCATACCTGATAGACGGTCAATGTTCTTTCTACGATTTTCTGGCTTATTTCGACATGGAAGAGTTATATCCCAACCATTATTACAACACGGTAAGCGGGCTAATTTTAAAAATTCTGGAACACGTACCTAAAACAGGGGAACAGTTATCCTGGCTATGTTTCGATTTGGAAATCGTGGATATGGACGGGGCCAGGATCGATAAAATATTAGTGAAACTGAACTCTCCTCTTTTATCCGAATAACCCTATCGTTCAACGAGTAAATCGAAACTCGCCTCGATTTACTTGTTGAACCAGTCATTTGTAAAATAACTCACAATTCTCAGCCACCTCCGCTTCAGAAAGTTGGTATACTTCAGATACCGGAAAGGGAATGCGGTTACGTTCAACCATCAATTGCACAAAAGCAATGGTCAAAGTCTGATCTACCCAAACCTCTAAAAAAACATCACTATTTTCCCTTGCCTCATAATCTAAAAGTTTATAAAAGCTTCTCTCCTTCAACCATTGGAAATACTGTTCCATCCCTTCCCGAACAAGTACCACTTTCTTTATTAAAAACACCCCCTTAGATACGGTATAAATATATTTTGCCTTGGTTTGTACGAAAATAAATACTCCTCCGCATACCACACTAAAAGAGAGTACGGAAGCAAACATTAAAAAAGGAGAACGCTGCATTCTTTGAGACAAATAATGAATGGCAACCAATGCTATGATGCCGATTACGATTAATAACAGAGGTATCATATAGCCCTCATTTTTCTTTACGACCTTTCCTTGCGTAAGAGATATAATTTGATCTTTTATGAATTTATATTCTTCCATTCTTTTTACATTTTATTATTTAGTATCACAACAAATATCACCGCATATTATTCTTGTTTTATCAAAAATAATTACGCCATCAGCATAAACTAAATAATCAATTTCTGCAAAAAGAGCAGATAACCGCGTTGTCGACCGCGTATCGAAAGATAAAAAAGAAATTTGGTAGCGAAGGATTTTTTTGTCTGGCTTCCCGTATTGACAACTATCCCGTTTCTAAAAAAAGAAGGGCTTGAATCACCCTGTTCCCCTAACTCTGCACCATTTATATGCATTCCCTGCAATATGCCCGAAATCGTAGGAATTCCAATCGTCCCCGTCGCTTCATAGCATACCGTTTTTTCCGTTCCGATCTTTAGGTCATAATCGTACCCGCTTACACCTTCTTCTAAGAGAAGTAAGCAAAAAAAGAGAGAAAACAAACTATAAATCCAACCTTGTTTCATGCACACAATCGGACTGAGATTAGGCATTCAAAGTTAAAAAGAATTCCATTGGTTTCCTAAATATAATCTATAAAATAAGCATATACCACAAGTCATCGATCAAAAAACGAAAAAACAAGAGATGCCGCGATTAGGAGATTAACAAGATCGAATCACCCAATCGCAGAATCATCCAATCACAGACCGCATTTATGTTCTTCTCCCTCGTGGTGATGACACCCTATTCCAGAATCGAGAACAAAACCTTTCAAATAAGAGTCGGCCAAAATACGGACATCCCCTTTACAACCGCGGAAAACTTTAATACCTTGATTATTCAGTACATTTAAAGCTCCGTCCCCCATGTTGCCTGCCAACATCACGGTTACTCCTTTCTCTCTTAACACGGAGGCAATATTCGATTTACAACCGCATCCTTGCGGAGCAGCAAGCGTCTCCGTTTTCATAATATTCTTTTCTTCATTCACCGTAAAAATGGTGTAATACTCACAATGTCCAAAATGGTCATCCACCATATTGGCTCTCGTCGGAATTGCAATTTTCATGATTTTTTTCTTTTTCTGTTTTTAAAATAAGTTTATGATGAGGCCCGTTTTCCCGTATCATTTTCCCGTCACAGGAAGGGCATTTTGTCTCCCGGCAAGGCTGTCCCTTAACATGAGGGAGCCTTGTTCCGCAATGCACACAAATACAATAGGCATCGCTACATAAAGAAGCCTCCGGCTTATTTAATGCCCGTAACTTATTCGACCGGCAAAAACGACAACAGGTTACAGGCTCTTTTTCTACCATAATTTTCCGACAAGTATCACATCGATACCAATAATAATCGATGTGGTAATCCCCACCCTCTATAAAAATAACTTTTCCCTCCACCAAGGCAGTTGCTATTGTCCGCCGGGCTTTCTCGTATATACGTGTATAGGTAGGCCGGGATACGCCCATTTGTAATGCCGCCTTTTCCTGAGGTAAAAGTTCATAATCGCTTAACCGGAGAGCCTCATATTCCTCAAACAGCAAAACTTCCGGATCCAGATCCGTCATGGGCAATCCAAAAGGCTTGAAACCTTCCATCAAAGGAGGATTCTTTATCACTCGGCTACGTTTCGGTCTTGACATAACTTTATTTTGGAACAAAGATAATTCTTTTTATGAACATATGTTCATAAAAACACCAATTAACACGGATTATTCTTCCATTTTTAAGTCGCGCGAATAGAAAAGAATTTCACTCCTTTTGTCAATTGACGGGGCAACTACCGGTTCCCGCGTAGTCTCTTCCTATTTTACCGTCATATTCCGGATGTCTTCGCAACCAGGCTACCGCGTAAGAACAGGTCGCAACCGGCCGCAAATCATGCTTTGCGGCATAATCATAAATATATTTAACCAAAGCCGCGGCTATACCCCTTCCCCCGATTTCCGAAGGAACTATCGTATGTCTGACATCCAACTCCCCGTTTTCTATCACATAGGTGACATAAGCCACACGGCCGTCCACAACCGTCTTAACCGTACGATTCTCCGTATCATGTATTATTTCCATAACATAAACGATTAAAATTACATGACAAAATATAACGACAACCGACAATCGATGATCACAAATCGTAGCATTTGGAATCAAAACGATTCCATGATTAACGGATTAGGCTTCCCTCCCGCAGATTTTGCAGGCATGGAAAGTGCTCCTCCTATCTAAAATCGCTTGGTATACCCATGACAATAAGGAAGAGAACCTTTCCGGTTATAGTAATTTTGATGATAATCCTCGGCTGGCCAAAAAGTTGCGGCGGGTGAAACCAGTGTTACGACCGGATAACCTTTCGTTTTCAGCTGTTCGATCAATTTCTCGGCAACCTCTTTTTGTTGAGGATTCATATAAAATATTTCGGAACGATATTGTTCTCCCCTATCGGGCCCCTGACGATCCAACTGGGTAGGATCATGGATTTCGAAAAAAAGTTTCGCTAACGCCTCATAGGTCGTTTGGGAAGCATCGAAAACCACTCTGACAGCCTCTGCATGTCCCGTGTTTTTCCGGCAAACATCTTCATAAGTAGGATGATCCGTTTCACCCCCTATATACCCTGATTCTACGGTCAAAACTCCGGGAGCTTTCTGCATAAAATATTCCACCCCCCAGAAACATCCTCCCGCAAAAATGGCCGTATCGGTTTTCAGCTCCCGATCAGGAATAAATTCCATAGAGATCGAATTTACACAGTGCCGGGTATTTTTAGAAGTAAAACCTTCCCCCACAAATACATGTCCCAAATGCGCACCACATCCGGCACACAAAATCTCTGTCCGTCTTCCGTCCGCATCCGTAACCCTTTTTATCGCTCCTTTAATTTCGTCATCGAAGCTGGGCCATCCGCACCGGGAATCAAATTTATCTTCCGAACGGTACAATGAAGCCCCGCATTGTTTGCACGCATAGGTTCCTTTTTCTTTAAAATCATAATATTTGCCCGTGAAAGGTAATTCTGTTCCTTTATGAATTATTACCTGTTTTTCCGCTTCGGTCAATTCTCTTTTTTGTGCCATAACCATATAGTTTGCCAATATCAATACAAGAATCACAATTCTTCTCTTCATCGTTGCTATTTCTTCATTACGTTATATTACAAAATTAGTTCAATTTACCCGCAAATAAAATAAACCAGTTTACTATTTCAATTTATTTCAGTAAAATAAACAGTTCTTTTCTTGCTTATGCCCACACAATATGCTCATATTCCTTTCCTTTTTCGTACGTTTGCTCTTTTAATAATTCAAATTTTATCAATTTAATTATGGTAGTTGCATATTTACGAGTAAGTACAAACAGACAACATCTTGAGAATCAACAAGAGGAAATCAAGCGATTTGCGCATAACCGAGGATTGACCATAAACAAATGGTATAATGACATCATTAGCGGTAAAGTAAACAGCAGTGATCGGAAATTAGGAGATATTCTTAGCTCTCTGCAGGAAGGAGATTGCCTGATTGTCACCGAAGTCTCCAGACTAAGCAGGACGTTAATCGATATTATGAATATCATCAACACGTGCATACAACGTAAAATCATCTTACACAGTACGAAAGAAGGATATACATTCGAAAATAACCTGAACAGCAAAATATTAGGGTTTGCTTTCGGTTTAGTGGCTGAAATCGAGCGTAACCTAATCTCCATTCGAACCAAAGAAGCTCTCGCCGTTCGCAAAGCGGAAGGCAAAAAATTAGGACGTCCGATAGGAAGTAGCCCGCAATTAAAATTATTGATAGAAAACAAAGCTAAAATCATTGAAATGATGGACAATAGCATATCTTATAAGAAGATAGCCAAACAATACAAAGTATCCGTGTGTACTGTCAATCGATTTGTGAAATACCACGTCAACGCGGATAAATAGATGTGGTATTCACTTCAAAAAACAAACCGGATGATCTTTTGATTATATTTCCAAATTTTTCAGCAGTTTTTTATTTTTGCATCATATATTTAGAGCTATTATGTTAACAGAGCAAGAAAAAGAGCGGTACAATCGCCAAGTTATCCTATCTGAAATAGGAGCGGAAGGACAAGAAAAGATGAAACAAGCCAACGTCCTGATCGTGGGAGCCGGAGGACTGGGCTCCCCCGTTCTTCTTTATCTCACCGCGGCCGGTATAGGACATATCGGAATCATCGATAACGATCGAATATCCGAGTCGAACCTGCAGCGACAGATTCTTTACGATTCGACATGCGTCGACATGCCTAAAGCAGCTATTGCCGAACAAAAATTGGAGAAATTGAATCCTTTCTGTCGTTTCACGCTTTACGAAGCACGTCTTGTTGTTGAAAATGCTTCCGAGATCATTTCCCATTACGATATAGTCGTAGACGCAACAGACAACCTGACGACCCGTTATCTTATCGACGAGGTATGCAATATACAAAAGAAGCCCATGGTTTACGGAAGCATATGCGAATTTTCCGGACAGCTCTCTGTTTTTCACTATCAAGATGGTCCCTCTTACCGGAAACTATACCCTTACCACAACAACATTCAACACTTCACCCAACCTCTTGGGGTAATGGGAACTCTTCCGGGAGTCATCGGAACCCTCCAAGCCAATGAGGTCATAAAAATCATCCTGGGCAAACCGGAGGTCCTATCCGGCAAGCTTCTTTTGATTGATTTACTGAACATGAATTTTACAAAACTGAATCTTTAGAGCCAAATTCATTTTTTACCTGTATCGATTCAACAATTCGCGATCGACGATCCTGATGACTCGCTTATCCATTTTAATCCCTCCCTCCTCGATCAATTCGGCAAGCACACGAGCCAAAGAAGGGCGAGCCACCCCTAATACGTCAGCAATCTCCTGTTGACTGTGTCGCCCCTCCCGTTCTAATAAATAAGCAGCCAAACGTCCTTTCAAATTCCGTAAGGCAAACGAATTCAACTTCCGACTCAGAAATATACTACGATCGGAGATAATCCGCAAAAAATTTTGCATAACAACAGGTTCTTTCTGCATTAAGCCGACAAACTCTTCCCTATTAATAATCAATACTTCACAAGGGGTGACGGTTAAAATATTCACGGGAAACCTGTTATCCGTGGCAAAAATAAAAGCCGGGGCCAACAGACGGGGAGCCTCTATATCCTCTATCGTCACCTGTTTGCCTTCCCCGTTTACCATATGAGTACGTACCTTCCCCTCGTACAATAAATAAAGTGAATGACACAAAGAGTTTTGCAGAGCAACAAAATCATTCGGGGGATAAACGCGTAAAACAGCAGGGGTAGAACGCAAGAACTCTGTCAAACGTTCTTCTGGAAAATTCCGGAAAACAGGACTGGTCAGTAATTTCTCTATCTCCATAAACTCTTCATTTATGCAAATTTAGAATTTCCGACAGATAAAAAAGAAAATTCGACCTGAAAATTCTCTTTTGTAACAAATGTGACAATTATCCTTCTTGCAAGAAACGATCTTTGTAACATAAAAAAACAAAAAGGATGAAACGTACTATTATCAAAATCAATGAAGCTCTCTGCAACGGATGCGGTCTATGTGTAAAAGGTTGTCACGAAGGAGCCCTGCAGCTGATCGACGGGAAAGCCACCCTTATCAGCGAACTGTATTGTGACGGATTGGGTGCTTGCATCGGAGATTGTCCTCGAGGAGCCATTATTCAAGAAGAACGGGAAGCTGAGAAATACGACGAGAAAGCTGTTATAAAAAGACTGATTCCCAAAGGGAAAAAGGTAATCAAGGTTCACTTGCAACATCTTTCCGATCACAAACAAGTCGAATTTTTACGGGAAGCACACGAGGAACTCCGCCAACAAGGTATTCGCGATATTCCTATTCGTTCCGTCTCTTCCTCTCCTACCTTTTCCTGTCCCGGGTCAAAAACTCGATGTCTGGCACCCAGAACCTCCTCCACTATCGCCGAGAAAGAGGTCGAGAAGGGAGAACTGCGACAATGGCCGATACAATTGCACCTATTACCGCCGACCGCACCCTTTTTCCTGGACGCGGACCTATTGGTCGCCGCAGATTGTACCGCTTACGCCTTAGGCAACTTCCACAACCTATTCCTAAAAGAAAAACGGTTAGCCATCGCCTGTCCCAAATTAGACGACAAAGCCGGAATTTACACAGATAAAATCAAAGCCATCATAGATCAGGGAGGTATCAGCACCTTAACCGTCATGATCATGGAGGTTCCTTGCTGTAGCGGATTACTACGCGTATGCGAAGCAGCAAGAGGAAAAGCCGAAAGGAAAATTCCTTTAAAACTTATCAGGGTCGGTATCCACGGAGAGATACGAAAAACCCGATGGTTATAATTTATAATTACATAATAATACCTTAAAACTATGAAAAATACAATGTTTTGTTTTCAATGTCAGGAAACGGCTCACGGCACAGGCTGTACCCTTCGCGGGATTTGCGGTAAAGATAGTGAAACAGCCAATACGATGGATTTACTGCTGTTTGTCGTAAAAGGCATATCGATCGTACATAACGAACTACGAAAACACCTAACAAAAGGAGATCAACAGGTAAATAAATTTGTCATCGACGCCCTTTTCTCTACCATTACCAACGCCAACTTCGATCGACAAAGCCTCATCAAGCGAATCGAAAAGGGACTACAAATAAAAAGGCGGTTGATATCGCTTGCCATAGAAAAAAGAGTCGATCTTCCGGAAATAGAAGAGGTTTACTGGGAAGGAACAACCGATACTTTTTTCCTAAAGGAAAAAGAGGCCGGCATACTGAATGAAAAAAACGAGGATGTCCGCTCCTTGAAAGAACTTATCATTTACGGCATAAAAGGAATGGCAGCCTATTTAGCGCATACCATACGTTTGGGATTCGATGATGAATCCATCCATCGTTTCATTCAAGAAACCCTCGCGGATATAACTGTCCGGAAACTATCCGTAGAAATGCTAACCGCTCTCGTTATTCAAACAGGAGAATTCGGGGTAAAAGGAATGGCTCTTTTGGATAAGGCAAACACCGAACGTTTCGGCCATCCCGAAATAACAGAAGTGAATCTCGGTGTCCGTAAAAATCCCGGTATTTTAATCAGCGGACACGACCTGAAAGACATGGAAGAGTTATTGGAACAAACAGAAGGAAGCGGAATAGACATTTATACCCACGGAGAGATGCTACCGGCACATTATTATCCGGCATTTAAAAAATACAAACATTTCGCGGGAAACTACGGTAACGCTTGGTGGCGTCAACGAGAAGAGTTTGAATCGTTTCGCGGCCCTATCCTTTTCACGACCAACTGCATCGTGCCACCCTTGGTTTCCGCCTCCTACAAAGAGAAGATGTTTACCACGAACGCATCAGGATATCCGGGCTGCAAGCACATCGAAACCGACGAAAACGGTCATAAAGACTTTTCCGAAATGATACGGAAAGCCCGGGCATGTTCCGCACCACTGGAAATCGAAAAGGGTACTATCACCGGAGGATTCGCGCATCATCAGGTATTACAGGTAGCCGACAAGATCGTGGAAGCAGTAAAAAACGGTTCCATCCGCAAATTTGTCGTTATGGCCGGTTGTGACGGCAGGATGTCGAACCGTAATTATTACACCGAATTTGCACAAGCCCTACCGAAAGACACGATCATCCTCACGGCAGGATGCGCCAAATACCGCTATAATAAATTACAGTTAGGAGAGATCAACGGCATTCCCCGTGTTCTCGATGCCGGACAATGTAACGACAGCTATTCTTTGGCGATTATCGCCCTAAAATTAAAAGAAATTTTCAAACTTCAAGATATCAATGAATTACCTATCGTCTATAACATCGCCTGGTATGAACAAAAAGCGGTTATCGTCTTACTCGCCCTGCTTAGTTTAGGGGTAAAAAAGATCCATATAGGCCCCACCCTGCCTGCCTTTCTATCCCCCCGGGTTACCCGGACATTAACCGATACGTTCGGTATCGGTTCGATTACCACGGTAGATGAGGATATCGAGAACATGATATATAGCTGATTCAGATCCGGTCATAAAGTTATTCCGAGCCCCAATCGAACAGGAGATTCTGGCGAAACAAGTCATTCCGACAGGATCATCCTGTTACATAAAAACGAGATTCGTAAACGAATCTCGTTTCCTATCTTTTAAAAACAGATTCTACTTGTACCCCGGTTTTCCCAAAAGAGCAAACATATTATTCTTATAGGCTTCCACCCCCGGTTGATCGAAGGTGTTTACTCCCAGAATCCCGCCAGATATACCGCATGCCAGTTCATAAAAATAAAACAGTTGTCCCAAATAGTATTCCGTCAACTCGGGAATCCTGATCTGCATATTAGGAACACCCCCGTCGACATGGGCCAAACGGGTTCCCAATTCGGCCATCTTATTCACTTCATCCACCCGTTTACCGGCCAAATAATTCAATTTATCCAAATCCGACGCATCACGGGGTATTTGTACCTCGTATTTCGTTTTCTCAATGGAAAGTACGGTTTCAAACAAATTACGCCTTCCATCCTGTATATATTGTCCCATAGAGTGAAGATCCGTAGAAAAATCCACACTGGTTGGAAAAATACCTTTATGCTCTTTCCCCTCGCTCTCGCCGAACAATTGCTTCCACCACTCTCCCACGAAATGCAGTTTAGGATTATAATTTACCGTTATCTCCGTCGTATACCCCTTCTCGTAGAGAGCATTCCTCACGGAAGCGTAATCCATCACGATCTTACGCCCCTCGCCCAAGGCGTAGTTTTGCATATCGCCAGCTCCTTTAACCAAAGCCTCGATATCAAATCCAGCCATAGCGATCGGTAACAAACCTACCGGTGTAAGTACCGAAAAACGGCCTCCCACGTTGTCCGGAATAACAAAAGTAGCATACCCTTCCCGATCTGCCAATGCTCTCAATGCACCTTTTTTCTCATCCGTAATCGCCACGACCCGTTTACGGGCTTCCTCCTGTCCTACCTGTTTTTCCAACATTTCTTTCAATAAACGGAATGCAATAGCGGGTTCCGTCGTCGTTCCCGACTTCGATATTACACAAAGTCCAAAACTCTTATCAGCCAAATACCGTTGAAGTTCATACAGGTAATCTTCACTCAAGTTATGACCGGCAAAAACCACCTGCTTGCAACTGTCAAAACTCCCGGACATAGCCTCGATAACGGCCTTTGCACCAAGATAAGATCCTCCTATTCCGATTACGACTACGACTTCTGCACGTGATTTCAGATTTCGGGCACAATCGTTTATCTTTCTCAGTTCGTCATCTGAAATTTGTGACGGAAGAGTAAGCCAGCCTAAAAAATCGTTTCCTTTACAAGTACCTTTCATCACTCCTTCCAAGGATAAAACTGCTTTCTGGCGTTGAACATCAATCTCCCTTTCCGTTACAAAATTCAAAACTTTAGCGTAATCAAATTCGATGCGATTCATAGTAAGCATATTAAATTAATCTGAATTTTTCGCTTTTAGCATATCCCTGAAACGAGAGGCATTTTCGTAATCTTCATTTTTTACAGCCTCTTCCATCAAACGGGTCAACTCCTCAACCGACAGCTCCTGGTTAGATTCTGTGATCGCAGGTTCCAGGTCGTTTGCTTTAACCTCCTGCTCCTGCATCTCCTTCTCCGGAACAGAGATAGAGGTCTTTTCCACCACTTCGGGAGTCGTGTATATCGGACAACCGTATCTTAAAGCCAAGGCCACGGCATCCGAAGTACGCGCATCAATACGCAACTCTTTTTCCTCTTGCCTGAAAAGCAACTCCGAATAGAATATTCCGGCTTCCCAACGATAAATAAAAACCTCTTCCAAACTCACGTTCAACCCATCCGTTAACCGTTTGACCAAATCATGAGTAAGCGGGCGTTGCGTCTGGAGATGTTCCAATTGTATCGCTATAGATTGAGCTTCGGAAATCCCAATGATGATCGGAATCCGATACGTATCATTTAGATCGGAAAGGACTAATGCGTAAGCCCCTGACTGAGACATACTATATGATAATCCTAATATTTTTAATCTTACTCTATCCATATCGTCTAACTTATTTCAAACTTCGCAATAGTATCTGACAAACTAACGTCTATTACCCGATTTAGTTTCAAATTTAACGAATAAACTTACTTCCGTATGGGAGCCCGATAGATACGAGCCAAGCCACCCAAACTCGTTTCCCGGTATTTAGCTTGCATATCACATCCGGTTTGCATCATGGTTTCCACGACATCGTCGAAGGAGACCTTATGACGGCCGTCGGAAAACAAAGCGTAAATAGCGCACTCCCTGGCTTTTTGAGAAATAAAAGCATTCCGCTCTATACAAGGAATCTGCACGTATCCCCCTACCGGATCACAAGTCAATCCCAAGTTATGTTCAAATCCCATCTCTGCAGCATACTCTACTTGCATGGGTGTTCCGCCCAATATTTGTGCGGCTGCACCTGCAGCCATGGCACAAGCCGTACCCAATTCGCCCTGGCAGCCGACTTCCGCTCCCGATATCGAACCGTTCGTTTTTACGATATTACCGATTAATCCGGCCGTTGCCAACCCTTTAATGATCCGACGGTCACTAATATTCTGATCATGCTTTAAAAAGTAAAGAACCGCAGGAACGACTCCTGCAGATCCGCAAGTGGGTGCCGTCACGATACGCCCGCCGCCTGCATTCTCCTCCGCAACAGCCAATGCAGCGGCAAAAACCATTCCCATGTGTCGTAAAGTTCCCGCCGATTGCTGTGCCCGAATATGATAAGAACAAGCTTTCCGCGCCAACCGCAGATTTCCCGGTAACACGCCTTCATTCTCCAACCCATTGTGAATCGCCCCAATCATCACCTCCCAAACTTCCGCTAAATAATCGAATATTTCAGGTCCCTCATGCAGCTCCACGTACTCCACGAAAGAACGACCTTCCGCTTTACACCAGTTCAAAATATCCGTCATTTTAGTATCCGGATAAACCTCTTCTTCTTTAAAAGTCCCCTTTTCATCCCACAAGGTTCCCCCTCCCACACTATACACTTCCCATGAATCCGTAAGCCCCCCACACACGAAAGCCTCGAACAGCATTCCGTTCGGATGATGGGGAAGCGTTTTCTCCGGCTCCCAAATAATCTCGGTTTTTTCCGGATCATCGATCATTCGTTGAATGGCACTGTCCGTTCCATGCCCGCGTCCGGTAAGAGCCAAGCTACCGAATAAAGTTACCCTGTATAAATCGGCCTCCGGATTTTTCTCTTTAAAATACAAGGCAGCACGTCCCGGCCCCATCGTGTGACTGGAAGAGGGACCATACCCTATCCTGAATATTTCTCGAATTGATTTCACCTTATACCCATTTTAGATTTACGATTTTAAATTTCAAATTACAATGCTTTCTATCGATACGATCCTCCGAATGTTCCCTGTAATCCATTCTCAATCTTCAATAAAAAAAGCAGGCCTGTAAGCCGGGTTCCGTACCTTGCGGTTTCCATCATTTATCTAGTCTGCAGATCTCTCCACAGCTCAAGCGACCTACCCCCTAACATCAGCCGGGCCGGCCTAAGCGTTAGTGTACATGGTCTTGCAACTCGTGAGATGTACGGCTACTCCGGTTACCCGGAATACCGGTGGGCTCTTACCCCGCCTTTTCACCCTTATTCCACGGAGGGAACGGTTTTTTTCTGTTACATTACTATATCCTTTCGGATATCTTCCCGTTAGGAAGCACGATGCCCTATGTTGCCCGGACTTTCCTCTCTCCTTTTCAGGACAGCGATAGAACGGCCTGCTTTTATCATTTTCTATTTATTCATCGGACGATTTCACTTTATCATCTGACGCTCAGTTCATAATAGGATCTTCCGGAAAATTAGCCCAAATCTTATACCTCCCTCCCAAACTTCCCATGGATTGTTCCCACAATTGAGGGTTCGGCAACTGAAACAAAATCTCCGTTTCTATGTCCCCGACCATCCAGGAGTTTTCTTCCAACTCCCCTTGCAGTTGTTTTCCGTTCCAACCGCTGTAACCGGCAAAAAAACGCACGTCACCCGACGTCATTTTCCCCGATTTCAACCACTCGGCGAGCAGTCGAAAATTTCCTCCCCAATAGATTCCCTCCCTTATCATCAAAGCTCCGGTCAAACCGCTTTTCCGGTGAATATAATACAATTGATTTCGTTCCACGGGTCCACCTAAGTACACCGGTAACTCAATCCCTTCCAAACCTTTTACCAATTGGGAAGTGGTATACGGTAACGGCTTATTCAACACAAAGCCCACGCTTCCCGTTTCATCGTGTTCAACGATATAGACCACGGAACGATTAAAATAGTTTCCCTGCAAAAAAGGCTCTGCAATTAAAACCTTTCCGATCTCCACCCGATCACTATTGTGTCGTATCCTAAACAGATCTTGAAATTGTTCTTCCACGATATTCGCTTTAATTAATCAAATATAACCATTAAATTTGTATACCTATGTATCTACGCAAAGATAATACAATGTACAAAATATTCTTCATATTGCTGCTATCTTTATTTATGAACAGCCTTACTTCCGGACAAAGCAAGGTATTACCGGTTATCATCATCCAAAACGACACACTGCCCCATATACAACTACCCGAAGTATCGGTAATCGTCAGAAAAAGAAATCACAATTACTACGAAAGGCAACATCAAAAATACAATCGGACGGTCTACAACGTTCAGAAAGCGCTCCCGTACGCCAAGATCGCGGCTCGGAAAATCAATGAAATAGAACAAAAACTAAAAACCATCCACTCCGAAAAAGAGAAAAAAAGAGTAATAAAAGAAGAGTACAAACAGTTAATGAAAACCTTTAAACAACCCTTGATGAAACTTACCGTCACACAAGGTAGAATCCTGATACGCCTAATTTACCGGGAAACTCAAAATACCTCATTCCACCATATAAAAGAGTACAGAGGTAGTGTAAACGCTTATTTCTGGCAATCCATCGCTTTACTGTTCGGCAATAATCTGAAGGCGGATTACGAGCCCAACGGCAGAGACCGGGAGATCGAAGAGATCGTAAGGAGCATAGAAAAGGATCTCTATCAATAAAAGCACCCCTTGCTATTTGCATCATAAAAATAACAATCCCTCCTCTCTTATTTTTAGCTTTTAAAGATAGACTCCTCATTCCAAAAATTACTACTTTTGTAATATGAAATACGAAGACATCATAGCGGATTTGAAAAAAGGGAATTATGCTCCAATCTATTTTTTAAGCGGCGAGGAACCCTATTATTTAGATAAAATTAGCGAATGGGTTGAAGAACATATTCTTTCGGAAGAAGAGAAAGCATTCAACCAAGTCATTTTTTATGGAAATGACGTCTCTATGACCACGGTCACCGATACCGCAAGACGATTCCCCATGATGTCACCGCGTCAGGTTGTCATCGTAAAAGAAGCCCAAAACATACGGGACTTTGACAATCTCCTCCCTTACATCGATCATTTTCAGGCAACGACCGTACTTGTATTCTTATACAAGAATAAAAAACCGGATAAGAGAAAAGGAGTTTTTAAGAAATTGGGAAATACTAAAAATTGCGTCTATTTCGAATCCGCCAGGCTATACGAAAACAAAATTCCGGATTGGATCATCAATTATTGTAAAGAAAAAAAACGTATGATCACCATGAAGGCAGCAGGAATTTTAGCCGAAAGCCTGGGGAACGACCTGAGTAAAGTCGCCAACGAATTGGATAAACTCATGCTGCTACTGCCCGGAGGGGGAGAAATCAAAGAGAATCTGGTGGAAGAACATACAGGGATCAGTAAAGAATACAATACCTTTGAACTGATCAATGCCATTATTCGGCAAGATCATTTAAAAGCGAATCGTATTATCAATTATTTTGAGGCAAATCCCAAAAACAACCCGTTGGTATTAACCATAGCGACACTATTTAAATACTTCAGGGATCTATTGACCTTTCATTATCAGAAAAAAACGACCCCGAACCAACAGGAAATGGCCCGATTGCTCGGTATCAATCCTTATTTTATAAAAGATTACACGGAGGGAAGTAAAAAATACAACGCCATGAAATGCGCTAATGTCATTTCATGGTTACGGGAATACGACATGAAGTCTAAAGGGGTCGGGAACAGTAACATTTCAGACGGGGAACTATTAAAAGAGCTGATTTTCAAAATTATGCATTGATTATTAATTTCAGAGACCATGAATAAAGCCGTATTTTTAGATCGGGATGGAACCATTAACTCGGATGAAGGCCATTACTATATATACAGAAAAGAAGATTTTATCTTTAATCCGGGAGTGGCCAAAGGAATCAGACGCCTGAACGAGGCAGGCTATTTAATCATTGTAGTAACTAACCAGGGAGGAGTGGCCAAAGGAGAATACTCGGAGAGAGAGGTAGAGCTACTCCACGAATACATGTGTTCGGAACTGGCAAAAGCAGGAGCCCGCATTGATAAAATCTATTACTGCCCCCACCACGACAGCATTTCGATATGCAGATGCCGGAAACCCTCGCCTTACATGATTGAAAAGGCCATAGAAGAATTTGATATCGACAAATCGGCCTCGTTTTTAATCGGGGACGGAACAAGGGATATCGAAGCTGCCGAGGCTGCCGGAATCCGGGGAATTAAGATACCTAAAAATAGCGATATCACCCCCGTTATAGATGCAATTTTAGGTTAAGATTAAAAATAGGGCGGATTTGTATAAGTCCGTCCTATTTCTTGCAAGTCAATACTCGGATATTGACAACCGCCGGTAATTTTTACTCGACCTTGGCAAACCGGAATACCAAGGTATAGTAATCCGACATCGGATACTCTCCGACAACTTGCCACGAATATTCCGGGTGCGTCGCACCATAATAACACTTTGTCAAAAAATCTGTCGGGACATAATCGTAAATACGGAGTTCCAGTTTTTTCCCTTTACGCAAGAGACGCATTCCTACAATCCCCTCCTCCTCGCTCACGTTCGTGGCCGAATAATTTTTGTTTACCTTTCCGAGTTTCACGGTCATCACGTCCTCGTAACTCATCGTTGCCGTCTCGTTCAAACGAGTAGATTCCTCTTTCATGATCTCAACGGAACAATTCCGTAAATAGTGAGCTAAATCTCCCGTCACACCGTCGATATTCAGGGTATTTCCATCAGGACCGGCAGAAAAACGAATCACATCCGTTGTATTATTATTCACAGGAAGATATTCACAGTCCGCTCCCGTTTTATCCTCATAGCTTGCCATACGACGAACGAAAGCTTCATCCGTGAAACTCTCAAACCTCCACTCTCCTTCTATATCTTTAAATTGAGTAGGTCCGCTAACCGTTATCGTCGTGGAAGCATTACCTCCCGCCTCAATAAGTCCCCCTTCCTTTATTCTTAAAACGACCTTATCTTTTCCTACTTCCTTCTTCAAAAAACGAAACGTCGCAACTGCATAGGCTTTCATCGCCCCCATATACAACTCCTGTTTTCCCCCGACGATCTCATAATGTTCGTTCAATACGGCCGTCGATACGGGATCTATTTCGAAAGGAACATAAACTTCCGTCTTTTTGTACATATAATCGTTTCCCCCAACCTGCAGAGAGACGGCAATCTCTTTCTCGGCCTTCAAATCGTAAGAAGCCGCCCTAAATGAACAACTGAATACATCCCTTATCTCCACGGGAATCATGGTCACCCGATTATTCCATACTTCATATCCCTCTGCTCCGATTAAGGCCAAACGGATCTCTCGTTGGGGAGTCACATTCTCTTTCGGCGTAATCCATACCGTATCCATCGATTCTCCGAGTTGAAGCGTAAATTCTTTCATTTCCATCGTGTAATCCTCATCTAAAACCGCTGTCCCGGAAATGGAAAAAGGAACCACAACCGTCTCCTTCGCCGGAGTCGACGCAATCAACTCCACAGCCAACGGGGTTTCTGCCTTCAAAATATAAATCGGCCGGCCGAAACTCAATGTCGGCAAATCATTGTCATCATTCTTGCAACTTAGTAGAGACAAGAATAAGATCAAACTATATAATAATATTTTTCTCATATACCCGTATTGTTTTTAGTTCAATCACCATAAATTTCATTATAAACCTCTCGCTTAAGCAGAATCGCATCCCGCTCCGCATTCGTCAATTTGGCAGGAGTAGGTAAAACAAATTCATTACTAACGTCACTCAGTCTCTCGGGCATATCTTCCGCATCGTCACCACAAGCTGCAAAAGACAAACTCGCCACCATCAGTATCAATATATATTTCATTGTATGCCGTTTTAAATTAATATTTATCGTATTCCGGATTCTGAACAATAGAAGGATTCAAAACAATATCCGCTTTCGGAATCGGGAAAGTATAAAGAAATTTCAATGTCTCGTATTTTACACCGCTAACTCCCCACCAAAATTCGGGACGTCCGTTTCGTTTTAATTCATACCAACGGTCTCCGTTCTCCATGTACAGCTCTTTTCTTCGCTCATTCAGGATAGCTGCCATAAGAGGAGTTAACGCTTTACCCATAGCATCCATCCGTATACGTGCCGATGCATCTACCGTCGGTAAATCACTCATCGTGTAGGCTATGTAAGGCTCAATACGATTCTCACGCAAAAGATTCAGGTAATGTAACGCATTATCGTTATCTCCCAGGTGGGCATAGCACTCGGCAATAACCAAACACATCTCAGCACTTCGGATAGCAGATCGAAGTGTCTTATTGTTTAACAATTTATTCGTGAAAAAAAGGGTATAACGTATATCGTTCTCCTTCTCCGTAAACAGATTGATTAAATCTTCAGCGACAGGACGAGTTTGAGAATAACCGAAACTCAAATCCGTATAACCTTTCGTCTTTGAAGTTCCGGCCCGTAACAGTTCATTACCGACTTGTGCCACCTCGCTCTTCATCATCTCCTTATACGCTTCTCCTTTTATCAAAGGATAAGCTTCCAATATCTCTTTGGCGATAGGGATTGCCAAATCCCATTCCTGGGCCCAGAAATAGGTTCTGGCTAAATAAAACTTGGCAACATTCACGTTCAAGCGGTACTTCTTATCCGTTTGGTTCATATCGATCGCCGTTTTCAGATCCTTTACGATAAAATCGAATGTTTCTCTTAAGGTTGCCCGAGCAGGCTTCGCCTCCATATCAAACGTTTCCACGAGAGGAACTCCATTCATTCCAGAAGCTTTCGCTTTATCAAAAGGTTCACAAAACTCCCGCATCAAATTATAGTAACACATCCCTCGTAAAGTATATGCCACAGCCGCAATCTTTTTTCCTAATTCGGAAGACTTGTCTTCCATCTCGCCCAAAATAATGTTACAATCCCGAATCTTCTCGTATATATATTTATATCGGCTCGCCATCGAATTAATATCCTCTCCCACGTATATTTGTAACCGGGAAGACAAACTCAGATCTCCGTCCAAATTATCCGAATAACTCTCGAAAGACAAAGTCTTCGTATATTCCCCGAACACGTAATAATCACTCGCTTCATCCAGATTACGCAAGTAATAATGTATCAAAGAAGAAAATTCTTCTGCCGTTTCGGGAATCACCTCGCTCTTTTTTTTCACATCCAAATACTCTGTACACGAGATCATTCCCAAAAGTAGTAAGCCCATAATATATAAATTAATCCTTCTCATGTTTTTATTTTTTATCTATTAAAATCCGACACTAATTCCCCACGACACAGAACGCGTCACTGGATAAGTTGTCCCTGGTGTCTCCGGGTCTATACCGGAATAATTCGTGAAAGTGAAAAAATTCTCCAACGATAAAGAGAGATCCACCGACGAAAACCGTATCTTCCGCATCCATTGCACGGGTAAAGAGTAAGACAACGAAATATTCCGAATTCTCACGAACGAGACATCTTCCAGATAGGTAGCATTCGTAATCTCATCCTTGTGAACATTATACTCGTCCAACAACAAACGATCGCCCAAATAATCGATGATCCGGGGATATTTTACCCCTGTAGTACGTCCCGGGCTCCAACGGTTCACCATATCTTTCCGCACATTCAAATGATTACGATACAAATCGCTATAAGCCGTCTGTGGTTTTTCTCCCGTTACATAAGAGGTCACCTTGTTATAGCTTGCAGGAGAATTAATTTTATCAATAATTTTAGCACCCGACGAAATAGTTCCTCCTACACTTAAACGAAGATTCTTATAGGAAGCCTGCAAATTGAATCCCCCGGTCCATGGAGCCGTAGAGGTACCTAAATAAAATCGATAATTATCAACATTTTGTAAATCGGTACCGGTGTAGATTTGTGCATCAGGACGCAGTACATACGTGTAAACTCCATCGCGTGGATCTATGCCTGTATATCGTCCGCCAAATACGGCATCCAAAGGATATCCCTCGAAAATACCTTCACTCATCATCAATGTTTCACTCTGCCGGTCATATTTTGTCAGCTTGTTACGGTTTATCGAAATGTTTCCTCCCAAGGACAACCGGAAATCCCGGCCGTCAACCACCTTCACGTTCAACGTCATCTCGAGTCCTTTATTTACGACCGTCGAGGTATTAAAAGACTGGTTGCTAAAGCCCGTCGAAGAAACAACATCCACCTTCGATACCAAATCCGTACTCTCCCGGTAATAGCCTTCCACTAACCCGGCAATCCGTTCATTAAACAAACCGAAATCCAAAGCTAACTTCATATCTCTCGTTTTTTCCCATCTCAACTTAGGATTAGGAGCAGAGGATATCACCCCTGTACGCATCCCTTCCCAATAAAGAGACATATAATTTAAAACCAGTTCCTTATTCACACCCTTTACGACATTCCCCGTGTATCCCATAGCACCACGCAAGGTCAATCGGCTCACGTACGGCCGTGCGAATCGCATAAAATTTTCCTGGTCCAGATTCCATAACACCCCGACAGACCAAGTCGGATTAAATTGTTCATCACTTCCGAAATTATTAGAGCCGTCCGTTCGAAAGGTCAAACTAAACACGTAACGGTCCATAAAATTATACTCACCAGAGGCGAAGAAAGAGGCATAACGACCTTCGTTAGTGTTTTCTCCGGCCAAATCATCCATTAAGTCTGCGAACTCCGACACGTCGTCTCCATCCGGATTCGACGGTTTGGGCATCGTGGCATTACCGGTGACATCATCATAACCGTAACGTTTAAAATAGGTCGACACGCTCTTACTTCCGCGTAATTCCGCTCCTCCCAACAATTTAATATAGTGTCCGCCCGAAAACTCATTCGAATAAGTGAACATCCCTTTCACGTCGTAACTGTTACTATTAGATTCGGAACGAGTAATCGATCCGTAAGGAGTCCAATCACTTCCGCTCGTATTATTATCGAAATACAATCTGTCGTTATAAGCAGCATACGTATCTTTATTCTTTATATCCGCACTCCGATTATTCGTGTATTCGTAAGAAACCTGTCCGTCGAACCATAACTTACTCGTAAAATTATACTTCAGATTAGCCCAAACGGAAGAACGGGAATTGATTCCGTCTCCTGAAGTTTCCCGCATCTCCCGCAAAATATTGAATCCGTTAGTAGGCAATTGTGGGACATCCGCTCCATAACCATCACTCAATGCACCCAAGTTGAAATAGGTCATATCCGGCCGATAACTGCCATTCTCGTTATAAGGTCTTTCGTATGGATTTGCAAAATAAGCATAAGTAAAAGGATCCACGTCCATGGATGAACTATGAGATTTTTGCCTGGATAAGTCTATTCCCAATCCAGCCTCAACCCTTTTTGTAGGTTTCACATTCAAAGTAGCCCTTAAATTATAACGTTCATAATCCGTCTCTTTCACCAAACCGTTATTTTTATTATATCCGAACGAAACATAGTAAAGAACATTATCGGCACCTCCGGAAAAAGAGAGATGATGGGACATGGAGAATGAATTACGAAAAATCTCATCAAACCAATCGGTCGTTGTTCTCCCCAATTCATTGATGTAAGCATCCTGTTCCGCTTTACTCATAGGCTCGAAGTTTTCCACGTCATCATAGAAAGTATTATTCTTCCCTAACTTGCCGGACCGTAACATTCCGACAATTCCGACAACGGGAACATGCTTTGCATTATTCTCGTAAGCCTCTGCAGAAAACTCATCCCATAACTCCTGCTCCCAAGCAAGTTTCTCGGAAGAGTTCATCAAGTTAGCATCTCTTTGCGGCTTCAATCCGATTGAAAAATTGATACCGTAATTAACCCGCATCTTTCCCGGCTTCCCTTTCTTCGTGGTGATGACAATAACTCCTCCGGCTGCTCGGGAGCCGTATATGGCAGCCGCGGAAGCATCTTTCAGAACAGTCACGTTCTCAATATCATTCGGATTAATCCCCCCGACTCCGTGAGTAAGAATTTCGTTTAAACTTCCGGATTTTATCTCTCCCGTTGAAATTTCCGGTACATCCTGTTGCAAGGGAATCCCGTCGATAACCCACAAAGGCTCGGCATCACCGCTAATCGTACTCGTTCCCCGAATCCGGATCTTCGCAGATTCTCCCGGTCGTCCGGAAATCGCCGAAACACTCACCCCTGCCAATTGCCCTTGCAATAACATATCCAGATTCGTCACGGATTTATTAGCAAAAACATCTCCTGTAAGGACACCGACAGACCCCGTCGATCGCCGCTTCGTGGTTTCCCCGTATCCAGTGATAACCACCTCGTCCAATTGTTCGATTTTTTCTTTCATAAGAATACTCAAATTCACTTTCGGATCGGTAACCTTCTCTTCCCGAGATTCCATTCCTATACAAGAGAATACCAATATCCACTCTCTCTGTTCCGGAACCGACAACTCGAAATTTCCTTTCCTATCCGTCATCACCCCCCATAGCGTACCCTTCAACAAGACGGTAACTCCTGGTAAATCAAGGGAATCTTTATCCATTACCCGCCCTTTCAAGACAACTTTTTTCCCCTTTGGATTCCCCGTTTCCAATGAGATTCCTATCGAAAAAACTTCCCCTAACGGGACCAGAACCAAACACACCAAATTCACGATAACCATGAATCCGTGCGACCTGAACACGCCCATTCGTTTATCACACCTTTTCATACTTTATGTTAATAATTAAATAAATAGATTAAATACAGTAAACATACTCTCTTCCCAATGTGTTATGTATTATTTTTTTTAATTTTCAACAAAAGTAACGGCAAAAACAAGGCATTAAAATCCCCACAATTAGGGATTTTAATCATATACCCTCCCCTTTAATGGGGACAATCCTAAAAGATATCAACTGTAAATCAAGAAATAATTCAGATTAGAAACCAATCTGATTTACGAAAATATTTTGAAACGAAATACGAGTAAAGAAACAGATCGCTCTTTCTCCCCTAAAATAAAGAACCACGATTGAAACTCACCTCGATCGGAATACAAAAAATATTCTCACCAGGAAAGGTTTTTTTATTCAATCGCACTTACATAATTTTACATATAAATATCAAAAAGCAGCCAATAATAAATCAATATCTCTTGATATTAAACCGAATTTATCGGCAATGATTTTACGCGTCAACAAGCCATTATATATATACACGCCGTGTCGGAGCCCCGCATCCGTTTTTATTGCATTGCGAAAACCTCCGTTACAAGAGATCTTTTCCATCAAAGGAGTAAATATATTACTATAAGCAATAGACGCTGTCCGAGCCACCCGTGAAGCCACGTTGGGAACACAATAATGAATGACTCCGTTATACACGTAAACCGGTTTTTCGTGTGTCGTCGGTCCGGAAGTTTCGAAACACCCTCCGTGATCGATAGACATATCCACAATAACGGCACCCCGTTTCATCAGTTTTACCTGCTCCTCGGTAACAGAAACCCCTTGATCGTCATCAAAATAACGCAAAGCTCCGATGACAACGTCTGCGGACAACAAAGCTCTATCCAACACGGGCTTATGGAAAACGGAAGTAAATACCCGCTGTCCCAAACAGGCGTTTAATCGACGTAACCGTTCCAATGAATGGTCGAAAACTTTCACGACAGCACCTAATGACAAAGCCGTACGAGCTGCATATTCACCTAAAGTGCCCGCCCCTAAAATAACAATTTCCGTAGGTGTGATTCCGGTAATCCCGCCTAAAAAAATTCCTTTTCCGTTCCGGGAATTACTCAGATATTCGCTGGCAATCAGGATCGCCGCACCACCACAAATTTCGCTCATGATGCGTACCACCGGATAAAATCCGTCCTCGTCTTTCAGAATATCGAAGCCGATGGCCGTCACTTTCTTATGCATCATCTCAATGATCGCATCTCTCCGCAGTTCAAAGAGCTTCAAGGGAGACATAATGACCTGGCGCTCCCGCATATATTCAGCATCTCTCGGACTTACAGGCGTTGATTTCATAATGATATCGGCAACATATACTTCTTCCGGAGTCTCGACAACACGAGCCCCCACATCCGCATACTCCCGATCCGTATAATTCGCCTGAAAACCTGCCCCTCTTTGCACTATGACCGCATGACCCGCGTCTATCAGTATCCCGGCAGATTCCGGAGTCAAACAAATCCGATTTTCATCCCGATCCGTTTCATTAGGCAGACCTATCACAAATTTCTGCCGCTTCCACTCCTGAAACACCTCTTTTTCCTGAAATACGAACCACTCCCTATCAATCGTGGCCCCGGATAATTTACCAGAGTTATCCATAGTACGTTATATTTATTTATTACATTCCTTCTACAACCAATTCCCGACGTCCGTCCGGCAACTCCGAAAAACGACAAATTATCGCATCTTCAGGTAAAAGCGGCTCGATCATTTCCGGCCATTCGACAAAACAAAGGTCTCCACTATAAAAATACTCTTCATAGCCAAAATCCATTGCCTCTGTCGTATTTTTAACCCGATAAAAATCGAAATGATACACCCGTTTCTCATCTGCCGTAATATATTCATTCACGATAGCAAAAGTAGGCGAGGTTACATCATCTTCCACTCCCAAACAGTCGGCAACAGCTTTTACAAAAGTCGTTTTACCTACTCCCATGGGACCGTATAAGGCAAACAACGTATGGTCCCCTACTCTCTCTAAAAATGCAGCAGCAACCCGAGTTAAATCCTCCAACCCGTTTATTATCCAACGCATATATTTCATTTTTACAAGGGACATACTACAATAAACGTCGAAGTCCCTATGGACAAAATTCATCCTTTCGTAACGCGGACTCTTTTAGCCGTACAATTGACTTCTTCCACGGACTCAACCACCTGACGAGCCAGATCAAGAAACGCCTCTCCGGTAATCGTATTTTCACCTGCCGCAACCGGTACCCCACTCTCTCCACCCTCCATGATGCTCATCACGATAGGTATTTGCCCCAATAAACGCAATCCCTTCTTTTCAGCCAAAAATTTAGCCCCTTCCTTTCCGAAAATATAATATTTATTATCTGGCAGTTCCGCCGGAGTAAACCAAGACATATTCTCCACGATTCCTAACACGGGAACAGAAATTCCGGGAGATTCAAACATATTGATACCTTTCACGGCATCGGCCAATGCCACTTGTTGAGGAGTACTTACTACAATGGCACCGCTTAAAGCCACCGTCTGGACCAAAGTCAAATGGATATCGCTCGTTCCCGGCGGAAGGTCAATCAACATGAAATCCAACTCGTCCCAATGCCCCTCTTCTACCATCTGTTTCAATGCATTGGAGGCCATCGGACCTCGCCAAACCGTAGCCGCGTCGGGATCAACAAAAAATCCGATAGACAGTAACTTAACCCCGTACTTCTCAACCGGCTCTATCAACTCTTTTCCCCCGACCTCTACCATATAGGGGCGAGCATCCTCACACCCGAACATTTTAGGAACAGAAGGACCGAAAATATCAGCATCTACCAAACCCACCTTATATCCCAATTTAGCTAAAGCAACGGCCATATTGGTAGCCACGGTCGATTTACCGACCCCTCCCTTGCCCGACGAAACAGCTATAATATGTTTAACCTTTTCCAACGAGAGAGGTTTTTCCAAATCATGCATGAAAACACTCTCTATATCGACGGTATTATATCCTAACTTCTCTTTCAGTAACTGCTCGCATTTATTTTTTATAGCGTTGATAAACGGATCATTTGATTTCTGAAATACTAACCGAAAACTTACCCGATCTCCATCCGCCTTCATATTTTGTACCATATCCAGACCAACGATATTTTTCGATGTTCCGGGATATTTGATCTCTGCTAATACATCCCGTATTCCTTTTACTATCTCTTGCATATCATCATCAGTTTATATAAATTGTATTCTACAAAATTACAGGAATAAAACCATTTTCCGGCATTTTCTATCCACAAAATCACCCGTCATACGAAAAAGTCATATTAAACAATATAATTTAGAGATCATACAACAGATTTAACCTCATATCCGGATTCCTCATTCTTATCGCTTACCGGATACAGATCTCCATCCGGTGAAACAAACTATGACAAAAGCTTCCGATAAAGTTCGTAATCCGAAAGGCTAAAACAAACCACGTATACTTTTTTAAAATGCGGGTGCATAGTTAAAAAAGCCCGGATCTCCCGAAGAGCGATCGGGGCTGCCCGTTCTATCGGATAACCGTAAGCCCCCGTACTGATAGAGGGGAATGCGATCGTCTTCAAACAGTTCTCTTCGGCGACCTTCAGACTGTTCCGGTAACAGGCTGCCAGCAACTCCGGCTCCCCGTGCTTTCCGTCCGCGTATATCGGTCCTACCGTATGGATAACGTGACGAGCCTTCAAACGATGACCTCCGGTTATTTTCGCCCCTCCCGTCGGACAACCGCCCAACGCCCGGCACTCTTCGAGTAACTCTTTCCCGGCAGCCCGGTGGATAGCACCATCCACCCCACCCCCTCCTAACAGGGTACGATTTGCCGCATTCACGATGGCATCCACGTTCAATGTCGTGATATCGGCTTTAACTACTTCCAATCGCTCCATAAATTCCTATTTTAAATACAATCTATATTCTTGCGGGAGGATCTCGAATATCCGGTCCAGCTCAAAATGAGCCAAACCGTCGTCTTTTTGCTCTAATCCCCGCGTCTGCATATATATTTTCAACGCCAACGACCTACACGCTTCTTCGAATACTTGCCGGTGATCGAAAGCCAGAAACGGCATATCGTCAACCGGATACCAACGGGCCGCCGCCGCATCATCATTTCCCTCGACCCTGTATTCTCCAGGGTCGACCAAAGCATAAAAGGCAATGGTGACGGTCCTTCCCCTCGGATCCCGTTCCACGGCGGAAAATGTATGGAATTGTTCTACAAAAATCCCCTTCATTCCCGTCTCCTCCTCCAATTCACGCAAAGCTCCGGTCTCCGCCGTTTCGTCCATATTTAAAAATCCCCCGGGAAAAGCCCAGGCTCCTTTAAAGGGTTCATTGCCCCGCTGTATCAGCAATACGTTCAATTTTTCTCCGTCAAATCCAAAAACCACACAATCCGTCGTTACTGCCGGACGAGGATATCGATAACAATATGCTTCTTTCATAACTTAGCCTTTTAACTTTCTCTTGCAAAATAGCAATCAATTTTTCCAATAAACAAATTATCGAATCTCATATTAGCAAACTCTTTCCGGCAAAAACTCGCCTTCCGATACGACCACACGCGTCAGAACGATACAATTTCATATATTTTCGATTTAATTATACTCTTTTTTTCAAACATTTTATCTCCCGTTCGTATACTACTCTGTCAATCAAGGTTTAATTTTAAAATTCACATTATGAAAAAGATTGAAACACTACTGTTTTTAACCTGTTCCGTTATTGTACTATCCTTATGGTTAGCCGCTTGTAGCGATGATGATAAAAACGAACGAAAGGATCTACTCCAAGGCAGCTGGAACATAGATCAGGCCGTGGCTATTGCTACTCCGGTAGAAAATGCTACCATGACCAAGGAGCAATTAGAAACCGTATTCAACAATTATACATTCTTCGGACAGGGCTCCGAAATAACATTCGTCGATGATACCGTTAAGCTGGTCGCCACTTTCGGAGACGTGGAACTCCCGATGAAATTGCCTTATACATTCGAAAAAGACACACTGACGATTACAGCTGCCGCCTCTCCCACCGTTACCTTTGAGATCAAGGGAGCCGTCGACTTCTATACCTCCCATTTCGAACTAAACCTAACCGACAAATCATACATGAGCATTCTGCAGTTCGTAGTCCAATTGACACAGGAACCGAATTTACAAAATGCTCTCTCCCAGACGCAACAGGCTCATGCCTCTTACAATCTGGTAAAAAAATAACCGAAAAACGACGAAAGCCTCCCGAAATCTAACACTACTCCCGGGAGGCTTTCCTAAAGAAAGGAGTATATGCTTTTTCTCTCGTTATATAAATACACTTGGGGACCACATAAAACCGACCACTCTTCATTTCCCGTTCAATCTCATAACAGCCAGTCTCTAAAAGATCATTACATTCTTCCCATCTATCAATTACGTAGTCAAATATATTCTGCGTTATTCTTAATTCCGCTCCATCTTTTACATCCCATTTAAAACGGTTATTTTCTATCCTCAAATGTTTTTCCAGACGATATAATGCTTTAAGATAAATAGCTACGTTGTCCCATATCGTATGACTATCCATCACATCACCGTTAATCCTTAAAAATACCGAATCAGCATAAAATCCGGCAACCTCCTCTTCCGGTAATGAATCGATCGTCACGGCCATATTCCGTTCTATTTTGTATTTCCCGGTCGCCAATCGTCGGTTATATTTGTTGTATTCCTTTACAATTCTCCCATAAATTTCTTCCGATATATTAACATCAGCCCCCCCTGCGGGAATCCCACACAAAACGTCCCCCATCTTCGTGAATACCCAGACGTTTTTCGGCAGCAAAATAATAATTTATATCCGTATCAGACCAAGAAGATAAATCACGAATATCCCCCTTTACTTCCAAAAATAAAGAATCTTTCCATGATACTTTAGTCTGAATTTTGCATTCATCTCTACAAGAAATCGTAAAAACCAATATTTCAATCCAAACAACAATTATATATTTATTCATTCATTTTCAATTAAAAAATTAATATAAGGGACCTGGAGGAGGAGGTAACAAATCTTCTTTAGCTTTTTTATAATATCGATAATTCAGTATTGATATTAGAGGTAAATGAGAGATATTCAATACTTTTTCCCAATATTCATCTCCTCGCAAAGTAGAATGTGTACGTTCAATCTCATTATAAACACAACCATTGAGAAATAAAAATGCAACAGAAAAAAAACGATATATCTTCATTGCGTCTAATCTTTAGATAATCATTAGACGCAATATAATAACATTTACAACACAAAGCAATGCCTTGATCTAAAATATTACAATTTTAGAAAATCAGACCAGAAGGTAGGATAAGATTTGGATACGACTTCTGCCTCGGCAATAATCACAGGTGCGTAACTTCGTAATGCTGCCGTTGCCAAAGCCATAGCCACGCGATGATCGTTTCGGGAAGATACTTCTCCCCCCTTTATTACCCCTCCGGAAATCAACATCGTATCATCGTCGACTTCGATTCGAATGCCCATTTTGGCAAATTCTTCCCGTAAACTCTCGATACGATTACTCTCTTTGTATACCAATCGATGAGCCCCTCGTATTCGACTCGTCCCCGCACATCCGGAAGCCAAGGCAACTAAAGCAGGAAATAGATCCGGACTATCCGTGGCCTCGCATTCGAAAGGCCGCAGCTCTTTGTGGGAAACCGTCACGCTATCCCATTTTTCTCCGGGTTCGACGATAACCTCCGCTCCTACTTGACGCAACACCTCCAATATCTGACGATCGGCCTGTGTCGAATTGATATTCAAATTGGTAATCTTCACCTTACCGGCTAAAGCTCCAGCCACCAAAAAACAGGAAGCACCACTCCAATCCCCTTCCACAGGAAAGATACAGGAACGATATGCTTGCCTTCCCCGTATCTTAAAACAACGGTAATCTTCCCGTTCGATCTCTATCCCGAAAGCCTCAAGCACACTTAAAGTCATATCGATATAGGGCTTGCTTTTCAAATTCTCCACGTATAAGATACTGTCTCTTTCCGCTAAAGGTAACGCCATCAAAAATCCCGTGATTATTTGAGAACTGATGCTTCCGTCCAAACGACATTCACCTCCTCGTAAAGGACCGCAAAGAGTAATCGGTAATCCGCCCGCGCAAGCGCGTATATTTACCCCCAACTCCCTTAAAGGAGAAACTAACATTTGCATCGGGCGCTTCAAGACAGAACCGCATCCCATAATTACCACCTCCCGGTCCAATAAAGCAGCTACAGGGACAATCATTCGGGTCAATAATCCGGACTCCCCGCAAAACAAAGTCGATACGCCCTCCCTCTTGCCTCCTGCTCCCGGGATAATCAGGTAATCGGCCCCCATCTCCCTTACCTCCGCACCCCATGTTTTTGCCACGTCAATAGCCCTCTTCGTATCATCACACAACGAAACATCACAGAGATAGGTACTCCCTTCAGCCAACATGGCAGCTATAATTGCCCGTTGCGCGACGCTCTTGGAAGCAGGCACCGCTATCTCTCCGTTTACCTCAATACACGTTACTAATTTCTCCATATATAATCTCACTTACCTCTTCTACATTCCGATCATTAGTAGATACCAACAGGTCCGCGACCTGCGCGTAGTTTAACTTACGGGATTCAAACAACTCACCGGCAGCCCTTACCGGATCAGCATACCGGGCCAGCAAAGGGCGATTCGGTACCTCGATCCTTCCGACGCAAATTTCAGGCCGGGCGTAAAGCCATATAACCCAACTGAGTTCCCGTAAACGCAATCTGTTCTCCGGACACAACACCGCTCCGCCGCCACAAGAAATAACAGTAGCTTCCTCCCCTTTCAACAATTCAATCAACACTTCGGATTCTATCTCTCTAAAACGGCTCTCCCCATATCGCTTTATTAATGATGGTATCGTCAAACCGCTCCGCCTCTCTATCTCTTGGTCCACGTCCACATAAGGAAGATTCAATCGACCGGAAATCAGTGGAGCTATCGTTGTCTTCCCTACTCCCATAAAACCGATCAAAGAGATATGCAGGGGCTTCTTTCTATTGTTTTTCAACGCTGTTTTCATTCCGTCAATATCCGGATCAGTACCGACAAAACGCCGATAGGCCGGAATTCCCTGATACAACAACCAAGAACGTCCATCGATATAAGTAACCCCTCTTTTAAACGAAAGATGTTTCAAATAAGAACCCTGATAAACGGCATCCAACACGACCTGCCCCTCGTGTAACCACTCCTCCTTTATCACTTCTATTCCCGCGTATAAAGTATTCACTATAATTTTCGCATCCGACATTTCTCCGGATAACTCCTCTAATCCGCAATACCGGCACCCCACTATCTCCGCAACCCCCTTCGCTTTCTCCAAGGTTCGATTTGCTATAACCACGGCTCCACCCTTTACGCGTAAAGCATAAGCAGCAGCCCTTCCGGCACCTCCGGCACCTATCACCAAACACTTCTCTCCGGCAATATCCATACCCTGGGCTTCAATAGCTCCGCTCACTCCATCCACATCCGTATTCGCCAATACATATCCCTCCCCCTGTCGCCACAAAGTATTTCCAGCCTGAAGTATCTTTACCGTCTCCGTTTGAGAAACGTCTCTCCAATTTTCTACAGCTTTAAAAGGGGCGGTTATATTCATTCCCGACAATCCCAATTCCCGAAATAACCGCATAGCCTCCCCGGCTGAAACCGCCACCATCCGGAAATAGGCCAAATCACTTCTTCCAGCAAAAGCCGCATAAAATACTTCCGGACTTTTACTGTGTAAAATAGGACTTCCCGTTACAGCAAAACAAGACATAGTGCTACAATTGAGCTATCAAACTTTCCAACTCGGCAAAAGAGACAAACTCCTCCTTACATTGTCCTATCCCGGTAGGCAGAATCAAATGGATATGCTCTTTATCCCTCTTTTTATCTTTACGCATGGCATCCAGCAATTGAGAAACCGCTATCGAAGTTCGAACAGGCAAATGAAAAAGTTCCAATAAACGCCTCACCCGCTCGGATTCTTCTTCTGACATATACCCTTTACAAACAGACAACCGAGACGCCATACACAATCCGATACTGACTGCCTCCCCGTGAAGAGGAATACCGCTTTTCTCCAAAGCATGTGCAAAAGTATGTCCTAAGTTCAACAGACGACGAACACCCCCTTCTTTCATATCTCGTTCGACAATCGAAGCTTTAATGTTCACCGCCGTCTTCACCAAAACGTCCAAACAAGCCCGGTCCTTTTGCCATGCCGGTTTCACATGTTCTTCCATATAGCAAAATAATCCGGCGTCGGCAATCATGGCAGCTTTTACGATCTCTGAAAAACCAGCCGCGTATTCCCTATCGCCCAAAGTATCCAAAACCTCCGGATCGCAGATAACAAATTCAGGCTGGTTAAAGACACCGAGTATATTTTTATAACCGTGATAATTTACCCCGTTCTTTCCTCCCACGCTCGCATCCACCTGTGCAAGCAAAGTGGTGGGCACAAAACCGAAACGACATCCTCTCATATAGATAGAGGCCACAAAACCGGTAATATCACAGACAATTCCTCCACCGAATCCCACGATAAAGGTATTTCGATCCGCTTCCAGACATATCAACTCTCCGGTAATTCTATCTATCGTCTCCCAGCTTTTATGCACCTCTCCCCCTCTAATCCGTATCACTTCATAATCCCGTAAAACATTTTGATAAATAGAATAAACGGACTCCTCAGTAATCACAATTACCTTCTGCCCCGGAGGTAAATACTTTCGTAAATGTACTATTTGTTCTCCGATAACGATTCGGGAATCCTGTATGAATATTATATCTGTCATATTCAATTATATTCTGGTATTGTATTTTCGTAATTGTTTTCTCGATTCGCTATAATCAGGACAGACCCGTTTTACCAACGCCCAAAACCTGTCCGAATGATTCTTCTCTATCGTATGGCATAACTCGTGCAAAATAACATAATCAATCAGCACGTCCGGTAATTTCATCAACTTGATATTAAGACTGATATTGTCTTCTCCAGAACAGCTTCCCCAGTTCGAAATATTGTTCCGAAACGAAAGTTTACCGTATTTAAAACCATAACGATCGGCCAATTCCCGTACCCTGCCGGGCAAATACCTACGACTTTCCAATCTATATACTTCGATTAGAAAATTTTCGATATAAGGAGCTATCCGCTCGTAAGGTGTCAGAGCCGGAACAAAGAGATGGATCTCATCGCCATCCATCCGGTAAGAAGGCACGCTTTCGCTACAAGAACGTACTTTCAAGATATGAAACTTAGTTCTTATCTCCGTATTTATTCCTAAACCGACTCCCGTATCCTTCTCATATACTTTCAATTTCGAAAAATGTTCTTTTATCCATTCTTGCTGGGATACGACAAAGTCCTTGGCCTTCCTTTCGCTCACCCCATAAGGAACATTAACCCACACCCCTCTTCCCGGAGCCATCTTTATGGATAAAATCTTAATATGCAAACCCCGTCTCACTTTGACTTTTCCGATTCCGGGTATCTCTATTTCATCTTTCATCCTCCCCCCTTCATATACACGAAAACGATTCTCTGTCGCGGAGAATCCGCCATAGAGAACCGTCCACGTTTATGTATTTTTTATTGCTTACCCCTTTCGAATCGTTTCACTCAAACGGGTAAAATGTCCGTCTACCGTTTTCAACAAATCGATAGCAAGCCCTTTAAAATAGGCGTGCTTTTCTTTCTTACCCGCGAATTTCTCCCGGGTATTGATTTTATTTCTCATTTGATTCCGATAATCGATAACCGATTGTATTATATCAACAACTTCTGCCTCGTGTTCATCGGTCACGGCATTGTAATTCATACAATCTTCGATAACTGCAAAAGTCAAATAATCGACATCTTTCTTTAATCTTCTTATACTTGCCATAACAATATGTATTTAAATTTGAATCAAAAGTACGAAACGAATCCGTCTCTTACAAACTATTTTTCAAAATTAATCAACAAATGGCCTTCCAACATCAAATCCAGCACCGCCATCGCGGCCATGGCTTCAACCACAGGAATCGCCCGGGGAACTACACAAGGATCATGCCTTCCCTTTGCCTCTATTACCGTATTTTCTCCCCGCGTATTAACCGTGTCTTGCCTCATTCCAATTGTAGCCGCCGGCTTAAAAGCCACGTTAAAATAGATATCTTCTCCGTTTGAAACACCCCCTAAAATACCACCCGCGTGATTTGTTTTCGTGCGAACCGTGCCGTCTATCTTCCGGAAAAAATCATTATGCTCGCTTCCCCTGGAAGAAGCTGCCCTAAATCCCTCTCCGTATTCAAATCCTTTCGCCGCGTTTATACTCAACATATAGTAAGCCAAGCGAGCCTGCAAACGATCGAAAACCGGTTCTCCCACCCCCACCGGCACCCCGCGTATCACGCAAGAAACGATACCTCCGACAGAATCTTTTACCCGCTTCATCTCTCGGATTTGCCGAATCATCTTTTCCGATACATCAGGATCGGGACATCCTACCGCACTCTCCATTACCCGGTTCAAATCCAACTCCCGGTAATTCTGTTCCACACATACCGTACCGATCCGAGAGGTATACCCCTGTATAGAGATCCCCTGTAACGCCAGCACTTGCCGGGCAATAGCCCCCCCGACCACCCGGGCTATATGCTCTCGGGCCGAAGCCCTTCCTCCTCCCCGGTAATCCCGTACGCCATATTTTTTCAACCAGGTATAATCGGAATGAGAAGGCCGATACACCTCTCTCAACGCATCATAATCCTCACTTCTCTGATCCTCGTTACGAACTAAAAAGCCGATAGGCATCCCCGTCGTGACCCCTTCCCAAATCCCCGAAAGGATCTCTAACCGATCCCGTTCGTTCCGTCCTGTCGTCAGGTCCGATTGACCGGGGCGACGACGATCCAACTCTTGTTGTATTGCCTCGACAGACAGACGCACTCCGGCAGGACATCCGTCCACCACACCGCCTATCGCCTTTCCGTGAGACTCCCCGAAGGAAGTCAACGTGTATAATTTACCGATTGTATTCCCAGCCATACGATTTGTTTTAAGGTCTCAAATATAAAAAAAGAGAGAATCGTTTCCAATTCTCCCTCCATTTCAGATATCTTCTAAACGATCAATGACAACATCCGTCACTACAAGAGTGTCCCGAGTCGCATCCTCCCTCGGATCCGCATCCGTGACATCCCCCGCACTTGGAAGAATGCAGTTTTTCCAATTCTTCATCCGTCGCATCTCTCACGGCCAATACCTTTCCCTTGAAATAGAGATCTTTTCCGGCTAACGGATGATTAAAATCCATCTTCACGTTCTCGTCATCCACTCCGACAATAACACCTTCCAAATGGCGTCCCAAACTATCCATCATAGGTAAAGAATTCCCTACTGTCAACTCCTCCGGTGAAACTTCTGCAAATATATTTTTAGGAAGGTCTACGATCATATCCTGATTCACTTCACCATAGGCATTCGCTACCGGAATTTTGAAATCAAAAGAATTACCCGTATTCAAATCCAACAGATTCATCTCGAAATATTCTAACGTTTGACCTTGCCCACAAATGAATTCCAATGGAGTATCAGCATCAGCCATTTCTAAAATCTCCCCATTCGGTTCCGTTCTCAACTCATAGCTTACGCTCACAAATTTATTTTTTGTAATCATCTCATAGTTTTTTAATTATTCATTCGCAAAAGTAGGATTTTTTACCTGAAGAACAATATATATTCCGTTTAATATCCTACAAAATGATAAATATCCGGAAAACATTCAGTACAAGCATTTATAAGAAGCCATGCATTCAAATGTTTTCCGGATACTTCACGTTGTCCAAAGTCGTGGCCGACGAATCGTGTTATTCGACAATAGCGACACGATTCAATTGGATATCGCCATTGTACAAACCGTCAACGCCACCCATACCGATTACTTCCAACTGATTCGGATTTACTCCGAACTTCTTAATCAAAGCATCGGCTACATTACGGGCTCTCTTTTCACTTAACTTCTGGTTGTAAGCAGGCGTTCCGGTTGCCTTATCCGCATAACCCGTTACTTTATATTTCTTATTCGGATTTTCTTTGATAATTTCCGCGTAATATTTCAGATTGATCATCTCTTTAGCCGTAATATTGGCTTTATTGATTTTAAAGAAAATAGCCAAAGGAGCGGCTTTACTCTCTTTCGCAACCTGTACGGCTTCCTGTCTTGCTTTTGCACGTTCCTGAGCTAAAGCATCCTGCAACTGTTGTGCACGTGCGGTCTGTTCTGCCAACAAAGCTTCCACGGCAGCCAAATCGGCCGGAGAGATTCCGGTAGAGATAATTTCAGCCTTTTTCTCTCTTCTGAATTTCCGTTGATTAAACTTATAGGTAAACCCGGCAGAAACGCCAAGGATTCCTTCTCCCCGGCTACCGCCGACCTCACCGTCGAACTTCTGAGGAACCAAAGAACCTTTAATCTCCACGTTAAAATCAAAAGCATCCGATAAACGGAATTTATTGATCAAACCGCCAACAAACATAAAATCGGTCGTTCCATCCGACTGACAACCGTGTATCATACCGAATCCGGCAAAAGGTATGGCCTCATAAAAACGATCGGTACGATAGCCTCCTATCCAGTTAGATAGATTTAACAACCCATCCACGTGAATATTGAACTGTTGCCACTTTTGTTTGTAAAGTCCCTCGCCTTTATTGGAAACTCCCTTCGCGTAAATATTATTCGGGTCATTCGTCAGTCCTCTCAATGTAAATCCTCCGGCTTGTACACGGGCTCCCAACGTGGGAACAATCCATTTTCCGATTGAAAAATCAAAAGTCGGCGTAATCCGTCTTCCGAAGTCCTCTTTGGAATCAAATTCTCCGAAATAAACCTGCCCACCGGCACTTATCGAGATAAACCAATTATCCCAAAACCGATTTGTAACAAATCCACTCCATGAAGGGGCTTGTTCTCTCTCCTTCACTTTTACTTTCACTTCTTCTTCCTGTGCAGTCGCGATCAAAGGCATAACTGCAACCAATAGCATAAATAGAGTCTTTTTCATCTTCTTTCATTTATTTTAGTAACTTGTATTTTTTCAAAGTCTGACTACCGTCATTCTTTCGAACAACAAAAATACGAAACTTCACCCTCTAAATGTTACATACCGAAGTGTCAGAAACACTTTTTTGTCTTGTTTTTAAATTAATTTAATTAATATTACCAAACGTGAAACATATTTTAACTCAAGTAACCCCGAAGATTTCACGAATTAATCCAAACGATAAAACTCTTCACTCTTCCATAAATCATGTTCCCGTTTTGCCCGCTGAAATAAATAGGAGATATTCCTTCATTATGCTCTCATTTTAATTTGTTACACACAAAATAATTTAATACTTTCGCATCAATTTACATGAATCAAAATGTGTAGTTACGATTATATCATTGTCGGAAGTGGTTTAGCGGGTTTGTATACGGCTTATCGGGCCTCTCTTTACGGGAAAGTAGCCTTATTGACTAAATCCAATATAAGAGAAAGTAATTCATACTTCGCACAAGGGGGAATCGCTGCCGTAACAGACGAACATGACGCCCCGTCTTTTCATTTTCAGGATACGATTACAGCAGGAAGAGGACTTTGTGACTATCCCGCCGTTAATATTCTGGTAAACGAAGGCCCCCGGAGAATACAGGAACTTATCGACGAGGGGATGCATTTCGATACGGAGAACGGGACCTTGGCTCTCGGCTTGGAAGGAGGACACCACCAAAAACGGATTTTACACGCGGGAGGAGACGCCACGGGAAAAATGATCACGAATTTCGTCATTGACAAAGTAGAGCATTGTCAGAACGTAACCGTTTTCGACAATCATGCCGCAATCGATTTACTGATAGATGAACACGGATGCTATGGAATACGTTGTTGGGATTTCAACGCGAACCGGGAGGAAATTTTTACCGGAGACAATATCTTTTTAACCTCCGGAGGAGCCTCTGCCATCTACAAACGTACCACCAATCCCCACTCGACGATTGGAGACGGGTTGGCTCTCGCCTATTTCGCCGGATGTGAAATTGCCGACATGGAGTTCATTCAATTTCATCCCTCTGCCATATATACCCCCGCGGGAGAAGCTTACCTCGTAAGTGAAGCCGTCCGCGGCGAGGGAGCCCATTTGCTCAATCAACAAGGAGAAAGATTTATGGTGGGTAAACATGAATTGGCCGAACTGGCTCCCCGGGATATCGTGGCCCAATCCATATTCGAGCAGATGCAGAAGCATCATCAGGAATACGTGTACCTGTCTTTGAAACATTTGGATCCTCAAAAAATAAAAAGACGTTTTCCGAACATATTCGAAAAGTGTACCGAATTGGGGATAGACATGACCGATCGCATACCCGTAGCTCCGGCAGCTCATTACACGGTCGGAGGAGTAAGGACGGACGTGGCGGGACGTACGAATATCCCCCATCTCTATTGTTGTGGAGAATTAGCATCATCGGGAATCATGGGAGCAAACAGATTGGCTTCCAACTCCCTGATCGAATGCCTCGTATTCGGCAAACGGGCCGTGGAAGATTCGATAATGAACAAAAGAGTACACCCCTTCCCGGTCGTCACTTCTCATTTTAAATTATTGCCGGAAAAGCAGAATGCTTACCTGGAACTAAAAAACAAGATCGCCGACATCATGACCCGAAATGCAGGTATTATCCGGACCGAATCAGGATTACGACAAGGACTCGACGATTTAGACGAACGGCTGTCGGCGCAAACTTTCGAAAAGAACGAATACTATTCGACCGTGAGCAAGAATCTGATTTATGTTGCCAAATTGATCATACAATCGGCTTTATACCGCAAAGAGAGCCGCGGAGGTCACTTCCGGGCAGACTATCCCGCTCAGAACGACCACACCTACGCGTGTCACATTATTCAACAATTGAATCGCGAGATTAAAAAATCTCCCGTAAATTTAAACATGAAATAACTAAACATATGCAAAACGATAGCCTCATTGAACGATTAATCGATCTCGCCATCGAAGAAGACATCTCCACGGGAGATATCACGACCAATGCCATTATTCCGAGCCACTCCAAGGCTGCTGCCGAAATGAAGGCAAAAGCCGACGGAATTGTTTCCGGGTTGGAGATAGCCCGAAGGGTATTCGAACGATTTGAAAAAGATATCGTTTGGAAGCCGTTGGTAAGCGACGGTACTCCCGTGAAAAAAGGAGACACCATCCTGCGCATTGAAGCCAGTTATCGCACCCTGCTACGCGGGGAACGTCTCTCTTTGAATATCCTGCAACGGATGTCCGGAATCGCCACCGCAACGGCACGATACATGAAGGAGTTGTCCGGAACACGCACCCAATTATTAGATACCCGTAAAACAGCTCCCGGACTAAGAGTATTGGATAAAATGGCCGTTCATCAAGGCGGCGGAACCAATCACCGGATGGGACTATACGATATGATTATGTTGAAAGACAATCACATCAAAGTAGCGGGAGGAATCCCCAATGCCGTAAAACAGGTGCGGGCCAATCTACCGCTAAGTGTCAAATTGGAAGTGGAAACGACCAACTTAGAGGAAGTACAACAGGCCATCGACTGCGGAGTCGATCTCATCATGCTCGATAATATGAGCAACGAGATGATGGCCAAAGCCGTAAAAATGATTGCCGGAAGAGCCAAAACGGAGGCCTCCGGAAACATGAGCATTCCTCGGTTGAAAGAGGTGGCCGCAACAGGTGTGGATTATATCAGTGTCGGAGCCCTGACTCATTCGGTAACGGCTTTGGATATCAGCATGAATATCATCGGCGATCAAAAATAATTTCATTATCTTTGATTCTCAAAAGGAAAAATTATGACAACGACAGAGATCATCGACAAAATAAAGCAGCTAAAAGCAGAAAAAAACGCTATTATTCTGGCACATTACTATACCCGGCCCGAAGTTCAGGATATTGCCGATTATTTAGGAGACTCACTCGGCTTATCCCGCATGGCAGGGAACACGGACGCCGACCTTATTGTTTTCTGCGGAGTTCACTTTATGGCAGAAACGGCCTCTATCATCTCACCGGATAAAAAGGTATTAATTCCTGCCAAAGGAGCAGGATGTTCTTTGGCTGAAAGCGTGACAGGTTATGACCTTCTACAATGGAAAAAGGCAAATCCCGACGGCTTGGTAGTCAGTTACGTGAACACGACGGCTGAAGTAAAAGCCTATACGGATTATTGCTGTACTTCATCCAACGCGTTAAAAGTCGTGCAAAGTCTCCCAAAAGATAAAAAGATTCTTTTCGTCCCGGACAAAAACCTGGGGGCCTATATCCAAAAGGTCACCGGAAGAGAGATGGAAATCTGGGACGGAGACTGTTGTGTTCACGATAAGATCGATGCCGGCATGGTGTTGGAAAAATTAGAACGACACCCGGAAGCCGACGTATTGATTCATCCGGAATCTTCCTGTTCGGCCGACGATCGTATTCTGAACCATCCGAGGGCATTCATGTACTCCACGGCAGGTATTATCAAGCACGCGAAAGAATCGCCCAAACAGCAATTCATCATCGCAACCGAATTAGAGACCATACATAAGTTACAACAAGATAACCCGACAAAAGAGTTTATCCCGATCCATCCCAAAACCATTTGCGGACAAATGAAGAAAGTGACTTTAGAGAGCGTTTGGGAAGCATTGGAAAAAGAGCAGTTCGAAGTACGGGTCCCGGATGAGTTAAGGGAAAAAGCCTGGTTACCCATTCAGCGCATGCTGGAGATCGGTTAACGTAAAAGAGTTCGTGATCCCGATACGATCACTCAAGCATTTAATAATTTAAACACAAAATGGCAACATGAATATATCACTGAACTGGTTGAAAGACTATTTGAAAATCAACCGAAACACGGAGGAGATTTGTAAGATTCTGACGAGCATCGGCCTGGAAGTAGGAGGTTACGAAGAATTCGAAGCGATAAAAGGAGGTTTGAAAGGATTAGTCGTGGGACACGTACTGACGTGTGAGGCGCATCCGGATTCGGACCATCTTCACGTGACCACGGTCGATCTCGGACATGGAGAACCGGAACAAATCGTATGCGGGGCCCCAAACGTGGCGGCCGGCCAGAAAGTGGTCGTTGCAACCGTCGGTACAACCCTGTACAAGGATGACGAAGAGTTTGTCATAAAGAAATCAAAAATCAGAGGGATCTCTTCCAACGGTATGATATGCGCCGAAGATGAAATCGGCGTCGGCACGGATCACGCGGGTATTATGGTCCTTCCGGAAGATACCCCCGTAGGCATACCTGCCGCCGACTATTTTAATATTTACCGCGATACCACGATAGAAATAGACATCACGCCCAACCGAATCGACGGAGCTTCCCACCTTGGAGTCGCCCGCGATCTGGCAGCCTACCTGCAACAAACGGAAGAGATCCGTTGCACCTTGCCCTCCGTGGACGCCTTTAAGGCAGACCGTACGGACTCTTCTATTTCAATACGTCTTGAACGCCCTGAAGCTTGCCGGCGTTACGCGGGAATTTGCATAGAAGGGGTAACGGTAAAACCTTCTCCGGAATGGTTACAGAACAGGATGAAAGCGATCGGCTTACACCCGATCAATAACATCGTAGATGTCACCAACTACATTCTCTTCGGTTTGGGACAACCACTTCACTCTTTCGACAAGGCTAAAATCAAAGGAGACGAGGTTATTGTCAAAAGCGTTGCGAAAGGTACTAAATTCATCACGTTAGACGGAGTGGAAAGGGAGTTGCATGAAGACGACTTGATGATCTGTAACCGGGAAGAACCCATGTGCATCGCCGGAGTTTTCGGTGGTTTGGAAAGCGGTATTTCGGAATCTACTACCGGTGTATTTTTGGAAAGCGCCTGTTTTGATCCCGTTTTCGTTCGTAAAACAGCCCGTCGTCACGGTTTGAATACGGATGCCTCTTTCCGGTACGAGAGAGGAACAGATCCCAATATCGTGATTTATGCTTTAAAATTAGCCGCCTTACTGATCAAAGAGGTAGCCGGAGGTGAAATCACCTCCGAGATCATCGATATTTATCCCGAACCGGTAAAAGATTTCGAGGTAAGTATAAAATACGCCCACGTAGACCGTTTGATCGGTAAAAAGATCGAACATGAAAAAATTAAAAAGATATTGCGGGCGTTAGAAATCAAAATCGTAAAAGAAGAAGAAGAAGGAGTGTTGTTAAATGTTCCTCCTTACCGTGTAGACGTGAGAAGAGAAGCCGACGTCATCGAAGATATCCTGAGGATTTACGGGTTCAATAACGTGGAAGTTCCCGCAAAGGTAAATTCCACGCTCAGCTATTCGGAAAAACCGGACGATTTTCGGTTAAAAAATCTGATATCCGATCTATTGGCAGCCAACGGATTCAACGAGGTGATGAATAACTCCCTGACGAAGGCGAGCTATTTCGAAGAAACGAAAACTTATCAACCGGAACACACCGTCATGCTGTACAATCCGCTCAGCTCAGACCTGAACGCGATGCGTCAGTCTTTACTTTTCGGCGGACTGGAAAACATAAGCTACAACATCAACCGCAAAAACAACAATCTGAAATTATTCGAATTCGGCAAGTCATATACTTTCCATAAAAAAGAGGGGATCGACAATCCTTTGAAACAATACAAAGAAGAAGACCTGTTGGCTTTGTTTATGACCGGAAATAAAAATAACCTGAATTGGAACGCCAAAGAGGCAAAAACCGACTTTTTCTACCTGAAAGGGTATTGCGAAATGATCCTGAATCGATTGGGAATCCACCCGGATCATCTGAAAACGGAAGAGACCGACAAAGATATCTTCAAAGAGGGATTGATTTACAAGATGGGAGACAAACCTATCGTCTCCATGGGAATACTTAGCAAACTGCCTCTGAAAAAAACCGATGTCAACCAGGAGGTCTATTATGCCGAATTCTCGTGGGAAAATATTTTAAAAGCCCTGAAAAACCATAAGATCGCCTTCGTCCCCATGCCCAAATTTCCATCGGTGAAACGAGACTTGGCCCTGTTGTTGGATAAACAGGTCAGATTTAAAGAGGTTAAAGAGTTGGCTTTACGGACAGAGAAATCTTTACTGAAATCAGTCACGCTCTTCGATGTATACGAGGGTGAAAAATTAGGAAACGGCAAAAAATCATACGCTGTCAGCTTCACTTTATTAGACGAAGAGAAAACGCTCACGGATAAACAGATCGATAAAATCATGAACAAATTGATCGGTGCCTACAAACATCAGTTTAACGCTGAGATTCGATAACCTACACGGCAGGGATTTCCCTGCCGTTTTTTCAATTATTTGATCATGGCTTCATACAAATCGCTACTTCCCTCTTTTCTTTTAATCGTCGCTTATTTCATTGCTGACGAATTCTTCGGCCCTAAGATCGGACTGCTCGCGGCCATCGTATGGGGAGGAGGTGAATTTTTGTATGTTTTATTCAAGGAAAAACGGATCGATAAAACCATTTTATGGAATACCGTTCTATTCATTGTATTGGGAATTTTGTCCGTAGTCTCTGAAGGAAGTTCCTTAGAAAAGTTGCAACCGGCCATTATCGAGGCAGCCCTAACCCTTTTATTGGGTATCTTTGCCTTCTCCAAAGCCGATATCACGCAAACCATGCCCGCCTCTTATCGACGTTCCGTACAAATTACCCCGGAACAACAAAATGTCATGCGCCGTACGATTAAATTTTTATTTTATCTAGTGGGAGCGCACACGATTATTGTATTTATTGCCGCTTTATTCGCAACGGAGTCGACATACGCTTTTATCAGTGGTCCCTTACTATATTTACTGATCGGACTATTCTTCCTGACCATAATCGTTAAGAACAAAATACTTGCAAGGGCAGCCCGCTACGACGAGTGGTTACCGCTTGTCAACGAGAAAGGAGAAGTTATCGGTAAAGCGACAAGACGTAGTTGCCACTCCGGAAGTAAGCTCTTGCATCCGGTCGTTCACCTCCACTTGATCAATGAAAAAGGAGATATATTTTTGCAAAAACGAAGCATGCAAAAAAAATTATTGCCCGGCATGTGGGACTCGGCCGTTGGAGGACACGTCGCTTTTGGAGAAAGAATTGAAGAAGCTCTAAAAAGAGAAACGCAGGAAGAACTCGGTATCGAAGAGTTTAAAGCCCGCTTCTTGGGCTCGTATATTTGGGAAAGCTCGAGAGAACGAGAATTAGTCTTTTCATTTATTTCCACCTCCCACGCTCCCGCCAACATTCACAACGACGAAGTGGACGAAGGACGTTATTGGACCCGGCAAGAGATCGAACAAAATCTCAATCGGGAGATATTCACACCCAACTTCATCCACGAGTACAGCCAAATGTTAAAGAAACGCTCGGTATAAATACAAATAACAGTGAAGGTCTTCTTCATCCTTGAATAATTTTCGATTTATGATTTACGATTCAGTAGACATTTCTCAATGAAATACGTATTTTCAAACGAGTCTCCCAATTGCAAATCTAAAATCCGAAATCGTAAATCTACAATTGTCAATTGTTAGCACATTGCACCCGTCCCTGTGGGTTACCATCAAAGAAATACCGAGTGACCATAACCTCAGTATACCCTCGAGAATCTACCGGGATTCCGAAAATACATCTAAATACTCAAAAAACACCTTCTAAGATCACGATCGAAAGTTTTCTAATTTTATCTCCATAAAATTATCATATTAGTTAAACATATATATTATATATTTAACTATATATATTTAAATTTATGTGTATTTTATTTTTACAGTACGTGTTTTTTTGTTTTAATGTCATATATTTGTAAAATATATACAACACGATTACAGCATAAAAATTTTAATAATGTAATAGTGTTTTAATTATCACCATGTTACACGTATTATTAAAAGATGAATTTTCGACATATCGGTTTAATTGCAAATTACGAGATGAGGACTCTCTCGAGAGTGTGGGGCTTTAAAATGGTCACCGTATTAAGCGTGTTGATCGTAACTTTTCTTCATGTTATCACACAAAGTAACTTATTTGAACCGGAATGGATTGCTATATCATTGCCCTCGGCAATTCCATACGCAAACGTTTATTTGGTAAATTCCCTTCAAAGTATTATAATTATTTTTTTTGCGGGAAATTTTTTGCGGGAAAGCCATTACGACGGGGCTAATTCTGTTCTATCTGCGCGTCCTTATTCAAACGTGGAGTTAGTATGGGGTAATACGACAGGTTTTCTGATTTTAATGTTAGGTTTCACTCTTTTTCTGGGAGCAATAGCAATTTTGATTCACTTGTTCGGGAGTGATTCTCCTTTTGCCATTTATCCTTACATTTTTTATTTTATCACACTAACTTGCCCGGTACTTTTCTTTTTCACTGGATTGACGATATGCGTGAAAGGGATTGTTCGTAATTCAGCCTTGGCTTGTATTATATTACTCGGATTGTTGTTGTTTTTCCTGAATTTCGGCAGTGAATTGTTTTATGGTGTTTTTGACATATTGGCAATAACTTTACCCAACTCGTTCTCCGATATCACTGGATTTACAGGTTTAGGCAGTTACCTGTTACAAAGGTCCTTTTTTTTAGTTTCGGGCTGCGGGTTGATTGTTCTGGGTGTTTCTTTTGTTCATAGGCTACCTTCCGATTCAAAAAATAATTTCGCGGCTGGCAAATGGGGAATAGGATTATTGATACTGGGATTTATCCTCTCGGGAATTTACACGAGTAACATGATCCGGCATAACCGGGAACGAAAGATTATTCACAAAGTATTTGTCAAATACCAAGCCACTCCTAAGGTCAGTGTTTTAGATCACGATATAGAGTTTAAACAGGAGGGATATACCTACTCGGCATCCAGTAAACTTAATTTGCTCAATATAAACGATCAACAAGTTGATTCTATCATCTTGTATTTGAATCCCTCCTTAAACGTGATAAAGATAACTTCAGGAGGAGTGACTTTAGATTTTCACCGGGAATACCAGGTTTTGATTCTTTCGTTAGCGATGAAACCAGGAGAAACAAGGGAAATCGAGATGAGCTACAAAGGCTCGATTTCTCCTGCCGTTTGTTATCCTGAAGTTACCAATATAGATTCTCTCGCAAAAGAGCATCATTATTACATGTATAACATGGGGCAAAATTATTTTTACCTTCAACCGGACTATACTTTACTGACACCTGAAAGCATGTGGTATCCCACAAGTAAACCTTCTGTTCACGTGGATCTACCCTACTTGTCGGATCAGGATTACACTCGTTTTAAATTGTTGGTAAAAGGGAATATTGATGGTATGGTTATAGCACAGGGAGAAGAAATAAAGAATACCGAAAATACATATTTTGTAAATAAAGTTGCTTTACCCGGGTTAACACTTTGCATTGGTGATTATACCAGAAAGAGTATACGTAAGGATAGCGTATTGTATGAAATCTTTTTATTCAAAGGGCATGAATACCTTCTTCCCAAGGAGATTACTCCGGAAGAAGCTGTAAAAAGTTGGACCAGCATGTTCGGATATAATAACAAGGTCTATGCTTTTACCAAATTAAATTTGGTAGAGACTCCTATTCATTTTTGTACATTCAGTAGGAATTGGAAGAGTAATAGCGAGCGGGTACAACCGGAAATCATATTCCGCCCGGAGAGAGAGGCATTATACCCATTGACGTTTAATATAAAAAGCAAATGGTACGATGATGAATACCCGATAGATCGGTTTTTAAGCTGGTACATGAAAATCCTTACTTCAAGTAAACAAGAAATTCCTTTAGGAAACATGTTTTTTAACCGGATAACGGGGATTTACGATACAAAAAATATAAAAAATGAGAGTGATATTTATTACTTACAACAAAAGTATCACTACAACGTGTATTCTTCATCCCCCGAATTTGTCGGAATAAATCTTTTGTTTCACTATATGCAACACGGTTTTAACACGAATTTTAAAGATGGAATAGATATTTATTATATAGCTAAATGTCTTAAAGATCGGAGTCTTAAAGAGGTTTCGCACGATCCGGACAATAAAATAGATATAGATAATGCAATATTTGCCAGGGGATATTATTTTTTAAAATACATTTTATGTACTGTTTCCCATGATAAATTTAAACATTTTAACTCCGAATTTATCCGGAATCATGTTTTTCAAAGCTTTAGTTATGAAGAATATTGCGAGGAGTTCGAAAAGCAGTTCAATCTCTCTCTCGCGATCCTAACCCGAAAATTATATAATGAGCGTGGCTTCCCTGCTTTTGACTTTAGAGATGCACGGGTGGATGATGTAGAATCCTTAGAGGGGAAAACAGGATACGTATTCAGTATTAAAGTCTGGAACAAAGGAAAACGGGATGGAATTCTTTCGCTAAAACCTGTAGCCAGCATGGAAGAACGCAATTATTTCATACCGGTTGGGAGTTGTAAAGAAATTAAAATGTATATCGAGGGAAATAGCGATCGTTGCGCAATCGAGTTATACACAAATGAGTCTCAAAATCTTCCTTCTCATTATACTCTTGAAAAATTCCCTGAAAAAGGGTTCGTCAAAGAACCGGTGGATGGAATTTTTGGTGCGGACACCCTTGCTTTTGCTCCGGAACCGAGCGTATATATCGTGGATAACGAGGACCCGGGATGTCGTATTGTTGAGTATGACCGATTTGTGGAAAAGTTACGCAAGAAGAATTCCGCAACTCGTTGGCATTGGTTAGACGATGAAGATGCATATGGAGAAATTTCCAAAACTTACTTAAAAAAAGCAACAGGAAAGGGAAGTTCTGATATCGAGTGGGAAGTAAATTTACCGGAAAACGGGGCGTACGAGTTATTTATTTATAATCCCCTCACAGAAAGTAAAAATCAACTCAGTAAGGGGAAAAAAGGAGAGACATCGGTGCAAAGCTACCATTTTCTCCACGCCACGGGGAAGGAAAAAGTAGAAGTAGCCTTATCGGACGTAAAACATGGTTGGGTATCGCTCGGAATATATCAATTTCACTCAGGTAAAGCAAGGATAATCTTATCCGGTCAAGGTACTACGCTACACCAACTCATGTATGCGGATGCTGTGAAATGGGTCAAGGTTAAGTAATCACATTCTCCGAGATAAGGGTAATAAGTTATAATTATAATCCTAATATTAAGATTTTTAAAATTGCTACAAAATGTCAATAATCAATATTCGAATAAATATTTAGAGAGATAAAATAAAAAAAGATTATGAAAACAAAGAAGTTTTTTATTGTATTGATCCTCGTATTAGTATCAAATTTTACATATGCCATAGGGGATGGCAAGGTTACTTTGATTATCACACCACCAAAAAGCGAGGGGACAGGAGGACCCTTTTTACACTATCGTATTGAATATAGAAAATTTCAAGAAAAACGCTGGGAAGAAGTAAAAGAAAAGCCCGAAGTTAAAAAGGATGGCAATGGTAATTATGTTAAGCAAGAATTTGAAGTTAAAGATCTAGAAGAAAACGAAAGCTATGTATTTAGGGTAATGGTAGTAAATAAAATGGGACCGGGAGCTCCAGGACCAGAATCGAGAAAAGCTATTGCGAAGAAAGATAATCCTGAAAAAGTCGAAGTGCAATGTGGGGAACCTCTAGGAGGTAGAACAAATTTAAGTTTTGCTGAATTATCTACTCTTTCATTTGCAAGTCAAGCTCAGTCAATGAAACTCTTTTACAGGAAGGAAGAATAATTTGAGAATCTATTTGTATACACTTGAATAAACAGCTATTAATACTATCTCTCTACTATTTTATACATAAGATAACTGCAAACAACAAGCTTATACAGTTTGTTGTTTGCAGTTACATAACTTCCTTGTTTCCGATAGAACAAATAGTTTTATTATTTATTTAGGGAAGCCGAATCGAGTTCTGAAATCTTTCAGTTCGATCACGAAATCGTCCATGGCGATAAATTCCGCATCACTGATATTCTCACCTTTATGCTCTATCGATTTGTAGCGAGCGGCATAATCCGGTATTTCGGTAGAGAATTTCTTGTAATAGGTAGAATAAGTTCTCACGTGTACGGTCGGAACATCACCTCCCATCTCGAATTCAAGTCTACGAAGCCATCCGTCGCCTATTCCGTACGGGGTATTGAAATAAGGATTCAAGGGCTGTCCGTGCTCTACCCCCACTTCACCTCTTTCCTGGTAGTCGGCCAAGAGTTGATATACTTCTCCACCCTTGTCGTTCTTATCCGTTCTCCTGTTTTGTCCATGCTCGTGTCCGCAAAGTACCATAAAGATTTGAGCATTTTTCGATATAAATTTGCTCCATAACTCTTCGGCATTATTATGGTGATCCGAATCTGCCAACTTCAAATCGACAATCGGGTTGGCTTTACGTTGTCCTTTGGTATCGAGGTAATCGTGAGTGGTTAAGATGGTCGGGTAACCTTTGTATTTGTCAAGAACGGCTTGAGCCCAAGTAAGCACTTCATTCGAGGGGGACATTTCCAAACCAAGGTGAATGAATGTATACCCACCGGCACAAATCATTTGCACGGAATTTGCTCCCCCGTTGTACGAATCGAGATACCAATCCTTTTGTGCAAAATACTTTGTATGACAGCCCAGAACAGCATTGAAATTGGACAAACCGCCGATATGCAACATACCGATATATTCCGGCAGACTTCCCAATATTTGAGAAGGATCGCTCACGGGGATCCATTTCGAATCACTCCACATGGCATCGTAATCATGGTTTCCCGGAACCGCACCGAAAGGAATAGAAACCTTATGTAATAGATCCAATCCCTTTCTTGCAGTCGGTAACTCCACGTTAAATACAGCTTCCGGAGAAACCTCTATCTCTGTCGAAAAATAGGGATTGAAAATGGCTTTAAATCCTCTTGCCGCATGTTCCGGATCCATATCGAGTGTTTGATGTTGCCACATATCGCCTACTGAAATAGCAAACACGATATCTCCGCCTTTTGCTTCCGAATGATCCGCGATATATTGCATTTGTTGGATAAATAATTCCGAGCAGTCCAATGCAAATCCCTTTGCCTTCTGATGCTTAAAGTCCGTCATGTTTTGAGCATCCGGAATCACCGCAATGGTAAAAGAAGTCTTTGTATTAACCGGTCCAGTCGGAGTATCATCATCTTGACAAGACATCATTACGGGCATCGTTAACGCACACAAAACGGCACATGTTTTAGCAAATACATGTTTTTTAAATGATAATAATTTGTTCATGGTTTATTTTTTTGTTCGTCACAAAAGTAGAGCGGCAATGTTACGCGTTTGCAACAGAAAAATTAAGATCAAATGACAGCATGAACGATTCGAATATGCACATAAAAAAGCTATCGTTCCTGATAGCTTTTTTATTTTTTACATTACAACGTCAATACTCATCCTCGTTGAAGAAGTTTTTCACATCTATATATCAATAAGTTACATTGCACACACGGTCATTTAGACAAATAAACCACGCTATCTGAGGCTATCTGAGGTGAAGATAATAATCTTCAGACAAACAAATCCCATTTTCCTCGTTAAAAATCGCCATTCAGACAAACAAACCGCACCATGTAAACCTATAAAACACCAACGCGACAAACAATCATTATTGTTCATCGCATTGATATATAATAAGTTAACTTATATATAAGCACCTAATACTCATCTTCATTAAAGAAGAAATCATCTTTACTCGGATAATCCGGCCAAATATCCTCGATACTTTCGAATATCTCTTCGTCGTCTTCAATATCCTGAAGATTCTCAATAACTTCCATAGGCGCCCCTGAACGAATGGCATAGTCTATCAACTCATCTTTTGATGCAGGCCAAGGTGCATCTTCCAATTTAGAGGCAAGTTCCAGTGTCCAATACATGATATATCGTTTTAGAGTAAATTCTATATTTTGCCGCGAATATATGTTTTATTTCTAAAAATACAACTCTATTCGTGGAATAAGAGATTATTTATAATAGATATAAATAATATACTCCTTATTCCTAACCCAATAGCACTAAAGTTTCCTATTTTCGCTACTCATCATCCGAGAAATGGATCAACACTTTACGATAAGTATTGAATATCTTTGCCTTCGACACGAATCCCAAGTATTTATGATCCTGAATAACAGGCAGATTCCAGGCACCCGACTCTTCAAATTTCTTCATCACTTTTTCCATCGAATCTTCTATATCTATAACGACAGAAGGAGCTATCATAAAATCTCGGACATAGGTTTTGGAATACATTTCCTGATTGAACATTATTTTACGGATATCATCCAACAAAACGATTCCCAATAAATGACCGTCGTTATCCAACACGGGAAAGAGATTACGACTCGATTTGGAAACAATTTTAACCAAATCGCCCAAGGTCGAATCGATCCCGATGGTTTTGAAATCCGTTTCCACCACTTTATTCAATTTCATCAGCGTCAGAACGGCCTTGTCTTTATTATGAGTCAACAGATCGCCCTGCATCGCCAACCGACGGGCATAGATCGAATAAGGCTCCATTCCCCGGCTCGTCAGATAAGCCATAACCGATGTCAACATCAAAGGCAGAAGTAATGCGTAACCGCCCGATATTTCAGCGATCAGGAACATGGCTGTCAAGGGGGCATTCATTACTCCGGACATCACCCCGGCCATGCCTGCCAAAACGAAATGACTCTCCGGCACCTCGCGAATACCGCTCAAATTGATCAACATGGCCAACAAGTAACCCGCAACCCCTCCCGTAAACAGACTCGGAGCAAAAACACCGCCGACACCGCCGCTACCATTAGTCAATGCCGTGGCTATAACTTTTATAAACACCATACCGATAACAAAAAGCGGCAGTATCCATATCTTGTCCCTAAAATCGAAGAAATAAGTATTATTCAACAACTTATCCGGCTGCCCTCCCATCATCGTATCCAAGGCTGTATATCCCTCACCGTATAAAGGAGGAAAAATAAAAATAATAACACCCAACAACGCACCTCCGATAGCCATCTTCTTAAACGGGTGTTTGATCTTATTCAGAAAATGTTCCACCCGGAGATTCATCCGGATAAAATAGACGGAAAGAAGTCCCGTACATACTCCCAATAACACGTAATAAGGAAAATTCCCCATGGCGAACTTATCCGTAATCTGGTAAGAAAACAGAAAACCGTCACCCATAAAAAAGAAAGCGATCACGTAAGAAGTAATAGCCGTAAACATCAAAGGGACGAGCGAAGCCATCGTCAAATCCAACATCAACACCTCCATCGTGAAAACGATACCGGCAATGGGAGCTTTAAAAATTCCCGCGATGGCTCCCGCCGCACCGCATCCGATCATCAACGTCATGACCTTGTAGTTCATACGGAAGAGACGGGCTAAGTTAGAACCGATGGAAGCTCCCGTTAAAACAATCGTGGCCTCCGTTCCCACCGAACCTCCGAAACCGATGGTCAGCGTACTGGCAATCATCGAAGAATAGTTATTATGAGGTTTAATCATACTATTCCTCCGGGATATGGCATACAAGACCTTAGTTACCCCATGACTGATATCCTCTTTGACAAAATATTTCACGAATAAGGTGGTCAACAATATACCGATAAAAGGATATATAAAAAAAAGGAGACTTCCGCTATCGACCTGCATTCTCTCCGTGAAAAACACATGCGTATAATGTACCATATTTTTCAACAAAACTCCCGCAAGCCCCGTCACAATCCCGACTAATATACTTAATATCACGATAAATTGCTTCTCCTTGATATTACGCACACGCCACATTAAAAATTTTCCAAGAAACCCCTTCTCTCCAGTTGACTCAGCCATATTTCAATTCCTTATTATCGGTTCTTCTTCACGCTCTTTAACGAACCGTACCGGGGATAAAAGTCTATACTTATTCCCTCGTTATTGATCACATCCAAAGGAAATATCTTCGTATACCCTAATTGAGGAATAACACACCGTTCCGTTATCACACTTTTATTGCCACAAGTTAAAACCAAATCGGCAACGGCCGGAACCCGATAAGTCACCCCAATTACCGGTTTATGTGCAGAATCGTTCTCTTTCGGAGGTAAAATTACATTCTTCACTTCAATCACATAGGGTTCGGCTGATACGTTATTTTTAGCGGTAATACCGCTTGTTTTCGAAAAACGGAAGAGCGTTACCGATTCATCCTCTTTTTGCGGAACATAGACAAACTCTCGTTTCACCCGCTCTTTCACCTTTTTACCCATAAAAAGACTCAGGTAATCTTTTTCCAAAGCGTCCAATTCCCTCAATGCTTCCCGAGTAGCAGGCCCGGAGCTACTTACACCGGACAATAAATCCAATCTTTTTTTACGGATATTAAAAATTTCGTCCGTGATCTCCTTTACATAATCCTTCTCCTCTTTCAACACGTACCGTTCAATCGGGTCCCATACCCGACGCATCTCCCCCTCGACCTCTATCATGGAAAAATTAGAATCCAATACCTCTTTCAAAGTAGAACGTACCCCGAAACGAACGTAATCAATCTTCTGCTCCTTATTATCTTTAGGTACGATATAAAACGCCTCTTTTTCCGCATCCGCATTATTCTGGTTACCGTTCACCCCGGACAAAAAACCTTCCGGCGTCAAGTTTAAACAAATTCCGGCGTACTCTCCCGTGGTTGTCACTGAATAGATATTTTTAGTATCGGGGAGAGCCTGGGGAATAATACGTATATCCTTAAGTTCCCACTCTTCCCCCGCCGCATTTATATCCGGTCCGATCCCCAACTGCTGTTCGGCATACTGACGGAAAGGACCCGGTATTAATTTCACGCGTTCCATGGTTACTTCCACTTTAAAGCTTATTTTAGGAAGCATATAACTCACCGAAACCGGGGTGGACAACTCTCTCTTCTTCTGTCCTAAAACCGACAAGGAGAGACATCCGATCAATACCCATATAAAACAAATCTTTTTCATGATCTTTTTCCTAATTATTTTAAAAAGAATCCTTACACACTCTTTGCCTACCCATTAAACCAACGTTTCCAATTTTCTCCATGCTTTTCCAAGAAAAGCAATAATATCTCCGGATTTCATACCGCGTACTCCCATCTCCTCTCTCGCCAAATCGCCAGCCATTCCATGAACAAAAACTCCCGTTAATACCGCATCCGGTACAGGCATACCGCTTGCCAACAGTCCTGTAATAATCCCCGTCAAAACATCTCCCGCTCCGCCCTTGGCCATTCCCGGATTCCCACTCATGTTAAAATAACATTCCCCCTCCGGTGTAGCTACCACAGAATGAGCACCTTTTAATACAACATATACATCGTATTTTTCTGCAAAAATGCTCAATTTATTTAATCTATCAAAATCATTTTCACTTTTTCCTGCTAATCTTTCAAATTCTTTGGGATGGGGTGTCAAAACCGCACTTTCGGGTAATAATTTCAATAAACGGGTATCAGCGGCAAGCAAATTCAAGGCATCCGCATCCAGTACCATTCTTCCTTTCCAATCTTTCAACAAACACTCCAACCCGAAAGCTGTCTCCGTCGACGTTCCTATTCCCGGCCCGATACCCACGACCCGGTATTTTGACCAATCGGAAATACGGGAAAAGCAATTTTCATTCACATCTTCTTCGATCAAAACCTCCGGTACGGCAAGATGTACTATTTTCTTCAAAGAACGAGGGAGATGAAGGGTCAGCAAGCCAACTCCCGAATGCAAAGCCCCTTCGGCTGCCAGTATCGCAGCTCCCATCATCCCATAAGACCCGGCTATCAACAAGGCATGCCCCATCTCCCCTTTATGAGTGAACTTTCCGACTTTCGGCAAACGGGCAGCAAGTACATCCGGCGTCAAATAAAAATAAGAAGAAAACAGATCCCGTAATATTTCCGGATGCAAACCTATGTTCAAAACTTCAAAATCTCCCACATAACGATAATTTTCGGGGAACATAAAAGACAATTTGGGAAACTGAAAAGTAAGCGTGTAATCGGCTTCCATTATACTTCCGGTATTTTTCGCGTTATCCTCTCCCAATAAACCGGAAGGAATATCCACCGCAACAACGGGCAAAACGGAGCGATTTATCCTATCTATCACTCCGGCACACCATCCTGTTACCGGACGACTCAATCCGGCTCCGAACAAAGCATCGATCCATATTCCCTCCACGGATTCCGCATCGAAGTCGGAAATCTCCCGAACATCGACACAACTTCCGGAACGAGCCAGATAATCTTCCCGATACTTCTTGCAATCAGCGGACAAACACGCTCCCGTCCACACGTGATACACCACAACCTCGTACCCTTTTTCCAATAAGATTCCGGCAAGGGCAAAACCGTCTCCTCCATTATTCCCGACTCCTGAAACTATGTTAAAAATAGAATTATTCGGAAAAATTTTCAAAAGCCGACAGGCAATAGCTTCAGCCGCTCTCTTCATTAATAGAGACGAACTTATCGGCTCATGCTCAACGGTATATCTATCAATTTCTTTTAAATCAGATGTTTTAAAAATCTTATTATACTTTTTCATAGGTTCCAAGTTCAAACGTTTTCGTGTTTTAAAGATAAAAAATTATCCTATATTTGCGAGGTTGGAGTGCGAACAAAGTTAAATCATTATTAATTTATAAATATCAAAATTATGTTTAAAAAACACCCCAAAGGACTATTGGCGGCTGCCCTTGCTAATATGGGAGAACGCTTTGGTTTTTACATTATGATGGCAATTCTTACGTTGTTCATCTCTGCAAAATTCGGTCTATCCGAGACCACAACCGGATATGTCTACTCGGCTTTTTATGCTTCTATTTATCTACTGGCATTAGTCGGAGGAGTCATTGCCGATAAAACAAAAAATTATAAAGGTACAATACTTATCGGTTTGATTCTGATGGCCGTCGGCTATCTGATCATAGCCATACCGACCCCGACTCCCGTTCCAAGTATGGGACTTTATCTAACAATTACCTGCGTTGGACTTTTGGTTATTGCTTTCGGTAACGGTTTATTCAAAGGAAATTTACAGGCTTTAGTCGGTCAGATGTACGACAACAAAGAGTATTCCGATAAAAGGGATTCCGGTTTCCAGATATTTTATATGTTTATCAATATCGGAGGATTTTTCGCTCCTTGGATCGCAATCGGCGTCAGAAACTGGTGGTTGAAAGTGAATAACTTCGATTACAATGCCGGCCTACCGGAATTATGCCACCAATACCTCGAACAAGGTAGTTCCATGCCCGCGGAATCTTTAACCCGTTTGACGGAGTATGCCAATACCGCTTACCTGAGCGGTTCCATGTCAGATCTACCCACCTTTGTAAACAGCTATCTGGATGTTTTCAACCGCGGTTTCCAATATGCCTTTATGGCTGCAATCGTGGCCATGTTGATCTCACTGGTGATCTACATCGTCAACAAACAAAAATTCCCGGATCCTGCCAAAAAAGCCGTATCGAACGTCAAAGGCGCTCCCCAAATAAGCAGGGAAGAGATTACCATGAATGCGCAAGAGATCAGACAACGCATATACGCCCTGTTCGCCGTATTCGGCGTCGTTATCTTTTTCTGGCTCTCGTTCCATCAAAACGGTTACTCCCTGACGTATTTCGCCCGCGATTACGTGGATTTGAGCGTCATCGATATCAACTTGGGATTCACCAGAATCAAAGGAGCCGAAATATTCCAATGCGTGAATCCTTTCTTCGTGGTAACCTTAACACCGCTGATCATGTGGTTATTCGGATATTTGAAGAGACAAAGAAGGGAGCCCTCCACCCCGATGAAAATCGCTATCGGTATGGGAATCGCAGCACTTGCCTACATTTTCCTAATGATCTTCTCTTTCGTGTTACCGGCAAAAGAGACCTTAAGCACGATGACGGAAGCGCAAATCAGTGCCATTCGCGTTACTCCTTGGATCATGGTGGGACTCTATTTCATCCTTACCGTTGCAGAGTTATTCATCTCTCCTCTCGGATTGTCTTTCGTTTCCAAAGTAGCACCTCCGCATTTACAAGGCTTAATGCAAGGTTGTTGGTTAGCGGCCACGGCTGTAGGAAACTCACTGTTATTCATCGGAGGACTCCTTTATACCTCCGTACCCATCTGGGCTTGTTGGTTAGTATTTGTTTGCGCAACCGCAGCTTCCATGATTGTCATGCTTTCTATGGTGAAATGGCTTGAAAGAGTCGCAAAATAAATAAAGCATAATATTTCAAAAGCGAGGTGAAAGCCTCGCTTTTTTTATATCTTTGCGACAGCAAACTATAATATTAATTTTAAAATAACGTTGTATGTTAAAAGATCATCCAAGAGGATTATTTGTATTGGCGTTTGCTAATATGGGAGAACGCTTCGGTTACTACACCATGTTGGCTATCTTTACATTGTATCTTCAAGCTCGCTATGGTTGGACATCTGCAGCCACAGGACAAGTTTTCGGTGGCTTCCTCGCTGCTGTTTATTTTTTACCCGTATTCGGAGGATTTATCGCCGATAAATATTTAGGCTACGGTAAAACGATTACACTCGGTACAGTCATCATGTTTTTCGGTTATGCTTTACTCGCATTCGGAAGCGGTCTGGCCAGTATGTTCGTATCGTTAGGCCTTATAGCTCTCGGTACCGGATTCTTTAAGGGGAACTTACAAGTTCTGGTGGGTAATCTCTACGATTCGCCCAAATACAGCAAAAACCGGGATTTAGCGTTCAGTATTTTTTACATGTGCATTAACATCGGTGCTTTTTTCGCTCCCAGTATGGCCGAGGCCATCACGAACTCCATCATGGGAAAATCCGGTCTGGAATATTCAGGGAAAATTCCGGCATTAGCACATCAGTTAATCGACGGAACCATTAATCAGGCTTCTGCCGGATATACCGAATTGGTTAACTTCGCTGCATCTCAGGGGCAAACCATTAGCAGCTTAGACGGATTAAAGGCTTTTGCTCAAAACTACATCGACGTGCTATGCCAATCCTATAACTACGGTTTCGGTGTGGCTTGTATCAGTTTGATCGTATCGTTAGCCATATTTTTAGGCTTCCGTAAATTTTATAAATCTGCAGATGCTACCGAAAAAGAAAAAGCGCAGGGTAAAGGAGCTAAAGACGCTGTTGTCATAGAACTGACCCCCAAACAAACCAAAGAACGTTTGATTGCTTTAGGATTGGTTTTCGCCGTGGTTATTTTCTTCTGGATGTCATTCCACCAGAACGGTTTGACCATGACACTCTTTGCTCGTGATTACACGGTTTCTCATGTAACCGGTTACTCCAGTCTTCTGTTCTCTCTTTACGGTTTAGTACCTATCATATTATTATTCTACGGACTATTCATGGTTATTACCGGAGAGAAAAAAGTGAAACCCATCGGAGGAATCATGTCCGTCGTGTTTATTTTAGTACTCTATTTCGTTTACCAAACAAAATTTGCCGGTGTCGAAACACCGATCACTCCGCAAATCTTCCAGCAATTCAACCCGATGTTCATCATCATATTGACACCCGTGTTCGTGGGCCTGTTCAGCTGGTTAAACAGCAAGAAAAAAGAACCGTCTGCCCCGCGAAAAATCGGAATCGGTATGATCATCGCGGCATTAGGTTTCTTAGTACTCATGTTCGGTTCGTTCGGATTAACGGCTCCTGCCGATCTACAAGCCAACCCGATGTCGGAAAGCGATATGGTTTCTCCCTACTGGTTGATCAATACATACCTTGTTTTAACTTGTGCCGAGCTGTTTTTAAGCCCGATGGGTATCTCTTTCGTGTCGAAAGTCGCTCCTCCAAAGTACAAAGGTTTAATGCAGGGAGGGTGGTTTGCCGCCACTGCTATCGGTAATTACTTAGTAGGTATCATCGGATATTTCTGGGAAAAAGTAAGCTTAGTCGCTCTTTGGGGTATTCTTATCGGTTGTTGTGCTCTCTCTGCAATCTTTATCTTCTCTATCATGGGACGTCTCGAAAAAGTAACCCGCGAATCAGAGGAACAATTAGCCGCTGCCGAGGCCGCTGCCAAACAAAAAGAAAATTAATTTTTTTTCCACATAAAATAAAGCGAGGTTTTCCGACCTCGCTTTTTTATTCAAATCCGGTATCGTATTTCCGAAATTTTCACGACAATTCGACATACCATTCACAAAATGTTAACTATATTTGTAAGATATAGAAAACGCCCGGCAATTATCCGAAAACAGTTTTTTCGATTGTACTTGGCTTTTATATTTCGAATAGAGAGATTCAATTATTATAACCATGTGGTTTATATGGTTATTATTAAATAAAACAAGACAAATATGGCACGAAGCAACACGTTGTTCAAATGGTTACTAACTACCTCGTTTGTGTTTATAACAAGTTTTACCTATCCTCTTTTTTCACAGGATTTTTCCAAAAACAATCTGTTTTCCTACAAAGAAGTAGACGTCAAACCGTCATTAAAGACCGAGCAAAACATTCCCTTCTCCAAATGGATAGTCAATCAAATTACCCACAGAGAACTATTTTTCCAAGGTAAACCTTCAGAAGGAGCATCCCCGTATAATCTTTTCATATTCAATGATTCTTCAGGGATATATCACAAAATAGAAGTCACATTTACGGTAAAGAGCAACGGGAAAATAGGCGATATAGATATAGAGGAAACAAATTACCCGCTCCTTGAAGAAGAAGTAGCCAGAGTATTAACCCTATCTCCGAAGTGGAACGCCGGATACCATGACAAACGCAAAGTAGACACCCGTATCAGAACTTCCCTTATCTTCGATTTAAAAGGAAGTCCCGTAAAATTAGATAAAAACCCACTATACTACAAGAGTATCTCTCGAAACAATCCGGGGAAAGGAGCCACTATTTCCAATTACATTTACGAGGTAGCCACCACCCTCTATTCACCTAAAAACGACAGTATTCACGGAAAACTCGAATTGAGTTTTGTCATCGATAAAAACGGGCATTTTACCCTCTTGGAGGAAAAAAACGACTTATCCTCCGCTCTTCGCTTCTCTAATAACGGTTTATCATCTAAAGATACCCGATGGGAACCGGGCAGGATTGCCAACCGCCCTGTAAGCATAAAAATTGTGACAACTATCGATTTCGATAAAAAAGTTTACGAATACGACTGTTATTTGATTCACGATTAAAAAACGAGACCTTTTGAAGGTCTCGTTTTTTATTCATGAGTATAATAAAATCACGCTCCCCGTAATCAAAAACTAAATTGCAAACCGACTCCCAAAACCTCCTTAAATTGCAAACGAGGGCCCGCGGTTCCGTCTTTTTGAGCAACCTTCACGTCATCGTCATACAACATATTGGTAGAAATTGTAGCTGAAATCCATTTATTGACGGTCATATTCAATTGAACCTCCCAACGTACATCCACATTTTGCGGCTTTCTTAAATAATCGGAAAACAACTCCAAACGGGAATATATTTTCATATTCTCCCAAAATTCATAAGTTACCTCAGCCCTTAAATTAGCACCGAATTCCGATAAAAGATGCTTTCCCTCCTTTACACCGAAAGCCCCTTCATCGGACAAACGGGAATCGGCAACAACAGTTCCTCTCCATGAAACCGGAGTCAGCGTGGCCGTAAAATAAGATTTGGGAGTCCACGTCAAACCGGTACCGATCACGATATAAGCAGGAGCCATAAATTTAGAAATAAAACTTGCATCCTCGTTGGAGTAATCATATCCTTTGGCAAATTGGGTATTAAAATTCAGCAACATACTCCAATACAAAGACTTATATAACTGATAACCATAGGTTGAAGCCAAATAGATTTTATCATTGGTTTTCCTGGCACTTTTCCCATCGTTTTTGGTTAATCCGTATCCCAACTCCAACCGATTTTGCCATAAATTCCGATCTTTTTTATAATCGGCACTATACGTGAGCTGGGCATCGAAAGCTAATGCAGACTCACCTCCGGCGGCCCAATTACTTAAACTGACCTGTGTCATCTTTAGTCCAAAAAAACCGGCATTCTTCCAGGAAGAGTCACGAACAGGTCCCTCCGCCGCATGCGAAGACCCTCCTATAAGCAATAGGAAAATCAAAAATACATATCCTTTTACCATTTTCTAATTTTTTATTATTCGTAATTACAAGTATTTATTTTTTTACAAAAGTAATCATTTCCATGTGAAACGAAAAAACAGGACAAACAGTTATGAATAATGTGGAAATTATAGAGATTTATCTCTAATAATTTCCACATCAGCCATATCAATTTCAAATTTTTGTACAAAGTTCCGATATCCGAACAAGTAGATTTACCACTTTTATCATGGATGAAACGGGAATATACTCGTAACGCCCATGCGAATTATGTGCTCCATTGGAAAGATTCGGAGTCGGCAGTCCCATGAAAGACAAGCGTGAACCGTTTGTACCTCCCCGAATAGGGACAATCAAGGGCTTTATTTCCAACTCATTCATGGCCTGTTTGGCAATATCCACAATATAGTGAAGCGGTTCCAGTTTTTCCCGCATATTCGCGTATTGATCTTTTAACTCCAATAAAATCGGTAATTCATATTTCCGGGAGAAATCACGCACGCCATTCTCTATCACCCCTTTTCTCCATTCGAAATTTTCCCGGTCAAAGTCACGTATCAAAATCTCTACCGTCGTCTCTTCCACTGTCCCTTTTATAGAATAAAGATGGAAAAAGCCCTCGTAACCCGATGTCAACTCCGGAACTTCCCGTTTGGGCAAACTGGATATGAATTCATAAGCGACTTTCATTGAATTGACCATCTTATTTTTGGCATATCCGGGATGAAAATTCCTTCCCTTAAAAACCAACCTAACCATCGCGGCATTGAAATTTTCATACTCCAACTCACCTACCTCCCCTCCGTCCAAAGTATACGCGAACTTTGCCCCGAATTTCTTCAAATCGAAATGATCGGGCCCCTCGCCGATCTCCTCATCCGGAGTAAAACAGACGGCAATGGTCCCGTGTTTTACTTCCGGGTGTTGAATCAGGTATTCCATAGCCGTTAAAATCTCGGCTATACCGGCCTTATCGTCTGCCCCCAATAATGTGTTTCCATCCGTCACGATCAGATCGCTTCCCACATAATTCATAAGTTCCGGAAAATCATCCGGAGATAAAGTATACCCTTTCTCTTTGCTTAATAAGATATCCACGCCAGTATATTTCTCTATGATCTGCGGTTTCACATGTTTGCCACTCATATCCGGACTCGTATCCATATGGGCAATAAATCCAATAGAAACACTCTCCTTCTCTATATTAGAAGGAACAAATCCCATCACATAGCCATTCTCATCTACCGATACATTCTCCATACCGATCTCCCTCATCTCATCACAAAGAAGATAGGCAAATTCTAATTGCCCCGGTGTGCTGGGATTCAATCCGGTTTCCCGGTCAGATTGGGTATGTATTTTTGCGTATTTAATAAAACGCTCGACAACTGGCAACATATATTCAATTTATGATTCAGAGGTTTTCGATTAAAAGATTCGGTTATCGCGATAAAAACCGCACGATCACTCATTACCTAATCACAGAATCTTCTATATTAAAATTAATAAGCTCTTGCAATTAATACTCTACGATGAGAAGGTTTTCCCGTCACCATACATTTTCCCTCTTCTTCTTCAGCATCGAAGGGAATACAACGTATCGTCGCTTTCGTTTCTTCCTTAATGCGGGCCTCCGTTTCTGGAGTTCCATCCCAATGACAAAGGAAAAATCCTCCCTTCTTATCCAAAAGCGTTTTGAACTCCTCGTACGAATCTACCTTCGTGATCATTTTACTCCGGAAATTCAAGGCTTTCTTATACACGTTTTCTTGAATATCATCCAACAACCTGATAATATATTGTTCTATTCCCTCCAAAGGTAGAGTCTCTTTCGTCAGCGTATCGCGACGGGCTATTTCAATGGTACCGTTTTCCAAATCCCTCTCTCCCATAGCTAAACGTACCGGAACTCCTTTCAACTCGTAATCGGCAAATTTCCATCCCGGTTTTTGCGTATCACGATCGTCAAATTTTACACTGATACCCAAGTGTTGAAGCGTGTCTATTATTCCGTCAACTTTCTCCCTGATCTTTTCAAGCCCCTCCTTCCCCTTGTATATCGGGACAATAACTACCTGTAAAGGAGCTAATCTCGGAGGCAGTACCAATCCGTTATCATCCGAATGACACATAATCAAAGCACCCATCAAGCGAGTGGAAACTCCCCACGAAGTAGCCCAAACATACTCCTGTTTACCCTCTTTTGAAGCAAATGTCACATCAAAAGCTTTCGCAAAATTTTGCCCCAGAAAATGGGATGTCCCTGCTTGCAAGGCCTTACCGTCTTGCATCAAGGCTTCGATAGTCAAGGTATCCAAAGCTCCCGCGAAACGCTCCGTTTCGCTCTTGTGTCCCATAATTACGGGTACAGCCATCCATTTTTCCGCAAATTCGGCATATACCCGAACCATCTTATCCGCTTCCTCCATGGCTTCCTCTTTCGTCGCGTGAGCCGTATGACCTTCCTGCCACAAAAACTCAGCCGTACGCAAAAACATACGGGTCCTCATCTCCCAACGCATCACGTTAGCCCATTGATTACACAAAATCGGAAGATCCCTGTAGGATTGAATCCAATTCTTATAAGTATTCCATATAATGGTCTCTGAAGTGGGCCGAATAATAAATTCTTCCTCCAATTTCGCATCCGGATCAACGACAATGCCATTCCCGTCCGGATCGTTCTTTAAACGATAATGAGTTACAACTGCACACTCTTTCGCAAACCCCTCCACATGATCAGCCTCTTTTGAAAAAAAAGACTTGGGAATCAATAATGGGAAATAAGCATTATAATGTCCCGTATCTTTAAACATCTTATCCAATTGTTGCTGCATCTTCTCCCATATGGCATAACCGTAAGGTTTGATCACCATACATCCTCGAACTGCCGAATTTTCCGCCAAACCGGCTTTTACAACCAATTCATTATACCATTGCGAATAATTCTCTTCTCTTGTTGTTAAAAACTTAGCCATCTCATTATTTTTTGATAAAACCGCAGCAAATTTAAACAAAAAAGTAGGAATTCAGATTTGTAATGGTTATTTTTATACCTAATACCGATTTATGCTTTACGAACCATGGAAAAGTGTGGTATATTTTTTGATAAGATAAAAAAACAGGTCAATCTAATAACTATGAAAACAATACTATCTATACTGACATTGGCCGCTTTAGTCAGCGCCTGTTCGACGACACGAAACTTCGCTCGTGTCTCCGAAGACGACATCTATTACGTACCCGGCAAACAATCGCTTTTGGTACAGGAGATAGAAAGGAAAACGGGGAGTACGCTCTCTTTATATCCCGCGGAAGAACAACATAAATCCAAAGAGATAGATCCGGCCGTACTGGCAAAAGAACAAGCGGAAGCCAATAGTGGAAAAGTAAATCCGAGAGCAAAGGCTATCGGGATGGCTCGCTACGCTACACAAAAACAGGTAGAAGAAGCTCAGGCCCAAAGTACCACCCCTATTCTCATCGACGAAGAGTCCCAGGGATACTGGATAGGAGGCTTTAAAGGAAATCAACGCGATTTGGATGAATGTGTTCGGATCATGAACCGATACCCGGAAGGATTCGCTATTTTCAGCAATGCCCACGAGATCGCCATGAGGCTGTCATTCGATTCGGATTGGAATGTTTATACGGTCAATAATCGCTATTGGTGGTTTCCTTCCAATACCAACATCGAGCTATACTCTAAATTACATTTCGGAACTTACCCGGATTTCATGTGGACCGTTATATGGAACGATCCGCGCTTTGACCGTTTTGCCATGGACCGATGGAATTCCCGTTGGAATTTCGGTTTCGGTTACTCATCCTGGGGAAACAACTGGGGATGGAACAGCTGGTATAATCCTTGGGGATGGAATCACTCCTCTTACTGGGGATACGGATATTATCCGGGATGGAGGCATGATCCATGGTACCGGCATAATCACTGGAATTACGGCTACTGGTATCCGTATTATCCGGGAGGACGCCCTCATTGGGGGCACACCACCAAACCGAATCTCAAACCGAATTACGCGACGAGAACACATTACACGAACAATCGAAATGCCCGAAGCTACAATACCTACTCCCGCGGTAGTCGTTACTCTTCGTACGGCAGAAACGACAACCAGAGTTGGGGATCACGCAATCAAGGCTCCTCTTCGTCTAATTCCGGGCACGAGAGCGGTTATTCAAGAAGTAACAGCAACTCCTACGGAAAGAGTTCCACGACAAGAAGCGGTGGCTATACGGGCACGAGAGAACATAAAGAAACCGGACGTAGAAAATAATTTGACAAAAAGTATCATATGAAAGCGTTATATTATACCATCGTGTTATTGCTCTGCACGTCGGGCCTTAGGGCTCAAACCGAAGCGGATGCTCTGCGATATTCCAGAATATTCCCTTTTGGAAGTGCCAGAGTCACCGCCATGGGAGGAGCGTTCGGAGCCTTAGGAGGAGATCTCTCCGTTGCGACGATGAACCCCGGAGGAATCGGAGTTTTCCGTAATTCGGAAATCAGTTTCACCTCTGTTCTCGATTTCACTCACTCCAAATCGGGCAACAGAAATATGGAAAAAAATCCTTACCTCATCGGTAATTTAGGATTTGTTATCGCCTTTCATCCCATACATGAAAAGTGGAAAAACATAAATTTCGCCTTCAACTATACCAATCTGAATAATTTCAACCGAAACATTTACCAGGGAGGATACATCAATGATAAAAATTCGTTATTGGACGTATGGCTGATGGAAGCAAACGGAAACGACAGAAACTCACTGAACGAATTTACCACCAGTTTAGCCTACGATGCCTACCTGATCAAATTGCAGCCGGAAAGCAAGAACCAATACGAAATTCCCATTGTAGCAGGGGACAGTATGAGGCAATCGAACTACATCCGGGAAAGGGGATTTCAAGGAGAATACGCACTATCCGTAGGGGCTAACTACGACGACAAACTCTACCTCGGAGCAACCCTTGGTATACAAAACATCCATTACAAGCATTATTCCACCTACACGGAGATCGTCGAGGGGAAAGAGATAGATTCCAAACTCATGTGGTTCGACTTCGTACAGGATTACACGACCAGCGGAGTAGGCATAAACTTCAAAGTCGGGGCAATCTATCGGCCGATCCCCCAACTTCGGTTAGGTCTGGCCATACATACTCCCACCTATTACAGCTTGACAGACAAGGTTACGAATGGGGCTTATTCACAATTTATAGAACCACCGGCAGGAGAAAAAGAGACCCAATGGGGAAATCATGCCAACACCTCTTTCGATTATAATCTGAAAACGCCGTGGCGTTTTATCGCAAGCATCGCTACCGTACTCGGCCAGCGGGCTATCCTCAGCGTGGATTACGAATTCGTGGATTACAGCTCGGCTAAATTGAGCGGCGGAGACGGAACGAATTACTACGGCACAGAAGATATAAACGGCGATTATATCCCGGGAGCTAACGATATGATCAAGGAAGTATATCGAAATACCAATAATCTCAGGGCCGGAGCAGAATTCAGAGTTTCCAGCGTATTGAGTTTGCGAGGAGGTTATTCCTACACGGCCTCCCCTTATAAAAAAGGAGAATTAAATGAAAAAAATAACGTACAAACCGTTTCCGGTGGTTTGGGACTTAATTTCAACTCTTTATACGTGGACTTAGCCTACATGCGTAAATATTCAAAAGAACAAAGTCTTTTTTACGCTTACAAATCCATAGAATCCCCCGTCATACAAACAAAATACCAGGATAACCAATTTCGGTTAACCGTCGGAGTACGATTCTGAAACAGCAAATCGGTCGATATTTTATTTTCGACCGATTTTTATCTGAATAAACCCTAATTATAACGCTCTTTTTCCTCGGGACTACATCCTTTTTTATTATTTTTGCCCCTCAAACGCAAGAGTAAATGAAAGCAAAAAAATTTTATATCGAGACCTATGGGTGTCAGATGAATGTAGCGGATAGTGAAGTAGTAGCAGCCATACTGAAAAGTAAAGGTCTCCAACATACAAGTGATAGAAACGAAGCCGATGTAATATTAGTAAACACCTGTTCCGTTCGGGAAAATGCGGAACAACGGGTACGGGGTCGCGTACAAGGGTTTTCTGAAATTAAGAAAAAAAATCCGAACGTACTGGTGGGTATCATGGGTTGTATGGCGGAACGTCTCGGTGAAGCTCTTTTTGAGCAGGAAAAAAATGTAAACATCGTTGTCGGCCCGGATGCTTATATGGATCTTCCCCTTTTAATCGAGCAAGCGGAGAAAGGGGAAAAAGCCATTAATATCCATCTATCCGCAACAGAAACCTATAAAGATATCTGTCCTTCCCGGATTGACGAAACAGCCATATCAGGATTCGTATCCATCATGCGCGGATGCAACAACTTCTGTACATACTGTATCGTTCCTTATACCCGCGGCCGCGAAAGAAGCCGAAGTCCGCACAGTATCTTGAATGAAGTTCTTGATTTGCATGCCAAAGGATACAAGGAAGTTACCCTGTTAGGTCAAAACGTCAATTCATACCTTTGGAAAGGAGAGCGTATCGAAGTTGATTTTCCGACATTATTGGCGAAAGTCGCTACCGCGGTACCCGATATGCGTATCCGATTCGCCACTTCTCACCCGAAAGACATGAGTGACGAAATATTACGCGCCATTGCGTCTTATGACAATATTTGCAAACACATCCATCTTCCCGTTCAATCAGGAAGCAATGCCGTCCTGAAAAATATGAACCGGAAATACACGAGAGAATGGTACCTCGACCGCATCCGGGCAATCCGTGAGATCATTCCCCAATGCGGGATATCGACGGATGTTTTCGTTGGTTTCCATGATGAAAGTGAAGAGGATTACCGCGAGACTCTTAGCCTTATGCAAGAGGTGGAATTCGATCTTGCCTACATGTTCAAATATTCAGAACGCCCCGGCACTTTGGCATCGAAACATATGCCGGACAACGTGGATGAAGCGACTAAAGGACGTCGTCTACAGGAACTTATCGATATACAGACCCATCTTTCTCTCATCAGTAACCGGAAAGATATAGGAAAAATATTCGAAGTTCTGGTCGAAGGGACCTCCAAGAAGAAGGCAGACGAATTATTCGGACGAAGCAGCCAGAATAAAGTGATCGTATTTCCCGATAACGGAGCTAAAATTGGAGATTTGGTACAGGTCAGGGTAAAAGAATGTACTTCCGCTACCCTTATGGGAGAAATTGTTGAAAACCGCTAAATACAAGCCTATGGAATACCGAAAACGATTAAATGAAGAGTTGAATCGACTCTCTCCGGAAGAATATAAAAAAGCTGAAAAACTTCCTATCGTGGTGGTTTTGGATAATATACGCAGTTTAAACAATATAGGATCGGTATTCCGAACTTCCGATGCTTTCCGATTGGAAAAGATATATCTTTGCGGCATTACCGCTACCCCTCCCCACCGCGAAATTCATAAAACAGCCTTAGGAGCGGAAGAAAGCGTGGCATGGGAATATTTCGAGGAGACCATAGAAGCGATTCGAAAATTAAAAACGGAAGGTTTTACGATTGTTACCGTAGAGCAAACAGAAAACAGCCTCTCATTGGAAGATTATGCCATTGAAAAAACACGAAAATATGCTTTCATATTCGGGAACGAGGTAAAAGGCGTCCAACAAAATGTGGTAAATCTCTCCGACCTGTGCTTGGAAATTCCTCAATTCGGAACCAAACATTCATTCAACATCTCCGTTTCTGCCGGGATTGTATTATGGGAAGTTATTCATCCCCTATTCAAGGAGTTTAAAAAATAATATTTCATTCTTCAACTCGGGAAATCAGGAATCTTCATTTACGAGAAAATACGAAAATCGATCTATTCTATTGATCGAAAATGCATTGCGTCAACGATACGAATAGCCTCCACCGCTTCCCGGACATCATGTACACGTAAGATGTTCGCTCCCTTTAAAAGAGAGACGGTATTCAATACAGTCGTTCCGTTCAAAGCTTCTTGGGGCGTAACGTCCAATAGGCGACATATCATAGACTTACGGGAAACGCCCACCAACAAGGGATATCCCAACTCCAAAAAGATCTCCATCTTATCCATCAATTGATAATTGTGAGCTACCGTTTTTCCGAAACCAAATCCCTGATCCACTATAATCTTGTCAAATCCCAAATCATTCAATCGCTTAATTCGCCCGGCCAGAAAATCATAAACCTCCCGAACGACATCCTCATAATGAGGATTTTTTTGCATGTCTTGAGGCGTTCCCTGAATATGCATCAAAACATAAGGTACATTCATCTCCGCTATCGCCTCAAACATACGATCATCCATCGTACCTCCGGAAATATCATTCACGATGACCGGCCCAAGGCAATGAAAGATCTCTTTAGCCACATTCGCCCGAAAAGTATCAATAGAAACAGGAAGTTCCGGATGATACTTACGAATCAGTTCTACGGCAAAACTCAATCGAGACAACTCTTCCTTCTCATCTACGAAAGCAGCTCCCGGGCGAGTGGAATAAGCTCCCACATCAATAATCGACGCTCCCTCCTCCACAATCGTATTTATCCGCTCGATCACCCGTACTTCGCTAAGGTATTTTCCTCCGTCATAAAAAGAATCGGGAGTTACGTTCAAAATCCCCATTACCACAGGTTCTGCCAAATTCAACTTCCGATCGCCGATTTCAATTAATTTTTTCATACTCATGCTAATTTTCAGCTTTCCGTTTTCAACTTTCAACTATTGTCCCTATTTTTACACATCAAAATAACAATTAGTTTTTTTAATATCATAATTTAAAAAATAGAACGAAGATGCCGGATACAGCCCAACAATATGATAGAGTGATAGATACCTGTCAAGATATTTTTGTAAAAAAAATGCAAGACTATGGAACAGCCTGGAGAATTCTCAGACCGACATCCATCACGGATCAAATATATATTAAGGCCAACCGAATTCGCAGTATCGAGCAAAAAGGAATCTCGAAAGTAAACGAGGGTATCGTTCCCGAATTCATTGGTATTATAAACTATGCTATCATGGGACTTATTCAGCTGGAGTTAGGTCCGGGGAATCGTACCTCTCAGGAAGAGATACTCCGGCTTTATCAAGCCTATTTCCAAAAGGCGAAAGCATTAATGTTAGACAAAAACCATGATTACGATGAAGCCTGGAGAGCAATGCGTATCAGTTCCTATACCGATTTGATCCTGATGAAAATAAACCGTACGAAACAAATTGAGGATCATCAAGGAAATACCATTATCTCGGAAGGAATAGATGCGAACTATTACGACATGATCAACTATGCCGTATTCGGTCTGATTCGCCTTGTTGTTGAAAAAGAGATATGAAAATTATTCGAAACTGTTGCAGAATCATCGTTGGAATTGTATTTATCTATTCCGGATTTGTAAAAGGTATCGATCCTTTAGGATCGATGTACAAATTCACGGACTATTTCAATGCTTTTGGAATCGGGTGGGCAAGCACATGCTCTCTTTTTCTCTCCTTCGTATTATCTCTCGCAGAATTTTTAGTGGGTACGGCATTACTATTCAACGCATGCACGCGATGGGCTATAAAAGGAGCCCTTATCTTCATGGGAATATTCACCCCGCTAACTCTCGTTCTGGCCTTAACAAACCCGGTCAGCGACTGTGGTTGTTTCGGAGATGCGATCGTGTTAAGCAATTGGGCAACATTTTGGAAAAATACCATTCTCCTCCTTTTAACCCTCACACTATTTCTAAATAGAAAACGATTTCACTCTTCGCTTCACTGGTTTAAGCAACTCTCTCTCCTTTTGTTATCAGGAGGAATGATGCTCTTTCTTTCATTGCATTGTTACTTGTATCTTCCCATATTGGATTTCCGTCCTTACGCCGTCGGAAAAAACATAGCGGAAGGTATGCTGTTACCGGAAGGAACAGAACCGGATCAATACGAAGTTATTCTGAAATACAAAAATAAACAAACAGGCGAGATCAAACCGTTTACGGAACAAAATTATCCGTGGCAAGACACCCTTACCTGGGAATACCATAGCTCTTCCGAACGTTTGGTAAAAAAAGGATACACTCCTCCCATTCACGACCTGCTTATCGATCATCCCGATTTAGGAGAGATTACAGAAGAAGTTCTGCAAAACAATAACTATACCTTTTTAGCTGTCCACCACAACATCAACCTGAGTTCCGCAAAACACCAGGAGGCAATTAACGAATTGGCCCGGTATGCCCGGGAGCAAGGCTACCGCTTCTACGGATTGACCTCCTCCTCTCAAGAAGAAGTCCGAACCTACAAGAACCGTTATAAGGTTCCCTACGACTTTTGTACGGCCGACGAGATCCAGTTAAAGACCATGATCCGTTCCAATCCGGGCCTTATTTTATTGAACAAAGGAACCATTTTAGGTAAATGGTCAAAAAATGATATTCCCCAAACCGATGAATTAAAAAATAAGGATCTGACAGCATTCTGTGTCTACAAACAACAAGAATTAAAGTCTAAATATTTGGTTTACTCCTTAATCCTTCTTTTCTTTGTAATGTATTTCCTATTTCTCGGAAAAAAAAGAAAAAAGGCAGATCATACACATTTCAAAATATTAAATTAAAGATATGAGAAAGAAAATCGTAGCAGGCAACTGGAAAATGAACAAAACCTTTGCCGAAGGTATCGAATTGGCAAGAGAGGTAAACGACTATGTACGTTTCAAAGAGGGCGCAGAAGGTGTAACTGTCATTTTAGGTACTCCTTTCATTCATCTGGCAAAGGTAGCCAATAATCTGACAGAACCCAGTATTTCGGTTTCAGCTCAAAACTGCGCCACGGAAAAAGCCGGAGCATACACGGGTGAAATATCTGCCGACATGATTGCTTCGACAGGAGCCAAACATGTCATTTTGGGACATTCCGAAAGAAGATCTTATTACGGTGAAACCAGTCCCGTATTGGTAAAAAAAGTAGCTCAAGCCTTAGATAGCAAATTGAATATTATTTTCTGTGTCGGAGAAGTACTCGAAGAGAGAGAAAGTAACAAACATTTCGAGATCGTGAAACAGCAATTAACCGAAGGGTTATTCAATCTCACCCCCGAACAATTCTCGCATGTAGTTATAGCATACGAGCCGGTATGGGCGATCGGAACCGGTAAGACGGCGTCTCCGGATCAAGCTCAGGAGATGCATGCCTTCATTCGCTCCGTTATCAAAGAGAAATACGGGGAAAGCATTGCCGACGAAACCTCTATCCTTTACGGAGGAAGTTGCAATCCTAAAAATGCAGACGAGATTTTTTCCCAACCCGATGTAGACGGAGGATTAATCGGAGGTGCTTCTCTAAAAGCTTCTGATTTTTTTGAAATTATCAAATCTCGTGCAAGACATTAATAGTAAGATATTTAATATTTACAAATCTGTGCTTTCTAAGAAAGCACAGATTTTTTTTACAAAAAAATTCCATTTCGATGCAGCAAATTTTTCTATTTGACGTCATATAGACAGAAGAGCACGATATGAGCGATTACAAAACAATATTACAACGCTGTCGAAAACGGGAAAAACGGGCCCAACTGGAATTTTATTCACTGTTCTATAAAAGTGTTTATAACAGTTGTCTTCGTATCTTGAGAAATCCTCAAGAGTCGGAGGAAGTCATGCAAGAGACCTTCTTAAAGGTTCTCGACAAAATAGAAAATTACGAAGGAGAAGCAGAAAATATGGAAAGAATCCTCAAAAGAATCGCGATCAATCATGCTATCGATTTATGCCGGAAACGAAAAATCCGGTTTGTGGAGATAACGGAAACAACAGATTGTTGCGAAGAGGAAGAGGAAAACAAGGGAGAGACAGAGTTACAATTAGAGGTTATCCACCGGGTGATGCAACAACTTCCCCAGGGATACCGGATGATACTTAATTTGCATCTTATCGAAGGTTTCGATTACAACGAGATTGCAAATCAATTGGAACTCTCTCCTTCCACGGTCCGCTCTCAATTTGTCAGAGCGAAACAGAAATTAATCGAATTAATTAAAAAGAATCATTACTATGAGTCATTCGTTGGATGAACAAATTAAAAAACTTAAAGAAAATTGCGACGGAGCCTTGCCTACTCCCGGGCATTTCGAACGTTTTGAACAACGTTTGGAGCTTCACCGGAAATGCAAAAGAAAACTCCGCACCAGATGGATAACCGTAAGTACGGTTGCTGCCGGCATGATATTGTTTTTTTTAGCGCATCATTTTTATTTCCTCCAGCCTATCGATGATTCTCAGGAATCCATTGCGGAAGTTGCAGCTTATTATTGTCAACAACTGGAAGAAGAGATTGAAAAAATCGAACAACAAGCAAGCGATATGGACGAATCCGAACGCCAACGTTTGTTAGAGGACATCCAGAAAATGAAGAAAGAATCCGACAAACTGGAAAAAGAGGTCACGCTGATGTCACACGAGGAACACATTGCACAAATCGTTCAATGCTATAACTTGCATATAAAATCATTACAATCCATACAAGAGATTCTTGCAAAAGTCATGAACCCAATTAAATATTAACCGCTATCATTATGAAAACAAAATCTATTTTACTGACAGGCTTTATACTGTTATTCTTCATCGGCACCGTAAATGCCAGGGACAGGGTTGAAAAACGAACGATTGAAAAACGATTCAAAACAACCGGAGAAACCCATCTGCAAATCGATAACAAATACGGCACTCTTGCCATCCAGGAATGGGATAAAGATGAGGTGGAATTTGCCATACAAATCATCTGTAGGGGCAAGAATCAAAAAACGGCAGAAGAGATGCTCAAGCGGACCAGTGTAAAACTCGAACAATCCGATGATAAGATCTTCGCTACAACAACTTTCGCGACCAGTCCGAGCGAGAACAGCAAAGGGAGCAGCACCACCGTACATTATCTGGTCAACGTTCCCACATCGACCTACCTTCATCTAAAAAATAAATACGGGAATATACAATTGGATTATGTTTCAAAGCCCATAGAGATCGAACTTGAGCACGGGAACATATACGCCCACCGTCTGGAAGGAGATAACAATAAAATCACTATAAACTTCGGAATTATACAGATTCTGAAATCCGGAAGTATGGAGCTGAACATGAAAAGAGGTGAAGCTCGCATTGACCAATTACCCGATCTTAAATTAACCGGTTACTATACTTCTCTATTTTCAAATATAATTAACAATCTTCAAGTAATATCAACGAAATACAGTCAATTAAAACTGGGAAGAGTCAACACCGTAAATTTCGGTTTCAGTACCCTATGGACGAGCATCGACATTCGACAACTCGAGCAAAAATTCGAAGGTACCAGATTGCAGTATTGTACGGTTTCGATCGATACGATTTCTCCCAACTTCTCATCCATAGACATCGATGCGATGCATTCCAAGGTGACTCTGGGCATCAATCAAAAACACAATACAAAAATCGACCTCTCGGCACCTTACGGAAATATCGTTCTAAACGGGTTAGAAATAAATCATGCCGCTCGGAGCCATAATTCCCAAAATCCCTATCCCCTACAGACTACAGGATATATCGGAAGAACATCAAATCCGAGAGCCAAAATTAAAATATCGACTTCTTACGCAACTATTACGTTCAAAAATAAAGTTACCGATTAAACACCCAAACCTTTCAAACCTTTCTATCGAAGCGCTGTCTCTTACTTCTCAGGACAGCGCTTTTTCGTTGTCCATACCGTATCTCAACATCTGTGACAGAAAATCGTCCGGGTAATCAACAGTTACATCCGTGATCTTTCCCTCTTCCTCCACCAACGTGTATTCCGGATTGATAAAACCTGCATAAGGAGCCACATTCAATTTCTGATAACGCTCCAAAACCTCCCGATGCAAATCCCGGTCAATGACAACCCCGTACCTCTCCACGAGATATTTAGCCCCCTCGTAATCACCTTCCGATTTTACCCGCTGTATCTCCGCCAACAACTTCCCGAACAAAACGCGCAAAGCATCGAAATCCCGGATCACAAAATAAGTCTTCCCTTCCTTTTTTATTTTTTCAATCACCCCATCCGCTTTTCCTTGTTCGTACACCCACGAAGCAATCAACTGACGATTACGCATATGCGACTCTTCCAAATTACTCCCTAACTTTACCCGGGTCAATTGTACGAGCAAGCCGTTACGAATGTAACTGCAATACTCGCTTTTAGCCACCTCCAAGGAAGGAATAATTCCCAACTCTACCAATTGGGGATCCATAATATAATAAAGAGCGAATAAATCAGCTCGTGTCTCCTCTATCGTTGAATAGTAATTTTTCAAAGCCTCCTGTCCGACTCCCGGTAACATCTTACCGGAACCGTGTCCTAAACATTCGTGCAGGTCCGTATGCACGTTACTCCCCTGATAACCGTATTCCTTAGCCAACATTTTTTCCTCGTCGGAACAGGTAAACTCATCCACCACTCCGGATCCCAAAGAAGCCATATGATAAGCATAAGTAATATTATCCAACGTGACGGATTTACTGCCGTACCGTTCGCGAATCCACTCGGCATTCGGCAGATTAATCCCGATAGGGGTAGCCGGATGACAATCCCCTCCTAACATGGCCACCTGCATTACCCGAGCTGTTATTCCAGAAACCTCTGTTTTTTTGAAACGGTCGTCAATAGGCGCATGTTGTTCAAACCAAAGGGCATGTTCGGCCAATTTACGCGTACGTTCGCACGCCTCCTCGTCCACGATTTGCACAACAGACTCCCAACTCGCTTTATAGGCCAACGGATCTCCATAAACCTCGATAAAACCGTTGATAAAATCTATTCGAGCCCGATGTTCTTTCAACCATTCGATGGAATAAACGTCAAAAGTAGCCAAATCTCCCGTCCGGTAAAATTCAATCAGTTTTTCAACGACCTTATGCTGCTGCTCGTTACCGACATACGCTAAAGCTTTCTGCAAATATTTCACAATACGTCCGATAATTTCCCCGTATTTTCCATTCACATACCAAACTTCTTCTTCCAGCTCCCCCTTACTGTTTTTTACTAACGTCGAATTCAAGCCGTAACTCACCGGATGTTTCTCCGAGCCTTTCATAGCTCCGTAAAAATGTTCGACCTCTCTCTGGGTCACCCCTTCGTAATAATGATTAGCCGACGCCTGAATCAAATCCTTTCCTTCGTCCAACACAACCCGTTTAGACATGTACGCGGAATCGAAAATAATTCGCTGCAATCCCTGAAATTCATTTTCCAATCCGACATCTTTCAACAATAACCGGAAATAGCATTCGGAGAAAGGAGGAGTAAACTTCTCCATGGAATAGTGATGGTGAATACCATTGGCAAAAAAAACTTTTTTGGCATAGATCACAAAAGACCGGTACTCCTCGCAAGATCGATCTCCCTTGTACTCCGTTAATATTTTCTCTAATACTTTTCGAATCCTAAGATTGTATTTATTATTCTGATCCCACAATATATCACGCCCGGCAATGGCTGCCCGACTCAAGTAATAGACAAATAATTTTTCTTTCAGAGGTAATGTCTCAAAAGCAGGGACCTCATAACGTAGTATCTTTATATCGTCAAATTGCTCGGAAAAAAACTCAAATGCTTTCATGCTACCTTACTTAATAATGAATTACAAATATACGCTCATCTCTGTTTTTTGTTGGCATACTCCACTATAGATTATTAAGAATTAAAACGTTCCAATATTTGAGCGGAAGCTTTAACAGCATGTTTATACCAAGTAAACAAAACCCGGCAACGTTCCTCTTCCGACATACGCCATTCGATATCACTCTTTCTAAGCCTTTGCACGACACTGTACATCAGTAACGCCGCACATACGCTAACGTTATAACTTTCCGTAAAACCGTAAATAGGAACCTTCACAAACTCATCCGCTTCAGCCAACACCTTATCAGATAAACCCGTCAATTCCGTTCCGAAGAAAAAAGCCATTTTCCCTTTATGCAGATCCATATCATCAATCAACTGATCTTTTTCATGAGGCGTCGTAGCCACGATCCGATAACCTTGCTCTCTCAATGCCCGGATAGCCGACATCGTGTTATCCCCTGTATTACGGTAACGATGCAAGGTCAACCACTCCATAGCCCCCATGGAAATCTCGGAATTATCCTCAAATTTATTCTCATTTTCAATCACATGAATATTTTGAACGCCAAAACAATCACACGAACGTAAAACGGCACTACAATTATGCTGCTGATACAAATCTTCCAAAACGACTGTCAGGTAACTCGTACGCTCCATGCTCAAACGCCGGAACAAATCGTTCCGGTAATCTGTCACAAACCGACTTAAATACTCTACTTGTTCTTTGACCGTATGCATATATTTTTCCACTCTAAAACAAAAAAAGGGTGCTGAATCCAACACCCTTCTTTTTATGGTTCTCAATAATTATAAGCTTTCTGCCAATTCTGCACCAGCTTTAAATCTTACCACTTTCTTTGCAGGAATCTGAATTGTTTTACCAGTTTGAGGATTTCTTCCACTCCGGGCACTTCTCTCCGATACAGAGAATGAACCGAAACCTACTAACGCAACCTTTTCGTCATTTTTCAAAGATTGACCAACTGTTTCGACAAAAGCTTCCAAAGCTTTTTTGGAATCTGCTTTACTTAAACCTGCTTTTACTGCAATCGCATCTATTAACTGAGCTTTGTTCATAACAAAAAATTTTAGGATTAGAATAATAATATAATCTTTATGTTTTGACAAATGTAGGTAATTTCCGCAGGAATACAAATTTTCTGATAAAAAAACAAAAGACTTTTAGTGTTAACCTGTTAATATATACTAAAATCGCTCTATTTAGAGAGCAAATGTATCTACACATCCCTCCCCGTCCATAGCTGCAGATACGATTCCCCCGGCATACCCCGCCCCCTCTCCGCAAGGATAAAGACCTTCAATCTCCGGATGGACCATCCGTCCAGGCAATCTGGGAATTCTGACCGGAGCCGATGTTCTGGTTTCAACACCCAAAAGAAGGGCATCTTCATGAATAAATCCCCGGGATTTTCGCCCGAACTGTTCCAAACCGGCAAGCAAACGTCGATATACCGGTGAAGGAAGCCATTCCCTGAATAAAGTTGGCCGTAATCCGGGTTTATAAGAAGATTTAGGAAACGAAACACTCTCTTTATTCGTCATAAAGTGAGTCAACCGCTGGGCGGGAGCTACTAATTTTCCCCCTCCCTCTTCCCAAGCACGATATTCTAAATCGCTCTGAAACTCCATACCTCCAAAAAGGCCGGTATACCGCAACTCTTTCAACTCTTCTTCCCCAATGGAAGTGACAATAGCAGAGTTCGCCCAAGCCGTATTTCGGCCCGAAGAAGACATTCCGTTCACTACCTGTTGTTCGGGTCCCGTACAAGCGGGAACAACAACACCGCCAGGACACATACAAAAAGAGTAAACTCCTCGACCGTCGATATTAGTCACGAAACTATACTCTGCAGCCGGCAAAAAATCACCGCGACCGGCAGGATTATGATATTGAATCCGGTCTATGACCTCTTGAGGATGTTCCAAACGAAGTCCGACGGCAAATTCTTTGGTGAGCATTAAAACAGAACGAGCCTGCAACATGCGATACACATCCCGAGCGGAATGTCCCGTTGCCAAAATAACCCGGTCTGCCAATACCTCACCCTCGTCAACCAAAACCCCCTTCATCTTATTCTCCTCGATCAAAATATCCTTTACACGGCTATTAAAACGCACTTCTCCGCCGTATCGTTCTATGGTTTTACGAATATTAACAATTACTCCGGGTAGTTTATCCGTCCCGATATGAGGATGAGCATCAATCAATATAGACTCAGAAGCACCATGATATACTAAAATCTCCAATATACGATTCACATTTCCCCGTTTCTTGGAACGAGTGAATAATTTACCATCCGAAAAGGTACCGGCTCCCCCTTCTCCAAATCCATAGTTAGAATCCATATTTACCGATCCGGTCTTATAAAGCTGATTCAAATCCTTCTTCCGTTCTTCCACACTTTTTCCTCTCTCCAACACGATCGGACGCAAACCTTTTTCAATCAACCTCAAGGCAGCAAAAAGACCGGCGGGGCCGGCTCCCACCACAACGACAGGACGAGCTTTCGACACGTCCTTGTACATCGGTATAAACTGGCGTTCACGCTGCTCCACTTCATCGATAAAGACCCCCAGCTTTAACTGCATCATCACTCTCCTTTGTCGCGCATCGATAGACTTTTTAATCACCTCGGTATGCTTAATCCGTACACGCTCCACATGCAACGCTCTCACCAACCAATAGAGTATCTTTTCCTTGTCACAAGCCTCTTCCGGTGTTACCCTCAATTCTACCTCTTTATACATAAATTATCTTATAAATAACCCAAATAGCGAAGACACGAAAATAAATATTTTATAACGAGAAACTTTCACAAAACTTTAAAAAAATCATACCTTCGCATAATTAAAACAAATATATACAATATATCATGAATAAAATAGCATTAATCACCGGAGCCACTTCCGGGATTGGAAAAGCAACCGCCGTAAAATTAGCAGAAACAGGTTTCGATCTTATTATTACCGGACGGAGAAGCGATCGTTTACACGCTTTGGAAAAAGAATTGCAAAAGAAAGGTGTTCAAATAATATCGCTCCATCTTGATGTCCGGAATCAGATGGAAGTAAAACAAGCCATTTCCTCTTTACCGGAAGCATGGAAAAATATAGATGTACTCGTGAACAACGCCGGACTTGCCGTAGGGACCAGTCCTATTCAAGACGGTTTGGTGGAGGATTGGGAAAGAATGATCGATACGAATATAAAAGGTCTGCTTTATGTTACCCGTGAAATTGCACCCCTTATGATAAAGAATCAAAAAGGACATATTGTAAACTTAGCCTCTGTAGCGGGGAAAGAAGTATACCCCGGAGGGAATGTATATTGTGCTACCAAGCATGCCGTAGACGCTTTGTCTAAAGCAATGCGGACCGACATGCTAAAACACAACATCAAAGTAACCAATATAGCACCGGGAATGGTTGAAACGGAGTTTTCCATCGTACGTTACAAAGGAGACGAAAAGGCAGCTCAAAACGTATACAACGGGATGACCCCTCTGACAGGAGAGGATATAGCGGATACAATCGTATTCGCGGTCACGCGCCCCGCTCATGTATGCCTAAACGACATCTTGATTATGCCTACCGCTCAGGCAAATTCCAGGGATGTAAACAGGAAATAATAGAATCCCCGTAAAATAAAACGGGCCCCTTTTTCTCGACATAGCCCGTTTTATTTTTTACAATATCATAAATTTTCGTCACCTTTTACGACATAAAAAGGTTGACGCAAAGTATTTCCAATCGCATCGACCAAATATAGGACATGATAACCGGAAGTTACATTAATTTCTATCTGGTGTCGGTTACGAGTCATTCCAACGTATTCGTCATCGATGTGCCAATACACTTTCATCGAAGGTTCCCGGTGAGCGATCTCGAAAACGACCCCTAAGGATTTTCCTCCCAAATCCTTAGGAATAAAAACCCTTAACCCTCTTTGCGGGTAGATCATCTCCATCACTTCATCCTCCGACTTACAATCTCCTCGCTTGGGAGGCATCCGGAGATAATCCGCATGAGTCTGGGAGTAATACCACTCCTGAGCCGGAGAAAGTACGAACCAGGGTACCGTTTTCATTCGGTGCACGGGTTCACAATCAGCATCAACCCGAAAAGTCCCCGTCCGATCTAAATGAATCAATCGATGGTATGGACACAGGACGGTTTTCATTCCGTTTTCGTTGATCCACACGGTATCAACTTCCGGACATACATCGGATGCCCGGTAACCGCTTTTACGACACGTAACAACAGGCATCATCTCCTCCTGCGGTTTATAAAACCGGGCTGAACTCCGCAATAAGGCTGCAACCTCGAATAGAACGGGAGCTGCAGTTCGCACCCCGATCAAACCGGCACGACCTTCTCCGTCAGCATTCCCTACCCAAACCCCGACAACATAATCCGGCGTCACGCCTACCGCCCAGGCATCGCGAAAACCGAAACTGGTACCTGTTTTCCAAGATAATGCCATCGACGAAGCAAAATTTTTCCAACCCACCTCCATATCCGGTCTTTCCACGTTCTGCAACGCCTGAAATGTCAACCAGACAGAAGCAGCATTCAAGACCTCACACCTTCCCTCTTTCTGTACCGAAGGTCTATCCGACCACAAATGCAATCGAGCAAACTCGCCGGTATAATAGCTACCATCATCCGTATTATAATGATGCAGGATAGAAGCCATTCCCCCGTACAAATTGCATATATCCCATAAAGAGCACTCAGCTCCTCCCAAGATCAGACTTAAGCCGTAATGATCCGGCTCCCGATACAATGTCGTGATACCCATTCGTTTCAGGTTATCATAAAAATGTTCGACCCCATACCTTCGAAGCAAACGCACGAAGGGTATATTCAAAGACATGGCCAAAGCCTGATCGGCGGGCACGACTCCCTGAAATTCTTTGTTAAAATTAGAGGGTACATACCCTCCAAAGCGGGAAGGGATGTCCGACAATAAAGTTTTTGGCAAAATATCACCGGAATACTGCATTAACGCGTATAAAGCCGGCTTCAATATACTTCCGGAACTCCGGTTGGAAGTAATGATATCCACCTGATTACCGCCGTTTTCTCTTACCTTGGGACTATTCCCCACGTAAGCCCTGACCTCTCCCGAAGGTATATGCCCCACCAACACCGCTGCATTGTAAATATGATTGTGCTTCAAAATATCGATATGCCGTTTAACAATCTCGTTTACCCGACCTTGCAATCCTGCATCGATTGTCGTTCGACTTACTTCTCCCCTACGGTATTTATAAGCTTTTGTCAATACATGAGGAACAATACATTCCGTGTTATATATTTTTTCAGGCAAAGGTTCTGCTATCGCCAACTCCAGATCCTCCCAATCGAGCTTTCCCTTCCGGTATAATCTACGTAATAAATCGTCTCTTTTCTTCTTCAAAAGAGGCATATTCTTCCCGGGAAATATTAAAGCCGGAGCATTGGGCAGTACGGCTAACAAACAGGCCTCAGCCCAGCTTAACTCGTTTGGTTTGCGATTAAAGTATTTCAAAGCCGCAGCTTCCAATCCCACGATATTACTTCCGAAAGGTGCATGTGCCGCGTATAAATTCAATATTTCCCATTTCGTGTAACTCTGTTCTAACCGAACGGCCAACAACATCTCAATTATCTTTTCAGGAATCGTACGAGGAGGATTACGACGAGCCAAACGGACAACCTGCATGGTTAAAGTACTCCCTCCGCTCACGATAGAACCGTTTTTTATATTCAACCACAAAGCCCGAGCAATTGCAAAGGGATCGACGCCCCGATGCGACAAAAAACAGTTATCTTCAAAACTCAACAGGGCTGTTACGTATTTTTCGGAAATGCTACTCTTTCCCCGTATCCGGTATTGGCCGTCGTCCGCAACGGTAATTCCCATCACTTCTCCTTCCCGATCTAAGACCACAGTGGAATAAGGAACCGTAAACAACGGATCCGGTAAAAACGAACACCAAAAGGCGACAAACGCTCCTCCTATCACTACAATAAGTATCCACAACTTCCGGCTTTCCATTATTCGTCTCATTGTCACACCGACCCGGTTCTACCGATCTGATTTATAACAGATAATCCGCCATACGAAATCCCCTCAAGAATGCTTCGGTCGTCATTCGTTTCTTCCCGGAAAGCTGCAACTCTTTCACTTCGATATACCCCCCCTTCACATAGATCCGGATAAAATCTTTACCATCCGTATCGAGAGTTACCGGAAAAGTATGTTCCAGTAATTTCCGTTCCGCTTTAAATAATTTTACCGATATGACCTCACCCGTAACCTTATGGCGTAATTCTGTCCACGCTGCAGGAAAAGGAGAGAGTCCCCGTATATGATTATAAATCCGTTCCACACTCCAGGACCAATTTATTTTCATATCCTCCTTAAAAATCTTCGGAGCTTGTTTGGGTTCCCGTCCCTGCAACAACGTCGTCTGATCCGTTAAAGGATAACACCCTTCAGCTATGGCCTCAGCGGTCTTTAAAAGCAAATCCGCACCTACCTCCATTAGACAATCGTGTAACTCCCCGGCCGTCATTTCCTCACCGATTTTCACTTTCTGCTGAAAAATGATATTTCCCGTATCAACCTCGTGTTTCAACAAAAAAGTAGATACCCCGCTATCATGTTCTCCGTTCATTATAGCCCAATTGATAGGAGCAGCTCCACGGTAATCCGGCAACAAGGAGGCATGCAAATTCACGGTTCCGAATGGAGGCATATTCCATACGATCTCAGGCAACATCTTAAAGGCTACCACAAACTGCAAATCGGCCCGCAAACTCCGCAGTTGCTCTAAAAAAGAGGGGTCCCGAAAACGTTCCGGTTGCAATACAGGCAAACGATGAGCCACGGCATATTTCTTTACAGCCGATTCCTGAAGTTTTTGTCCCCGTCCCGCCGGTTTATCCGGATTGGTTACGACCCCGACGATCTGATGTCCTGCTTCCATTAATCTTTGCAAGGGAAGAACCGCAAATTCAGGAGTTCCCATATACACAATTCTCAACTTATGCATTTTTCTTCTTTTTAAAAAATCCCACGATTTTCTTTACAAAATTCGCATAGGCTTCCGTGCTCATTACTGCAGAATCGGTCATGGCCGTATAGGTCAGGAACGCACCTAACGGCAAAAGCACCAAAGAAGAGATCCACATCCCTTGCCAAGGCTCCAATACTCCTTCTCTGGCCGCCCTTTCACCCATCATCCAAATAATATAATAGACAATAAACAAAAAAATAGAGACTACAACCGGCATACCTAATCCCCCTTTACGGATAATTCCTCCCAATGGAGCTCCTATGAAAAAAAAGATAAAACAGGCAAATGAAAGAGTAAATTTTCTATGCCATTCGATCTGATGTCTCCGAATCGTCTCTTCCCGGGAGGAAAGATAACTCAAATCGTTCCAATGAAATTGTTTAGCAGCGCGAGCGAACCCCAAAGCTTCCTCCAACATTCTTTTCTGTTCTTTCGCGTCGAAAGAGGCATATAAACTATCCAGGTCCTGTATCTTACCTTCCGTTTCCTCGCGCAAAACACTGTCCCGCTTGGCGCTTCTTACCCGTTGTTTTATATAATTAGTAGACAACATCCGGTCGGCATCCATCTCCTTACGGGATTTCAACCCCGTTTGCAACGAATCTATCGCTACCTCGAGTTGTTTGATACTCAACATATTGTATCCACCTCTGAAGTTATCTTCATTTGTCCGCGAAAATTCATTCCCTGACAAAGGAATAGAAAAATACTGTTTATCAAAGTCTACACGCCGAAAAGGAAATGTAGCCCGGTTATTCGACTTCAACCCCTCATCTGTACTTGTATTGCCATGGAAAAGCTCCACCTCCATATAGCTTCCGTCGGGACTCGCCTCCATGCGTCCGGAATCGGCAATGGTCACCTCGTAATTTTTAGCTAAACCGGTATGATTATAAATCATCATGTTATACATCATTCCCGTCTCCTTATCTATCTTATCCACCTTGATACTATAATTCTCGATATCGTTTATAAATACCCCCTCTTTCAAGGACAATTCCGGTTTCTGGCGTTTTATATCATACAGAAGACTCCCCGCTTTCAAGTTAGCGTAAGGCAACACATTATTCGAAAAGAAAAAAGCCGCTACGGTTAAGATAACGATCAATACGATCAAAGGCTGCATGATCCGGTACAAAGAAATTCCTGCAGCTTTTAAGGCCGTCAACTCGTAATTTTCACCTAAACTCCCGAAAGTCATAATAGAGGCTAACAAAACAGCCAACGGCAATCCCATAGGTACCAATGTCATAGAAACGTAAAACAACAAGTGAGCAATAACACTCCACTCTAATCCTTTTCCCACAAGATCATCGATATACCGCCATAAAAATTGCATGATCAGTACGAACATACTGATGAAAAAGGTGGCCACAAACGGACCAATAAAACTTTTTAACACGAACAGGTGTAGCTTCTTCATCTTAGGCACCTTATTTTGATTCATTCATTTTTCTATCCGATACGCCCCTTAAAAGATTCACAAAGATAAAAAAATAACCGTCCATCCCCACTACTTTTCTATTTTTCCTTTTATCACCTGTCAAGCCCCAATCGTGCGATGGAGCATTTCAATCTGTTTATTCCATAACTCAACTTCATCCGCTTCCTCATCACTATCCACAAAATCAGTAATAATCAAAGCCACTTCTTCTGTCAGAGGCTCCACATGAAGCGAAAACTCGAGGTATTCATCAGGCTCTTCCGCATCCTCCCACGCAAACCTTACAAACACATTTTTCTTCATGTCCACCAACTTAGCTTGTCTTTCAACACCATCCCACACAAATGTAAAGAGATCACCTTTATATTTCACATCATCAGAAAACCACTCGGATAATCCAGCAGCGGTACTGAGACGAGAGAATAAAACCTTTACCGATGATGAGAAAAGATACTCTAATTCGACTTTTTTCCTCATATCTGAATATATATTTGACCGACAATATATACAAATTTTATCACATACACAAATTCATGCTAATTTATTCGCCGTGAACTCTGCACGTATCGCTTTCGAAAACTGTTCTTTCCACTCCCGATCTTTACTCTCCTCTACCCTCGAAAGGTTCAGGATGATTTCCGCCACGGAAAGCCTGTGGAAATCAGAAGCGGGGTAGTAATAGTAATCGTCATCCTCTTTGGCTACCACAAGTATATGGCGATCTATCAACTCCTCCAGCACTAATCTCAATTTTCCGGTGTTCATCTTCATCTCTTTGTTAATCATCGTCAAACTGGGACCTCCCTCGTTGTTCACGTATACTTTAGCCACGTATTTTACGACCCGGATGGCATGTTCCATCGTCTCCATCCAACCCGTATCCCCGATCAACTCGTTTTTATACATAAAATGCCGATTCCTCAAAATATAACACAATTCCGTTCCCCACAGGACAACACACCAGCTTAACTGTAACCACACCAGCAGTAAGGGCAAAGCAGCCAAACTTCCGTATATGGCATTATAAGAAGTCACTCCTATCTGAAAACGGATGTAAAACCATTGCACTATCTGGTAAACAGTCCCGGCAACCATTCCGGCAATAAAAGCATGTTTGAATTTTACAGGCGCCGCAGGCATAAACATGTACAAAAATATAAATAACATCCATACCAACAGATAAGGTAAAAACTTGAACAAACGCAACAGGTAATCTCCTAAAACAGGAAATTCCGATTTCAAATCGGTTCCCATAAAAACATTCAAACTACTGATTAAGATAATCAGTATCGGAACAATAAAAATAATCGACAGGTAATCCGTAAACATCCGACGTATACTTCGCCCTTTACGAATTCCCCAGATCCGATTCATAGTCAGCTCTGTACTGTTCAGTACCTTGATAACGGACCAGAGAAGGATAACAATTCCAAAACCCGTAACGACCCCACCTTTGGCATTGGCAAGAGCACTGTTGGCATACTCCACTATCGTGGAAGCCAGACTCTCGTTATTGGAAAACTGTCCTTTGATCAACTCTTCCAACGAAGTCCCTACCCCGAACCCCTTGGCTATCGCAAAAGCCAGAGCAACAATTGGAATGAAAGAAAGGATGGAATAAAAAGTCAGCGCAGAAGCCGAAACGTTACAAGCATCCTTCAAAAAACGATTGATGGAAACGATCAATACGGATAAAGATTTTTGTAACACCTCCACGATAATAAATCGATGTTGACGATCTCGTCTCAACACGGCATAATGATAATCAAGATCCGATAAATTCTTAACATTACGAACGATCTCTCTCACCTTTCTCCTCCAATCGTCAACTTGTACCCGATTCATATCTTATATTTCTACTTGTTCCTTCTATGTGTTTTATGATTTTCAAAATTATAAAAAAAAGATATTCAAAAAAGGCCTCTTTTGAATATCTTTCAATATATTTACAGACAATATCTTACTCCTTTAAAACAGCAATTCGGATACTCTCTTTTTTACATCGGAAGCATTCGCGTCAATCGGGAAAACAATATCCGGCTTTTGCAAAACAAGCGCATGCTCCTGCTTGTAACGTCCGATTCCTCCTCCCGTAATATTCAACATAATGACAGCTTCATTCTCCACTCTCTTGTCACGCACGGCTTGAATTAAAGTTGCCGTAGCCACCGCGGCCGCAGGTTCTATATCTATCCCTTCCAATTTCTCAAAAATGGCTTTTGCCTCAAAAGCTTCTTCATTGGATGCCAACAATACATCTCCGCCTGTCGCTTTTAAAGCATCATATAAACCACCCTTCAAAGAGTAAGGGGGCTTCCTGTTGGAAAGTACCTTGGCACACATCTCTTCCACCTGTCCGCGAGCAACGTTTTCATCCAAAGGTAACATCTCCCGGGAGTCCGCCCTCCAAGCATCATATATGGGAGTGAACGGAATATTCTGGGAAACCATCAACTTCATCAGATTTTTTCCGAAACGACCGTCTCTTATAAATCTTTTGTTCGCTTCCCAAGCAGCGATAGCACCGGTTCCACTACCTACCGCTTGAAAATAGTAATCGGGAATCCTACCGATTTCCAACACGGCAGAGAGTACGGTAGTTCCCATACCGTCGCGACGAGCAACATTCTTAGCTCCCCCTTCCGGATAAAAATCCTCCAACTCACAAACAATATTAGAGAGGCGTATTGAATCGAAATAATCACTTCCCGATTCCGTGCAGATCAATTTAACACAATTATTCCACGGTTTATCCGCCCAAATAGCATCCAAATTATCCTCAGGTACACACAAAAGCAAAGGGATATGGTTGTCGGAACACACTCGACCGAAAGCACGAGCCGTATTTCCGGCAGAAGCCACCACCATCACCTTTCCCCCGTTCCGATTCGTTCGAGCGCAAACAGCATAAGCCTCACACTCTTTAAAAGAACCGGTATTCATCTGTGCTCCTTTTTCCGGCCAGTAACCGTTAAACGTAATATAAAGATTCGATAACCCCAAGTATTCGGCCAACCCTTCGCTCCGATAGGTCACCGGAGCTCCGGAACCATCCAAAGTCCGACAAATCGGTAACCAATTAGCGTATTTATAGATACCCGGCAGATCACTCCTCACCTCCAATTGATTCTTCGCGTAATTAGCAAAAATTAAAGCAGCTCCGTCTTTATGCGGACAATCCAACTCCCATTGTTTGTCCTCGAACGTTGTTCCGCAACATGATGATTCCAGTTGATAACGTGTCATAGTTTTTTACCCATGAATTAGTACATTTCTTTCCGTGTACAAAATTAAAGCATTTCAATACTTTAAAATAGGGTATAAATACCACTTTTTTCTATTTTTTCCGGTTATATGATGAATAACAAAAACAGGATCGCCGAATCGTGTCAAAATTTTGGTAAAATCAGGAACAAAATGTCTCGGTTCGAGTTTTTAATGTGACGATATGTCAGGAAATATGACATGCAAAATAGAATTAAGAAAACAATTTTATGAAAAATAGTGACTTTTAGAAGATGGCACAACGTTTGATAAAAGATAGATGTTCTTTGAAACTATTCAAAGTGATGATACGATAAACCAAATACGAAATAATAACATTAAATAATATTATAATTATGGGAAAGATAATTGGTATAGACTTAGGAACCACAAACTCCTGCGTTGCAGTGATGGAAGGTAACGAACCGGTGGTAATACCTAATAGTGAAGGCAGAAGAACGACTCCCTCTATTGTAGCGTTTGTTGACAACGGAGAGAGAAAAGTTGGAGATCCTGCAAAACGTCAGGCAATCACAAACCCGACGAAAACGATATATTCTATCAAACGTTTTATGGGTGAAACCTATGATCAGGTAGAAAAAGAGATTCAACGTGTCACGTATAAAGTGGTAAGAGGCGACAACAACACGCCGCGTGTTGAAATCGGCGACCGCAAATACTCCCCGCAAGAGATTTCAGCCATGATTCTTCAAAAAATGAAGAAAACGGCAGAAGACTATTTAGGTCAGGAAGTAAATGAAGCCGTTATTACCGTACCGGCCTACTTTAATGACGCTCAACGTCAAGCCACGAAAGAAGCCGGAGAGATTGCCGGATTGAACGTGAGACGTATCATTAACGAACCGACGGCTGCCGCCTTGGCTTACGGCTTGGATAAACAAGATAAGGATATGAAGATTGCCGTTTTCGATTTGGGAGGCGGTACCTTTGATATCTCTATCCTGGAATTGGGGGACGGCGTGTTTGAAGTGAAATCAACCGACGGCGACACTCACTTGGGTGGCGACGATTTCGATGATGTCATCATCAACTGGTTGGCCGATGAGTTCAAGAAAGACGAGGGCGTTGACATCCGAAAAGACCCGATGGCACACCAACGTCTAAAAGAAGCCGCAGAAAAGGCAAAAATTGAATTATCAAGTTCGACTTCAACGGAAATCAATTTGCCGTATATATTCCCGGTTGACGGAATTCCAAAGCACTTGGTAAGAACCCTAACAAGAGCTCAATTCGAACAATTGACAGACCATTTGATCCAAGCGACCATCGACCCCTGCCGTAGAGCATTGAAAAATGCCAACATGACAGCATCCGATATCAGCGAAGTAATCCTGGTAGGAGGTTCGACCCGTATACCAGCCGTACAGAAAAAAGTTGAAGAATTTTTCGGTAAAGCTCCGTCCAAAGGAGTGAATCCGGACGAGGTCGTTGCCGTAGGTGCGGCAATTCAGGGAGGTGTATTAACCGGAGAGGTTAAAGACGTGTTATTGCTGGACGTAACCCCGCTTTCATTAGGTATCGAAACCTTAGGTGGAGTAATGACTAAATTGATCGAAGCCAATACCACGATCCCGACTAAAAAATCGGAGGTATTCTCCACGGCAGCCGATAACCAACCGTCAGTAGAGATTCATGTATTGCAAGGAGAACGTGCTATGGCTAAAGACAACAAAACCATCGGCCGTTTCCACCTGGACGGACTACCACCAGCCCCGCGCGGAATACCTCAAATCGAAGTTAGTTTCGATATCGATGCCAACGGTATATTAAAGGTATCCGCCAAGGATAAAGCTACCGGAAAAGAACAATCTATCCGTATAGAAGCATCCTCCGGCCTGTCCGAAAGCGACATTAAGAAAATGAAAGATGAAGCTGCTGCCAATGCAGAAGCGGACAAAAAAGAGAAAGAACGTATCGATACCATCAATAAAGCCGATAGTATGATCTTCCAAACCGAAAAACAATTGAAAGAGTTTGGCGATAAGCTACCCGCTGATAAAAAACAACCGATCGAGGCTGCTTTACAAAAACTGAAAGATGCGCACAAAGCACAGGATATAGCTGCAATCAACTCTTCCATAGATGAATTGAACAACGTATTCCAGGCTGCATCCCAAGAGATGTACAATGCTCAACAACAAGCCGGAGCGCAAGGACAGCAAGGTGCTCCTCACACGGAACAACAAGCCCCGAATAACGGTGGAAAAGATCAGGAAGTGACTGATGTAGACTTCGAGGAGGTAAAATAAAACTTAAATAAAGTTTCACCATTTAAAATCCCACGGTAATTTTCATTACCGTGGGATTTTTATTACCGCCTATCTTCTTCTACATCCCCTTTCCATGCCCTTTTCCGTACCCAAACGGAGATCCGCACGTTATGGTTCTGATAGAAATCGTATAGGTATTCCCGTAAAGAAAAATCTGTCGTTGCAACTCCTAACGCACCGAAAATGCTAAAGAGTTGCAACAACATAAAAATTCATCCGTTGCATTATAGGGTAACCCCTATAATACCTTTCGAAGATTGCTCTATAAAATCCAATATGTACTGTATTTCCGGACCGATCGTTATCATTCTTCGTATTTGATTCAAAGCATTTTCAAGACTGGTCCCACATTGGTATATCTGACGATAAGCTTTAGCGATATCATCGATGGTAGCCTCCGACAATTTACCCTCTCTCGCCAAAAGAATGGCATTGATACCGTAATAGGTAATCGGATTATGAGCCGCTACGATAAAAGGTGGCACATCCTTATTGGCACGACATCCGTCCCGTACAAGGCTCCAACTTCCGATATGACACCCGTGCTTTATAATAACCCCGCTACCCAATATCGCACAATCGTCTACAATACAATTTCCAGCCGTTTTCGTGCCGTTTCCTAAAATACAATTATTCCCGATATGAGTATCATGAGCCAGATGCACACCTTCCAAAAGAAAATTGCCATCTCCGACGATCGTACAATCCGTCGGGTAAGTTCCTCTATTGATGATCACCTTTTCCCGAATCGTATTATTATTTCCTATTTTCAAAATCGTATCATCCCCTTTAAATTTAAAATCCTGAGGGGTGGCGCCGATAATAGCTCCCTGATACACGGTGTTATTCGTCCCCATTCGGGTTCCGCTTAAAATGCTGACATAAGGCATAACGGTACAACCGTCACCGATCTCAACATCTTTATCTATGTATGCAAACGGGTGTATGGTAACATCATTCCCGATTTTCGCACGCGGATCGACATAAGCTAATGGACTAATCATAATATTGTATTTTAAGTTAGTTTGTTCTTCCTCCGCCTAAAGCATGATAAAGATTCACGACTGCCTGCATACGTTGAAACTGATCGGAAACCTCCGAAAGTTGAGCGTTCAATAACGATTGCAGAGCGGTTAACACTTCCAAATAGGTCGAAGTACCGAACGTCAGTAATTCTTGTGTATATTCCACTGATTTCTCAAGAGATAAGATCTGCTTGCTTCGATGAGCCATTTTTTGTTCAGCCGTCGCGTATAAATTAAGGGCATCGCTCACCTCACCCCCCGCGTTCAATAAGGCCTGTTCGAAACTAAGCTTCGCCTCTTCCTGTTGAGCCTTGGCTATTCTTAAACGAGCAACATTAGCTCCCCGGTAAAACAGGGGTTGTGTAAGCGAACCTATTGCAGAAGCTATCATTTTCCCCGGATTCACGATGACACTTCCCGCCTGATTCGTCCATCCCAACGTTCCGCTGATGGATAGTTGAGGATAAAAAGCGGAACGAGCTTCGTTAAGATTATAATAAGTACCCGCAAGGGCCATCTCGGCAGCTTTTACGTCAGGACGATTGGACAAAAGCTGAATAGGGACTCCGGCATTCAACAAAGCCGGTAACTGCTGATCATCTATTTTCCCCCGTTCTATACGCTGAGGAGCCTGCCGCAATAAGAGAGACAATGAATTCTCTGTTTCTCGGATTTGATTCTTTAAATCCGCAATGGAAGCAAGGATCATATAATAATTAGCTTCACTTTGAACAATTCCCGCCTCATTAACGACGGCAGCCTCCTTCAAGGCTTTCATGGTCTCCGTATTCTTCCTCCATAAGACAGCAGTCTCCTCCGTGATCGCCAATTGCTTATCAAGCATAAGCAACATGTAATAATAATTAGCTACGGCTGCTATAACCTGAGTCCGTACCGCTTGTTTATAGGCTTCGCTTTGCATAAGGGCCGCCTTAGCCGCACGCTTCGTGTTTAACATTTTTCCGAAAAGATCAATTTCCCAACTTGCAGTCACCGGTAACGACCACGTCCAGTTACCGCAATTCTTATCGAAACTGCTCACTCCTCCCTGCGGAGATAAACCCAAAGAGGGAAAATAAGCCAAACGGGAAGTCATCAAACTCGCCTCCGCTTCTTTCACTCTCAGCATGGCCGTTTGTAAATCCGCATTTCTCTCCAATCCCATACGGATAAGAGTTTGTAATTGAGGATCAGTAAAAACCTGATCCCACGGTAAATTCCCCATATTCGTCGTATCGGATACCAAAGTATCGTTAACCGCAACCGGATCCCGGTATAACCCTCGAGTATCCACTTCGGGACGAGTATACTTTTTATATATGTTACAACTACTTAAAAGAGCCGCAATACATAACGGATAGATTATGATCTGTATTTTCATTTTATTTCACTATTTCGTATATTGTTCTATTTCAGATTCAATTTCCGTGTTATCCAAATCATGCCACTCTATCGGCTTGATTTTCTCCTGCAAATATTCAAAAGCCACAAATAAAGCAGGTACGATAAATACCTGGAAAATCATACCGATAAACATACCGCCGATCGCCCCCGTACCTAACGTACTGTTTCCGTTAGCTCCTACTCCATGTGCAAACATCAACGGCAACAATCCGATCACCATGGCTAAAGAGGTCATCAAAATAGGACGTAAACGAGCCGAAGCCCCGGATATAGCCGCATCCACGATACTCATTCCGGTTTTACGACGATCAAGCGCAAATTCCGTGATCAGGATGGCATTCTTAGCCAACAGACCGATCAACATGATCAACGCAATCTGCATGTAAATATTATTTTCTACCCCCATCATATGAGCAAAAATAAAGCTGCCCATCAGACCGGACGGCACAGAAAGCAAAACGACCAAGGGCAATATATAACTCTCGTACTGTGCACTTAGCAACAGGTATACGAATACGAAACACAAGATAAAGATCATAGCCGTAGTACCGCTACTACTATTTTGTTCCTCCCGTGTCATACCGGAAAACTCGTATCCGTATCCCGTGGGAAGTACCTGGGCCGCAACCTCTTCAATAGCCTTAATAGCCTGTCCTGAACTGTATCCATCAGCAGGAGCTCCGTTCACGCTCATAGAGGTAAACATATTGAACCGTTTGATATTATCCGGACCATATACCTTGTTTAAGGTCATGAACTGAGTAATCGGAGCCATCTCGTTACCGTTGCGCACCTTCACTCCCTGCAAGGATTCCGGATTGATACGGTATTTCGGGTCGGCCTGGATCATAACTCGATATAATTTCCCGAAACGATTAAAATTCGAAGCATAAATACCTCCGTAATACCCCTGCAAAGTTACTAAAATATCGTTCGGACTAATACCGGCCTGTTTACACTTAGCCGCATCTATATCTATCATGTACTGGGGAAACGTCGGATTAAAAGAGGTCTGTGCCGTTGCAATTTCAGGTCGTTCTACCAACTTAGCCAGAAAATCCTGTGCCACGGAATAGAACGTATTCAAATCTCCACCTGTTTTATCCTGCAAGTTAAACTCAAAACCGTTTGTAACACTATATCCGGGAATCATAGGAGGAGCAAATAGAAGAACCCGCGCATCCTTTACTGTCGCTTTCGCTTGCATATAAAGCGTCCCGATAAGCGTATTGATATCCTGTCCTTTGGTACGCTCGTTCCAATCTTTCAATTTTATAATGAATGTCCCGTAAGAATTACCTTGTCCTGCCAAAAAGCTATAACCGGTAACCTGTGTCCGTCCTTTTACGGCTGGATTAACGGCAATCAGACTATCGACCTGTTGCATGGCATACAAAGTCCTCTCTTGTGCCGTACCAGGAGCCATATCTACAACGGCAAATATCGTACCGGTATCTTCATTCGGAACCAATCCAGTCGGAGTAATATTCATCAAAAAGATCAACAAAACGACTGATGCGATAACCGCTCCAAACGACAATACATTCCGATGAATGAAAAATTTCACTCCTTTTTCGTACTTTTTCAAGGTCATATCATAAGCCGCGTTAAAAGCTAAATGAAAACGATCCACCAAAGAGATCTTTCTCTTTTTTCCGTCCTTGTCATGCGGCTTTAAAAATATGGCACACAAAGCCGGACTCAACGTCAAGGCATTGACGGCAGACAATCCGATCGCTATCGCCATTGTTAAACCAAATTGACGATAAAAAGTACCGGAAGTTCCTGTCATAAAGCTCACCGGAATAAACACGGACATCATAACCAAGGTAATCGATACAATAGCTCCGCCCAGTTCACTCATAGCGTCAATAGAAGCTAAACGGGCGGATTTATATCCCTGATCCAATTTGGCATGCACACCCTCTACCACCACGATGGCATCATCCACCACAATAGCGATAGCCAAAAGTAAAGCACACAAAGTCAAAAGATTAACACTGAATCCTATCAAATAAAGTCCAAAGAAAGTTCCGAGCAAGGCCACGGGAATGGCAATAGCGGGAATCAACGTCGAACGAAAATCCTGCAAGAAAACATATACCACGAGGAATACCAACACGAAAGCCTCTATCAACGTCTTGAGCACCTCACGAATGGAAGCGAACAAGAAATCATTGGCATCCAATAATACTTCCACCTTCACTCCGGGAGGAAGTGTATTATCAATCCTATCCAAATAGTCCTTTATATCGTTGATAATAGTCGTAGCATTAGAACCCGCCGTTTGGAAAATAATAGCAGTTACCCCCGGATGCCCGTTTACATTATTATTAAAACCATACGTCAAACGTCCCAATTCGATATTAGCGACGTCTTTCAATCTTAAAATTTCCCCGTTGGAAGTGGCGCGTATAACAATGTCCCCGAATTCTTCCGCGGTTTGCAAACGTCCCTTGTATCTCATTACATATTGGAAGGACTGGTCTCCTTGCTCTCCGAATTGTCCGGGTGCAGCCTCTATATTTTGCTCCGCCAAAGCCGCAGAGATATCGGCAGGCATTAACTTATATTGAGCCATCACCTCCGGCTTCAACCAGATACGCATAGAGTAATCCGTACCCATCACCATGGCGTCACCCACGCCGGGAATACGCTTAATCTCCGGAATAACATTGATATTCATATAGTTTTCCAGAAATTCATTGTCGTACTTATCATCGGAACTATAAAAAGCAAAACCCAACAACATACTGGTCTGACGCTTTTGCGTGACGACACCGACCTTCGTAACCTCGGAAGGCAGGAATCCTTGAGCTTTGGTAACACGGTTCTGAACATTTACGGCAGCCATGTCCGGATTCGTTCCTTGCTTAAAATAGACCTCAATCGAAGCATCTCCGGTATTCGTTGCTGTAGAGGTCATATACATCATATCTTCCACTCCGTTGATTTGTTCTTCCAAAGGAGCAATAACACTATTCAATACGGTCTGAGCATTCGCACCGGTATAGGAGGTATTTACCCGAATGGTCGGAGGAGCAATATCAGGATACTGTGAAACCGGCAAAGATACCAAACCTAATCCTCCCAGTATAACGATTAAAATGGAAATAACCGTCGAAAGCACAGGGCGGTTTATAAATTTATCTAACTTCATCTTTTTGTTTATTACAGATTAATCTTAACACCCTAATTTTGTTTCGGTCGAGTCATAGCTTTCAACTTCGCAGCCGATTCTTCCAAAGTAATCGGTTTGATTTGCATGCCGTCTCTCAGTGTTCCAACCCCCTCTGCTACAATTTTATCACCGGGCTTTAAACCGGAAGTTACAACAAAGTTTTTTCCATCATTCAATTTAAATACTTCTATCTCCGTATTCTTCAACTTAGCATCCTCCTGCAAAACATACACGAACCTTTTATCTTGAATCTCATAAGTTGCTTTTTGAGGAATAACAAGTGCATTCTTCAAAGTCGAAGGAATAACCACAGAACCCGTTCCTCCGCTTCTCAACAAATGCCGGGGATTACGAAAGGCCGCACGTACGCTCACGGCACCTGTAGTCTGATCTATTACCCCGCTAATGGTTTCTATTCTTCCTTGCTCGGAATAAAGCGAACCGTCAGCCAAACTCAAAGAAACCAATGGCATCCGTTCTAAAATTTCCTTAGATGAACCGCCTTGCCGAATCAGATCTAACAACTCTTTCTCCGTCATTGAAAAATAAACATACATCTCCGAAATATCCGATACCGTCGTCAAAGGTGTAGCCGATGTAGGACTAACCAAAGCTCCCACCCGAAAAGGGATGCTCCCCATAACCCCATCGACGGGACTTACCACACTCGTATATGAAAGATTTTTTTCCGCGTTGACTAATTGTGCCTCCGCCTGTGCCAACGCTGCTTTTTGCGAAACTAAGGCGTTTTCCGCCATCCGGTAATCATAGTTACTGATAATATTTTTATTGGCCAACTCCCGTTTATTATCGGCTGTCAACTGAGCTGTAGCTACGCCCGCCTCAGCCACACTCACGGCAGCACGAGCTACATTTACCGCTTCCTCATACTGCACGGGATCGATAATAAACAACGTTTGCCCTTTTCGTACATTTGCTCCCTCGTCTACGCATAATTTCGTAATAAATCCGCTGACATTCGGACGAATCTCAACATCTTGCCGTCCCCGGATAGTCGCCGGATAAGAAGAGGTCAACACGACATCCTCAGGCTCTACCGTCATTACGGCATAATCCGGTACGGCTTGCTGGCCTGATTGCTGTTTATTATTACAAGCAAAAAAAGTGATTCCCAACATCATCCAAATAACTTGTCGGGAAAAAATAATTATTAATCTCTGCATTTTCATATATTATATTTTATATAATTAAATTTTCTCTTCCACGGTACAGGGTATAGACAAACACCATACCAAAACAAAACAATAAGAAAATTGTTTTTATGCCACTCAGGTAAAAAAATCTTAATTACAGATACAATCATCGATAAGAATCTCTGCCCCTCAGAAACTCAGGAATACTCCGATTCCTATCCCTCATAAAACTCCCCAAAATTAACAAATTTATTCGGACATGTATACCCCGCACATGACTTTAATCTCAATTTATAAAGCAAAAAATAGTAAAGTAGGGTGAAGATAAACTTATCCTCACCCTACTTTACTAAAAATTCGTAACTTAGATCAACTTGCTACCCGATTCTCTCTTTTTCCTCGGTTCTTACCTTTTCTACCGGGGAGCTACGAGTCACAACCAGTCACACGATCAAATTTCTATATATAACCGCAATACATCCCAATAAAGTCACCATATAGATCAAAAAAAGAATAAATACCAAGATTCCTCCTATAAAAGGAATAAAAGCAAAAACAACAAGAAGTATATAAAACGCAAGTCCCAAAACAAAATGAATACCAAATATGGTCCATTTATAACCATAAGTTGCCTGATTACTACGTATCATCGCCTCTCCCGGAGCAACCCCCTTGTCTAATAAGATATAAACGGCAAGAGACCAACCGATGGAAATAACAATTCCCGGAATAACAACAAAAAAGAGAGCCGGGATGATGGCAAGCGACATCAAGCCGATCAAGGTAAAGAATTCGCCCATGTATTTCCGGTATTTGGCCTCAAAAATAAAAAGGGGAGAGATCATCTCTCCTTTGCTCAAAGCGACAGGAATGGTCATGATAGCGATGGTCGTTCCCACATTCAAATAGGGGATCCAAATGGTCAAAATCCACAAAAATACGGCAGCAATTAAGGATAACGTATTCTTCAAACCGATACCGACACCCTCTCGGAGTACGCCAAAAACAGTAATTCTTCTGATTATTTCCATCATTTCACAGATTAAGATTAATAAATAAAAACATCACACACGATTTGTATCTTTCTTTCAAATATATACAATTATTTAATTATATCACGGTTATATGAAAAAAATAATCCCGATCGTAATTTACCCCTTCATTCTTTCTCCTTTTCCATGCTCTTATTAAAGCAATGCCGACAAATGGGCTCATAAGTATCTTGTTCTCCCAACATCACCAAGCTATCATTCGGTGTCAATCGATGGGAATGATTGGCCAAATTTCCACACCGGACACATATGGCATGTACTTTTGTTACATATTCAGCAATAGCCATCAGTTGAGGCATAGGTCCGAAAGGATTACCTTGAAAATCCATATCCAATCCGGCAACGATCACCCTAATGCCATGATCCGCCAACTCCTTGCATACGGACACGATATTAACATCAAAAAACTGTGCCTCATCGATTCCAACCACATCCACATCTCCCGTCAACAAAAGAATATTACCGGAAGAGTCTACAGGTGTGGACCGAATTGTGTTAGCATCGTGCGACACGACATCTTCTACAGAGTAACGGACATCCAGCTGGGGTTTAAAAATCTCTACCCGTTGGTTCGCAAACTTAGCCCGCTTCAATCGACGGATCAACTCCTCTGTCTTCCCCGAAAACATTGATCCGCATATTACCTCTATCCATCCTGCCCGATTAGCACTTTCCAAAAACATATTTACCACTTTTACATCTGCAAAGGTATAAAAAAAACGAAGAGGAAGCACGGTCCACGTGCTTTTACCCTATCTTCCCCATACATCATCGTACTCTTCGCTTTTACATCTCCTTTCATTACTTTTTATTACCAAATTAACATAACCATAACATTGCCAATAGATTTTTTAGCAGAAAATTTCCTTCTATTTTTCTCGATAAACGTATCTTTGTAACAGAATATCGGAATGGAACTATGAGTCAACCTATCTCTTTTCGTCAGAATGAAGCATTAACCACTATTAGGCAAGAATGGAAAGGAAATCCCGTCGTCAAAGGAAAATTTATCAACCAGCAACACCATGTAAAACACGGAATAGGTAGTGTTTTAAAGTGGAGACTCTCTCCTAATCCACAGAGGAAAGAAAAACGAAGAGAAAAGTGGAATCCCGAAATAAGATTTCTTCACTCTTTGGAAAACATAAAAGGAGATGCTTTGGTTTGGCTGGGACACAACTCGTTTTTCATGCAATTCGGAGGCAAAAAATTGCTCTTCGATCCCGTTTTCGGTCATATTCCTTTTGTTCGCAGACGAAGCAACCTACCGGTTAACCCCCGAATCTTGAAAGAGATCGATTACCTGCTGTTAAGTCACGATCATTTCGACCACTTGGATAAAAAAAGCATCGCTCTTCTGTTTTCCAATAATTCCCGGATGAAGGTTTTTTGCGGTTTGGGTGTGGGAGAACTTCTCCGATCCTGGTTCCCTTCCATTCAGGTTATCGAAGCCGGATGGTATCAACAAATAGAAGACAACGGTCTTAAAATTACCTTTCTCCCTGCCCAACATTGGGGCAAACGCTCCTTCGCTGACGGAGGACAACGCCTATGGGGAGCTTTTATGTTAGAAAAAAACGGACTTTCACTATATTATAGCGGAGACACGGGATATGCCAAACACTTTTCCGAAATCAAGGAACTATTCGGTTCTCCGGACTATGCCTTGTTGGGAATCGGAGCCTATAAACCCCGTTGGTTTATGCAACCCAACCACATCTCCCCCCACGACTCTATCAAAGCAGCCACGGAAATGGGAGCCAAAACAACCATTCCCATGCATTACGGCACTTTTGACCTATCCGACGAACCGCTAAGCGACCCGCCTAAAGTTTTCGCAGAAGAAGCTCAAAAACACAAAGTAAACATCTATATCCCCGTCCTCGGCGAAATAGTCCCTCTAAAATAACCCTCAGAGACAGGCGCAATGTGCTTTTTCACAAACGTCGAATAACATACACCTCACTCCCTTAACCCGGACAAACCACCGTTTACCGACATCCGGATATTGCTTCATTTTTTTCCGTTCGCGCACAGAAAATTCCATTTACTTTTCCCTTTAATTTTTTATTCAACAACTCCTGCACTTTCCGCTCCGGCAACCTACGATTCCGATCGATACCTCAATAGGGCAGGCAAAAAATATCACGCCCGGGTTTAGCATATTCATTCAACGCTAAACGAAAGCGCGATATTATTTCAATCTAAGATTGCTTTAGTCTTTCCAATGGAAAGCTTCCAAATCGATATCGAAGTTATCCTTGAAATATTGAACCAGATAAGCGTATTTTTTCTTGATCAGCGGGTACTGGTCACATAAAGCCGTGGCCTCTTCTTTCGTGGTTTTGGCAATCAAACCGCTCGCCACACATTCGTGCAATTCCTGCATGGCCGCTTTCAACTTCGTCTTTGCCGGAAAAGAATAAACATAGTTGTAATAGCAAATTGTACCCGTGCCTTCGGGTTATTTATTCAATATTATCTCATAATATTTTGAATTAATACAATATTTTCATATATTTATCAATATTACATCTTTATTGAAAAACAAAACACCAATACAAAATGAAATTAATCCTATTTATATTGATTTTTTTATATCTTATCTCTTGTTCTTCCAAAAAATACGGAGAATGCACTGAGAGGATAGACAAATTGCTTTTCGATAAGATAAACATTAAATGGGGTGAAATACATTTGAAAAAAGAATACAAACAAACCATAAAGGTATACAACCCTACTTCTCAAAAAGTCTCTTTCAGAATATATACAGATTTATCTGAATTTCAAGTGACAAAATTCAAAAGCGATTCTTTAAACTATATAACAACCGAAACAGTTCTTTCTCCACATTCAAGTGATACCTTAGTTGTTACATTTACACCCTGCGATACAAATTTATTAGGTAGTTACGAGAAGGGATTACATGTCATGATCAATAAAGAAATACTATTTGTCCCTCTTAAGATGCAAGCATATATTTTAGAGAATTTCGATTCGATTTCTTTAGAAGAAAAACTACATCCACCTATAATAGAGATATATAACGACACATTCAATTTTAATAATACTAACAGAAATAAAAAAATTCCGGTCTCCTTTATAATCAAAAATACTGGAGAGAGAAATTTAATTATTCGGAAAGTGGAGACAGATTGTAGCTGTATTAATTCAACTCTGCAACAACGTATCGTTTATCCTGGTCAAACAACTACATTAAATGCAACATTTGTAAGTATGGGACATACCGGATTACAATATCGAACTATCAGATTATTCACCAACGATCCCGAACACCCCATGATCAAGCTTACCATAAAAGGATATATAGAATAATAATACAAATTTCACATTTATAAATCTAAACAACAATATCATGAAAACAAAAAAATATTATCAAAGAATCGGATTAATGCTATTAAGCATTTTCACTTTTCTCCTCGGATGTGAGAAAATGGATTTTACTCCCGAACAAGAGTTTTCTCTTCGGGAAATATACCGTGATTCCGCCTTTTTAGGTTTCGAAGGCAATTTACGTGTCGACAGCATACTTTTAAATAATCTAGAAATTTATCTTCCGGCATTTGAACGAATGCAACGCCATTTAAAAATTAAAGATAATCGTTATACTTGGGATTTTGAAAATGGGGTAGAAATTAAAATCTCAGAAAATATATACGACTTCATTACTTGGCTCTGGAAAGGCCAAAATAAAAGATTAGAAAGCGGAGATTATATCCTTAAAGCAACAGAATATGGTTTTTGTGTAATAGCTAAAATAGAACCAGAATATCCCAAAGCAAAAACAGGTCAATTTATTATTCCAGGAGCTCATGGACATAACGCAATAACTTTATATCAATTATATAAATATGCAGCAACAGATCGTTATTTATCGGAATATATTGAAAATCTTTTAGATTATGACGTTTTTAGGCCTAGTCATTCTCATGTTGGAAAAACCAATAATATTCGGTGGACCTATTTCTGTGAAAACGCTTGTTTTTATTATGGCCCGAGAGGATTAAGATGTGAACATAATATAATCGGGTATAAAGATGATGACGTTTATCCTGGTGAACATTTTCAAAAAGTCAGAAACATATTTGGTGGAACCATTGTATCTCTAATGAATTACGAAAGAGTAATCCGTTATGGATTTCATTAATTAAAATCAAATACAATGAAAACAATACCTCTATTATTTATTAGTACATTCGTCATTATCCAGATGAGTTGTTCCTGTCCGAAGTTAAAACTTTGGAACGGGGAGGAAATATGTTATAAAGATTCTGTATTTTTAGGTTTCAAGGGTAATTTGGACAACGATACTCTCCTATCGAATCATCAGAATATATACCTACCGGCATTTGAACGGCTAAAAGGACACCTAAAAGTGGAAAACAATCGGTTGACCTGGAATGTCAGGAACGGAGCAGAGATCAAAATTTCCGAAAATATATACGATTTTATTACCCGACTATGGAAAAAACAAAATAAAAGATTGGAGACCGGAGATTTTGTGATCATGGAAAGCAAAGATCGATACTATCGAATTCTATATAAAAGAGATACCGTGGGAAGGATAAAGGGTGATCTATCTAACCTAAAATTAACCGATCCGAATTATACGAAAGACCAAAATAAAACAGAGATATCCGATTCCGATCAGATTACGTTAAGTTCTTCTTATCCGAAACTAAAGCTCTGGAACGAAGAGGAAGTATGTTATAAAGATTCCACATTTCTGAGTTTCAAAGGAGATTTACAAAACAACACCACACGCCAAACTTATCAGAAGATATACCTCCAGGCTCTCGAACGCATGAAAAGACATCTTAAAGTGAAAAACAACCGATTAATCTGGAATTTAAAAAACGGGACACAAATCAAAGTTTCTGAAAATATTTATAACTATATCATTCGGACATGGGAACGAGAAAATACAAGATTGGAAACGGAAATGTATGCGATCATGGAAGATAATAAACGGAATTATTATATCTTGTATAAAGCAGATACGCTAAAAATCGTTCGAGATACGGACGGCTTGGGTCATCTCAAAGCTACAAATCCGAATTATGACAACCAATAGAGTTAAAACTCTATTGGTTCACTCGGAATCGTCAATAAAAATATTAATTCCAAAATTATAGCACATTGTACCCGTCCTTGTGGGTTATAGAAAAAACAGAAGATCGATAAGCACTCAAATCTTCTGTTTTTTCTGTTCTAACTTACTACAAACTTCTTTTCTGTAACTTAAAACTTTCTGATTCAAAAAAGTCTTAGTTTTTCCAATGGAAAGCTTCCAAATCGATATCGAAGTTATCCTTGAAATATTGAACCAGATAAGCGTATTTTTTCTTGATCAGCGGGTACTGGTCACATAAAGCCGTGGCCTCTTCTTTCGTGGTTCCGGCAAACCAGCCCACGTATTTATAAAAATCCTGCTCTTTCGTGGGTTGCAACCTACTATTGCGCCAAATATATCCCCGTTCCCACATCAATTTATCGTTGGTTATGACTTCCGCCTCGTAAGTACTCACCGAGTAAAACTCCTCGGGCAACACCGTGGTTTTGGCAATCAAACCGCTCGCCACACATTCGTGCAATTCCTGCATGGCCGCTTTCAACTTCGTCTTTGCCGGGAAAGACTTCGATCCCGCACCTCCCCAGATGTAGCTATTCACTCCTATAAGACCGTAACGTTGTGTCTTCTTATTCTTCGTTTCCCATAAGGTGTCTGTCAAATAAATGCGGTATGGTAAAAACTCTTTCAACATCTCATCCGAGTACTTCACCAACACCTTCTCCTGTACAAAATCCAGTAACTTCTCTGCATAATCGGTATTTTCCGGAAAAGAATAAACATAGTTATAATAGGAATCCCAATTCCAATTTATTTCCGCACTCGTGTAGGAATAAGCAATATAGGTGTCATACTTTTTATAGAAATCGGCAATCTTTTTATCCAACGGGGTCGCATTTGAAAGTTCCGGCTCCACGTTAAAATCCAATTCGGGCTTTATATTGTCTTCCGAACAAGCGTAGCACGCCATAAACGCCATCAACAGGTATATAATCTTTTTCATCGCTATTACATTTTACTTTCAACAGATTTTCTTTCAGGACGATTATTCAATTGTATCGCCGTGTTATATTCACGTTCTTTACGAGGGATTTCCAACACGTAACCGGCATCTCCTTTTTCCAGAACGAAGGTTTCCTCCAAACCGCCGTTACTGATCAGGACGTGTTTCAACTCGGGCATTCCCTGACGCCTTAAATCCCACCAACGATGAGTCTCTTCAAAACACAACTCTTTGCGCCGTTCAACCCTGATATCTTCCAACAATGCAACCGATGTATAATCACCCTCCTGCTTATCCTCGTAATCCTGAATGCGGTTGCGCCTCAACTCGTTCAACAACTCTACGGCCCGTTTCATGTTCGGTTCCTGTTTATCCAACACGTATGCCTCCGCCAAATTCAAATATACCTCAGCCACCCTCCAGGCTTCCCCCTTTCCTTGAGAAGGAGTACGGACATACTTAATCGGCTCGTACTGATATTTCGCCACGTTAAAGAATGCCTTCATTCTCAAATCCTTATTCACATCGTACAACTTCAACAAAGCGTCGTCGGCAAACTGGGATACCTGGAAGAAAGGACCCGCATTAGCCCCGGCAATACTATATATATACTTATAGGAAGTCGATACGCTGCCGAAATTAAACAGAACTTCCGGATTCTTGGTCGGGCTGATAAAAGAGAAAGAAGATTCTCCAAAAGTGATATCTCCAGCCGTCAAATCGTATAACTTGGAAGACAATTTCAACAACTCTTCTCCGTATTTCTTCACCCCGGCCCAATCCTCTTGGAACAAGGCAATCCGGGAAGCCAGAATCAAAGCCGCCTCGTACGAAACCTCAAACTTGTTATCCGGTGCGGAAGCCTTACCAAATAACTCCAACGCTCTTGCCATATCATCGTTAATCAATCGGTATACCTCGGCTATCGGCTTCCGGTAAAGACGATCCAGCGAAGGCTTGGTTTCCAACCATATACAAACACCCGGATCTGTGTTTACCGTCTCTTTATTATAAGGTTTCGCATACCAATTTACCAGGCAGAAATAATTATAGGCCCGTAAGACCAAGGCCTGAGCTACCAACAGGTTGATATCTTCCTGTCCCCCTTTCATCTTCTCCATATCGTTAATAATCAGATTACAACCCAATATATTCTTATACCGGGCCGGATAAGCCCCGTCGGTCTTACTCATCTCTTCTTCCAAATCCCGCTGCCAGGTGAAAACACCTTTATACTTGGCAACATCGGAAGTTTGGTCCTTGTTTTTATTTCCGACCCATATCTCCATATCGTCATCCATCAGTTTTATATAATCGGCATCACCCTGAAAGTTTTCCGGGTACCCCTCTCCGATCAACAATTGCCGGTACTGTTCCACCGTCTCCGGAATCACCACGTCCTTATCCGAATACTCGAGAAAACTGTCGCATCCGGACAACATATAGAGAAGCACTATCCCTGTAAATACTATTTTATTTCTCATAATTTCATCATTTTGCGATACTTCAATAAATCTAATCTTTCAAAAAGTATTTATTTTCATTATCAATTCATTACACTTTTACTACCTTCCATCCGATTTCAGGTTCCTTCGTTTCCGCATGCTATCAAAAAACGACGGTTTAAAAAGTCAGGTTTAACCCCAAACTATAACTCGGTAATATCGGAATATTCGCTGTCGGTGTTTCCGGATCCAAATTATGCCACTCCTTCGGAGCCCAAACGGCTATATTATTTGCCTGAAAACGCAGCGTCATCCCACGCAGATGCATCTTCTTCACGAAGTCGGAAGGCAACGTATAGCTCAGGGCTAATAAACGGAATCTTAAAAAATCGGTTTTGGCTACCCGGATATCACTCAAGTCATAAAATTCTTGAAACGTATACCCCACATCCGACCGGTAATTAAATAGGGCTGGAATATTAGTAACCGCTTCATCTCCCTGTTTCTTCCAACGATTAGCAATTTCTTTCGTCACGTTTTCCGCGGGATCAAATACAGCTTTTTTATCCCCGTACATCTTGGGCAAACGGGCTTTACCTCCCAATTGGAACGAAAATCCCAAGGACAAATTAAAACCTTTATAGGAAACATAGGTATCAAAACCTCCTGTTACGTCCGGATTGAAATTACCCGATCTCACGAAGGTGGCATTATCATAATCCACGCTATAAGATTCGTTGCCCTCTTTATCTAAAAATAACGGATACCCGTTTTCCTCGCTTAATCGCACAAAATCAATCGAATAAAATGTTCCGATAGCTGTTCCCTCCGTGGTAATGTTACCTTTGATCATATCTTTTCCCATCTCCTTTTCCGTCGCCTCGGGATATTGAGATTTTATAATTTTATTTTCGTTATGAGCTGCATTGGCTCTAAAGGTCCATTGCAAACCTCTATGTTTAACGATATCCACGGATATAGCTCCCTCGAAACCTCTATTCTCCATAATTCCGGAATTAATCGTCAGATAATTACGTCCGGTAGCCATTGAGACTTCTTTATTCATCAACAGATCCTCGCTTCTCTTGTTGTAATACTCCAACGTGGCCGAGAACCTTCCTCCCAATCCGAATTCCAACCCCACGTTAACCGATTTTGTTTTTTCCCATCGCAGATCGGGATTCGGTAACTGTTTTAGGGTAGCATATCTCAATTGAGTCAGATCCTGACGCCCCTGCAATTGTATAATCAAGTCCGGAGAAGAATTGTCTCCAATATTTCCCTGAACACCGTAAGAAGCCCTTAATGCCAAGTAATCCACCCATTCAACATTTTTCATAAATTGCTCCTCGTTCACGTTCCATCTTCCGGATACAGACCATACAGGCAAAAAACGATATTTCGGGTTTGTTCCGAATTTATTAGAACCGTCGGAACGAATGTTGGCATTAAAAATATAACGATTCTCATAAGAGTAATCGACAGAACCTATAAAAGAAGCAATTCGTGTTTCCCGGTCCGTAATCACGGCCGGCGCATTTCTCCCTACCAGTTCCCGAATCTTATCGTTATCCAAATTCGGCCAAGTCACCCGATCACCGCCTTCATTATCATACCCGTACACGATAGCCGAATGTCCTTTATACTCTTTCATCGTGATTTCCTGAATAAACAATCCCCGAAAAACATGTTTATTATTAAAAACACGCTTATATTCCAATCCGTTCTGCACCAGAATCGTATGTCCATTCGTGTAGCCATAAGACAATTCTCCCCCGTAGGGCAATTTCGATTTTTCCTCTTCCCGGCTCAAAGGAGGGAAGAAACCCAAATCATATCCACGGATATCGGCAATATAATAAGAACGCTCGGTAGCGATACTCTCCGTTCGTGCATTCGAGGTGGCAAAAGCAAAAAGTCCCCTGTACTTCAAACCCTTATATAAATCAATATCCAAATTCAATTGCAGCTTCAACTCCTCCGAATGTCCTTTCGAACCGGTTTCAGCCAACTCGTTCAGTACATTGTAGGATCTCGGTTTTTCCGTGGTTCCCCGGTTATAATAGCATAAACTTCCGTCTTCGTTATACGGAGAAAGTACTCTGGAAGCATGGTAAGCATAATCTTGCGGGTTAACTTGATAAAAGCCATTATTGTCCGATACGGAACCGGACATCTTAAATGTCGTACGCAACCAAGGAGCGATATCGCTCGTGATTTTCAACATGGCCGTGTACCGTTCACTATCGGAACCGATAGCTGCCCCTTTACTATTGTTATAACCCAACGAAACATAATACCGTCCATGCTCTCCACCTCCGGCAATACTTAAACTGTAATCCTGATACAGGGAATTACGGAACAGAATATCAAACCAATCGGTATTACGGGTTTCCAGTACTTTAGCCTGTTTTTCGAATTCCTGAGGAGTAATCTTCTTATCATACAGATCCATCACCAATCCTTCATAGCCCATCCGCCGGGGTACATTATAATACTCTAACCCGTCAGCAAGGATTTCCTGGGATAACCGTACTCTTTCTTGTGAATTCATTAAATTTAACCGACGATAAGAAGGCCTTTGATTGACAGAATAATTCGCATTGAAATTAACGGATGGCTTTCCGCTTTTTCCCGCCTTCGTGGTAATAGCGATCACACCATTGGCAGCCTGAACACCATAAATAGCGGTAGCCGAAGCGTCCTTCAACACGTTTATACTTTCAATATCCTGCGGATTCAATCCGGCAATCCCGTTTCCGATCAAATATTCGGCATCAGGACCATTGATATCGGACACGTTAAAAGGCAAAGCACTTTCCTGAATAACACCGTCGACAACCCAAATCGGAGCCTTCGTTCCGTTGATTGTCGAAGTACCGCGTATACGGATTTTCGGCGTTGCACTCGGCTCTCCCGAAGTCAAGGTCACCGACATTCCCGCTACCTTCCCCTGCAACATCTGGTCGATCGTCATAGCACCGGCAACCACCACATCTTCAGCTTTCAACGTGACAATAGAACTGGCCAACTCCCGCTTACTGAACTTTTGATAACCTGTCGTGACGACCACCTCCTCCATTGTTTGAATATCTTCTTCCATCTTAATCAGATACTCTTTTTTATTTTTCTCCAATTTCACATACTGTGTCTTCATCCCGATAAAAGAAACGACGATGGTATCCACTTTACCCGTAAATTCCAAGGTAAATAACCCCTTCGTATCCGTTGCCGTTCCCAAAGTGGTTCCTTTCAGACGGATGGTCACGCCGGGTAAGGGGAGTCCTTTCGTATCGACAACCTTCCCCTTGATAACCTCTTTATTCTCGTCCGAGATCCAGCCTTTCTCCCCTTTACGCTTCAATACAACCACATCATTGATGATTTTGTATTCCAATTTAAAAGAAGGCAAAACCTTATCCAACACGGCCTTTACTTCTTCGTTCGTAATATCGAGAGAAATCTTTTCTTCCCCTTTCACGACAACCGAATTATAAAGGAATTGCATACCTGTCTGATTCTTCACTGCCGAAATGAACTCCTCCAACGTCGCTTGTTCCAACTTCAAAGACACTTTAGTCTGGGAATATACCCCAGCAGAAAGATTCAAACTAAACAAGAACAGAAAGACAGCACTTAGTTTCATAATCATCCAAGTCTTTTTTTTACACTTAATAAGGCATGTTAACCTTAACAATGGTACTTTTTCCATACTTTTGCAACATATTAGTTATTAATATACTCTAACACGGATAACAAATTTCCTACGTCTGGTATCCGTGTTTTTTTATTGATACAGAATCACCGTATTTCCACTTATTCTATATTTCAACTCACCCGTACCTTCCAGTAATTGGAGAAAAGAATTTATCGTATCGTATCGTTTGAGATTACCCGTAAAACGCACCTCTTTCAAATGATGCGATTGATAAAAAACAGTCACATCATACCATCTCTGCAACGTTTTCATAATACCTTCCAATTTCCGATCTTTAAACACGTACAAACCGTCTTTCCATCCTACATACTCGTCTACATTCACTTTCCGACATGCCACCTCTCCCGTTGGAGAAGCCATTACCTGCTCGCCCGGCTCAATCGCGAGTGAATCCCCATGTCCGATATAAGCCACTTTTCCGCGAACCAATGTCGTCATCATCTTCTCTTCCGGATAAGCAGTAATCCCGAATGCGGTACCCAAGACCCTCACATCTCCCAACTTAGAATGCACGATAAAAGGCCGTTTATCTTTCTTTATGTCAAAATAAGCCTCTCCTTCTATATATATTTCCCGTTTACCCTCTCCGAAACGAACGGGGTATTTCAGTTTACTCTCCGCGTTAATCCAAATACAAGAACCATCTTCCAACGCCACGTAGCATTCCGCTCCCGCGGGTACGATCAATTCATCGTATTCGATTGCATCCGTAATCGTATCCAATGAAACATAAGTTAATTTCCCGGCTTCATACTGGATTTTCGTGCCTCCCCGTTCCTCTATTTTTCCCTCTTTATCCAACACGATCTCATTCGCCCGCTTCTCTCCCAATTTCAAATAGGCCTTGGCTATTCCCGGTCGGATAACCGTATTTTCAGCATACCGTAGTTGTTTTTCCTCCTGCCTATTTAACCATAGCCCTGTCCCGATTCCCAACAATATGAAGACAGTTGCAGCAACGGAACAGCGCAACAACCGTTTTCGCAACATTAATCTCTTTATTTGCCGTTGCTCGAATTTCCGGAAAGCTTTTTCCGGCGAATACAACCCATACTTTGCCAACTCCTCTTCCACGTAAACATCGTCGGATATATCCGTATATACCCGATATAAAAAAGGATTTTCCATCAACTTATCGAACTCTTCCCGTTCTTTTACAGTCAATTCCCCGGAAAAGGCTTTCCGAAACAAAAAAACAACCCGCTGAAATTTATCGTCCATTTTTCTATCTCCATTTTATATAGAAAATGCACGTACCGACTTTTGGTATGACAAAAAAGATGATTTTTTACCAATATTTTAGAAAAACGCCCGGTATTATCTTACACATAATAGGTTAGCAGAATAAGAAAAACGGAATCTTTCAATTTTTCCCGCAAAAATTTAAAACTCCTGTTTTTTTGAGTTTTCACCGTGTGTATCGTGATCCCCAACTGGTCAGCGATCTCTTGCCCGGAGAATCCCTTAATACTGAGTAAAATAATTTTCCGCCTGTCTTCAGGCAACTCATTAATATAACGATACAATTGCCTCAGCAATTCCTCGCGTACCGTATCGGCAAAAACCTCCTCTGAAAATTCTTCCTGGCATTCCCGTAACATTTGCCGTAAATGCTGTTCTTTACACTTCAAACTTCGAATATGCATCATGGCCTGATTATAAACGGCCCGGTACAGATAAAAAGTAAAATCGCCCACCTGTTCAAACTTTCTATCCGATCGCCAAACGTTACACAACACGTCCTGCACCAAATCTTCTGAAACGACAACATCTTTAATCAACCGGTTCACGTAGGCACATAAAGCCGCATAATAAGAGACATAGACACTTTTCCATGCCTTCACGTCTTTCTCATTAACACCTTGAAGAATCTGTTCCGGATTTATAGACATAACACTTCATCACAGAGTAAAAACCATGATAAACAAAAGTAAATATTAAATCGGATTACTCCAAACCTTTGCTCGTATCCACCAAAAAATTCCGAACGGCCTCCTGCAGCTCTTTCGAAGTACAGGTATAATGATTGATCAGTATGGTAAAAGCCAGTTCCTGTCCGTTTCTTGTTGTCAAAAATCCGGAAAGGGTACGCACTCCGGTAAAGGAACCGGTTTTTGCCCGCAGATTATTCCGCAAAACAGGATGATCGGCATAAACAACCAGTCCGCCGTCCACTCCCCCTTCAGGCAAAGAAGCCCAGAAAGACTTTCCCAAATGCAGACGGCTCCACAACAAAAGATCGGTAAACACTTCCGCGGGAACAGCATTTTGCATAGAGAGCCCGGAAGCATCTTTTAAAATGATTCCGGCCGTATCAATCGCCATTCCCGCCAAACGCTCCTTCACCTCCTGTCCGAAACGGTCAGGACTGACCAACTTACCTAAAGCTTCCGCAAATAAATTTATGCTCCTCTTATTCGTGTAAAAAACAATCTCTTCTACGGTCGGAGAGATAAAAGTATGCAGAGGATGTACTGAATCTCCGGATACGGACGTATCGCTTATTGCTATTCCCTGTCGTCTCAACCGTCTCTTCAACTCATCACAAACGGTTTCAGCAGGGTGATGCATGGCTCCCTTCACTTCAAAGGAAGAAGATTTCGCGGTGATATTTCCTTTTAACAATAGTTTCTCCGTGTAAGGACCGCCATAAATCCAGACCTCCTCCTTTTTCAGATCGGAAACCGTTACCCGATTTACAAATTCCACATTTATCGAAGGAACTACAGAAATAATTTTTGCCATTCCCGCAGTTCTTTCCGGTTTCAACGTAACAGTATATAAATTGTCCCGGTAATTAAAAGAATGATAAAGTGCCCCGTAATAATTGGCGATATCTTCCCATAACCAAGACCCCGGAATTTCCACCCGAGCCTTTTCACGAACGACAACAGTTCCCTCTATCCGATAGATCCCCAATACCTTTATAGCTTGAATAAGCGTATCCATAAAACGTCGGGCAGGGAAGTAACGGGAATCCAAACAAGGATCTCCTCCCGCCTCAATCACAATATTTCCTTTCAGAATCCCATTCGTTATCTCTCCCGTATAGGTGACGGGGGTAGAAAAAGTATAGGCCGGACCCACCTTTTGCAAACTCAGAGCCGTACAGAACAACTTTGTCACAGAGGCAGGTATTAAGGCTGTTTCCGAACGATATGCACTTATGATTTTTTGATCACCCACCCGCTTTACAGATATTCCGATAGCAGCATGCTTTAAACCGGGTGTAGAGAGTAATTTTTGCAATGCACTATCGACCTGAGCCGAAAGCGGAAAAACGATCAGCCCGCAAAATAATAAAGTATATAAAATCCGTTTCGGCATCCCCCAAAATTCAAACTTCCATTGATTTCAAAATATTCTCTACCTCCTCCTCCGTCTCGTGCAACTTAGCTTTACAAAAAGCAATCAGTTGGGAAACCCGCTTCACCTTCTCCCCCAATTCATCTATATCTAATTTATTATCTTCCAACTTACTGACAATACTTTCAATCTCGGCCATTGCCATTTTATAGTTCAATTTCTCTTCCATACTCTTCTTTTCTGTTTTTTATTTCGCTCGTTATTTTACCATGATACAATTCCGTCTCGATCACATCTCCCGCTTGTAAACCGGTAATGTCTCTCACTGATTTTCCATTTATCCGGGTAATCGAAAACCCGCGTTTCAATACATTTTTCGGATTCATATACCTCGTTTGGGCCTCTGCCATCTCCAAACGATGGTTTTGATAAGAAAAGCAATTGCTCACTCGTTGTTCCAACTGCCTACCGTAATTCTCCAGCAACATGGTCTGACGCCCTAAACTCAACCGCACCTTTCCTTCCGCACGCGTTTTCCATTGCTCGAATCCGCCCAGTTGATTCCGGATAAACAACTTAGAACGATGTTCTGCCTTTTGTAATTGAAATACCAGGCTATTCTTCCGGTTATCCAAAAGAGCACGGGTAAACTGCCTGAAATTGGAGACCAATACGTATTGTCTATTTTTCTCCTCGGCCAACCGTCGATTTACATTCATCCTCCATCGTTCCCGCAAATCTTCTATTCCAGCTTCCCTTGCCTGAAACTGCTCAATCAAAAAGGCTGCTGCTGCCGTCGGAGTTTTCACGCTCTTAAAAGCGACCCTATCTACAATTGTCTCATCCCGTTCGTGACCGATTCCGGCAATAACAGGTAGCGGGAACTGAGCCACGTTTGCCGCCAATTCGTAAGAATCAAAACTCCCCAAATCGGTTTGAGAACCTCCTCCCCGAATAATCACGACCACATCGAACAAAGAGTCGTATTCATATACCCGTTCCAAAGCCGCAATCACAGACGCTGTCGTATTTTCTCCCTGCATCACTGCCGGGAATAACTTTGTATGGAAAGCATAACCGAAAGGATTCCGATGCAACTGATCTACGAAATCTCCATATCCGGCGGCTGTCGGAGAAGATATGACGGCAATAACTTTAGGTAAGGGAGAGAGTTCCAATTCCCGGTTCATACGGATAACTCCTTCCTGTTCCAAGCGATCCAGTATCTCTTTTCGTTTCCGCTCCACATCTCCTATGGTAAAGGTAGGATCTATATCGCGAATGTTCAAAGAATAGCCATAAACTTCATGAAACACGACCTCCACACGAACCAACACTTTCATTCCCCGTTGTAAAGATTTTCCCGTGGTCGTTTCAAAATAAGGTTTTAACAAGCGATACGTGAATGCCCAAATCGTCGCCCTGGCCGTGGCGACAATCGCATCATCCTCTTCCCGTTTCTCCACCAACTCGATGTAACAATGTCCCGAACGATTCTCTTTGATATCAGCAATTTCCGCCACAATCAATATCCCCTCGGTGAAACTCTCCTTCAAAGTCTGTTTCACCAAATTATTCAGCTGATATAGCCCTATAGGTTCCATCATCTCTTTATTCCAACTCTACCGTTTTATTCAATTCTTCGATGTAATCCAAAATTTCCATGCGACCGATCCCCTTTTCCGACGAAGTCAAAAAAGCCTTAGGCAGACTCTCCCATTGTTCGGACATGATTTTTCCGTATTCCTCTATGCAAGTTTTCTGGCGGGTTACGTTTAATTTATCGGCCTTCGTAAATACCATAACAAAAGGAACCCCATTCTCTCCCAACCAAGCCATAAACTCCAAATCAATCTTTTGAGGTTCATGACGACTGTCGATCAAAACAAACAGACAAACCATATTTTCCCGTTTCAGAATATAGTTTTTAATCATAGGTTCAAATTTGTTCCGCACCGATTTTGCAGCTTTCGCGTAACCGTATCCCGGTAGATCGACCAAGTACCATTCATTATTAATCAGAAAATGATTGATCAACTGTGTTTTTCCGGGAGTACCGGAAGTTTTGGCCAACTTACTATGGTTTGTAAGCATATTGATTAAAGAAGATTTTCCCACATTAGATCGACCGATAAAAGCATATTCATGCTTATCAGGAACGGGGCATTTATCCACCTCCGTATTACTCATTACAAATTTTGCGTTATATACTTCCATAATCTTTTATTTTAGACTTTCAAAAATACAAAAAAAAGAGCTGTCCATAAAATAAATTTCCAGCTCTCTCTTTTTCTATATAAAACAAAAACGCTTGTTTTTATTAATTTCCCGCGGAAGAACGTCTGAAATTCCTCGGTTTCTTCGGATTACTTCCCGGTTTCCCTCTCCGTTTCCCCTCTACCTCCTTCTCACGTTTTCCGCTATCCCTACGTTCAAAACGATCTCTTCCTGATCTTCCGCTACGGCCACCCCGGCTTCCCCCTCTATCCCTATCACCACCTCTTCCACGGCTACTTTGACCGCGATTGGATATCGCTCTGATGGTTAAAGGAATTCCATTGAATATCGCCCTACTGAAATCCGAAGCGAAATCCGCGGCACTCTCCTCGTCGATTTCAAACTTCGTATCCGTATCGTAAATCCGGATTCCTCCTACTTCCACTCCTCTACGACGCGAATGCTTATTAATCAAGGCCATCAGATCTTTAGGAGTTAATCCGTCTTCCCGACCAATATTCAACGAAAAAGCACTAAAGACAGTGTCACCGCCACGTCCCCGGCGTTCGCCTCTTCCTTCCCGTCCGCCACGTTCACTACGCTCTTTTTCCGTCAAGTTAAGATCCTCCGTATTTTTATACTTCTTCAACAATTTACCGAACTCGAAAGAGACCAAATGCTGAATCAACTCCTCCTTCGTATAATCGGCAAATTTATCAAACACGGTCTGCTCGAAATTCTCCAGGTTATCCTGTTGCTCTGCCGCAAGTATCTGATCGGCGTAATAGGCTAATTGAGCTTTACAAATCTGATCTCCCCCGGGAACCTGTTGATAAACGAACGTTTTCTTCAACATGTTTTCGATACGACGCAACTTACCCTTCTCCTTGGAGTGAATGATAGCAATGGAGATACCCTCTTTTCCCGCACGCCCCGTTCTACCGCTCCGGTGGGTATAACTTTCGACATCATCGGGCAAATTGTAATTAATAACATGGGTCAGACAATCCACGTCCAATCCCCTGGCAGCCACATCCGTAGCGACTAACACTTTCAGTCTTTTGGAACGAAAAGCGGACATCACGTTATCACGTTGGGCCTGACTCAGGTCCCCGTGCAATGCATCGCAATCGATCCCGTCCCGCTGTAAATGTTTGGCTATCTCACTTGCATCATTTTTAGTCCGCGTAAAAATAATGGCATACATATCAGGAGCACAATCGATTACCCGACGTAATGTTTCATAACAATCCTTCGCTCTCACCATATAATAGTGATGCGAGACCGTATCAGCTCCCTGATTTTTCTTTCCTACGGCTATCTCTTTCGGATTGACCAAATAATTTTTAGCAATCCGTTCTACCTCCTTCGGCATTGTCGCCGAAAACAGATAAGTGTTCTTATCCTTAGGAGTCTCCTCCAGAATAAAATTCAGGTCTTCCTGAAAGCCCATATTCAACATCTCGTCCGCCTCATCCAAAACTACGGCAACCACGGATTCGATATCTACAACCTTCCGTTTTAACAAGTCTACCAACCTTCCCGGTGTAGCCACGATAACATGAACGCCCCGTTCAATCTCTTTGATCTGCCTGCGGATATCCGTACCCCCGTAAACGCATGCGATTCGAATATCCTTGCGATATTTGGAGTAGTTCTTTAAATCATTTCCGATCTGCACACATAATTCTCGCGTAGGACTCAAAACCAGAACCTGGGTGCTTTTCCATTCCGGTTCGATTTTTTGCAATAAAGGCAATCCGAATGCTGCTGTTTTCCCCGTTCCAGTCTGGGCTAAAACTACCAAGTCATTTTCTTCGCCCAAAATTACAGGGATCGTCTTCTCTTGTACAGGACTCGGTGTTTCAAAACCTAAATCTGCAACTCCCTTAAGAATTTCCCCGTCTAAACCTAATTCTCTAAATTTTTCCATTAATGTAATTAAATTAATTCCATGATGCCACTTGTAATCCTTTGTCCATAATCTCCAACCACAAACAACAAATTACGATTATTTTTCCGCATCATACTCTATCTATTTTTATTTGTCTCCGGGTATACGCCGGAGTCGTTTCCAATTCTTTTATCTTCTCTTGCGGCAGGTCCGGTTGTAAAATCACATCCGATTCCTTCAAGATGACCTGCACGTAATCCTTCACCCCATCCTTTATTTTCTTTATCCGTTCCGGATCTTCTTCCGTTTCCGACATTGTTACGGGTATCCCTCCTTTGATAGGTGCGGTAAAGGTATTTTCCACATCATTGGTAGAAAAACCGGTGGCAATTATCGTTACGGATATGGAATCTCCCAAGGATTCATCCGTACCGACCCCCCAAATGACAGCGGCATTATCTCCTACTTCCTTAATAATATAGGATGTTATCTCGCTCATCTCATCCATTGTAATTTCATCCGTACCGGAAGTAATATTCAACAAGATATTACTGGCTCCCAAAACATCACTCTTATTCAACAAAGGGCTGTTTAAAGCATCGACAATAACCCTTTTGGCCCGGTCTTCTCCCGAAGCCTTTGCCGCCCCCATGATAGCGATACCGCTATCGGTCATAACAGTTCTCACATCGGCAAAATCCACGTTTATATACCCCGGCAAAGTGATGATTTCCGCTATACCCTTTACGGCCGTATTCAATACATCATTAGCCTTGGCAAAGGCTGTAGACAAGGTTTGCGAACCATAAATCCGCTGAATCTTTTCATTATCGATAATGATTAACGAATCCACATAGCCCTTCAGCCTCCGTACCCCTTCCCTTGCTTGCTCCAAACGTTTCGGACCCTCAAAACGGGAAGGGATGGTCACGATCCCCACGGTAAGAATCCCCATCTCCTTGGCAACCTTGGCAATTACCGGAGCTGCTCCCGTTCCGGTACCACCCCCCATAGCTGCCGTAATGAACACCATTTTCGTGCTGTTTCGCAATAACTCCTCTATCTCCTTAAAACTTTCATTGGCAGCAGCCTCTCCCACTTCCGGACGGTTTCCAGCCCCACGGCCTTCCGTCAAAGCTCTGCCCAACTGAATCTTTATGGGAACCTGACTATGTTCCAATATCTGATAATCGGTATTACACAACACGAAATCTACATCGCAAATCCCTTGTTTATGCATGTATTCGACGGCATTACCGCCTCCGCCACCTACTCCGATTACCTTAATAATCGTAGGGGAAATTTCGTTCTGGTTAAAATTTATCAATCCATCTACCATGATCATCCGCTATTACAATTCAGTATCTCTACTCATATCTTCACTAAACATTGTTCCGAGTTTACGTTTAAACCAACTGTCCACATCCGGAACCTCGTTTATTCCCCGTTTCCGGTTTCGATCCGGATGCTGTTTTTCCCGAATTTCTTCCTCGAAATCTTTCTCCTCCTCTTTTTCTATAGCTTCCATCTCTTTTCGTTGTCGTTCCCGCTGCAAACGCCGAAGCCGGTTCTCCTCCTGCTTCTGCTTACGCTGTCGCTCTTCTTCCTCCAACTTCTTCGGATCTACCACCTTCAACTCAAGGTCTTCTATCTCCTCTACCTTAAAAGAGATAGGCGAACACTTCGTATCCACAGGAACACCATTAAAACCGGTAGCTATAACAGCCACCCGTAATTCGTCTCCTAACGAATCATCCTTTCCGGCTCCCCAAATTACATTTACATCGTAACCGACCAACTCTTTCAAATAATCGGTTATCAAAGTGATCTCATCCATCGTGATCTCCTTGTTCCCGTATAACATATTCAACAATATATTGGAGGCTCCCCGTATATCATTACTATTCAATAAAGGAGATTCCAAAGCCATTTTGACGGCATCCAATGCCCGATTTTCACCTTCCGCCTCCCCGGCCCCCATCAACGCTACCCCGCTATTTCTCATAACCACTTCCACATCAGCAAAATCGACATTAACAAAACCTTTTAGCGTGATGATTTCAGCTATGCTCTTAGCCGCAATAGTCAAAACATTATCAGCCATTTCAAAAGCTTTGGACAACTTCAAATCCCCATACATATCGCGTAATTTCTCATTACAGATAATCAGTAAGGCGTCCACGTATTCTACCAATTCATCCACCCCGGCCATAGCCTGTTCAACCCTCCTTTTTCCTTCAAAATTAAAAGGTATCGTAACGATTCCAATGGTCAATATCCCTAATTCTTTGGCCTGTCTGGCAATAATGGGAGCCGCTCCCGTTCCGGTACCTCCTCCCATGCCGGCAGTAATAAAAATCATCTTTGTATTACGCTCGAGAATCGTCTTTATGTAATCCAAGCTCTCTTCCGCCGACTGGCGTCCGCGTTCCGGCAAACTTCCGGCTCCCCGGCCTTCCGTCAACTCCTTTCCGATCTGTATCCGGTTCTTGACAGGACTAATCCGCAAGGCCTGAATATCCGTGTTACAAATAACAAATTCGACACCTCGAATTCCTTGTCTGCACATGTGATTCACGGCATTACTCCCGCCTCCTCCCACTCCGAACACCTTGATGATCGACTCCTCCTGTATCGGGGCATTTAACTCCAGCAAAGTACCTTCACTAAACATAACTGAAACCATTAATTCGTTAATCATTAAAAAGTTCTCCGAACCACCTCTTCATCCGACTTCCGGACTTTTTCTGTTCTTTCCGCTCGCATCGCAGCAAACCCAATGCCGTTAAATACTCCGGTGTCTTCAATAAAACACCTTTTTCCGACGACACATTTACGGCCCGGGCTACTCCCACGCTATGACCCGACAATTTCGACAATAAGGTATCCACACCGACAACACGGCTTCCACCTCCGGTCAACAAGACTCCTTCATCGAGATCTTCGTAACAACCGCTCTGCTGCATTTGGAATATGGCCCCTTCTAAAATCTCTTCCAAACGACACTGTTCCACATAAGCCAAATTATGACTCTCTATACAATATTTTGTTTCGGGAATAATAACTTTTCGATTCTTGCATTCGGCCCGAAGAGCCATTCCGTATTCATGTTTTAATTTTTTAGCCTTTTCGAGATCCCGAATAGAAAAAGCCACATTCAAATCCGATTCGATCGTACGGCATCCTAACGGCAATTCCGAATAAAACAAAACCATTCCATTCTGGAATACAACGATCTTCGTACTTTCGGCTCCTAAATCGACAAGGGCAAAATTCTGATTCTCTCCCGGCTTGGTCACCAAAGCACTCGTCACGGCCCGAACGACCGAATAAATTTCCAAATGTTCGACACCTATACTCGAGAATAATATTTTCAACTCCTCTAACATCTCCTTCGATAGAATGAAAACCTGATAACGTACGTCCAAACGACGGGCCGAACATCCGACCGGATCGTTTACGACCTCCTTATCTATAAAATAAGCCATCGGAACGACATCCACAACGACCTCGTTCCCATTCTCCAAAGTATTCCTACACCTCTTTTCCAACTCAATCAAATCATGCTGGGTCACCCCCTGCGACTTGGCATATTTTAAACTTTCCCTATCCTCCAATACCTTCACCCAACTCCCCGAAAGCGCAATGTTCAAAGAATCAATATGCACGGAATGTTCGCTTTCGAATCCATCCAACAATTGCTGTATGCAAGCTTTGGCCCTGAGTTTATCAATTATCTTTCCCCGTTTTATGCCTTGAGACGCAACACTCATGACACCTACAAGACGACAATCATCCCCGGTTTTCTCTGCCAAAGCCATCACCATGGTCTCCGACCCCATATCCAAAGAAGCTACGTATCCCATATCCTTTTATTTTATTTTCTAACACAAACCACCTGATCTTTAAATTTTAAATTTACCTCTTTATAGCGATTCCACCCTTTTTTGGCAATTCCTTGCTTTAAAAAAAGCATCAACTTGTCCATTCTCTCCTCGCAATCATCCACTTTTCCGAGGATAATTTTAAAATCACCTACTTTGGGTATCATTATAATATCTTCATTTTGAAGTACCACAATCTGTTCTATGTAAGCATTCCAAAATGAATGATCCCTCAGTTTTTTCACGAAAGGACATAATTTTTCGCAAGCAAATTTTTTAGTAATGTTACCAGTAGCAACAATAACCCTGGAAGTAAACTTAGAAGACAACGGCATCACTTTTCCGTCCGCATCAACGTAATAACCCTCACCTGTCAATACTCTTAAAACAGGTTCACGTTGTTCTATACCCACATGAAAATAACCATCTAAACTGTAGTAAACCTGAACCGATTTTATCATCGGATTTCTGACAAGTATTCTTTCCAAACTATCTTTATTTACTGCCTTAATACCCTGATTCAGAATTCCTCCATACCCATTCTTTATCATTTTCAAGATATCCTCTTCACCGACGAACACATTCATCGTGGTATCTTTGACAGTAACCCGTACCCCTCTACATGTTACCTCCCCCATTTTTGTCGCTGCAAAGGTAAACACAATTATCAGGTATGCAAGCAATATGATAAATATTATGTAAGGTACGATACGTTTCATGCTACATTTCTCTTTATAAACTAAACACTATACGTCGATTTTTTCCTATCGTTAAAGATTTTCGTAAAAATCGGTATAAAACGATCGATATCGCCCGCCCCCATTGTCACGAATACTCCTTCTTTCACGTTCTCTCTCACGTATTCCGGAAAATCTTCTTTGGTAACCCTCTTTACGGGTACGGTTACCCGGTCCGCAATCAAAGCCGAGGTCACACCCGGAATCGGCTCTTCCCGCGCCGGATAGATATCCAACAAAATCACCTCATCGGCTAAGCTTAAGCCACGGGCGAAATCAGGATAAAAGTCATTCGTACGAGAATAGAGATGAGGCTGAAAGGCAACCGTCAATCGCTTATCCGGCCACATTTCCCGGATAGAAGAGAGAGCGGCCTCTATCTCCTTCGGATGGTGGGCATAATCATCGATATAGATCATATCCCGATTTTTCACGTGCACGTCAAAACGCCGGGCAACCCCTTTAAAAAGAGGCAAAGCCATCCGAATCTCGTCCGGGGTTACACCCGCCTGCAAAGCCACCGCAATAGCAGCCGTTGCATTTTCAACATTCACCCGTCCCGGAAAACAAAGTCTCAGCTCTTCTATTACTCCTTCCGGAAACACGTAATCAAACACATAACTACCGTTTTCCACCCGCAAACGATCCGCGTAATAATCCGTTTTTTCTCCTGCCGCATAAAAACCGGTCACCGCTCGTTGCAAGGTCAGCCCTTTTCTTAAAAACAGAGGACCCTTCGTCTGGAGGGCAAAAGCCTCAAAAGCCTCCAACAGCTTCTCATGCGTTCCATATATATCCAAATGATCCGCATCCATCGCTGTAATAACAGCAACCTCCGGATGAAGGTGCAAAAACGAGCGATCAAATTCATCCGCTTCAATAACCACATAATCCGAATTTCTGTCGATCAGCAAATTCGTTCCGAAATTAGCAGATATTCCTCCTAAAAAAGCATTGCACCCCACGTGAGAATGATTTAACAAAAAAGCCACCATCGTCGTCGTCGTCGTTTTCCCATGAGTTCCGGCTATGCACAATGCTTTTTTATCTTTCGATATCAAACCCAAAACTTCTGCCCGTTTATGCAGAGAGTAACCGTTGTCTCGGAAATAAGAAAGTATTCGATTCTCTTCGGGAACCGCTGGAGTAAACACCACTAACGTACTCTTTTTATCTTTGAATAAAGAGGTTATTTCCCGAACATCGTCCGTATAGGTAATGGAAAATCCCTCCTCCTCACCCATTTTTCGGGTCAAGGGTGAAGGTGTCTTATCGTAACCTGCAACCGCATAGCCCATAGCCTTAAAATAACGGGCTAATGCACTCATTCCGATTCCTCCGATTCCTACAAAATAAACGTTTTTCATACGCTCGAATTAAAACAATTTTATAATTTCTTTGGCTATGATCTCGTCCGAGTCTTTCACGGCTAATTTCAATATATTGGAAGATAACTCTCTTCTCCGCTCCTCCTGATTCAACAAATCATACAAAACATTTCCCAGGCTATCCTCGACTTCCGCATCCTTTATCATGACTGCAGCCTCTTTATTCACCAAAGCCATAGCATTTTTGGTCTGGTGATCTTCTGCGACATTAGGAGAAGGCACCAATACGACAGCCTTTCCCAGTAAACACAACTCGGATATCGTTCCGGCCCCGGCACGCGCCACTACCAGATCGGCACAAGCATAAGCCAGATCCATCCGTTTCAAAAAGGGTAACAATTTTACATTGGCTGGCCATTGCTCTCCTAATTGTTGTTTCAATGTTTCGTAATAATATCCGCCGCATTGCCACAACACCTGTACGTTTTTCCAATCGGAAATCTCTTTTAAATGTTTCACCACAGCCTTATTGATACTGCCGGCACCCAAACTGCCGCCGGTAACAAGAATCGTTGTCCGGAAAGCATCCAAACCATAGAACGTTATCCCCTCGTCCCGTTCTTCGGACGCTTTCAACAGATCCTTACGTACCGGATTTCCCGTAAATATAATCTTGTCTTTTTCAAAAAAACGCTCCATCCCTTCATAAGCGACACATATTTTCTTCGCCTTTTTGGCCAAAATCTTATTCGTAACTCCGGCATAGGAATTTTGCTCTTGCAATACCAAAGGGATTCCGGCATTGGCAGCGACCCGCCCGATAGGGCCACTGGCATATCCCCCGACACCGACAACGACATCCGGTTCGAACTCTTCAATTATCTTTTTTGCCTTGCGCAAACTCTTCCAAAGATTCAACAAAACCTTCACGTTTTCGAAAGTCAGCCGTCTTTGTAAGCCGCGTACCGGTAAACCTACAATTTTATATCCCGCTTCCGGAACCTTTTCCATTTCCATCTTCCCTTCTGCCCCGACAAACAGAATCTCAATCTTGTCATCCAAACGTTTCAGCGCATTTGCAATAGAAAGTGCCGGAAATATATGCCCTCCCGTTCCTCCTCCGCTCACGATTACTTTTTTTACCATCTCAAAATCCAATTTAAACTTCTATTTCTATTCATTCTGATAAACAGGCTCCCGTTCCCCGTACTCCTCTTCAATATCCTCCTCTATATCTTTTGCTCTTTTTCTCAGTTTCTCACTTTTTATTCTTTGTTTCTCGCGCTCTTCCCGCTCTCCCTCCTCCGAAAACGTATGGCTCACGCTTAAAATCATACCAAAAGCCGCACTCGTAAAGATAAGAGATGTTCCTCCCATACTCATTAAAGGCAAAGGTTGCCCGGTAACGGGCATTAAGCCTACGCATACTCCCATATTAACAAGCGCCTGAAACACAATGCTAAGTCCCAAACCCGTTACTAAAATAGCGGGAAATGTCCGGGTACACCGACGCACGATCACCCCGATCCGATACAGGATGATCAGGTACAAAAGCATAACGACCCCCGCTCCCAATAAACCGTATTCCTCGATAATAATAGCAAAAATGAAATCCGAATACGGATGAGGCAAGAAATTACGCTGTACGCTATTCCCCGGTCCCAAACCGACCAATCCCCCTTTTGCAACGGCAATTTTCGCTTGATCCGACTGATAAGAGTCATCGCTATTAACCGATTCCGGATTAAAAAAATTCACGATACGGCTTTTCACGGTAGCGATACGGCCGATTTCTGCCACCTTGGGCACGGTGAAAGCCAATACCAACAGCACCACTATTGTCGCCACAAGAGCCCCGACCGACATCGCTATCAGTTTTAACCTCAATCTACCGACAAACAACATGGCCAAACAGACTAAGCCCATCAACAACGAGGTCGAGAAGTTGTCCAAAAAGATCAGAAAAATGACTGGTCCCGCGACAAACAAAATCTTCTTCAATGCTTCATCGTCACAGCAACGCTCATTCTGATAAAAAGCGATGACCCTGGCGCAATACATGATAACCCCCAATTTTGCCATTTCCGAAGGCTGAAAGGTAAAACCTATTCCCGGAATAGTCACCCAACGACCGGCATCATTCAAAGTTGTCCCGGCAAACTTAGCCCATAACAAAAAAATGAACGACATCCCCAGAACAATCTTTGCAAAAGAAAGAAAATACTTGTAATGAATGGATTGTAAGGTCAGAATGACCACCAAACACCCCGACATCAAAATAACCTGTTTGATCAGGAAATAACTGGTATTACCGCTACGGACACGATAAGCCAAACTACCCGTCGAAGAATAAACGACCATAACGGAAGCAAGCATCAAACCGATAATAACATACCAAAGTATCCTATCACCTTTAAAAGAGAGTTTTTTCCTTAAATCAAACCAGTTCATATCGTTTTATATAGATCACTTTAGGGCTTTTACTTTCTCTTTAAACAATTCTCCCCTATGCTCGTAATTTTTAAACAAATCAAAACTGGCACAACAAGGAGAAAGCAAAACGACATCCCCGGCAACAGCCCTGCTGTAAGCCACGGCAATCGTCTCGTCCAACGAATGCGTATCCACGATCTCACATATACCGGAGAAACTATCTATCAATTTTTTATTATCCACCCCCATACAAATCAACAACTTCACCTTCTCTTTCACTAAATCGTTCAACACGCTGTAATCATTTCCTTTGTCCGTCCCTCCTGCAATCCAAATGACCGGAGCATGCATGCTATCCAAGGCATACCAGGCAGAATCCACATTGGTAGCCTTCGAGTCGTTAATATAAGTCACTCCACCGACTACCGCCACCGTTTCCAAACGGTGTTCCACTTGAGGGAAAGTGGTTAACCCTTTTCTTAAACTCTCGTCGCTCACTCCGGCTTTCATCGCGGCCAATATTGCAGCCATCGCGTTATACACGTTATGACGCCCCTGTATCGTAACAGCCCGTTTCTCTATTCGAAACACCCGGTTTTCCAGGCGAGCGACAATCGCATCGTCTTCTACATAAGCATTTAAACGGGAATCGGAAGTATAAGTGAATCCAACCGCCTCGGGTTCTATTTTCCCTTTTTCCACCCGTTCCCGGACAACGTCACAATCAGATCCGTATATAAACAGATCCGACGGCTTCATATTATTTACAATCCGAAATTTCGAGCCGACATAATTTTCGAATTTATAATCATACCGATCCAAGTGATCCGGAGTAATATTGGTCAATATCGCCGTATCGCATTTAAAACGATACATCCCGTCCAACTGGAAGCTCGACAGTTCGACCACGTATATTTCATGTCGATTTTCCGCCACTTGTGCAGCTAAACTGTTTCCCACGTTACCAGCCAACCCGACATCCATTCCCGCCCGTTTGAGGATATGATACAACAATAAGGTCGTCGTCGTTTTTCCGTTACTTCCCGTAATACAATACATCTTTGCATCACTGTGACGGCCGGCAAACTCGATTTCCGAGATAATCTCGATTCCTTTCTTTCTAATATTCTGAATGATAGGAATATGATCCGGGATACCAGGACTCTTCACAATCAAATCCGCCGCAAAAATCAACTCTTCCGTATGACGCCCCTCCTCAAAAGGGATCGCTTCTTTTTCCAATATATCTTTATACTTATCCGCCAATTTTCCTTTGTCGGAAAGAAAAACCCTATATCCCAACTTTTTCCCTAACAAGGCAGCACCGACACCGCTCTCTCCGCCTCCCAATACGATTAATTTTGTTTCCATGACTTCCACATTATCTTATTTTCAACGTCACAATAGTTAACACGGCCAAAGCAATCCCCACGATCCAGAACCGGGTAACGATTTTAGGTTCCGGGATACCTTTCTTCTGAAAATGATGATGTAACGGAGACATCAAAAATACGCGACGTCCCTCTCCGTATCTCTTTTTCGTGTATTTAAAATAACTTACCTGCATAACGACAGAAAGATTCTCCATCAAGAAAATCCCACATAGAATAGGGATCAATAACTCCTTATGAATAATAATGGCAAACACGGCAATGATTCCACCTAATGATAAACTACCCGTATCCCCCATAAACACTTGGGCGGGAAAAGAGTTGTACCATAAAAAACCGATCGTAGCACCAATAAATGCAGCGATAAAAACCACCAGTTCTCCGGAATGCGGAATATACATAATATTCAAATAATCAGCATATACCATATTACCCGACACGTAAGCCAATATTCCCAAGGTGGCCCCGACAATAGCCGACGTGCCCGTCGCCAGACCGTCCAGTCCATCTGTCAGATTAGCACCGTTCGACACGGCCGTCACTATTAAAATGGTAATGACAATAAAGACAATCCATCCCACCTCCTCTGCATATTTGCCCGCAAATACTCCGAACCAGGCGTAATCGAACTCGTTATTTTTAAAAAACGGAATGGTCGTTTTAGTCGATTTAACATCTTTTGCCAATGCTTTAACCGAATCTTTGGTAGAAAAACCTTCGTCTACCGTACTTACCAACTCGCCGACTTCCGAAAAAGAGACCTTTTCACGAATCACGACACCGTCATTCAGATAAAGAGTTAATCCCACGATTAATCCTAATCCTACCTGGCCAATTACCTTAAAACGTCCTTTCAGCCCCTCCTTATGTTTCCGGAAAACTTTGATATAATCATCCAAGAAACCGATTAACCCCAACCAGATCGTTGAAATAATCATCAATTGAATATAAACATTATCCAAGCGGGCAAAAAGAATAACCGGAAGCAAAATAGCCAGCAGAATAATAACTCCTCCCATCGTCGGAGTGCCTTTTTTCTGCATCTGTCCCTCTAATCCCAAATCCCGGATCTCTTCTCCGACTTGTTGACGCTGCAACATACGTATAATACGTTTTCCGACTACCGTGGCTATAAGCAACGATAAGATAATCGCACAGGCAGAACGAAAAGTAATGTAATGAAACATGCCCGCTCCCGGAAAATTTAACTGCTCCAAATAATCAAAAATGTGATAAAACATGGTTATCGATTAAATATTTCTTGAATAATTTCTTTATCGTCAAAGTGGTATTTCACCCCTTTTATCTCCTGATAATTCTCGTGTCCCTTTCCGGCTACCAGCACCAGATCTCCTTTTCGGGCCAACATCAAAGCCGTACGGATAGCTTCTTTCCGATCCGAAATAGCCAAGACCTTTACCTCTTCATGCCGGGGTATTCCGGCACGCATCTCTTCAATAATAGCCGAAGGCTCCTCGCTCCGCGGGTTATCCGAAGTCAATATCACTTTATCGCTCAACCGGCAAGCGACCTCAGCCATTTCCGGCCGTTTGGTACGATCCCGGTCCCCCCCTGCCCCGACAACGGTAATAACCTGATTATTTTTCCCCTTCAGATCCTGTATCGTTGACAACACATTCTCTAACGCATCCGGCGTATGAGCGTAATCCACTATCGCCATGATCCCCGTCGAAGACAACACGGTCTCAAAACGCCCCGATACCGGAACCAACAAACTCATGGCCTGCAAAATCTCCTCATTTTCCAATCCCAAGAGACAAGCAGAAGAATAGACTGCCAACAAATTATACGCGTTAAAATCCCCCGTAAATTTAGTCCATACCTCCCGGCCGTTCAATGTTAGCAACGTCCCGTCCAAATGCCGTTCGATGACCTTTGCATTAAAATCAGCCATTCTTCTACACGAATAGGTATATTTCCGGGCAACGGTATTCTGCAACATGACCGTCCCGTTCTTATCGTCCAAATTAGTCAAAGCGAAAGCCCGTGAAGACAATCCGTCGAAAAAGGCCTTTTTAGCTTCTATATACGCTTTGAACGTTTTATGGTAGTCCAAATGATCGTGCGTTATATTCGAAAAGATTGCCCCGTCAAAATCCAAACCGCTGATTCGTTTCTGATCAATAGCATGCGAACTCACTTCCATAAAACAATACTCACACCCGGCATCCACCATCTTCCGCATCAACGCGTTAATTTCCAAAGCATCGGGCGTTGTGTGCGTAGCCGCTACCTTTTCATCTCCGATATAATTACAGACGGTAGACAAAAGCCCGGCCTTCCCTCCTAAAAGACGAATCAATTCATACAACAAGGTAGCCGTTGTCGTTTTTCCGTTGGTACCGGTCACTCCTACCAGCTTCATCTTTTCCGAAGGATTACCGTAATAATTAGCAGCCATCCGTCCTAAAGCATCAGAAGAATCCTCCGTTACTACATAAGTTACATGACTTGACAAACTCTCCGGTAATTGCTCGCAAACAATAACTCCGGCACCAGCGGCAACAGCTTTATCGATAAACACATGCCCGTCGACATTCACTCCTCGCTGAGCCACAAAAAGATCATTCCTATCCACCTTTCTGGAGTCGAAATGAATAGCATGAACATCTACGTTCAAATCCCCTTCCACGGACAAACAGGCTACTCCATCCAATAGATCTCCTAATTTCATCTCTTTTATTTTAGTTCTATATTGACATAACTACCCCGTTGCACCCGGTTACCCGGTTGTAACGATTGTTTGTTTACGGTTCCCGAACCGCTTACCCCCACTTTCAAACCGCTATTCTCCAAAATATATAAAGCATCCCTTAACCCCATACCTTTCACGTTAGGTACCAAAGTTTCGGAAATACTTCTGGGTTTCAGTACAAAACCCTCATCATTCCGGGTCGTCATGACCCATCTCGACTCTTCGGCAGGTTCGTCGTCCACGTGAAATCCGAACTCATCGTATATACTCAAAAAATCCGATTTCAATCCGTTTTTACTGATGGGCAGTACAAACTCCTCCGGAACATCTTCCGACTCCTCAAACTCCAAAGAAGCCTTAGCGTATACCTTATCTGCGATTTCGCGAAACACATTTCCGGAAACGACATTCCCGTAATATCCTTTGGATAACGATGGATTTTCCACCACCACGATACAAGAATAAAGAGGATCATCCGCCGGGAAGTATCCGACAAAGCTGGCCCGGTATTTTCTTACTCCATATCCTTTGGAACGATCGGCAACCCTTGCCGTCCCGGTTTTTCCCGCAATTTTATACGGAGCGCGACTCAAGTTTTTCGCCGTTCCATTTTCCACGACCCCCTCCATCATATCCCGTAAGGCAGACAAAGTTTTATCGCTGCAAATATGTCGATCCATCACTTCCGTAGCAAACCGTTTAACAACATCTCCCCGGTTACGTATCTCCTTGACCAATCGGGGCTTCATTCTTTTTCCATCATTCGCGATGGCATTATAAAATGCCAACACCTGTAAAGGGGTCAGTTTCACTTCATAACCGATACTCATCCACGGCAAAGAGATACCGCTCCAATCCTTATCCGTCGGATATTTAATATAAGGTTCTCCCTCTCCCAATAATTCAATCCCCACCTTTTTATTCAATTGCATCGCGTAAAGACGGTTAATAAATTTTTCGGGTTGATTCTTGTAATTTTCATATACCAACCTCGAAATTCCGTTAGAGGAACGTTCAAATATCTGCTTCACGGTTATCTTGCCAACCGACTTACCATTCGACTCCCGCAATGTTTTTCCATAATAAGTATAACATCCGTCACCCAAATCAATTGTATCCTCCGGGTGTACATACCCATCCTCCAATATGGCCATCATAACCGCCGCCTTAAACACGGAACCCGGTTCTGCGGCATCCCCGATTGCATTATTCAACATTTCCCTATACCCTTTAGATGTTTTGGTCAGATTGGCAATAGCCTTAATATCTCCCGTTTTTACTTCCATCAGGATAGCAGTCCCGGCATCCGCATCGTAAAGCTCCATCTGCCGATCCAACGCATTCTGCACAATATCTTGAAAATCAACATCTATTGTAGTAATCACATCATTTCCATCCACGGGATCTTCAACGGTTACCGAAACCCATCGTCCGGACATCATTTGCCGTATACTACGTCCCAATTCTCCCTTCAATTCATTCTCGTAAGCCTCCTCCAGGCCGACGCGTCCTTCAAACGTCCCGTCGTTACCCTCATTTAAATAACCAATGGTTCGAACAGCCAAATTTCCATGAGGTTGCAAACGCACGTTTTCCCGCTCCGGAATCAGTCCGCTTCTACTCCCTTTTTCCCGAAAAATAGGAAACGTCTTCAACTCTTTCAACTCATTATAAGAGACCTTTCGCCGATTGATCAACAGATATTGATTCGGTTTAGCACCGTATTTCCCCTTCCACAACTTACTTCTGTATTCCACGGCAGGCGCATCCTTAAAAAAACGGGATAACTTTAAGGCTAAACTGTCTATCTTCTTTTTAAAAATATCATCCGGAACAGCCTTACAATCGAAACGCAGTGAATAATAGGGAATCGAACTGGCCAATACTCTTCCGTCCGCCGCACAAATATCTCCCCGGTTGGGAGCGACAACAAAGTCTTTCACGGAAACATCTCGGGATTTACTCCGCCATTTCTCTCCCTCCCAAATCTGGACATGCAAAGCCTTTACCACAATCAATGCGGCTATCCCCATCACGCAGATGTACACAAACCCCAAACGTCCGGCTAACTCATGCTTTATTGACATATCCCTATCGACACCCGTTAATTTTCGTATATCTTTGTCGGCGGTTCCTTACTCTCCACCAAATTCAATCCCTCTTTACGAATCTGTTTTATCACCTCCGATTGCGTACTGATTTTCATCAATTCCGATGCTGTTGTTATCGACTCGAATCGTAATTCACTCAGCTCCTTTTCCAACTTCACCTTCTTCATATACAATTTTTCCGTGTTATACCCGTTCGCAATATACAATATCCCCAAAACCGTCAAAAAAAGAATGAATAGAATATTTTTCCGCAACACTGTATCTGCCAAAATACGCCCATCCAAAAGTTCTTTCATGGACTCTCCCAATACCTCTTTCTTCTCTTCCGAAGGAGAAACAAAATCTTTATATTTTTTTTTCTTAAACCACCTCATACTACAACTTCTCTGCAATCCTTAACTTGGCACTCCGGGCTCTCGGGTTGCGATCGACTTCTTCCTCCGTCGGCACGATCACTTTTCGATTCACCAACTCAAAACTCTTTTTAACCCGACCATAAAAATCCTTTTCGACTTTTCCCTCAAAATTTCCGGACTTCAAAAAATTCTTCACGATACGATCTTCCAGCGAATGATAAGTAATAATTACCAAACGTCCCCCGGGACGCAACGCCATCTCGGCCTGTTGCAACATATCTTCCAAAGCTTCCAATTCTCCATTGACCTCGATACGCAAAGCCTGGAAAACCTGAGCCAAATACTTTTTCTCTTTCAATTTAGGAACGCATGGAGCTATAACCTGCAAAAATTCATCCGAACGAGCGATTTCCTTTTCTTCACGCCCTTTTACGATCAAACTTACCAAACGCCGGGCGTTCTCCACTTCACCGTAATCCCGGAAGAGGTGTATCAAAGACTCTTCGGTATAAGTATTCAACACGTCGGCAGCTTTCAATCGGTTTCTTCTATTCATACGCATATCCAACGTCGCATCAAAACGAAAAGAAAACCCCCGCTCCGCTTCGTCAAATTCATGCGAAGAAACACCCAAATCCGCCAGTATGCCGTCAGCGTGTTCAAAACCGCAATAACGCAAGAAGTTGCGTAAATAACGGAAGTTATGATTTACGAAAATAAACCGATCATCCTTCGGCACATTTTCCAATGCATCAGAATCCTGATCAAATCCTATCAAACACCCCTCGGATAGACGTTTCAGAATCTCTCTCGAATGACCTCCTCCTCCAAAAGTCAAATCCAAATAAACGCCGTCAGGATCAATATCCAATCCCGCCACCGACTCGTCCAATAATACAGGTACATGATATTCCATAACTTCTAATTTATGATTCACAATCACTTCCGAACCCGGAAATCGCAAGCCATGCGGCACGTTTATTTTTCCTGCTTTCCAAAAACCCGGGTCGTCAAATTTACAAAATCCTCCGTATCCATAGCACTTTCTTCGTAGTTTATTTTATCCCATATCTCTATTTTTGAATCCTGTCCTACCATCACGATATCCCCCACTACCTCAATACTATCCAACATCTTCCTGGGAATTAAAATTCGACCGTTTCCATCCAGCTCGACCTCCAAAACTCCCCGGAAAAATTCCCTCTTAAAACGAGACTCCTCTTGATCAAACGAACTAATCCGATTTCGTAAATCATCAATCAAATTCAACCATTCCCCCTTCGGATAAAGATCAATACATTTTTCGAAAATATTACGACGCAGAACAAAAAAACTCTCCCCCGCGGCAGCCGCCCCTTTGCGAAACGCCGACGGTACAACGACCCGTCCCTTGTTATCCGGTTTGCATGTATAATCCCCTATAAATGACAACATATAGTTTTTCTAATTTATGATGTAAAGTTATGAAAATATTCCCCACTTTAAACCACTTTGAACCACTTTTTTCAATATTTTTATTCAAACAGCTAAAATCTACTTGTAATCAACGCATTTATATATATAAGGGGCAAATCGAAAAGTGTATAAATGGGTTTTTGAAGAAAATCACGCCAAAGCCCGCTACAACTAAAGGTTTCAGCGTTTTTATGAAAAGTAGCCGACAAATCGAAAAGTGTAATTTACTATGATTTTGATTAAAATTACAGGAATAATAATTTAAACCTGACTATAAAAACCTATAATTTAAACAGCAATTAAATACCTTATAAATAGTGATTAAACAGACTTTAAACACAATGATTTTATTTCTTGCTTTTCTAATAAGCAATACCAATGTCACCATTTAGGTGATAATTTAGGTGATAATTTTTCTCCACCGAAAAAACAATCAATTACCCGCTCCAAGCTGACGACGAATCATTCCTAATTCATTCTTTATATCCGCAATATCATCTTCGAGTTCCGACACCTTATTATAATAGGATTGATGTATATTTGGCATCTTGGCCGAAATATACCATTCTGCATGCCAAATCGTATTTATCTCATCGTTTCGTAAATTAAAATTTGGATAATAGGCTTTATCCGGATTATCTGACATACAAACTATAAATCCTTTTTTTAATCGGTTTTTCACACGCTTTACATATGATTTTCCTTCCACATCAGAGACTACATATATCTGCTCATCAGGCAAATATTCCCATTCTGCACGGGTTAATAATCGAATAACAAGAAACGAACTATCTAATAATGTCGGAGCCATACTTTCCCCTTTCACTCTTACACAAAGATATTGAACTCCGGTTTTAATCATTGATTCAGGCAACGAAATAGTATCAATCACCTCTATATTATCCAGATTATAATATCCCGTCCCTGCCGCAACAGCAATATCAACTATCGGAATTTGAATTATACTAGAACTACACCCTACCGGACACGCATTTTTTCTCTCATTCCTCCTCGTTATCAAAGTTTCATCCTTCTCGTCTCCATGTGATAATTTTTCTTCAACCTGACCATTTACCTGACCATCTTTTACAGGCAAACTAATACTTTCACTAATACTTTTTCCCAACAACGTCTCACCCTCGGTAATACCCTTAGTAATACTTTCGGTAATATTTTTTTCAGAAGATGGATTGGATTTTTTTTCCAATAGGTATGCATCCGGGTATGCATTTGGGTATGCATTTTTTTTTACTACCTGATCGGACTTCTTTTCCGTTAGATACGCATCTGGATACGCATTCAGATACGCATTTTCTTTACATATCATTTCACCCCTGCCAGAAAACAAATAAAAGGGAGAAACACCAAATATATTTACAGTATTCTGTATTGCCTTTACACCAACATTACTTCGCCCCTTTATAATTTCAGTAATCATAGAAGTACTCACCTCAATTTGTTCTGCAAAATCCTTTGGACCAGCAATAACTTTAGTCGACAACAGATAGTTATAAACCTCTATAAATCTAACAGTAACATCGTTCATAAAAAAATATTTTACAGAATATTGTATTAATATTTTGAAATTACAGAACACTGTAATACATTTGTATCGAATTAATGAAACAAATCTACAAATAAAAATGGAATTACAAGAAATACGCGAAAAATTAAGACCCAAAGACTATGAACTAATAGCCACAAAGTTAAAAGGTCGTTACACGGAAAATACAATCAGAGCGCAACTGAAAGGAAGACGTACCCTAAAACAAGTTGTGAAAGAAGCCGCAGAAGAATTAATTAAAATACGAGAGAATTTCATTAACGCTTAAGTAACAGAAATATGACATTCAACACAAAACACGCATATAAAAAAATTGGACGACAATTTATAGACGTCCAATTAAAAAATTTCAGCAAGCAGGATTTGATAAATTATGGACAAACCCTACCTGACGAATCAGTCTTTACCCTTCTTTATTGTAAGGGTTGGCTTACCACATCCTGCAAACGGTTTGATTCTAACGGACGGCTGATCCACGAGAATAGTATTCTCTCGTTCTTCAAGAAGCCTTTCAAGTTCTTCATGTCCACAAGGATAAAACGTTTCATAAGAAGATTGTCCCGTGATCCGGAATGATGGTCTTTTTCCACAAACCGGACATTCAATATCATGCGCATCCCGCACTTTGTCCCAAAATTCACTCATGATGTTTACATTTTAGTTATTGGATACACAAATGTAATCATTTTTCCTGAACGGTTTTCCCGGGGTTCGATTCCCCGGCAGGAACTAAAAAATAAAAGATTATGCCTTGTATAAGTGAAAATATTATCTGTGTTACTGTTCCGGAACTGGAAAGGTGTAATGTATCTAAAAGAACTATTTTAGATGGTTTATTACGTCACCGCCAGGGCCTAGTAAACTGCTGGCCCCACCATAAAATGGGTAATACAGTATATATCCACTACGATAGTCTAAAAGACAAATACAAGGAATTAATCAAAAAAGAACTTTGTAACGGGTTAGATATTGAAGAATGGCTAAAATTCAACACGATTAGAGACCTACTCCCACCGGTTAGCCAAGATGAAAAAGAAGAATTAACAAATTTCGTCATTACCCGGGAAAAAGTAGACGTCATGAGTGGTGAAATAAGCCCAGAAAAACGAACAAAGCTAAACGATGATTACATCTGTTTATTGTTATATCAATCTCGCTGGTTCCGGTTAATGCGTAAAGATGTTTACAGGTACAATAACAAAATACTAAAGCAGCTTAACGTAAAAAGTATAAAGGAGTTTCGCTCTATCAGCATAGCGATAGCCAATAGCCCGACCATAGAGTTTCCAAACGGGGCCAAGTTACCAAAGAACTACAACGCCTGCCAGAGACGACTACAAGAATACGAGGAAAACGGCATTCTGGCACTTGTTTCCGGCAAATTCGGAAATACTTCTTCCCGGAAAGTTGATGATGAACGCTTGCAAATTCTTATTGATTTGTATAGTGATCCTCATAAACCAGACTACACCCGGGTAGCGAAACTATACAATGATATCGTGTTGCAAAACGGCTGGACGCTAAAAGAAGGGAAACCCGCTATAATTTCAGAATCATGCGTGAAATACAATCTAAATATCCCGGAAGTTATGCAAGTTTGGTATTTAGCTCGCCACGGGGTTCAGGCATGGAAAAACCTGTTTAGTTACACGATATTACGGTTTAAACCAAGCACGCGGGATGCTGTATGGTGCGGTGACGGCACGAAAGTGAATCTTTTCTACATAACCCCGGGCGGCAAGTCTGCAAAACTAAACGTTTACGCCATCGTGGATGCTCATTCCGGCTACTGGCTCGGGTGGGACATATCGGAAGAATCCGACAACATGGGAAGCGTGCAACGTGCCTTCCGCATGGCGGTAGTTCGTTCCGGGTACTGTTTGCCATTCCAAATGCAGTATGATAACGACGGGTCGAACAACTATTTCAAACGATTGACAACTTTACATTTCCCGGCCATGCCGAACAACGGGCAGAGTAAAATAATAGAGCGTTGTTTCAAGAACTTGCAGGATCAGCACATGAGATACGCTGACGGCTTTACCGGGATGAATATAAAATCGAAAAACATAAACAATCAAATCAACGAGGATTACATCGCGTATCTCGATAAAACCAAGTTTTTAAAAAACAAGAAAGAGACCATTGAATTACAGGAATGGTTCTTCCATGTCGCAAACAACACCCCGGGGAAGGACGGAAAAACACCAAAACAAAAATATTTTGACAGTCAAAATCCAAACACTCAACAGGTCGTTGCCTTGGATTGGATAAACATGTTTTGGGAATGGAACGAGAAAAAGTGCGTTTACGCTAAAGAGGGAATATCATGGGTAGAGAACAAGATAAAAAGAGTATACGAGGTTGCAGAAGGATACGAGTTTGATTTTAAAAACGACGTGATCCCGGAAAGATATACTCCTGATAAAGAATTTGCCTGCAAGTATATCAGGCAAAAGTTTTATATCCGCTTCGACCCGCTTAATCGCTCCCGTGTCGCTCTCTACAAGGAAGAGGCCGACAAATCCCGCCGCTTCGTGGCATGGGCTATTGAAAAAGATCGAATAGCGTACGCTGTTCAGGATTACAAGGAAGACGAAAAGAAAGAGATCAACAAGCGGTTAAATATCAAAAAGGAACAACAAAAACGGGCAAAAGAAAGACACGAGATAGCCGCCTCGTTAATGGAATCCGAGGAAATCATGAAACTTGGTCACAAGTTCTTTAACAAAGACGTGCTCGCCGCCGCCGAGGCCGATATGTATAACGAAAGTTCAGTGAAACGGGAAGAATCAGCTACCCAGACATACCCCAAACAATCACGAAAAGAGTATCTAAAATCTCGCCGGGATAAATTGAATAAAGAATTATAAATTAAATACATACAATCATGAAATTAACAGACGAACAAAAAGGTGTTATCGTGAGCAGAATGCTTGACTACGTCGCTCACATGGACACGACAGGAGATAGTAAAACTTATAGCCGAAACAAATTAGCGAAGGATGCCAAGGTAAACATCGCCTATATAGACGCTATGATATCCGGGATGGCAAACGGGAAATACGTCTTTAACAATACAATAATAAAAGACGTGTATTTCAACCGAATAGCGAAATTTGTAGGTTACGAGTTGGATAACAAGTACTGGAAAACATTTGAAACGGAACAATACTTGGATATCGAGAATGATTTTATAGAGGCCAAAACAGGAGCTACTGTAAAATCCGTTATCGGGGCAACTGGAAGCGGTAAAACGTACGCTATTCAGAAAATGCGAGATAAATACCCGGCCAGTACTTATATAATAACTTGTGCTAATGACTTTAACCTGCGAGACTTCATCCGATTTATCGCTGTCGAGATCGGGGTTTCCGTTTCAGACGATATGTCACAAAGTCGTATTCGTCGGGCTATTGAAACGAAGTTGAAAATGATGTACGAGTATGACACGAAACCAATTTTAATTTTTGACGAGGCAGAGAACCTGAAACTTGCCGCTTGGGGCCGAGTTAAAGCCTTGTATGATAACTTAAAGGGAATGTGCGCTTTCATGGTTCTGGGAACCCCAAACTGGTACAGACGGATTAAAAACATGAGTGACACGGAAAAAGGGATCGCCCCTCAAATTTACTCCCGATTTTTAGCCGGGAATAAAACCACGTTTTTAGGGGATATTGACAGTAACGAGATTTCTAACATGTGCAAAGAAGTCGGGGTAATAAATCAATACGTTATTAATCGCATTTGCAAAACGGTTACAAATTACAGGGATTTAAACGATACCCTCGTTAGTCTACAACGTTCGGCAGAGATAGAAGGACGTGAAATTGACTTAGAATTATACAAGCGAGAATACGAGCGTTTAACCGCCATTTGAACGTTGTTTAAATTATCATCATGGAAATAAAAAAGATTCTAGGACTAAGCGATTACGAGTATAACATGATTATACTGGAGATCGGCTGCAAAGCGGCAGAAAACCGTTACCCGGAAAATAAGGCTAATGTTTTAAAATCTAATAAAAAGTATTGGAATTGGGTACGTCAACAAATAAATATTAGAAACATAGATTTTACTTCTACCCTCGAAAAACATCCTTCTGTATGGAACACGAAACAAGTCGTTGAATTGTACAAAGACTACACGTTAGAGAAACTTGATAATACCTCGTTTCCCTCCCGCTTCGCAATGAAACTATTAACAGAAACGATATGAAAAAGGTTATAACAAAAGATATTATAAGCGTAACCCGGTTTCAAATAGGAGTAAACGGGATCGAGGAAGTTTACATGGAGTATGACCGGGTAAAACAAAACACTTTCATGAAAATTAACGGGGTGTTTATTTGGGGCATGAGTGGCAAATGGGCCGAAAAGTTTTTTAATAAATACGGGTTATTAATCAATTAAATGCAAAATTATGAGTTATGAAATTTTAAGAAAAGAGAGTGCCACTTCCGTGTGGAGAAGCGTGAAAATTGACATCTGCCGGAATTGTGGCGGCACGGGCAAAAAAGAGGTTTACACCGGTAAAAATCGAGACAACGAGTATGAAACCGAACCTTGCAAGGTGTGTAACGGGTCGGGGATGGTAAAGAAAGTTTTAACAGTAGATATTTATCCATATAAAAACAACGAGCTATGAATTTAAATGAATTAACGCCGGAAGAAAGGGCACAGTTAGCGAAAGAAGCCCTCGAGGTAGAAAAAGCCATAGAGAGACAAAAAGAAAATGACAGACAAGCATACAAGGAGCTTGTCAGCAATAAAGTAGATGAATTGTTTCCTCTTCTGGATCACCTAAGTATGCAACTAGGAGAGGCAAAAAAACACGTGTACGATGAATTTTCAATTGCTTTAAGCATGAAACGGGAGCTCTACAAGGTAAAAGACAGTCAAAATAGTCACGCTTTCATGAATGTAACGGGTGATCGCCGGATAACATTAGGAAATAACACTATTGACAATTACGATGACACGGTAGACGCCGGGATCAGTATCGTGAAAGAATACATTTCCAGCCTTGCCAGAGACGAGAACAGCCGGATTCTTGTTGATACAGTAATGCGTCTTTTAGCTAAAGACCAAAAGGGCACGTTAAAACCCTCGCGTGTTATGCAACTGAGACAGATGGCGGACAAATCCGGCAATGCCCGTTTCATCGAGGGGGTTCGGATCATAGAGGCCGCGTACAAACCAGTCCAAAGTAAAACATTCGTCCGGGCCGAAATAAAGGATGAAAACGGGATGTGGAAAAGCATCCCACTCGGAATGACAGAAGCATAAAAATCCCGGATGGTCACCGGGGCGGTTCGACTCCGCCCCCGGGAACAAAACTTTAAACACTAAATAAAATGAACCACACGACAACAGCGCACAAAACATTATTTTCCACGTTATCTAAACGTGGATTAATGGAAATCCGCCACGAGATTTGCGAGAACCTCATTCAACGTCGTCTTTCCTCACTCTCTGACCTAACGGAGAACGAGGTCGCAATTATTATAAGTGATCTCGGCACGGACGAGAATTACGGGCGTGTTGATTTTAATAACAATCGCCACAGGTATATTCTTTCTCTTTGTTATCAAATTGGATGGGTACGTGTGCATCCACGTCTCGGGCGTGTTGTTGCCGATAATGCCCGCCTCGGGCGTTTTATCAAACAACGTGGTAAATACAAGAAACCTATTCTACAATACACTAATAGCGAATTAGGAGCCTTAATAAAGGCTATGGAATTAATGCTAGAAAACCGAATGAAATAATCTACACATGGCTTATAACAAGAAAGGATATTATTTGAGGGCTCGTCTTATAAAAGAAATTACAGCCCAATATTACGAACCAGAAAACCACGCCAAGTGCTATAAAATGGTATGGAAAAAGTATATATATCCCCGGTTCGGAATCTGTTACCGAACGTACTTGAAATACATGAAAGTACAAGAACCACAGCCAAAACAAGATACACAATTAAAAATTCATTTTACCGATCCCATTAATCCTTAAAAGGAAGTTCCTTCATCCATTTATGTTGCATTTCTTTCAGTACTATAAATTTATATTTTGAAGATGGAATTTTTAATGATTCTAACATTTCTTGTGCTTTTTCCTTATCAATATCACTATGATAACTTATAACCCAGTCAACATTCAATATATCAATATGATTCACAATCTCTCTTATATATGGTTTATCAATATTTGAGAATGAAAAACCATAGACATAAATTGTATTTATCTTTATAAGATCCAAGAAGAATTCTTTATTTATATTTATTATTTCTTCAACAGGTTTACGCAGATCATATATATGTTGACAAATAACTTCAATCGCCTCAATAGTTGGAAAATCATCATCTTCGTCTGAAGAATTCGATACAATATTATCATAATTATCTCCATGACCAAAAATAAGTTCTGTATCTTCGCCCTGAATCTTACCATGAACATGAAGAATTTTCTCATCAGGAATTTTATATAATTTTTGCAATGTATCTGTATAGTTAAACGTCAAGAAAACCGCATCAGACTCATCTATATCAATTTTACAACTCATCTTCCCTGCCGGTAAAGACACTATCCATTCTCGAAAATAACCTCTAAGTTTAACATAATCATTCTCTAAGTCATCCTTAATCGTATCTTCTATTCTATATAAATGCCTATAAGTAAAATCATTATATTCCTTTGTTGAAAAAAGATTACTATGACTGCTTAAAACAGTACTAACACTTAATTGAGACAGGTTATTTTCAAAATCTTTCCACCATTCTTTATCTCTAACACTATATTTTGTATCTAATTCTTCGGCAAAAATAAAATCTTTACTTCCCAACCATTCATAAAATTGTGTAAATCGACTCGGCATCTCGTGATGAAGATCAAATCCATTTCCTATTATATATAATTTTAGAGGATTACCCATAATAGATTAGTTTTAAAATTAAACAAATATATCACTTTTATGGTAAAAATAAAAAAAATCATTAGAAATATTTTTTTGGGTAATCTTTATTTATTCATATTGCAATACTACCACCATTTTGTACATATATATTCACATAGGAAGAGAATATGCACAGACAGAAAAGTAGGCAATAAAGAATATTTCTGTTGCAAACAATAATTATTGATCCAACACAATATCTTACTCTTAGGAAAACTAATTTTTTTACCTCATATCTCAAAATTCAGAATACAAATGAGACAAGCTGAGTACAATTACATTTTTCATACATTCAATTCCATAACTACAAAACGAAAAGTATTCATTGTTTTAAGTATGTATATAATTTTCAAAATAAAGAATTTAAGTTCGTAAGAATAATTTTTAATATTTTCATGTAAATTAGATATAATCTAAATTACTTACAATTTAAAATAAGATTCACAATAAATTTTGTTAAATTACATTTATTATATTACTTGCATCTGCTTTTAACGTATTTAGAACATGAAAGAAAATAATAAAGATATTGTATCAAAACTAAAGTATGAAGAGGAAATCAAAAAATTAAATTATAACTTTGATGCATTCAAAGAACAAGAAAAAATAGCATACAGGTGGGTTCATCAAAATATAACCGATCAACGTAATTTTCTACCACGCCCTCTTTTAAAGAAAGACTACAAGGTACAACAAGCTACAGATTGGGGTATCTCAATGTTTAACACTGAAGAAAATGCAATAAGGAGATTAAATGAATGTATTAATAATAAACCTATGTTATATAAAGTTCTAGGTTCATGTATTGCGGAAGGAAATTTACATCCAATACATGGTATATGCGATAAACCAGCAATAAACGGACATTTTAATCTCATGGAATATAAAAAAGCAAACTTAACATCTGATTTTCAGATAAAAAAAGTTATATATAATGGATAAACAATTTAATTTTGCCGAAAATTTAAAATTTGTTGGCATATTAATGTTCCAAGAGTTCCCTTCAACTTGTGTACTCCAAGACGAAGCAGGAAATCCTTGGATTCAAGAATGGATTGACATTACTGAAGAAGGTATTGATCAGTTTATCCTATTCCGCACATCTAAAGTAAATTTAAACCAATTTATAAAAGGTCAATTATCACACCTTGACTTTATTAGTAGAAATTTTTGTTTTTCTTTCGAAGGGACATTTGATAATATACACAACATACAGATCGTCAACAAATTACCTTTCAATAAATTACCTAAACAAAATACTTATTTTAATTCACAAAATGGCGTTGACCTTAATATTATCATAAATACATTTTCATTAGATTCAATAAAAAATGAAACATTAGAAAGACTAAGTCACTATGGACAAGAAAAAAATTGTGACCTAATCAATATTCATTTAAATACAGGAGAAAGAGTAAAATATGGAAGTGTTGAAACTAAATATTTTACAGATATTCTAAATCATACGGACGCTTTAAGAAGAGAAATTGCATTAGATACTTTCTTTGGCAAAAACCGTGGCAAAAAAAGAAAATTCAATAACATAATCACAACAAAAATTGGGACAGAAATCGTAATATTAGAAGCAGCTTCTTTCAGTATTTACCTTCGTCCACTTTCTTGTACATGGAATCTATTTAATACCCCCGATGAAACCGAAATTAATAAAAAATTCATTAAACTATTAGATATAAGTAATGATCAAGAAATTTTAAAAGATATTATTGATAATAGTAGCTCTTTTGTCACGAATGCGTATATCGACTTTTTAGATACAGTATATAAAGAAGATGCTAAATTTGAAGTTAGTTTCTATAGTCCTTTTCAAAAAGAAAAAGTATTAAAAAATATCATTCCTCAACAAGCACGTTTTACATTAGATGTTATTAAAGAGTTATCAACAACAAGTGAAGAAGATTTCCTTATTTTAGGAAGGTTTTTTGCATTAAATTGTGAAACTGGAACTTTCAAATTTAAAGACAGTAACGGATTTACTTATACAGGTTCATTTGAAGCAAATCTTATTGATAATATGGAAAATCTGACTTTTAATCAAGAATATAAAGTTAATATTCATAGAAAAAAAATCAAAAAGCCTAACTCAAATAAAGAAAAAATTGAAGATAAAATTTTCACTTTTCCTGAGGAACAAATTATTCCTCATGTGTAGGAATAATTTGTACTTGGGGCATTACTTTATGATAATCCTGTGCTGCCGTGTTATCAGTGTAAGCAAACTTATAGGTCATTACAAATTCTCTGATAGCATCGTCTCTTTCCAACTTTTTCAAACTCACTCGACACAACCGGGAATATGTTTCACCACCGTGCCCGTGTAGTTTCTTGTTCACGTTCTTGATTAACGAGAATATTTCAAACTCTCGATCCCGTTGTCTCTCGGGTAATTTGGTTGATAGCCCGTTATAACGAATATCCGCGATCGTCACGTTAAGTGTCGCGACAACTTGCTGCGTGTGTTTACCCGCTTGTGAAAACTCGGCGTCTCCTAAATCTACCAAAACACAAGGGAAATCAACCGGGGGTTGTTCAAAATTAAGTTGTCCCCAATCCTCCCCGGTATATCTTATTCCCGGTATTGTTTTCAATAATTCCAGAATGTTTATAAATATACTTTTCATGTTTAATAAGTTTTTAAAGCGTGTTTAAATGGTGTTTAAAATCTTGTTTATCTCTCTTTGAATATCCTTATCCGCTATTTTTATAATGTCAGGTGAATAACCTAAAAATTGTCGTTTAGGCATATTAATTCGTCGAACAAATCCTCTCACCTGCTGCCCCCCGGTTAGGACTCTTCGACGTGTCTTAATGTTAGTTGCTTGTTTCCTTTTCCTCGTGAATGGTCTCACGTGTTGAATAATCCGACCTCCCTCGTTATGCGCTTTAGCGTAAGGAACCTTTGTCAAATCGACCCCGACAGAGACTCTATCCGCAAGGGCTTTTGACTTAACGCTATTCTGTAACGTTCCCGTGTCGAAAAGAACCCGTTTACCCCGTGATCTCCGGGTTTCCACTCGACGTTTTTTCCATCTTGGCCGGGCTACACCATTCGTTATAAATCCCCCCGCCGAGAAATTAGCATCCTTCATTTTCTCGGCGGCCCCGGCAATATAAACCGAGATTTTTCTAGGCAACCTGTTAAATTTTACCGCTTTAGCTTTCATGTCCGATGCAAATTTTTGAATATCTCGCATTGTTTTTCAATTTATTTATTGTAATATTGTGATATAAAAGAAGGTAATAAAACCGGAAACCGCGGGGGCCTGAAAAGCCGGGGGTGCAACACGAGGTTTTATTACCTTCTTTGTTTTAATAACCCGGCACGAAACTGCTCAACTTGTTCCACCGTCTTTAACTTGTAAAAACTATCCACACGCCCGTTTAAATCAACGAGCAAAACGATCGGTCTATCCTCGTAATATTTCACGTAGACATTAAAAAACTCTGTCCCGTATCGCTCGCTACTATTATAAGTTCCCCATACCTCGTCTGGTGAGGTAAAAACTTCTATCATTTCATCGAAATAAGAATACCTTTCACGATCTAAAATTTTAGCTTTTAAATCGTTATCAAACGAAGCGGAAATTTTATTTTTCTGATCTATCAACCTGAATCCCTCGCCGGGTTTACCGTGATGTGACTCGAGAACCTTCCAGTAGTCTATAAAATCAATCTCGTTCTTTATTTCCCCCTTGTAAACCGAGAGATTCCGGTTATCCATGTAAATCTGTTTTACTGGCTTCATCCCGTAATGTTTAACCGCAGAGAGTTGCATTTCCTTCGCACTCGGGTTCGCCTTGAAGTAAGGATGTCCGTCTCGATCAAATATTTCCGTCGTCCCAACGTTGTGCCTGAACGGTTTAGCAACAACTTTCCCGGCGATTTTTTGGGCTTGTGAAGAATTTGGTAACGCTTCCCAGTTCTGGCTCTCGTATCGCTGTTTCTTCCGCTCGTATTCCCTTTCTGACCGTTTCCGGGTTGAACAACGGCAACGCCAACCATTCGGGGGGTAATAACTATTCCAAAACGGATCATTTACCGGTAATATGATCCCGTGGAGACGGCGGTGTTCTTCTCGCACGTGTTCATCGTTCGCCGTTACATATTCTAAATACGGGTACTCGTTCGCCGTTTCCTCTATCTCTAACCATCTACTTCCTTGCATGCCGGAAGCTATAACAACCTGACGCTCCGCCTCTAAATAGTTTTCATTATACGCCACGTTAATTTTGCGGGCCCGACGCTTGTAATCCGTGAAAGAAAGGCGGTTCCCGTTCTCGTGAACGGCATCCCGGAGTTCCTTCATCTCGGCGTAGGACTTTGCCCCTGAAAAAGCGAATATATTGTTTTGAACTCTTACAAGCAGGTTATTATCCTTTAGTGTCCAATCCGGGGAAAAGAATTTTTTCCCGTACCCCTTCTCGTACCCGTTTAGTAACACTTTAGCGTTATGAAAATAGACCTTCTCGAGTACCTCATCCTCGTTCCATTCTCCCGAGTAGATACCTTCCAAATAAGGTTCTATCAAAGAATCTATTTTATTATCTTTTTCATCAGTGAATAGACTACATCCCGCTAAAGCGTAAAGGTTAACAATCGCCCCGGCCACACTCCCGGGGCTTAATCGAAAAAACCGGACGTGTCGATACTTAATCCCGTGCTCCCGGGCAATTCTCTTTTACCGGTTACATCTATCCCGAATTTTTCCTTTATCCAAGCGGGATTAACATCATTATACGGCAAAACATCCCTTGTCATCCCCCACAATTTTTCTAAATCTTCCTCTTGTTGTAAACAGAAATTTAGCCCGGCAGGTAATATCCCGATTCGTACCAAGGCAGGGATAACAACCCCGTTCCAGTAGCTTTCTAGCATACTTTTATCGGATTGTACAAGTTTATCCAGTAATTTCATGCTGGACTCCTCCTTAGACCTGTTTCCGTTCACCGTGTCCTGTCCGATCACGGCCCCGGTTATCAAAAGTGATATTTCCGAGTTACAAAGTGATATAAGATTATTATAAACGTCCCCGTTCGTGTCTGCACCCTTCGCGAATTGAAATTCCTCGGTACTGTCTATGATAAACCAAGCGGCCGATCCCATGTCACGCAGCATCGTTTCCGCCCGGTCTAGCATCTCCGAGTCCTGCGTGTCTGTTTTAATATACCGGGGAGGAATACCGTATATCTCGCATAACTCGCTCCAGCAACTTTGGGCGAAACGCTTAAACAACACGTGCGGGATCGCTTTATTCAATAACCCGTAATCGTGATCGTTACCAAATTCCAAAATCCAAGTCCCGTATTCCCGGACGTTCCTGTATTCTATACCCCGGTCTGAATCTTCCGATAACAATAATATCCCTTTTTCCGGGATCACGTTATTTGCAGGAAACCCTATAACCTGAATATTATCTTCCTTCGTCTCTATTTCAACAAGAGAATGTCCCCAATAAATTGATTGTAAAATTTGCCTGCTTAATTCCGTTACCCACCGGGCAGACCTTAAACGTCTTGTTTCCTCTTCCGCCTCTTTCCCGTCCTCCCTTTTCAACACGAAAGGAACGCCTAACGTGTGCTGCATCCTCAATTCTATTTGAGAGGTCAGGTGTGCATCCAGTAAAATATCATTATAGAGGTTGTATAGCTTTGCCCGCTTGGGGTTCTCCACGTTATCAGCCGACCGAAGGGCAGTTTTCCACGTGCTAATATCGGCACGAGCACGGGAAATTGTTTTAGGCACGATTTTTCGCACGTATCCATCCCTTTTACCCTGAATTTTTTCATTCTTGCTATTTGAGGCCAAATTAGCCTTATTTTTACCCAGAACGGGTATTTTATCATTGAACTTTTTATTTTTCATTATATCGAAGTTTAAACGGGTTTTAAACGGGTCTTAATCTTCAAAACTATGTTTGAATTTTCTATTACTACCAAAACGCATCTTTAACACGACCTCGCCATCTTTTCTTTTAACCGGTAAATCTGCCGCTATACTTTTCCCGGAAGTTCCCACGCCAGCCACTTGTTTAAACCAGTCAATAGCGTTATCATAGTAAATTTTAGCCTTGTCAAAAAGTACGTCCGCATTTGATAACCGTATGATATACCACACGGCCATACTTTTACAATGTTCCAGTACCAAAGCGTTACGATCCTCCCCGGTAGCGTTAAAAATTGCCACGCAATCATAACGCCCGTTCAGGTAGCTCGTCGCTTCCTGTATCGACATTAATATGGCAGAACGAATAACAACATCATCTGTCGTTATCAGGCCCAGTGTATATTCTTGGATAGCCGTTTTCAATTCCTCGGGTTCAATAAACATATCACAGGTTTTTATATTCTTTCTCGGCGTCAAAACAAGGACAAAATTTTATCCATTCGTCCGGCTCTATTATCCCGTTTCCATTAAGATCAGGCGAAAAATCACGATGGCCCCTGATTGTCGCCCGTGGATATCTATCCTTTAATTGTTCCAGCAAGAATACAAGAGAGGCTTTCTGTTCTCCCGTGCGGTTATCAACCGGCTTCTCCCTCTGATCAATACCACCAATATAACACACGTTTATAGAAACAGAATTATAACCTTTTACCCCGTTGCTCGGTTTATCCTCGTCTAGCAAGCAAACAATATCCCCGTCCGGTTTTATCAGGTAATGATATCCCGGGCTTTTCCAGTTCAATTTTTCTTTCCAGTAACGTTTTATACTTTCAACGTTAGCCGTTTGGGCCGTCGCTGAACAATGAATAACGATGTATTTTATGTTTCTCATATTAATGATTTTAAAATTAGTACTTGCGACTTTCACGATGCCCGGAACGATACTTCCCTTTCTGTTTCCGTGTTACTACATTTAACTTGCTAAACGCACCCTCGGCGGCATCCGGCCCATCTACCGGGGCATCACCTCCTTTTTCAAAAGCTAAGTATTGGTCTACTAGTTCAACCTGATCGGCAGATTCTTTCTCGTCTATATTGAAATAAACATTCCGGCGTTCGAAAAAAGATTGAGAGGCCTCGATACGATCGTACTTGTTATCTTTCGGGCGTTTATCCGCTTTAACCGGGATATAATACCCCCTCTCGTCGCCCTCGGCGTCAAAATCGTTCACGAACTCGTCCATGGAAAACAAACCCTCGATCCAGTACCGAACTTTTTTACAGTCCTTTAGTTCCGTGCTTTCATACAAGTCATAAAGCCATCGAGCCAAAACGATCCGGGAGGATTGCCGGAGGAACACGTGTATAACATGAAACTCACGTCCTTTCTTACCTATTAAAATCATTCCCTTGTGACACGCTGCCGCTTTATAAGAAAGGTCACCATAAAAAACAAGAGCGTCATAATCTCTTAACGGCAGCATCTTTTTCCATTGCATATCCTCCATCCGGAAAACAGAACCGTCCTCTATATGCTTGTGCATGTATTCCCGCATGAAAGAACGATAAGGGGTATTCCCGAACTTGTTACGCCAGTATTCCGCCGAAGTCTTCTCCGGCCAGTTCGGTTCAAAGGTATTCAGGTCTTTAACTGCCGAGACGCTCAGTATTTTAAATTTCGGTTTTTGCCCGTTCTCCCTAGCCTTGTTTATTTGTACTTTAAACTGCCTTTTGAGACGATTCGTGATACTATTCTTGTGAAAATTGTTATTAGCGAAAACGAAACGTTTAACGGAACCATCCGTTTCATCGAAACACCCCATTAAATCCTCGAATATCCACTCCACGCCTTCCCTCATCAAACGGTCATTATTAACGTGTCGTTTGTTATCGACGTCATCAACAACAATATAATCGGGGCGTTGATCTTCCTCCCGAACACCCCGGGGGTTTTGCCCGAATCCCAAGGCCATGAAACGCACTCCATCAGTTGTAAGGAACTCCCCAGAAGACCAGTCCCCAAGCTTGAATTTGCAACCATAATCATTTATCAATCGCTTGTTAAACTGTAATTGAGCCTGACAAGCCGATAATAATTTTTGCGCTTTACGTTCGGTTTCACCGATCAGGAGCATGAATTTAATTCTACCGGTAAACATGAGATAAAGCGGTATTCCCATGTCAGCGTGAACCGATTTCGCCCCGGAACGATAAATTTCTAACTGCTCGTATATCTCCGTGTTATTTATAATATCATCAGCAAATTGTCGATGAAACCAAGCACACTTGACCCGGGCGTAATTAGGAAAGTAATATTCAAACCAAGAAATATAATCTTTCTCTAACTCTTTAACACGTCTCACCCTGTCGGCGGCACTTTCATTTATATTTATAAATGTCGCCTTGCTAATCCGTCGGCAATGCTCCTCGTACCGGGCTAATTGTTTTTGAAATTTCTGATCTATCGTTGCCATTGCACGGTTATTTTAATGAATCCCGCTCGGCGCGGTAGTTTATAAACTGTTTATGATAAGCAGTTAATTTCACGGCCTCGGCCGGATCTACATCGGCCATCCAGTTATCAAACTCGATAAACACGGAAATAACAACGGAAAGTGAAACTTTTCCTTCCAAGTAGGCTAAAGCCTTGTTAATCTTTGAAAGAGCATCAGCGTCAATTTTCGCTTTTTCTCCACCCGCAACCGATTTCATCTCTTCCAAAAGGAGTTCACGGATTTTAACGGGAGTGGATAAAATTTTATCTCGCTTCATATCCCACTCCATCAGGTTACGCCATTTCGATAAGGTCGTCTCCGTTACCCCTATTTTTTCCGCGATAGCGGTACAAGTCATCCCCTGTTCTATGAACAGGGTTTCAGCCACGCTGTAAAGTTTATGTTTCGGTGCTTTTACCATCTTTTTTTTTTGCAAAATAAACCTATCATCATGACCTGTTAAAAAATAGTGTAATACCTTGAAACTCTTTTTGATAAACAATACACAATACCACATTTTTGCACTGAAAAACAAGGGAAAGAATGGCAACATTTGTATTCAATGACGAAACGAAAAAGAACTCTCACGGATTTTACTTGCAAAATGCCGGCGGAAGATTCGAACGTTTTAACGAAAACCCGGTTATGCTTAACAATCACGATTTAGCGCAATTAACCGGGAAGTGGCTTAATTTACGAGTAGAAGGTTCTAAACTTCTTGCCGATCCAGAATTTGACGAGGGTGACCCGGAAGCGTTAAAAATAAAAGGTAAAGTTGACCGGGGTTACTTACGTGGAGCCTCTCCCGGTATAGTTATACTGGCGGCAGAATGGAGAGAAAACCCGGCCACGGGAGAGCAAGATATTTACGTGACCGATTGGGAGCTATTCGAGTCTTCAACGGTCAGTGTACCCTCCAACGCCGGTGCTATTACATTAAAAATTTATGATACTAATCATTGTATTGTAAATGACAATAACGTGAGATGCCACGTCGAAAACATTATAAAACTATCTCTTTCCGCTAAACCAACAAATTCCATAATTAAAAATGAAAAGATGAACGAAACAAAATTAACACCCGAGGCTCTCGTTGCACTCGGTATCACGGGAAACACGGACGATGTCGCCATTAGTGCCGCTATCATTAATTTAAAAGCGAAACTAGACACGACCACGGCAAGCCTTCAAATAATAGAAAACGAGAGGCAAGCCGAAAAAGAAAAACAAGTAAACGAAATGGTAAACCTCGCGATCAAAGAAGGCCGGATAACAGCCGACAAAAAAGATGTCTTTGTTAAACTCGCCCTCGTTGATTTTGAAACGACAAAAGCGACGATCGACGCTATACCGGCAAAACAAAGTTTATCCGTGATGGTCAAGCCGATCCCGGGGCAAGAAACGATCCCGGAGGAACGTAAGAACTGGACGCTTTTGGAATGGATGAAAAAAGACATGGCCGGGCTTAAACAATTGCAAATTGATGCCCCGGATTTGTACGAGCAAATCAAAAAGAAATCATAAACCTTTAACACTCTAAAATATGGCTATTGAAAGAGAGCTCTGGCTCACAATGATTAAAGAAGGACTTGTCCCGGACACATCGTTTTTATCCCGATCCGTTGACATGAGCGAATTTGTAGACGCAAATAAACTGAATCTCGCCGAGGCCGGGGTCGATCCCGAGGTATTGATCGACAACGATGTTTTCCCGGTTCCCTCGGAACAACGTGAAGATATCCCGAAGGAATTATTATTGCACACGTTCGACACGAAAAACACGATCGTGCGGAATATCGAGGAAAAAGAAAGTTCCTATTCCAAGATGGAAAGTGTCGTGCGCTCACACCGGAATGCACTCATCAAGAAAACGTCCGCTTTTGCCGCCCATAACTGGTGTCCGACAAAAGAAGGGGAATTTACTCCCGTTATCGCTAGCAACGGGGCCGTTAACGCCTCCGGGGTAAAAAAAGTAAGTTTTGAAGACTTCCTGCAAATGGAAGCAAAATTCAGGGCGTTAGATGTCGACATGAACTCGCTCGTGGCAGTATTAAACCCCGTGCACCTCGCCGACCTTATGGCCGAGGACATGAAACTTTACAAGGAAGTCTTATCTTCCCGTAAACTGTTTAGTTTCTCGCTATTCTCGTATAGCGGTTTGCCGTTTTTTGACACCACTACCGGGCAGAAAAAAGCGTTAGGAGCGGCCAAGGGCGAGAATGACACGCAAGCATCGCTGTGCTACTGTGACACGGAAGTTTGCCGAGCCTCGGGAAACATGGATGTTTTCGTGAAATATAAAGACCCGGATCAAAGAGGTGACGTTATCGGCTATCAACAGCGATTTACCGCTTTACCGATTCGGGGAAAATACACCGGGGCAATTTACTCGGGAAAATAGAAATTACAAATTAAAAAGTATGTGGATAGATATTCTACAATGGGCCCTGCCTTCCGGGCTTGCCGGGGCTATAACGTGGATTGTAAACAAGCGACAACGCAAAATTCAATCGGATAAAGCGATAAACGAGGCTTACGAGAATCTATCCACGACTTTAAAAAACCAGAGCGATGACATTAAAAATTTATACAGGGAACTCGGGCTTGTTCGCCGTGCCGTCGAGAGGCGTAATATTTGTCGTTATTACGCTATTTGTCCTGTTGATGCAGAGTTGCGGGGCCAAAAAGGTTCTAAAGGAATACAAGCAAGTGTTAACGGACAGCGTGATCGAGAAAACGGAGATAACCCGGGAACCCGTGATAGTTCCCCCGGCACAAGTAGACCTCCGCCTCGCTATCAAAGACGTGATGAAACTACCACCCGGGGCGGTGTTTCAAAAAAAAGATAAACAAGCAGCCGTTAAAATCGAGTACCGGGACAGCATTGTCTATATCACGTCAACTTGTGACAGCCTAGAATTACTCGTTGAAAGCAAAAACCGGGAAATTGCCCGGCTCCGTTCTACCGCTAGCGAGAAACAAATTATAGAAAAAACACCCGTTTTCCAACGCTTAAAAAATGACTTGTTTTTTATTGTCGTGGGAATAATTCTAACATACATCATACGAATAATCAAAACAACACGTGTACATGAAAGAGAATGAAACAATAGAACCGGGAGAAATTACCACTCCGGTAAACAAAGAGCAAACGGACAAGAATAAAACCGGGAAAACAAAAACGAGAATCTCGATTCTCGTAGAAAAATACGCAAAAGCTTACCCGAGAGAGAAAGTATTTCACGTTACATCCGATATGCAGGTATTCTTGTCAAAAGACAAGAATCTAGCGGAGTTACATCAAAGAAGCCTCGATAAAGAGGAAAATCTACAAACCATTAAAGTGAAGTAAAATGGGATTATCAGACGTGAATATAATGCTGGAAAACGGTAATCTCGGCCGTGGTGCAACAACTACCGACGGGGTCGCCGGACTTATCTTAACAGGTAAAGCAGTTCCAGATAAAACCGAGTTAAACAAAGTTTATCAACTTTCATCCACTCGAGACCTCGTGACACGTGGCATAACCGAGGAAAATAACCCACTTGTTTACAAGGACATAACGGCTTTTTACTCTAAAGCGGGTGACGGGGCGGAATTATACTTGCTTATCGTCGCCGAGGCAACAACCTTAACACAGGTATGTAGCAGTGAAGCGGATAGTCCATTAAGAAAATTAATAGACCATGCCAAGGGACGAATCCGGCTAGTTGGAATAAATAAAATTCCACCTGCCGAGTATGTATCTGACACGGAAACAACCGGAATTGATAAAGATGTTGTAACAGCGGCAGCGGCAGTACAGGAATTAGCCGAGAGTTACACGAAACAAGTAAACCCGTTCCGGGTATTACTCCCGGCTCTCGCTTGGACGGGTAGCACGGAGAATCTATTCAAACCACGCGAGGGAAGTTATAACCGTGTCGCCTTTGTTATGGCGGCTGACACGGTTGAAAGTGCGGCAATAGGACAAGTTTTAGGACGTGCCGCTTCAATTCCTGTTAATTACTCGATTGCCCGAGTAAAAAGCGGGGCGATTGCCGTTAATGGCTATTTGACAAACGGGAAATCCCCGGAAGAATGTGCCGGAACACTCGAGGCGTTAAATGATGCCGGTTATATAATTTATCGCACGTTTACCGGGAAAAATGGATATTACCTGAATGACGATTGCATGGCCGCTCCCCTCTCGGATGATTACAGTAACCTGAATTTGGGGCGCGTAATTGATAAAGCAATCTTGTTAGCTTACTCGGCGTATATTGACGAGATACAGGATAATGTACTAGTAGATGAAGCCGGGCAATTACCGGGGTACTTGTGTACCTATTTCGAGGGAAATATAAACAATGCCATAGCGACAAAAATGCAGGGAGAAATAAGCGACTTCGAATCATACATCGATCCGGATCAGAATATTCTTTCCACGTCTCGCATGAATGTAGCGTGCAAAATAGTGCCAAACGGCATTTTACGTGAGATTAATGTTACACTCGGGTTTAACAATCCCGCTATAAAACAATAACATCATGGTTAGAATTAATAACAAAGAATACGCTTGGGGAGACATTATCGTAACGTTATTCGGGCGTCCTGTTACTGGAATAACGGGAATCGAGTACAAAACAAAAAAAGCGAAAGAAGCTAAATTCGGGTCTGGCCGTCACGCAAAAAGTATTCAACACGGGAAACGGGAGATCGAGGGAACAATAACCTTGATGCAAAGTGAAATTATCGCTTTAAATCAGGCTGCCCGGCAAAAAGGATACAAGGACATTTTAGATGTTGACTTCGATATTCTTGTTTCCTACATGGATGGCGTGGCCATAACAACGGACAAAATTGTTTGCGTGTCTATTTCCGAGCTACCCGCAGGCATGAAAGAAGGCGACACGCAATCAGAACACGCGCTACCGTTTCTGGCACTTGACATCGATTACGATGTCACCGCTACCGTTTAAATACCATTTAATTACTCTTTAAAAACGAATTAAACAATGGAAAAACTAACACGAAAACAAGTTGAAGAATTAAAAGCGAAACACGGTGAAATTTTCGAGGTAAAGATTGAAGATAAAATTTGCTACTTGAAAAAACCAACTCGAAAAGTGTTATCGGCAGCCGCCACGGTCGGACAAAAAGACCCGTTAAAATATAACGAGATAATTTTAACCAACTGTTGGATTACCGGCGACGAGGAAATAAAAACAGATGATGCTTTATTTTTGGGTGTTTCTGGTGTTCTCTCAGAAATTATAGAGATAAAGGAGGCCACCCTAAAAAAGCTATAAGCGAGGCCGGGTTAGGAAAAAACAGTTGGCTAATAGAAGCGAACGCCCTGATCCGGGCTCATCTTCATCTAAACCCGGACGAGCTATCCGACGAGGAATGGAGCGAATATGTCTACATGTCAATCTGGATAGAAAACAGGTATTTTGAAAAACTTTCCAAAATTTTAGGCGGGTAAAATGGCAGCAACTTACGAGTATATCATCAGTTTACAAGATAAAGTTTCCGGCACGATGAAACGTGTTGCCGGAACCTCCGAGGTTACGATCACTCGCCTAAACTCCCTCGCAAACAAGGCGAAAACCTTAAACGAGACTACCTCCGATCTTGGAAATAATATCTTTAACCTTAAACAAAAGATAGACCTTTTAAAGCAAGAAAAAGAACTTATTGACCCTTCTAATCTAAAACTAATAAAACAATATAACAGGGAAATAAGCGGGTTAGAAAAACAGGTTTCCCGGTTAGATAATGCCGGGAAAAGTGGCAAACTGAAAAAGTATTTAAACGATGTCGGGGGAATGCTTAAAGGTATTATCGCTCCCGTGTTAGGGGCTGCCGCTTTCACTTTCACGGGAAAAGAGGCAATGAATTTCTCGGAAGGCATGGCTAAAGTAAATATAACCGCCCAGCTTGACGAGAAAGGTTTAAACGGTTTAAAAAGTAAACTAAAACAAATCGCCAAGGAGAACAAAGCGGATATAACGGTTGTACCAAACGGTTTCGAGAAGATTATTTCTCAAACAGGCGAAGTCGAATCTTCCCTGCAAATCCTAAACGCTTCACTAAAAGGAAGCAAGGCCGGGTTTGTTGACTTGGACACGGTAACGGGAGCTCTAGCACAAACCCTCTCAATCGTCGGGACAAAAAACGCCACGGCTCAGGAAATTTTAGACACGTTCTTTGCCGCTAAACGTGTCGGGGCGGGAGAATTTAAAGACTTCGCGCAATACATGCCGGGACTTATCGCCGGGGCCGATGCCCTCGGGGTTAATTACAAAAATGTTGCCGGGATTTTTGCCTACATGACGGGAAAAGGTCAGGACGCAGCTAGAGCATCCGTGTTAATGTCTAACATGTTCGCCTCCATGAGTAAAACGGACATAACTAAAAACTTAGCAAAAGCGGGAGTAAAAATATTCGATGCACAAGGCAAAATGCGAGGAATCGTCTCTATTTTTAGAGACCTCGGCGGGGTAATGGCCGGGATGAATGACGAGCAAAAAACCACTTTTCTCGAAAAAATTGGGATCGTGGATAAAGAAGCGAAATCTGCATTTGCCATCATGGGAGCCGATATCGAAAAACTATCCACGGCGATGGACGCCACGGCGAACGCTACCGGGGAAACGGTAGCGGCTTTGGAATTTTCCAAAAACCCGGTACAAAAAGCCACGGAATTATGGAACCAGTTTAAAGCTATCGGTTTACAGGTTGGGGAAATTGTCCTCCCGGTAATTTGCGTCGGTATTGATTTGCTTGGAACTATATTAAATAGAATAGGTGCTATCATAAACGGGATAATCTCGTTTTTTTCCGGGTGGATAGGTTACTTGCAAGAAGGCAACCCGCTAGCGTGGGGATTAACGTCAGCTCTAGGGGCTTTAACAATAGCTCTTGCCGCTTACGAGCTATGGACTGCTCGGGCCATCTTAATAACGAAAGCAAAAGTTTTGTGGGACGGGATCGTGGCGGTGGCTACCGGGGGATGGACAACAATGCAATGGGCGTTGAATGCCGCCCTTTACGCTTGTCCCCTCGCGTGGATAGTTGCCCTCGTGATCGGCCTTATTGCCGCTATCGTGGCCTGCTGCTCCAAGGTGCAAGGTTGGGGCAAACAATGGGATGTTATCGTCAATTTCATGAAAAACATTTGGGAACTTTTCGTTGAAACTTTCAAATTTCAATGGAACACCCTCGCGAACGGTTTCATGCTCGGTTTAGACACGATCAAACTAGGCTGGTACAAGTTTAAAGAAGCCGTCGGTTTAGGCAATTCAAACGAGAATCAAAAGATGATCCAAAAAATTAACGGGGACATGGAAAACCGAAAACAGGCGATCATTGACGGGGCAAAACGGGTAAAAGAATTAACAGAGAAAACAAAAAATTCTCTAACATGGGAGTTATCCCTGCAAAAGCAAGATAAAGACACGAAACCGGGAAAAGAAGGAACTTTTTCTCCCTCTATACCGGGTAAACAACCCGCTATAAATTTTGACAACTTGATCGGGAAATTAAACGGGAAAACAGGAAAAGGAAAAACTATCGACTTGAACAAAATTAACACGGATTATAAAGGCTCAACGTCATACGCCGCTATCACGGAACGCCTATCCCCCGTGAAATTGCAGGGTATCAAAACAGACAACAAAATGAATAAAGCGACTGAATTATCAAAAGCCGCTACCGGGAAAACACTTGTTGACAACACGAATTACGAGGAAAAAGAAAATTTATTGAAATCAATTAATTTAAATGTCTCTAGTATTTCAAACGCCATGGCTTCAACATTATCAGGGATAACGAAGATCGCTGTTTCCGTGGCCAGTATCGCCTTATTATGTGGAACTTTCACGAAAACAGAAAACTCAAAATTAGCACCGGAATTCCCGTCTATCTCGGGTTCTTTTTCACGTGAAGAGAAATTCCACGAGACAAGAAATTCCCGGAACATTTATTTTGATAAATACTGCGATCAGGTCGTTATTAACATTCAAAATACCGATCAACAAGGTATAAACGAGATCGAGGAAAAAATACAACAAACTCTAACAAGCATTTTTGACAATTACGAGGTATGAGACACAAGTACAATATTCCAGACCTACTAACAAGTATAATCGGGCACAGGGGACTCCCTTTTCCCGGTTCTTTCCTCCCCTCTCTTTCCAGAACTGGAAAAAGAGAAGAATATGAACTTAGCCCGGAAGCCTCGACCCGTGAAGAATACGTTAAAGGTACTCGTTTATACGCCAAAGACTCGCTCGGGAGGTGGTATTTTATGCCCGTGTCACTTAAACACCCGTCTATTCAATCTGAAAATAACATGTTTGAATTGGACTATGCCGTTATATCCGTGACCGGAAAAAAGAATATTATTGAAACCCCACTAACCGGGCGAAAAGGTTCTGTTAAAGAACTTATCAGCATGGGAGACTATAAAATATCAATAGCGGCTTTCATACAAGGAGAAAACGGAAAATACCCGGAAGAAAAAATAACACGGTTAAGAGATATAATAAATATTAACGAAACGATAGAGCTAATCTCCGCTTTTACCGATTTATTACTTGATCTCGAGGACAAGGTTGTCATAACAGATTTTAGTTTTCCTTCAACTCCCGGTGTCGAAGACGGGCAAGCGGTAAAAATTGAACTAGTCACGGATAGGGCTTTTGAACTAACATTACAATAAAACGATCATGTACACGTTTTGCAGCAAAATAGAGATAGGAGGAAAGATTTTCGGGGGTGTAAACAACGTCCGAATAAAACGATCGATACATGAACTCGGGGCAACTGCCACGATTAAAGTACCGGTTACGGCCGTGTTAAAGCAACAAGGAAAACCGGTTGCCGCCATAGAAACGGCAAAGGTAATAAAAACGGGAGACATCGTATTAATTAAACTCGGGTATAATAATAATTATAACGTTGAATTTAAAGGATATGTAAAACAATTAAATTTAAAAACACCACTTGAAATCATCTGCGAGGACTCTTTTTACTTGTGTCGGAAAAAGAGTGTTACATTCTCGGGCAAAACAACCCTTGCCAAAGTTCTACAAACTTGCGGGCTAGAAATCGGGCATGTCGTAACTTTAACCCTAGATAGTTTTCAGGTTCCGAACAAACCCGTTTCTTGGGTCTTAGGCAAGTTAAAAACTGCCTATGGATTATCTATATTCTTCGATTTATCCGGGAAGATATACGCCTCTGAACCTTTTAAAGTACAAGGAGAAACTGTAAAATACAAACTTCGGGAAAACGTCATTAAGGATGACGATTTAAAGTTTCAAAAAGCCGAAGACGTCAAATTAAAGATTAAGGCTACTTGTATATACCGGGATGGGACAAAAGTAGAGGCAACCGCCGGAAACGAGGAGGGAACTGAAAAGAAACTATATTTCTATGATGTTAAAGATCAAAACGAATTAGCGGCTTTAGCTAAAGCAGAATTGAAAAGGCATAGTTATGATGGTTACACGGGGAAAATACAAACGTTTCTGTTCCCGTATGCAGCACCTACCATGATAGCGGAAATAAACGACGAGCAATACAAGGAACGAGACGGGCGTTATTATATAGAAAGCGTTGAGACAACTTTCGGCACGAACGGGGCACGTCGAGTTGTCGAAATCGGGATAAAAGTTTAAAAGATGAGTAAAGAAATTGATAACCTAAGACAATTATTTAACGAGCGTCTCCGGCAATCTGGAACAATAAATTTCTACGGGGAAGTGATTGCCGTGAACGAAACTACTCGAACTTGTACAGTAGAAATGAATAACATTCATTACGAAAATATTTTATTATACTCCATTGAAAAATCTGATTTAAAAGGTTTCGTGATGATCCCGGAGATTGGAAGTATTGTTCTGGTTAGCAAAATCATGGACGAACGTTATTTCGTTTCCATGTTTTCAGAAATAAGTAAAATCATCTATACCGTTTCAAATATTATTATCCAAACTTCTGAAGAAGGGTGCACTATAAAAGCTAATGATTCTATAATTAAAACAACCCCGGGAGGGATAACTATCGACAAAGGAAAATCTGGATTAAAAAAGACGCTAAACGATCTTTTAGACGCTATAATGAAATTAACAGTCTCAACGGCCGTGGGCCCATCATCCGTGCCAATTAATAATCCAGAATTTTTAAAAATAAAACAGGATTTGGTAAACTATTTAGAATAAACAATATGGCACTTGAAAAAGCAACTATAAAAAAAGAAATAAAAACAGCTTTTGTCACGGTAATGAACCAACAAGAAGACAGAGAGGACGCAATTGACAAGGTTGCAGACAAAATAGCGGATGCGGTTATAAATGCCATTAAAAGCGTGCAAATCGATTATGTAACTGGCCTAGTTGCCCCCCCAACCGGTGGGACGGTGACCGGAAAATTTAACTATATTATTTCATGATGGTTACAGATATTACACAAACCCAAGATGGGGATATAGAATTCAATTCTGGCGATCTGATTTATTCAGAATCCACCGGGCAACATCAACGAGATATTCTTCTTGCCGATAAAGGACATTATAAAGAATTTCCAACGTTGGGAGTTGGAACAATAAACTATCTAAACGACACGGAACCGGAAAACTTTTTACGAACCGTTCGGAAAGAATACACGGCAGACGGCATGAAAGTAAAGAATATCAAAATCATTAACGATGAATTAACGATTGAAGCTGAATATGAAAGTAATAATAGTTAAACAGAATCAGACAATCTTCGATCTCGCTATCGAAAATTACGGTTCTTGCGAGGCAATATCAGAAATTTTAAATAATAATCCAAATATCCGTAACGACAAAACGGCTCTAACAGCTTTAGGTATAAACTACCTGACAGATGGAGCGTTTTATCTCGACGCCCCGGTAGAACCCGGGTTTGAATTACAAGTAAACCCTGATAGCCAATTTATAAAAACGAGTGTAACTAAAGAGATTACTAACGAGGTAACAACTTTTAATTTATAACAATGGCACGTGCGATTTTACAGATACAGAACGACATTATAACAGACTTGCAAAAATCTGGTTTAAAATTATCAGCCTCAAAAGTAGCCGAATGGAGGCTGTGGACGTATGTCGAGGCCTCCGCCATACACGCTTTCGAGGTCATCCTCGATTTATTTCGTAAAGAGGTAAACGAGGCAACAAATAAAATAACCCCCGGAACCGTGCGTTGGTACGCTGAAATGTGTTACAGGTTTCAAAATGAACACGAGTTACTTTTCGATAAAAAAACTGCGATGCTTTATTATGCAACCGAAGATGAATCTGCACGAATTATCAAGATTGTCGCGATATCAGAAAAGCAAAATAAATTAACAATCAAGGCCGCAAAAATTGATTCAAGCGGTAAAATCATTCCCCTGTCTCTATCCGAAAAATATAATTTCTCGGGATATATTGACGCGATAAAATTCGCTGGAGTAACCACGGAGATAATATCTACAAGCGAGGATAAAGTACGATATAATATATCAGTCTGGTTTGACCCGGCAATACCTAATACTCTCGTTCGTTCAAACGTCCTAGCGGCTCTCGACGATTTTAAAAAAAATCTTGGATTCGATAGTATGATATATTCACAAAAACTTGTTGATGCTGTAATGTCCGCGGAAGGTGTTATCACTTGCGAGCTGGTTTCCATTGAACGACAAGGAGTATCAGATTCAATATTCAAAACAATAAAAGTGGTAGCGGAGTTAGAAAGTGGATATTTTGAATACTCGAGTGATTCTGAACTCAATCTCTACTCAATTAAAGAACTTCAACAATGACACCAAATATAAATATATACAATCTGGTTAGGCAACTTCTACCTCCCCATAAACGGCAAATAGTCCGATTAACACTATTACGCTCGTTCTTAAACCCGTTAAAATACCTGTTTGATGACTTTTACAAATGGAGAGACAACACGAGAATGATGTTAAATGTAAACAGTCAGGTAAAAATTTTTGAAGGTTATTTGCGGAAAAAATATAACCAACCGATAGCGATTAAAATTATAACATTCGCGGATGGATTGCTGTTAGTTGGGTTAGAACGTGAGGGGATCACGATGATGCCTCAGATCGGCAATCAGTATGAATTTTTTACAAGTATTCCCCTGACCGGAGAGATCAGGGAACAATTCGGAAATGCTGACTTTATTGTTTATATCCCTCCCGAGGTCGATATCAATCTGGTTCAGGCTGAAATAGAGAATTACAAGCAGGCATTAGTTAAATATAAAATCATTCAAAACTAAATGATATGAAAAGACATATTCAAGTACCGGGAGTCAGGAAGTGGGCAGGGGAAGATTTTATCGATCTCCAAAAAGAACCCCTGAACGTAATTGATTCGTTTTTTGAAAAATACGGGAATTGCGTGATAAAAGGGTGTGAAGTTTCAGTAGCGAATAATGGCATGTATAATGTATCACCCGGGTATGTTGCTTTATCCGGGATAGATCAAGACGGAAATAACACTTTTAAAGTTGTACCATTTTCCGGAAAAAATGAAGTTACTTTACCGTTATATCTAACATTAGCTTATAATGTTATAGACCGGGAATACGCAGATAATAAAGTCAAACCTATCGCATATAACTTCTACGCTCAGGCTTCCGTGATTCAACCGTCAGAGGGCAAATTTTTAGAAATAGGAACATCCGAAGTAAGACAATTTGTTGATGCTATTCATCTAACAGAAAAATTAGACAAAACAGGGAATGGCCGGGATGTTACGGTGACATTTTCTCAGGAAACAGAACGAAATAATATAGAATCAGGAGAAAAATTGTCTATATTATGGGGAAAGGTATGTAAATGGTTTGTTGATTTAAAAAAGATCGCTTTTACCGGGGCTGCTTCGGATATTATCGAAGACGCAACACATCGATTCGTTACAGACACGGAAAAAACAACGTGGAACGGGAAAGCGGCGAGTAGTCACACTCATCCCGCTTCACAAGTAACAGAGGAAACGAATAAACGCTTCATGACAGATGCCGAACGTTCAAAATTATCTGGTATTGCAGCCGGAGCAAATGCCTACACTCACCCGGNGCAACGCATCGATTCGTTACAGACACGGAAAAAACAACGTGGAACGGGAAAGCGGCGAGTAGTCACACTCATCCCGCTTCACAAGTAACAGAGACCACGGATAAACGTTTCATGACAGATGCTGAACGTTCAAAATTATCTGGTATTGCAGCCGGGGCAAACGCCTACACTCACCCGGCCAGCCATCCCGCATCAATGATTACGCCAGACGCAACACATCGATTCGTTACAGACACGGAAAAAACAACGTGGAACGCAAAGGCGAACAATACTCTTTCAAATGTAACTCTCGTAAAATCACTAGGTTCTAACGGGTATTATAAAGCTCCAGACGGCCTGATAATCCAGTGGGGAGTTTTCTCTATTAAAGCCGTTCCGCATACGTTGTCAACATCATTCAGCAATACAAATTATAAAATAGCTGTTGCATTTCAATACTATAATAACAATGTAACGTCTGTAAAACCGTATTCGGCTTCTAAAATTACAGTAGAGGGAGGGCCTACTGCTGATGTTAACATAATGTATATCGCTGTCGGTTATTAACTTATAAATTTATATTATGAAATATTGGAAAGAAGGATTCTACGACACGCCAATTGAGGGGTGCATTGAAATCTCTGAAGAGCATTATTATGCACTTCTTGCCGGGCAGGAGGAAGGAAAGATAATAATTTCAGACCAGAATGATTATCCGGTATTGGTATACCCTCCAGCACACGAAAAAGATAAAAAATTGGCTCAACTCACCGAGTTTGACAGATCAACAGAAATAAACTCTTTCACTATACAAGGTGTTCAGATGTGGATTGATAAAGAAACTCGCACGGGTCTAAAGTTAAGATTCGACGCTGAAATTGCGGCCGGTAAAACAACAACAACGCTGTGGTATGGTACAACGCAAATACAATTACCTCTTAATGTAGCACAACAAATGTTGTTTTCGCTCGAGGTATACGCTTCCGAATGTTTCGATCGTACACAAGCCCATAGAGCCGCCATTTTAACTCTCGAAACTGACGAGGCCATAAAAGCTTATGATTTTAAAACCGGCTACCCTGATAAATTGGTATTATAATTCTATTATTTAAATGCAGAAACCCTTTCGATTTCTGCATTTAAAATTTGTACAAATCGTTTTTTAAAAATGTACTTTTCGATTTGTCGATTATATATAAGGGTATAAGGGGCAAAACGAAAAGTGTAAATTTTAAACGTAGAAAGCTTCTCGACTTCCGCATTTTAATAATAAAGTTATAATTCCAATTGTTCAGGATGCAGTTTTATAAAAAATCCGCAAATATTTCTTGCGGATTCTATTTTCCACGCTCTAAGCGTCATTATTTTACAAAATAATGGATCGTTGTATAAACAATACCAAAACCGAGTATGTCAAATGATTTGATTTTTTTTTTCCAATGTATCTTATCCTCCTCTTCTCCGGGTTCAAAACATTACTTCGAACTGTGGCAAACCACGGGTAATTAACCGATATTACACGCAAAAACAATCCTCATAGGCACCCCTTTCCGCTATTGGTTCGTAACTGAAAGAACTGTACGTCGACGATTTTCTGTTTTTACCAAAACATCGATGAATGCACCGATCACATAACATCAACGTACACTATAAAATTACGATTTTTTCCTCACAAAAACAAATATCCGAGCCTCGCTTTGATCTTCTGCTATGCTTCTGTCTCTCTGACAACCCTTTTCCCTGCTTTCTTCTTACGCACCCGATGCAAATAGGTCGGAAGCATACATACGATTAAATGAGATTTCGGCCATTTATAGCATTTCAAAAAAAACAACATCGCCACACCTATAAACACCGCTGTTCCCACGGCAATTTGGAAAGGAAACCATAACAGATCTTTCGCGGGAATAATCATGGGTATCAAAGCGACAGCTCCGGCAGGAGCAAAAAACTTACCGGACAATTCAAACAAAGTGAATAGACAAAGAAACAACACACAAGCAATCATGCTTTCCGGCAATTCCCATAAAACATAGCCGACAAACTGACATACGGTTCCTAACACGGCAGCCGTGACCAACAACAAATAGATTTGAAGCGGACGATTTCTGAATCCGGATTTCGAGTTGGCAAATTCAACATAAGTTACAACCAAAGGAGGCAATATACAGTAGAGATTCGACGTATATATCGGAAAAAACGCGATAATCATCCAGGAAAGCAACAACATTCCCCATCTGACGCTCTCTCTCTTTCGATCCTTCCCGACCGGAACATGAATAATCTTTTTTCGAAGTCCGTATTTTTCCATTACACCTTGTCCGATAACAAGTATCAAAGACATAACCGACACCGCTACAGGATAAACCCAACTCTCTGTTTGTAGCACAACCGGCAACATACAAGCCGATAGTAACGGTATCAGACTGGCTCGCATCAATAGTAGGATCGCGGCAGCAAAAGAGAAAGCCAATGCCAGATTCACCATTAAAGGCAACGCGGAATAGCGCACAAGCACAACACCAAAAGTAGCCCCCGACGTCATCATCACGATCATAGCAATCCGCCCCACCTGCCATACCCGTTTGTCAACGATCCACATTCCGATGGCAAGGGCTGCCATCTCCGGGAAGATAATCTCTTTTTCCCCAAAAAACTCGGCCACTCCGACCATTGCCAAAATCATCAGCAATGCGGCCAAATAACGTTTTCGATCAGAAACATCGGAAAATACCGCTTTTCCCTTTTTTCCCGGAAATGTCGATTCATTTTGACCCATATCCCATTTTTTCATGACAGATCGTCAAAAGTACTATTTTTCATCCAAAAATAGTACAGAAAACAAGAATCATCCGTCTAATTTTCCAGTCGTTCTTTTAATTCGTATATTTATGAGAAAATTAATTGTATATCATGGAATATCACTTCGTTACCCGTTTAAACGGAAATATGAGTTTAACTCATGCTTTCCATGCCGATTTATCCCTTCAAAAAAACAACAGCCTTTATAAATTTATCTGGATTCAAAACGGGACACTAACATTAGAAATCGACCACATTATTATCACGTTAAATCAAGACGAGATGATCTCTTTAACCCCATTGCACCACATTGAAATAAAAGAGATCAATGGAAAATACTTAACCCTATTGTTCAACAGTAATTTTTACTGTATTTACGGACACGATAACGAAGTATCCTGCAACGGCTTCCTTTTCAATGGAGGCTCTCAAATTATGAAATTGCAATTGACGCAAAAACAATCTTCTCTGCTAAAGGAACTCACCGGCAAACTCGCGGAAGAATACCGAATCAAAGACAATCTACAGGAGGAGATGTTGCGTATTCTTCTAAAACGCTTTATTATCACCTGCACGCGGATCGCAAAGGATAAATACGCGATAAGCCGGGAAAAAGAGAAAAATTTCGATCTGATCCGTCAGTTTTACGTCTTGGTAGACCAGCATTTTAAAGAAAAGAAAAAAGTACAGGATTATGCGGAGCTTTTATTCCGCTCGCCCAAAACCCTCTCTAACCTTTTTGCTGCCTATCATATACCTACTCCCCTACGTATTATTCACGAAAGAATAGAAACCGAAGCGAAACGATTGTTGCTATACACCTCTAAAAACGCCAAGGAGATCGCCGATATTTTGGGATTCGAAGACCTTTCTGCCTTCAGTCGTTTCTTTAAAAATATGACGGGAGAGAACATTTCTTCCTACAGACAAAGAGAGATCGGGAAGAATTGACAATATATCCGGTAAAATGGCCATTTATTTCCGAGGTAAAACATCCGACCTTCGTACTGTAAGTTTAACCATTTAAAACGGAAATAACATGACAACAAAATTAAACAACCTATTTTACCCCTTTCTTCAAATTATCTCCTCCACCCAACAACTCGGCATCAATCTAACACGTATAGCTATTCTGGTTATCTTTGTTTGGATAGGAGGGTTAAAATTCTGGAACTACGAAGCGGAGGGGATCGTTCCCTTTGTCGCCAACAGCCCTTTCATGAGTTTCTTTTATACCAAACAAGCTCCGGAATATAAAAACTACAAGATGAAAGAAGGAGAACAAAACGAATTAAAACAAAATTGGCATAAGGGAAACAACACTTACGGCTTTTCTCGCGGGTTGGGAATCCTAATCATGAGTATCGGCATATTGGTATTTTTAGGTATGTTTTTCCCGAAAATAGGAGTTATCGGAGCACTATTGGCTATCGTCATGACCCTTGGGACTCTCTCTTTCCTCGTCACCACCCCGGAAGTATGGGTTCCCGACTTAGGAAGCGGAGAATATGGATTTCCCTTGCTTAGCGGAGCCGGACGTTTAGTGATTAAAGACACGGCCATTCTCGCAGGAGCGATCATTTTACTTTCGGAATCCGCCCAAAGAATATTAAGGAATCAACGTAAAAATAATTCATTATGAAACAGTACGATGCAATCATTATCGGTTTTGGCAAAGGAGGTAAAACACTTGCCGCAGGATTAGCCAAACGCAACTGGACGGTAGCCGTGATCGAGCGTTCAGCACAAATGTACGGGGGAACCTGTATCAATATCGGGTGCATTCCGACCAAAACATTGGTACATCAGGCTAAAATCGCTGAATACAAGGATTTTTCTTCTTTTGAAGAAAAACGGGCATTTTATCGTCAGGCCGTTCAAAAGAAAAATGAGGTGACCGCTTTACTTCGGGAAAAAAATTACCACAACCTGGCAGATGAAAAGAATATCACCGTTTATACCGGTGCGGGTTCGTTCGTATCTCCCGAAGTGGTTTCCGTGCAAATGCCGGAAGGCTATGTTCAATTAGAAGCGAAACACATCTTCATCAACACGGGAGCCGAAACGGTTATCCCCCCGATAGAAGGAATAGCAAACAACAAAAGAGTATATACCAGCACCTCTATTATGAATTTACCGGAGCTTCCCCGGCATCTGGTTATCGTGGGAGGTGGTTATATCGGGCTGGAATTCGCCTCCATATACGCCTCTTTCGGTTCCGAAGTAACCGTTCTCGAAGGGTTCAACGAATTGATTCCCAAAGAAGACAGGGATATTGCGGCAAATGTAAAAAAGGTCTTGGAAAAGAAAGGCGTACGGTTCTACATGGGAGTGAAAGTAACCTCGATTCAAGACAAAGGAAAGACGGCCATCGTCAGCTACCAAACCACAGAAAACACCCACCGGGCCGAAATAAAAGCAGACGCCGTTCTTCTGGCCACAGGCCGTAAACCCAATACGGTCGGATTAAACTTGAAAGGCATCGGAATAAAAACCAATGAACGAGGAGCTATTGTAACGGATGAACACTTAAGAACCAATATTCCGCATATATATGCCATGGGAGATGTGACCGGAGGTCTACAGTTCACTTATATCTCATTGGATGACTCGCGGATCGTTAGTGATGATCTGTTTGGAGATCAAAAACGAAACACGTCAGACCGGAATCCGGTGAGTTACTCCGTATTCATTGATCCTCCCCTTTCCCGGGTAGGCATAAGTGAAGAGGAAGCCCGAAAGAACAAAATCGAAATAGTGGTAAAAAAATTAGCTGTTGCCAACATACCTCGCACCCTGACAGTAGGGGAAACAGAGGGAATACTAAAAGCTATTATAGATGCCAAAACAAATCAGATTCTCGGATGTACCCTTTTCTGTTCGGACTCTCACGAGATGATCAACACGGTCGCACTGGCAATGAAAAACAATCTGGACTACACGGTACTTCGGGATTTTATCTACACGCACCCAAGCATGACTGAATCCTTCAATATATTATTTTCTTAATCAATAAAAGCGAGAAAAATTTCTCGCTTTTATTATAACTACTCGTTATCATCCCTCCTTCAAATCCAATTCCAATATTATATCTTATTTTTTAATTCAAAATATATTTATAATATAAAAATTATATGCATATTTGTCACCACACCCTACAAAATAGGACGATACGTGAATCACCATTACAATATATCATTAAAAAACGGAACTCGAATAAACTTTCAAACAATATTCGATCAATATTTCAATTCATTGGTTCTTTTTGCCGAACGCTATTTGAATAATTCGGAAGAGAGCAAATCCGTCATACAAGATGCCTTCATGGCCCTGTGGGAAAACAGATCGATCCTTCAGGACGAAATGGCAATCAAAGCCTATTTGTACTCTACAGCAAGAAACAAAGCCCTGAATCTTTTAAAACATCAAAAAATTGCAGATGAATATAACCGGGAACGATTGCAAAAAATAGATTCGGAATTTTATTATATGCAATCGGTTATCGAAGAAGAAACCCAAAGAATGATTTTTACTGCAATAGATTCTTTACCCGAACAATGCCGTAAAGTTTGTTTACTGAATTTAGAGGGATGGAATAATCTGGAAATCTCCCGTCAACTAAATATCTCCTTAAACACGGTAAAATTCCACAAAAAAAATGCTTATAAACTCCTCCGGGAAAAATTACAGGATTATTTCTACCTGTTGCTTTTAGTTTAAATTATTAAATATTCCGACGCGAATAGACTATCTGTCAAAAACCTATCCAATACAGATCGGATGATTTTCATTTCAGAATAGATTATATTTTCAGGTATCCACTACCCATTTTTCCTTTTCAGTTGTTTTAGCAATAAAATAAAAAGAAAAATGACCCGGAAATACATTAAAATAGCAGAGCTTATTTACAAACAAAAAAACGGAATCATTTCCGAACAGGAGCAAAAGGAATTGGACGAATGGAGACAAGAGAGCGTTTCGAACCGGACGATTTCCGACAAGCTTCTGAAAGCATCCGATTGGGCACAAAAGTATGAACGGTATAAACAGGTATCCGAATCAAATGCATGGAGTGATTTGTGGCAACGGATTTCCCTTCGGAAACGACGGACCATCCTAAAGCAAATGGGTTACGCGGCCGGTATCATACTATTGCTGGGAATAGGATTCTATCTTCAGCAACATACAAAAAACAGGGGAAACACACCCTCCGTCTCCTCATCCGTTCCGGGTTCCGGGCAAGCCATCCTTTACCGGGCGAACGGTGAAAATGTTTTGTTAACGGATACCGATATTATTATTACCCAAAACAGCATATCCGGAAATATCAAAAAAATAAAAAACAAACTGATCTACGCGACGGATAAAAACGAATCGAAAGAGCTATGGGATACCCTTGAAACACCAAACAGTTGTGAATTTCAAGTAACTTTATCCGACGGCACCAACGTGTGGCTAAATGCCCGATCCCGTCTTACCTATCCCGTAGCCTTTGTCGGCGCGACAAGAACGGTTCGGTTGGAGGGCGAGGGGTATTTCGAAGTCCGGCGGGACGAGAAACATCCTTTTATCGTGGAAGTAAACGGCATGACGATTAAAGTACTGGGAACCTCGTTCAATCTGAAATCTTTCCCGGAAGAAGGGCGTACGACAGCCACGTTAATGAATGGAAAGATCGAAATAAGTACGAGAGGTAAAAATATCGTGTTGACCCCTGACATGCAGGCTGATTTAACCGGTGAACACCTAACGATAAAGCGAGTAGATGCAGAGTCTTACCGGGCATGGACCAAAGGCAATTTTGTATTCAGAAGAGAGCGGCTGGAATCCATCATGAACGATCTGGCCCGGTGGTATAACATGGAGGTCAGGTATGAAGAGGGAACAAAAGAGATCCTGTTCTCCGGTATCATGAATCGTTACGAAACCATAAGCGAAACCTTACTGATGATTGAAAAAACGGGAAAAGTAAACTTCGACATTACCGGATCCATTGTCACGGTAAAAAAGAAATAAAAACGGGGAAATGCTCCAACACCTCCCCGATCAAAATTCAATCGTTGTCCGTTTGCTCCAACAACAGGACAACCATGTGTAACTTTTAATACTGCAAATCTATGAAAAAAAAACGAGAACCCGGCCCACGCTCCAAAGGAGAAGTGCCCGCTAATTTTGTAAAAATGAAACTAACGATCCTACTCTTTCTAATCAGTATACTTCAAAGCTTCGGAGGAGTATATTCCCAGTCCGTGAAATACGATATCTCGTTAGAGAAAGGGACATTGGAAGAAGTTTTTAAAATCATCGAACAAAAAGGGGAATATACCTTTCTCTACTCGATCGAAGACATCGACAAAATAGCCCCGATTAAAATCGATGTAAAACAGGCTGAGCTAAAAGAGATTCTAACCATTTGCTTGGCTAAAACCGATTTGACGTACGAAATAAATCACCAGCTCGTCATCATCAAAAACAGGGAAGAGAAGAAAGAAAAAATAACCATGATCACGATAAAAGGCATCGTAAAAGACGAAGCCGGAGAACCTTTGCCGGGCGTATCGGTTATTTTGAAAGGAAGCCACACGGGAAGCACGACCAATATAAAAGGAGAATTTCAGCTGAACGTCCCCAAACAGGATACGATCGTATTGACTTTTTCTTTCGTGGGAATGAAAAGCCAGGAGGTTATGTATAAGGGAAAATCGATGAGCATCGTTCTAAAGGAAGATATACAAAGCGTGGAAGAAGTAGTGATAACCGGATATCAAAAAATCGACCGCAAACTCTTCACGGGAGCCGCTTCGAAAGTAGACATGAAGGACATCTATCTACCCGGAGAACCGGATATCACCAAAGCCCTGGAAGGCCAAGTAGCGGGAGTCTCCATTCAAAACGTATCGAGCACTTTCGGTAGTGCCCCCAAATTACGGATTCGCGGAGCTTCTTCCATTTACGGAAACCAAAAACCCTTATGGGTGATCGACGGCGTAGTACTGGAAGATGCCGTGAATGTATCCATGGATGAGCTGAATTCCGGAAATATAGCGACCATTATCAGCTCCGGCGTGGCAGGATTGAACACGGACGATATCGCTTCCCTGCAAATATTGAAAGACGTATCGGCAACGGCCCTATACGGAGCAAGAGCCATGAACGGAGTCATTGTAATCACCACCAAGAAGGGACGACAAGGAAAAATATCCGTGAATTATTCGACCAATATCAGCATCAAACCCATTCCTTCATACGACGACTACAACATACTGAACTCCAGAGAACAGATGTCCGTGAACCGCGAACTCTATGAAAAAGGTTGGATTAACATAGCCCAGACCCCATCCGCTATCGATCACGGTCCTTACGGAAAAATGTTCGACCTCATCGCCAAAAACGGAATCGCATGGGTAGATAACCATAACGAAATCAATACTTTCTTACGAAAATACGAGACCGCGAATACGAACTGGTTCAAAGAACTTTTTCGCACGGGAATACAACAGCAACACACGCTCAGTATTTCGGGAGGAGGAACCAAAAATACATTCTACGCTTCCATCAGTTATCTGCACGACGACGGATGGACGATAGCCGATAAAGTAGATCGCTATACGGCTTTATTAAAAGGAACATTCGATATCACGAAGCAATTGACGGTAACGGCCTCCACCAATATGTCTTTCCGGAAACAACGCCTGTCAGGAGCCTCGCAAAGTACGGATGACGTGAACGGCGTGGATCGTTACACGGGACGTATCGAACGAAACTTCGACAACAATCCGTTCCTGTATGCCCTACAAACCAGCCGGGCAATTCGTTGCCGGGATGAAAACGGCAACCTGGAATTCTTCCGGAAAAATTATACGGATTACAATATCGTGGATGAATTGTCCAAAAACAGGATTGAAGCAACGGTCCGGGATATGTCTTTTACGGCAGATATCAATTACAGCATCACGAGTAGTTTTTCCCTTTCCGGAAAAGTATCCGCCCGGTATTACCTATCCAAACTGGATCGAAAAGTACACGAAAATTCCAATGAAGCCAAAGCTTACCGGGCTGGAACCGGACCGGACGATTCCGGCCTGATCCAAGAAAACAACGGCCTGCTATTCCAGAAGCCGGGCGATAATTCGGGGATCAAATACAGTATCCTGCCGGAAGGGGGCATTTACGAAACCTATTATGACGAAATGATCAATTATTACCTGAATGCAAATGCCAACTGGAATCCCCGGATAGGCTCCGACCATATGTTTACCTTCCTGTTGGGAACAGAAATCCGTTACATCAACCGGGATAAGGATTGGAATTACGGTTACGGCCATTTTTTCGACGCGGGAAACGTATCCAAACCTTCGGCCAATTACATGGAGTATTTGGAATCGGTAGGCGGCTCCTATTTCGGAAAAGCCAAAGGTTTCGACCGCTTTGCTGCCTTTTTCCTAAATTACGGCTATTCATTCAAGGGAAAATATACCTTTAACGGAACAATTCGCTATGACGGCTCTAACCGCCTGGGACATGCCCGTTCCGCCCGTTGGTTACCCACCTGGAACATCAGTGGCAAATGGGCCGTAAAGGAGGAAGATTTCATGAATCGTATCGAATGGTTAAGTCAGCTGAACCTGCGTCTGACCTACGGGCTGAACGCTTCCCTCGGTAACGCGACCAACTCCACCTTATTAGCCCGTACCCGGGTGAACAACCACCCCTTCCATCCCTCCTTTTCCGAATTGGAGATCGACATTGTCAGCTTGGGAAACCGGGATCTCACCTGGGAAAAGCAACATGAATTCAACGCCGGAATAGATGCGGGATTATGGGAAAATCGGTTAAACCTGATCATCGACTATTACAACAGAAAGGCCTTCGACTTGATAGGAGCCTACCCATCGTCGGGAGTGGGCGGCGAGCGCCTGAAACTGGGAAATATTGCAGATATGAATTCGCACGGTATAGAACTAACTTTAACCTGCACTCCGGTTCAAACACAAAAATTCCGATGGAACTTTAACATCAACTACGCCTATCACCACAGCAAGATCATAAAACTGATCAGTCAGGACTGGGTGGGAAGAGCGGTAAGCACATACGGCGTTCCGGTACTGAACGGCCCGGTAAGAGGCATTTATTCCTCCCGCTTTGCCGGATTGGACGACCACGGGGTTCCCATGTTTTTCAATAAAAACAAGGAAAAGACATACTACCTGAAATTACAAAGCTACGATTGGAGCGATTTCGTTTACAGCGGGAATTTGGAACCTACCTCGAATGCCGGCATGCAACATACTTTTACCTTCGGCAATCTCTCGCTCTCGGCCTTGTTCACCGGACAATTCGGTCACAAAAAACGGGTTATGCAAAATTACAGTTACGGATATTACGATTCGGAAGCTTTACCTTCCAAATTAAAAAACCGCTGGCGGGTAAAGGGAGATGAAAAAATCACTTCTATCCCGGCTATTTTGGATAAGGATTACTATAACCGTTCCAATGAAACGGATATCTCTACGGCCTACAATCTATACGGTATGTCGGATTTATGGTTAGCCGATGCTTCCTTTATCCGGTTAAAAAACTTGTCCCTATCCTATTCACTGCCCAAAAAATGGATGCAAAAGCTATCGATAGATCATGTAAACCTCGGTTTTTCAGCCACGAACGTGGGCTTATTGTGGTTGGCGGACAAGGAGAAATTAGGTGGTGAAGACCCTGAATTTTCCTGGTCGGGAGGTACCATCATGCCCATCAGCCGCCAATATGTATTCACCTTAAATATAGGATTCTAAGTTTACGACAAACGTAGTAAGAAGAATAAACGAAACTAAAATTCAGAACGATGAAAAAATATTATTTACCGCTATATGCCATGCTCTTCTCTGCCGTTCTTTGCTTCACGGGATGCAACGACTTTTTAGACGTATCTCCGGACGAGCGCATGGAAATCGATAACCTCGACAAGGTCTACCAAACGGTCACCGGAGCTTACCAGAACAAGTACGGCTTCAGGTTTACACACATCTCTTCCGACGATGTCACTGCCGTAAAGGGGGTAAACCGCACGCAGGAAACAATCGAAGACCTGTACACATGGAATCGCGATTTCCGGAACCAGACGCACCAGGATGCTCCGGCATCTTACTGGACGATCACTTACAGCTCCATTGCCAACATCAACCATGCCCTCGAGGCTATGGATAAATTGAAGATCCTTCCGGAAGAATCGGCCAAAGCGGAAGTTATACGGGGAGAGGCCCTGATTATCCGTTCCTACTGCCATTTTATGTTGGTCAACCTATTCGCGAAACATTTTGACAAATCCACGGCCTCGGCAGATCCGGGCATTCCTTACGTTGTCAAACCCGAAGGCCAATTGGTGGTTCATTACAAAAGAGCTTCCGTGGAAGAGGTATACCGACTGGCAGAAGAAGATTTACAGGAAGGAATCCGCTTATTGGAAAAACATCCCAAACTATTTAATCCGAGTAAATACCATTTTACGTTTCCGACGGTATACCTGTATGCCTCCCGTTTTTACACTTTCCGAAATCAGGATAAAAAAGATATAGAGCTGGCTATCCGATATGCCAATAAAGCAATCCAACAATTCGGAGGCTTACTGGTGATGCGCTCCTGGACCGAATACGGGAAAGACCAGGAAGGTCCTGTCGACGTCACCCAAAGCGAAGTGGGATTGGTACAGATTTCGGCTACCATGGTCAATTATGCTTTTATTTATCAATTGACAGACGGAATTAAGGACACGGAATTGAAAAATCCGTTCAAACAAAACGACCTCCGTTTAAAAGGCAAATACCTTACCTCAGGAAACATATTTACGCCCATGTACTTTTTTGTTCCGGAAAAAGAGAACACCCTCTATTCGGCATACGATCTGTTTCCCATGTCGGAAGCCTTACTCAATGCTGCCGAAGGATACGCCCGGGAAGAAGATTTCGATCGGGCCTTGGAGATGCTACATGCTTTAGGCAAAAAAGTCTATTACAACTACAACAGCTCCAAAGTAAGCAGAGCCGCCATACAAAAAGCCTATCCGGCCGACACGGAACAGGAATCCATGATCCGGTATATCCTTTTCGAAAGACGGGTACAATTTCTGATGAAAGGTATGAGATGGTTCGACATTAAACGCTACAACCTGGATGTGGAGCATCTGCTGCAGGATGGTACCACCATTCGTTTATCGGAGATCGCACCGAACAAAGATTACCAAATTCCCGGTTACGCGATCGAGGCCGGACTTGAACCCAATAAATAACTGAACATATGAAAACAAAGATATTTTTTGCCTTACTCTTTGTCGTTTCGGGCCTAACCGGATGTTCCGACAACGATTCGTTACTCCCCTCCGAAGAAGAACTTTTTCCGACAAAAACAAACACGGAGCTGGATAAGCAATTAAACGAACTTTTCCGTCCCTATAACACGATTGTCGAATACCGGTATATTAAAAACCTGATTCCGGACGACTGGTATTATATTTATCCGGTCGAAGAAAAGCTGGTAGTACCGATGGCCGAATTTTTAAAAGCGTATTGGATCGGCCCCCTGGAAGCCGGATCTTCCCGCGAGTTCGTGGTAAAGAACTTCCCGCGTATGATCCTCCTTATCGGGTCACCGGCCTACAATATGGACGGCACGCGGGTCACCGGACAGGCCGAGGGAGGAACTCTTATCCGCTTCACGGAGGTAAATGACTACAACATCGAAAAAGAGAAATGGATCGTAGCACAATTGGAAACCGCTTTCCACGAATACGCCCATATTCTCCACCAAACGTTCGGCTTTCCGGATGACTATCGCAACATCACGCCCGACAGCTATACGAAAGGAGGATGGAAATCGTTGAAACTCAAAGATGCCATTAAAATGGGTATGGTCTCCAATTACGCCTGTTCTGCCCCGGAAGAGGATTTCGCGGAACTTTTTTATTTCTGGATCGTCAGCCCGTATGCAGACCTGAAGTACGTCTTCAACGAACAACCGACCAGCGGACTTAAACCCTCCCAAGTACAAGACGTGGTAGAAATGAACACGGGAAGAAGAATTATCCAGAAAAAATTATTGACAATGGAAAAGTACCTGCAACGGATCGGTGTCGATCTGCAAAACATTCGAAATGACTTACAACACCGTTTGGGACATGAAGAATAAGACCATTGTCAAATCCAAAAATAGAAACGATATGAAAACGATTACCTTTTTACTATTGATATGCACGACGTTCATTGTCTCTTGCCAAGACAATAAAGTAGACGACCTCTTTCAACTCTCCCCGGAGGCAAGAGTCACCCAAAGCGTCAGCGAAATTCAAAACGAATTAATCGCCGCCAAAGAGGGATGGATCACGCACTATATTTACAACGAATCGGCCGACGATATCTACCTTAAAATTATTTTTAAAGAGAATAACCGGGCTGAAATCACCTATTCCAAGAAAGGAAAGATCATAACGGAAGAGAGCAGTTATGCCCTCCGTTATTCCCAACAAGTAGATTTGATTTTTGACACCTACTCTGTCTTCTCCATGTTCGTGAACAGCATAAACAAGGGCGATTTCCGCTTCGAACTCGAACGGAAAGAAAACGGATTACTCTATTTTACAAGTCGCAGCAGTACATTTGAGCCGGAGAGTCATATCGAATTCGAACCCAACACGGGCAACCTCACTTACGAAAAACTACTGGCCATGTACAACCGATTGCTCCCTGACCCGAGTCGACCTTTTTACCGTGTTATGAACATCCAGGGTACGGATACAAAATATTGCGTTTGGAGGGGAAGCGGCCTCAACTTGGAATGGGAAGAGAATAATGTTTTTCACACCCAACGTTTACCCATTAAAATTACGGAAAACGGATTCGAGTTCAGAGCCCCTTTTAAAGTAAAGAATACGAATATCGCAAAATTGGTTTACAACGAAACGGAGGATCATTTCGAGGTTTGGGATGAAAGGGCCAAAGTGGGAACTTTGGATTACAGCGATGAAAAACCCTTCCGATTCGGAAATTCCACACAGGATTTTTTAAAAGAAGTAGGCGGCTTCGTGGTCATCGAATACAGTAACCGGATGCAAGATATGGTAGACTTGGCCTACGAAAACGACCCGGATTTTTACGATATCGAACTTTACGTGAATTACGGGAAAGACGAAGATATGAACGAATTGAATTTCTTTAGCGAAGAGTGGGGATACCTGGTATGGGATATGGACTTCCGGTACGACAAAGATGTGATGACGATGAATGTCATTGAAGCGCAATCGGAAGAAGCCGAAGAATACGCTGCCGATATCGCTCCCGACCTGTATCAGGTCTTCGCGGATCGGGCGTTCACGTTAGTTTTACGAAACGGCAAATACTGGTTTATTCAAAACGACGATCCCTATATCTACATGCTTGTAGAGCCCTTATAATCTCCCATGAGGTTGTCTTTCCGTCTCTGGCTCGATAAACCGGCAAGAACGAGATCGAAGACAACCTCTTTTCCTTATATCAGATTACCTCGTAAGTGAATTTATCGGTCGTTTTCTCCTCGCTGAGGGCAATCATTTGGGGAACCAAACGGATAAAATGTTCCGTATGACGATGAGCTTCCAGTACTCCGGCATCCGCCCAGGTTTCGATGATCTCCAACTGATCCGCTTCCATTACATTTGAAAAAATAGCATATCCCACACATCCCTCCTCTTGCCGCGATTGAACGGCGAGTTCCCGCAAAACCGCCAATAATTTTTCTTTATTCTCGGATTTCACCCGAAGAGCAACATTAATCCTAATCATATCCTTATTCTTTTGGTTATCCTCATTCCAGCTGCATCATTTTGAATAACTGAGTACCCAATCCCACCCTATATCCCCGGGACACGAAGATCACTTCCCCTTTCCGGTTCGCAACAACGACACAGGGCAATTGCCCCGTTTTTAACTCCAATGTCTTTTCCCATGCACTCCGTATCCTGCCCTCGATGTCATAACCGAAACTCAGTATAGTCGGGAAAGGACGAAAAACAGAGCGATCAAATTTTTCCCATTGTTCCTTATTTCGGAAAATAAATGTCATCGGTATCCCCAACTCTTCAAAATCACTTTTCATGCCGCTAATATCCCGCAACAGGTGATTGGTCGGCTCTTTATCCGCTTCTATCAAAGCCAAAGCAGTATAGCCCGTCGAAGGCCAACTTAAAAATTCCCGCCCGCCGTCTTTTCCCGACCCGTAAACCAAATCGGGATCGATATACCCCACGATCCGGCTTGTTTCCTTACACGGAACGATACGCATGTCCATAACCGTTATTTCGTCGGTCCTTACTCGAAACGAAGTCATACCGGACAACACGGCACCGTCACTTCTGCGATTACCCGTGATCAAAAGATAGCTCCCCTCCTCTAAAGTTACCGGCTTTGCAAATATGCTTTTTAAAGAAGCTCCGGCTCCCATGTCCACCGCGGCATTACTTCCCAAATCCACGGTCCGCACTGCCCGATCTTTCAATTGGGCGATCGTGAAATTCAAAAAATAATGGGGATCCTTTACCTCATCTCCCTTGTAACGTATCATCAACCTCCCTTTGGGACCGGCGATATTCGAAGCGACAACCGGGATCGATTTCCAGTTTCCGTTCTCATAATATTCCGGTCTTCCCGAAATCGGATCGATCCGAGCCGGAATCCCCAAAGAGCGGCAAGCCGCAACAAAAAAAACATCTCTCGAACGGGAATCCGTAAAACCTGTTCGCAAAACTCCTTCCGGAGGAGTAATGATTTTTGCCGGATAGATAGAATCTACCAAACAGATACGATCTATCTCCTCCGTCAAATCGGACACGGAAGAGATCCGCTTTTTCGACAAATAATCGGTCAACAACGAACGATAAGCCGTCAGAAATTCGTTCCTGATTCGGGGATTCAAAACATACTCTTTAAACATCGGGGTTTCCCTGTACTTCCATGCCGAATTCAAATGATCCGTCCATACCCGGGCCGGAGTATCCTGCAAATCCTTTTCCGGCACGACGCTTAACAATGCCATAGCCATCCCTCTCTTTTCCGGGGATATCTCCCGGAGAAAACGTACCGTTTCCGCGTAGTTTCCCCGGCTTATTTTTACGAATCGGACGAATCGTTCCGGATCTACTCCTAAATCCTTCGCGATCTTTTCGGCTTCCCCTTCCTGCATAAAGGAAGCGACATAAGCATTCCGGATCGAATCTTCCCGGGTAAATCTCTTGTCATTCAAGGCTCGCTCATCACTGTTGGCAATAGCATCGACAGGTTCGGCGACCGGTGGCACCAAAACATACTCTTCCGCGTATCGACTATCCGAATCCTTATTCAAGACGATCCGAAGGGTATCCCCCTCCTTTACATCATACTTGCCAAAGCCGTATTTTTCTCCCTTGGAAACCCAAACGATCAGATCACCCAATCCCAAAGTCAAACGGGATTTTCCATCTTTATCCGAATATAAAGTCGCTACCGGATAATACTCCCCGTAATTAAACAATCTATACTCCACTTTTGCTCCGGCAACAGGTTGTTGTAAAGAATCAACAACTTGAACCACCGTCGGAACGACTTTCGTATAATGGGACGTCACGTTAATCCCGGTACTGTTCCTCGTGGCATACACCACCTCTTCGTCTCCCTCGTAACGCCCGAACACATCAGCCTCTACGTAAACAGCCCGCTGTACCGGAACGGTAAACCAGGCCATATTCAACCGGGGCTCGGGTTCACAAGCCCCCAAGTACTTCCACTCACCGTCCACCCATACCTCTATCCAGGCGTGGTTATCGTCACAATGCGCCCAACGGGGTGTATAAATCTGCCGGGCAGGAATAGCTACAGCCCTTAAAGCCGCTAACGTGAATACCGACTCTTCTCCGCAACGTCCGTAAGCCGTACTCACGGTTGCCAAAGGAGAAAAAGTACGTGCATCCGTCGGTCTGTAAACCACTTTCTCGTGACACCAGTGATTGACCTCTAAAGCCGCTTCTTCCATGGATTTACAACCTCTTACCCTATCCTTTAACTCCCTGTAAAAAACAACGCGGGAAGAATCCAATGCCTCCTTTCCCCCTCTAACCGGAAGAACAAAATGACGAAAAATCACCTCCGGAATCTCTTTTCCCCAGGGCATCTCCTCTTTAGCCCGAAGCGAAGCCCTGACATTTTTTAGAAAGAACGCACCGCTTTGCATGGAGATATCCACCAACGGAGAATAGGCATACAAAAACTCCATCGCTTCCCGTTCTTCCCAATTCATGGGGGTATCAAAAATTTCCAATAGATTCTCCGTAGACTTTGTCAGTAAATCTCTTTTACGGTCGAAATCATGCCGGACCTCCGCTCTATAATCCCGATCCGAAATAAAATGCGGATGCTTACAACAAGTAAAAAACAGGGACATAACCAGTCCGATAATAAATAGTTTCATCTTTTCAGGAGTTTATAAAGCAAATATAATGGATATTTTCCAGAAATCTTTTACTATTTTACCAATACATGAACATTCCAAATCGGGAAATCAGCAGCGACATTTTAAAGGATTCGGGATGGGCATTATTAGGCGAATACGAATTTTCGGAAGGAGAAAATAAAGTAACCCTTTCGGACAAAGGAACACAAGGGCAACATCTTATTTGCCGATGCCATGAAATGGAGACAGATCAAAAAAAAACGTGTTGAGTCTCCCCAACACGTTTTTATAAAACATTCGATTATCTTATTTTTTCACAGCTTCCAAAGACAAAAGAATTGATTGATAATGAGCTTTGTCGGCAGCATTAGCTGACGGAATTCTACTCTTAAGCAAAGAGATCATTTTTTCCATCAAAGCCGTATTGTAAGCCCCGGTCTCATCGATATTGTCGATGCGAACCTCACGTTGCCATCCGTATCCGTATACATCACCGAATTGATTTTTTTGCATCTGAGCGGCAACACATCCGGCGCCGTACTCGCTTTCGATATGACGTAAACGTTTTTGGAAACGAGCAACAGCTCCCGACTCATCCAATCCGTAAGCAACGATCTCGTCTACAGAAGGAGCATAGGCGTCGAGTTCGAGGTTTTCACCCTGCAATCCGAATAATCCGCCGCTCTTCTTTCCTACTACTTTGTTAACAGAGGCTACGACTTCTGCGGCCAGATTTCTCTGCAACAATTTATCGCCTTCAGTTAATTTACGACCTTGGATCGTCGGTTCCCAAATTCCGGCATACAAATCGTCATAGAACTCTTTCAAAGAATAAGCTTTGTCAGCCACATGAGAAGATACCATCACGTTCTTATTCAATCCGAATAATTTCTTAGCGACAGCAGCTCTCAAAGTAATAGACATATTCAAAGCCAAGGGGAATTTGGATGTCAACTCTTTGTCATTCAACCAATCGCTGTTACGAACTTGTTTGATAGCCCAATTCATCGCTTTCTTTTGAACCTCTTTCGGTACGGCCTGATAACGTTTTCCGGGAGTTCCGTCTTTCACGTCAGACAAGTAGATACCGCCGACATTCACCAATGCATTGTTCAAATAACGGAAGTACTGATTGACAATACTCATATACAAATCCTGACGATGAGCGGTTGAAGGATCATCAGTAATCCAGTTATTCAAGTTTTTCAAAATATATTTCAAATTCTTGATTCCGTAATCACCGGCTTTCATAGCATCGTCGCCTAAATCTTCTTCCAACGCACTCGGATCGTAACGGCTGAAAATTTGTTGTCTTCCGTAACGATACATCGGGTCTCCGGCTTTTTCGTCAACCCAGCTTTCCAATACCTTGGCTTCTTCTTTTACCGATTTATTTCCGGGAATCGGAGAATACAACCATTTGATAGCATACAAATCGTAAATACCCATATCAGGAGGAGTCAATCTAACTCCCTTGTCATTCGGTTGAGCCACATAGTTGAAACGGGCATAATCCATGATAGAGGGAGTGGTTCCGTACTTCTGAGTGAAAGAAACAGAACGTAAAGAGTCTACCGGGAAAGCATTAGAAGCTGCCATATTGTGCATCAAACCTAAAGTATGTCCGATTTCGTGAGCAAACACATAGGTAAGAGACTCATCCATAATCTCTTTCGGCATTTTTTTCGTCCGAACAGAAGGATCGATCTGAGCTGTCTGAACAAAACGCCAGTTATTGATCAATTTAACGACATCATTGTACACCAGTACGGTAGCGTTGATAATTTCACCTGTTCTCGGATCAACCCAAGAGGGGCCCATAGCATTTGCAACCTCTATCGGCACGTAACGGATACAGGAATATTTCAAATTGTCCGGATCAAAATTAGGATCGTCTTTCGGGAAATCGTATACCTGCATGGCATTTTTGAAACCGATTTTTTCAAAAGCCTGATTCCAAACCAACACGGATTTTTTCAAAGGTTCTTTCCACTCTTCCGGGAAAGCATCGTCCACGTACCACACGATAGGTTTAACGGGTTCTACCAGTTCTCCGCGTTCCCAAGCCTGCATATCTTTGGGTTCCAAACGCCAACGATTAGCTAACGTATAATTCTGAATACCGTCTTCTTCCATCGTGATGTTTTGTTTACCTGTCAGGAAGATTCCGACACGGCTATCAGCGATACGCGGTTTCATTTGTTCTTCCGGTAACAAAAGAATGGTCCGGTTAACTTTAGCAGTCACCTCTCCGCTTCCGAAAATGAACATCCAGAACTGCAATTTATAGGAATAAGTCATATAAGACTCGATGGAAACATTATCTTCAAAAGCTTTGATCTTACCCAAAATAGACAGATCCGGCTTCAAAGTAGAAACCACATTCAAAAAGCCGTAATAACTGGACATCGGGCTAAGAGCCGGTTCACTTGCGGTAAACATGGTCGTCATATCGATCATCACCGCCGTACTATCCGCATTGTAAGCCTCGATTTTGTATTTCTTCATGAAAGGATCCATATAATTCCTTTCCAAAGCCAATTTCAACTGAGGATCACCTTCAGTTATGGCATTCACTTCTTGAAGAACGATCGTACTGTCGATCTTATTGAATTTAACATGCAACGGATCGTTCGGTTTATAACCGACGGTAGCGATCTCAGAATTACTGGATTCTGCCGTGGTAGAAGCAATCAACATATCGCGTCCAATGTACTTTAACGGTAATTCTACATACAATTTACCATCGATTTTGTGTAAAGTCAAGAATTTACCCTCGGCAGTCTCGCGTCCCGGTTTTTTCATTAACTTCTCATAGGGTGTCTCCTTCTTTTTCGGAGCTACCTCTTCGGTTTTGTTCTTGTTTTTTTTCTTTTTGCGTGATGCAGCATAGCTGTCATTGGCAAAGGGCACAACAAACAATGCAGCCACAAATAATACAATCCATTTTTTCATACAAACAAATTTTAATAAATATGCGATAAAATTACATTAAGATTCCACATTACGATACTCTTCTCGTCATTTTAACGATAAATTAACAAGAAAAAGACGCATCTTCTTCACGCACCTTTTAACAACTTGCTGATAATCTGAGATATAAACACCACACTCATCTCTTTTCCACTATTTTAACACACTTTTCTCCCCCAAAAATCAAAACTTTTCGATTCTCATATCTTTGTAACTTTATTACTGAATATTCATATTATATGCATAATAAACATCACCGTACGCTTTATCATCCATTACGTCCCCCTTTCATTACCCGAAAAGTATTCATCCACGGGTGAATGACATTTCAACCCGTATTCTTTTTTACCCCTTTGCATTTCAACATCCAAATACTTTTATCCCCATCCGTACGGGGCATGCTTCTTTTTAGGAATAACCTCCCCTTTCATCTGTTTCATACTTTGGAATCCTGCCGTAAAAGAGTTAAGAAGTACCCGCCCAGCCACTACCTTTATTTAAGCCCCCTCAACGTGTTAACGACCTCCTTTTTACATCCTTAATGAAGCGGTGCCCGCAACGACCGTCTTGGGTTTCGTTCTGATTATCGGCGGAGCCTACCTGACAGAAAAAGGAAGATTAAACTTCATAAATAAACATAAATATATCTATATAGATGTATTTATAATATATTTATTTGTTTAGTTATAAATAATATCATACCTTTACCACAAACCAGAAATATTAAACATCACACCAATGAAACGAATCATCTTATTCTCTTTCTTGTTAGTGGGCATGACTTTTTTCTACTCATGCGTAAAAGAAAGTTCTCCGAGTACTAATACGCCGGAGAAAGTTACGAAATTAAACATACCATCTAATTTCGATTGGAAAACTTCTGCCAACATAGCCTGTAACTTTACGGCCCAACAGGATACGAAAGTCGAAGTATCGCTTACAAAAGAAGAGGCATCTTTTGCCACTTTTATCGTCGGTCGCGAAACCGATAACGTATATCTAAACCTTCCGACCTCCACGAAAAAAGTGTATGTAAAATACGAAACGAAGGACGGGAGCTTTAAAACAGTGGAATTAATTCCGGCGGGGACAACCTTGTCCTACACGATCCCCGAAGACAGCAAAGAGTATGTTGCGCCCCAAACCGAAATCTTCAATCTTCAAAGAGCAATAGCGCGTACTCCTCAACAAAACGTGGGGACTATATATTATCCTGCACGAAATAACGGTTGGGGTACATTAATGTTCGAGGATTTATGGCCGGGATACGGAGACTATGATTTTAACGATCTAGTAGCCAATTACAAAATACAACTTTACATGCAAAACAAAAATAAAGTGAACAGCATGCTGATCGGTATTCGAGTGAAAGCCGTAGGCGGCTCTATTCCTAATGACTTTTACCTCACGTTAACGGGGGTAAAGGGAGGAGAGATCGATGAAATCACCCCTTACAGCAGTCATAACGCTGCCGCAACGGCAGAAATGGTACAACTCAATCCCGGAAATAGTGTTCACACTCCTGCCACTTTTATTTTTAAAAACATCAAAAAGAATGACAAAAAACCCCAGGGAGCAATATATCTGAACACGGAACGGGGTTACGAAATGCCGGAAAGCGACTGGGTTACAGTTGCCTATTTTGTTCAATTCAGAAATTCGATCGCTATCGAAGACGTGACATTCGATAAATTCGATTTCTTTATTGCCAACACGGAAAGAGAAATACACTTGGGAGGATTCGCCCCTTCGCTGTTAGGACAATCCGTCTATGACAACTTAGTGGCCAACAGCAATAATATCGATCCGAATAAATACTACTATTCCAAAACCAATCTGATATGGGGATTAAGCATTCCGGCAGACATACCACATGCCTATGAAAACACAGATTTTTTAAAAGCTTACCCCAATTTTGCCAAATGGGCCCAATCGGGAGGCTCCACAAACACAGACTGGTATGAAGACAAAGGCGATAATCGGATAGATGCCAATTTAGTTAAATAACCCTATAAAGGTAAGAGTAATATTAAGAAATAACTTCTTCGCAGAAAACGAAGAAGTTATTTTTTTACAAACAACGAAACGAATAAAAACATCGAATGGCAATCCCCAGGAAAACATAATTCCATTTTATTTCATTTTATATCCATATTATTAGCAACATGTCAATTTTATTATTAATTTTGCACATAATGGAGACAAATGCATGATTATTGCATCTTTCTCTTTAAGACATGCCGAGGTGGAAAACACATAGATAATCGATTTAACAAGAGAATTGAAAACAAATTGGATTATATCTAAAATGAAATACAACAGAAACTTCTACCGACGATGGAAGCATTATACGAAAATTCCGAAACGACAACCATAGAGCAAGAACTTGAGCTATATCGTTCAATGATCGGTTCCGTGCCCCAAACCATTATTCTGTTGGATAAAAACAAATACATCATTCGCATCTACAACGTCCCTTCTCAAAAAACGATAGCCGATCATCTATACAAGATCACAGGCAAATCTCTTCATTACTACTGTAAAGATCCGACCTTTCCCTATCAAAAACTTTGTTGTCAAATCGACACTATTTTCGATTCCGTCCTTAAAACAGGTAAAACGATCCATTTCGAAGACAATCTTCATGACAGAGACATAGAAATAATAGTCTCCAGAATCCCGGATAAACGAATAGCGATCCAGATTCGCGACATCTCAAAACTCATTAATATAGAAAAAGAGAGAGAAACACAAACGCACAACCAAGAATTACACGGCGCATTAATTGCCGGAGGCTTATCGTCATGGACTTATGATGTGGAAAAAAAGACGATATCCTCCATCCACAATAACACGGTCATCGGTCGACAAATGAAATTCGAAGAGTTGCTTCTACGTGTAGAACCGGACTACCGTCATTTACTGATCGATGCTTTCGATCAGATCATCGAACACGGTCGTGAATTTCAGAAATTCACGTTAAAAATCCGGGATCTATCCAATAAAAAAATAGATTTGAACATACACGCCATACCTTACCGACGCACTCCAAACGGTAAAGTATCCATCATCATCGGCTCTCAAAAAGACGCTACCCAAAAACTTTTTTACGAGGACAGTCGAGCCTCCCTGATCAAGCAAAACAAACTGATCCTAAACAATGCGAATTCCGGATTCGTTTACATGACTACTGACTATGAGATTCTTTGGGAAAATGTATCGAAAGTTTTTTCCGACCCACAAATCGTAAATCATTTCCGGATAGGAACGCATTGCAACAAATTTACCGCTCATAAAAAAGATCTGTTTTGCATGGAATGCCCTATCCGCCAAGCCATAAATTCCCGCAAAATACAATACCATACTTACACTTCCCCGAAAGGGTTATCGGTCGAAATAACAGCCAACCCGATCCTCAATGAAGCAGAGGAAATAGAAGGTATCGTACTTCGTATAGACGATATCACCGAACAAATAAAAAACCGACAGGAGATAGAATACACCAAAACTCTTCTGGAATTCTCTTTCGTCATCGGGAAAATCATTCCCTGGATGTGGAATTTATCCAACGGACTACTCTATTCAAGCAGCAAGGAGGCTCTTTTCTTCGACAAAAGAATAACATTCGAAGAATACATCAACACATTCGTACATCCCGACCACCGGATGCGAACCAAACAGGAATTCAACGATCTGGCCCACGGGAAAATCCAAGAGATAAACTGCAAAATATTGACACTACGATCCGGCCGGTACGAATGGAACCATATTATCGGACAAAAAATAAAGGACCCTCAAAGCGGGGACCACCAAATATTAGGTATTAACAGGCTCATAACCGAAGAGGTTCGGCAGCAGGAAGAGTTAGCCCGGGCCAAAAAGAAAGCGGAGCAATCGGATGCACTAAAATCTGCTTTTTTAGCCAATATGAGCCACGAAATACGTACTCCGTTAAATGCCATCGTAGGCTTCTCTCAACTCATACAAACGGCCGAATCTCCGGAAGAACGACTCGAGTATCAACGAATCATAGACTCGAGTTGCGAACACCTACTCAACTTAATCAATGATATTCTCGACCTGTCAAAAATCGAAGCAGGCTATATCAGTCGTACCGATTGCGAATTCGATTTGATCGAACTCTTCTCGGAACAAGAGGTCATGATCCGGCCTAAACTTAAACATGGCGTACAGCTGATTTGGACCAAACCGACATCAAAGTGCATCGTCTGCTTAGATCGACTGCGGGTTGCACAAATCATAACGAATTTTCTTACCAATGCAGCAAAATTCACGGAGAGGGGATGTATAGAAATGGGGTTTGCAGCCCGTGACGGAGGCGTCAAATTATTTGTTAAAGATACCGGTTGCGGCATAGCAAAGAACAACATCGACAAAGTATTCGAACGATTCGAAAAATTCAACAAATTCGCCCAGGGCACAGGACTCGGTATGGCTATTTGCAAGGCTATCGTCGATGCCTATAACGGAAAAATCGGAGTTACTTCTAAAATAAACGAGGGAAGTCTATTCTGGGCATGGTTTCCATGCCATATCCACTCGGAGAAAAACGACAACAGGCAAGTAAATACGACACTACTCTAAATATTTTACCCAACGACAAGCGCAACAACATCACACGACCTGTTTCGATTTCGTTACCATAATAGTTGAACACTTCCGCAACATTTAAAGTTATTTCAATAACTGTTCTATTTTTTCGATCAATGTCTTGAAAGAAGCTTCATCATAACCGATTTCCAAGTAAACAATTTTCCCGTCTTTCCCGACGATGTAATTACGGGGAATGGAAGAAGTGGCAAATTTCTCAAAAATCTTCCGGTCGGTATCCATACCCATGGGAAACGTATAACCGTTCTTTTCCCGAAATTTTTTTATCTGTTCATAGCTATCTTCCCTGGATATCGGAAGAAAAACAAAATCTTTTCCCTTGAAGCGGTCGATAATCTCTTTTTGAACCCGTTTCAGTTCAGCCTGACAAGGAGGGCACCAGGTAGCCCAAAAATTGATCAATACCACTTTGCCTTTCAGATCATCGATTTTTATTTCCGTTCCATCAAACATCTTTACCTCAAAAGAGGGAACCCTATCCCCGACTTTTACCAAAGTCTCTTTTTCTTGCGCGAACACCCAACTGATTCCACCCATTAACAAGAGCATTACAGCTATAATCCATAATCGTTTCATAATTGATAATTTAGTTGTTCCTACACAAAGATAAGATAATTATAGCACAATTCAACATTTATTATCAATTCTCTTCTACCCCGCTCGCATCAGCAAAATAAATTGAAGATTTTAAACATTCGGTTTCCGATTCCCGTTTAATCAATAAAAACACTTATGCAAACAAAAGCAATACAACAAATTTTACCTCCACCTCCATCTCACATGGTCGGGGATGGTTTCCGGGTCCACAACTTTTTTCCTCACGGTTACGATATGGCCCCCAATAGAATGAGTCCGTTCTATTTATTGGATTATAACGCCAAAATCGAATTTCCTCCCAAGGATACTCCCAGAGGAGTAGGCGTACACCCGCATCGGGGATTCGAAACCGTAACGATAGTTTATCACGGCAAGGTAGCACATCATGATAGTAAAGGTAACCACGGGGTCATCGGAGAAGGAGATATTCAATGGATGACGGCAGCATCCGGCGTATTGCATAAAGAATACCACGAAGCAGGGTTCAGCCGAAAAGGAGGAGCCTTTCAAGTAGTTCAGCTCTGGATCAATCTTCCGGCCAAAGACAAAATGAGTACTCCCGGCTACCAATCCATTGCCAATAAAGAAATACCCAAATACCTGTTACCACAAAACAAAGGAGAGGTCGAGGTCATTGCAGGAACTTACGAAGGAACAAAAGGCATCGCCCGTACTTTCACCCCCATCGAAATGTACAATATCCGTTTAAAGGCGGAAACAACAATCAAAGTGATATTGCCAGAATACTATAACACCGGTATACTCGTTATCGAAGGAACAGTTCGAATAAATGAAAAAGAGACGGCACCTACGGATCATTTTATCTTATTCCGGAACGAAGGAGAAGCGATCACGTTAAAAGCCATGGAAAACTCTATTTTATTGGTATTAAGCGGAGAACCCATCAAGGAACCCATCGTATCCTACGGCCCTTTCCTAATGAATACCAAAGATGAGATCATGAAAGCATACAAAGACCTAAACGCAGGTAAGTTCGGACAATTAGAAGATTAATATTTACCATAAGAAGGTCGTTCAATAAGTGCTTATTGAACGACCTTCAGAACAACAGAAAAGCCATATAAAGTTCTGATTCACAAAAGTTAGACAGCTTCTTTCATATCAATTTTTATCGAATTATTTAATATTAGATCCAATATCCACAATTTTTCCGAAACCCTTGAATTCCAAACTATTTTCACCCCGCAAAACATCCCCGGAAGCATTCAACTTCATCTCAACCAAACCACCTTGATCGCCACCATAATCCAAGGCCGCACCCAAGAGATAGGGAAGCCCCTCCGCAATATAGGATAACCAATCTTCGTTCCATACATAATGGGCATAATAGTTCAAACGGAATTTCAATCGTTTAATTTTCACGGCAGGATCGGAATGTTCATAGATTACACTTGTTTCGGGAACGACTCTATTCAAATCCACCTTGTAAATCTTATTCTCGGCAGCCATAAAAAATAGTCGATCGTAAAGATACGAGGTAGTAAAACAAAGATCACGATAGTCCACTCCGGCAGGTAAAGGTACTTTAAATTTGCCGGAACACCAGGGTGTTTTTGGATCTCTTACGGCGTCAGCATTGATTTCGTAAACATGTAACATATGATCTGTCCGACTATACAAAATTGATACTATTTTCCCGTAAGCATCCGATCGTTGGGCTGTAATCCCCATATCCAGCATCACTTTATCGTCTCCGATATTATTGGGATCAAAAAGGTTGACACTCTCCTCTTTCTCGGGAATCAACTCCAATTTAAATGTATAACCGGAGACATAATAATTTGGAGATCCGGATAATCTAAGATACTGATCATAATCAGCCAACGAGGAAGACAAACCTCCGTCAAAACCCAAAAACCGATGATGTAATTCATCGTAAATAACAAAATACTCGTCAGAAGCACACGCTATTTTGGCTCGAAAATCCGTTTTATTCCCCTGAGTCAAAACCGTCGGATAATACACGGAATAACCATCGGCTGTAGCATGATAGAGTTCGCCCCGATCGATTATCATCTCACCTGCCGATTGAGTTTTAGAATAGATAAACTCGGGAGCAAAATCCGTATCCCCGGCCAACTTCTTACCGTACAACATATCTTCGAGCGTGTATTCAACTGCAAAAGTGGAAGAGTTCAGTACGACTGCATCCCGGTCTGTCATCAAAATAACGACAGGTTTGGCCGGACTATAATATCCGCCCCAAGCATCCCCGTATTTGATATTATTTATCAATGCTTTCGGTGTCCCTTGCAACGACAATTTTTTACCCATATCCGTTTCGTAAACATCGGGAATAACAACTGCATGCTCACCCATTCCATCCACAGCTCCCAAAACACTTTGCCCGTTTACCTCCTGCAACACAAACCAACATCTGTTATAGGGAGGAATCGGTGTCACATTCACCATCTTATACCAAACCGTACCATCGGAACTATTGTCGGTTAAGGTCAAACGTACAGTAAAAGCACTCACATCCTCCGGTTGTAACCAAATACGACACGCCTTTTCATCTCCGCATAGTTTCCAACCGCCTTGCGGCTCTTTTATCTCCCATTTAAAAGTCAGGTTTGTCTCATCATTCGCTTGTGTCTGAGTCAATTTAGGATCGAGTTCAAGCAAGACCGAATCATTTTTCAACAATCGGGTACCCACGGATGCGGGTAAATCGATTGCCACTTCATTGATATTATGATAATCATATGAACCCTTATCGTCATAACACCCCCATGCCAAGAGCAAAATTCCCAACAGGAATAATCCATTTTTCAATTTTTTCATAACCTACCTTTTTAATTTCATCACATTTGCAATTCAAAAACAATCTCGCTACCATCATCATCCAATATAGGTGGATTCGTTTTTCTATATTCGGCATAAGCCGCTCTCAATTTATCCCGTTCCAGAATAGTCATGGGAATATCTTTGTGTACCTTCTGAAAAATATCCATCATAAAAAAATATTTTCCATCCGAATAGCGTCCCCAAAAATACCATCCCCAATCATCGCTAGGCTTTATTTTATAGGAGACCTCTACTTTACACGAACGTTTATCCTCTCGCCCCGGTGCAAATTGATGGAAAGAATTGGTAAGATCAAAGACCAAATCTGCACGACAGGGCTCTTCTGTTGTCACATTCTTAGGACGTTCTACTCGTATCGTGACCCCTTGTATCGTGGTATCCAGAGCCGTATACGTATATTTATTTTCAGCAGCCACATTGGCCTTATCCGTGTAACTGTTATTTTCATCCGTTTTCAGACAAAAATCTTTGGGTTCTTTTACTTCCCCCTGTATTTCCACCTCTAACGTTAAATCAACCCACTCTCGTCCCCTCACATAATCCGTATCCCGAAAGGTATAAGCGATCTTAGTGGAATAAAAATTCACACTATTATCCCCATTATAAAGGGCAATTTCATTCTCGTTGCACCCCACATATAAACAGGCCATCAGCAAAATCAACAGTAAAAATCTATATCTTTTCATCGTATTTGCACTTATTTGTTATTACCAAAAATAATTTCGTTATCCGGTACAGTCCATTGGTATTTCCCTCGGACATCACTTATCGGACATCCGGCAAATGTTTTATAATCCCGGTGTTTATAAAAATAAAACAACTGACCTTCCGCATAAAAATCTTTTCGATACTCCTTCATGATTTCATTTATCCGAACGGTTTGAGTGGGATCGTACCCAGAACGAGTGTCCGGAAGATCATAACTATCATCCGGCAGGATCTCGTCCGTATAAGAGATACCTCGTTTCCAGCGTACATTATTCAGAGCTTCGGCACTTTTAGCTTTATCACTTTCGCATTCTGCTATGATATAGTACATTTCCGATAATCGAATCAAGGGAACGATATTTTTACCGGAATACTCATCCGCGTAACCGGACTGATTGTATTTACGACAGTATTTATACACCTTACCATTCATCATAACAGACTTAAACGCTTTACTCTGGGCTCTAAAATCGGTTGCTCCTCCAGCCAAGAAATCATACAGAGAATTAAAATTTTCCTCCAGAATAAAAGTATGATCCCATACAAATCCGGAAAGCTCGTTGTCACTAAAATAAGTATCTATCAACTTGTTAAGCTCGTACACGTTCAATCCGAAAATATGTTCTTCGTATAATACAAGCGTGGTATTAGAAGTACATAATTTAAAATGAGGAGCAGCAATGACCTCTTGGGCACATTGCACTGCTTTCTCCCGACTTGCCTCGTCTCCTCTATAGCAATATACTCTTGCCATTAGGGCTTTTACCGCATACACATTCATTCGCAATTGCCTCTGGTTTTCAAAAGCATTGTAATTCGAATTCAGAAGATCAGGATATCCGAAATTCCGGGGATCGTGTTGTTCCAGTAAGGTATACGCTTCCTCCAAATCAGCTAAAACAGAAGTAATCACTTGGTCTGCCGTTAAACGTGAAGTAGCTACATCGTCAAAAGTGTTCCGATAAGGAATTGTTTTTTCCGACGAATTGGCACTATAAACCGGCCCGAAGAGACGTAATAAATCAAAGTGTAAGAATGCTCGTAACCCCAGAGCCTCCCCTTTCATCATCTCGTAGTAATGTTTTGTTTTGACTACGGAACGATTTTTTTCCAAATATTTCAGGAAATTATTGATATTGGCAATAATATTATACATTTCCAAATAGATCCTATTCTTAAGATCCAGATAAAGTCCGTCATATTCGTACATTTGCGTTTTATCCAGACTTTTAAATCCCGGATAATTATCGTAATTACCGGAAAGTAATTCCAAGTACCCGTAAGTCAACTCTTTCGCGTACAAATTCTCAGATTCCATTTTCAAATAAAAACCAGTCAATACATCCTTAAATCCGGCTTCTGATTCGAACAACTTATCTCCCGGAATAGCCGTTTTCGGCTGCACATCCAACCAATCGGAACAAGATATTATCCCGAAAGCCACAAGGACAATTATGTATATTTTTTTCATATTCCTCAATTTTTAATTAAAATGCAATATTCAACGCAAACGAAAACTGACGGGCAAACGGATATTTCAATCCTCGTTCTTGCTTGATGGAGGAGAGATAAAACAAATCTTCCATGTTAAAAGTCAGGTTCACGGAACTCATCCCCCAACGCTCAATATATTTGGCATTGTTTTTATCCATTCGGTAACTGAAAGAAAGAGAAGTCATCTGAAGCGTATTCTCATCCATAACAAAACGAGAACTGGCCTTTGTCTGTGCACCTTTTTCATCCGACGAGATTTTTTTATACCTTACCCGATCCCCCCACTTCTGCCATCTTAAATCCAACACCCGTTTATCCGCATTAAACATTAAGTCCGCATTCTCCACCTTATCCACTAGAGTCTGATTATACATCTGTCCTCCGAATTTATAGGCAAAACTCATGTTTACTCCAAATCCTTTATACGTAAACGAAGAATTGATATTTCCCTGCCACTTCGGCTCCGTATTTCCAAAGGCTAACAAATCCACGGGGTCCCATATTCCGGTTGTATTCCCGTTTCGTCTAAAGAAGATTTCCTCTCCCGTGGCCGGATCGATCCCCAAAGATTTTACTACCCAAATCCGATTTATAGACTCTCCTTCTTCATAATGAGGAAGTGGAGAAGCATCCAACTTATCGGCATTTACCGAATTGACGTTTCGCAAAGCCTCCGAAATCTTTTTCAACTTATCTTTGTTGTGCGAACCATTGAGAGAAATAATCCAGTAAGCAGCTTTTTCCACATCCCGGTAAGGAATAAAAGAGATATTCAATTCCACTCCCTTGTTTTCTATCGATCCCATATTTTCAGGATAAGAAGCAAATCCGAGTGAAGGAGCAATAGTTATATCCGTTAACGAATTCTTGGTCAACTTACGGAAATACTCCACCCGGGCAGTAATTCGTCCATCAAGCAATCCTAATTCCAAAGCTACATTCCAAGTATCTGTCTGTTGCCATTTCAATCTTTCGTTCGGCATGGCAACCAACTCGGCCCCTGTTCCGTCGGAGGCCAAATAAGGTTTCAGTAACCCTCCATAAGTATACAATTCTCTTGATTGATAAGGTGCAAATCCCTGTGTTCCCGTAACCCCGTACGATCCTCTCAATACAAAATCGGAAATAAAACGGAAACCGGACATAAAATGTTCCTTCTTGACATCCCAACGCATTCCTGCCGACCAAAATGGTGCAAATCGATTATCCTTACCGAATTGAGAAGAACCGTCGGCCCGAATATTAAAATCAACGGAGTATCTATAATCGTAAGAATATCCTAAAGTCGCAACCCAACCGATCAGACGAGAGGTATTCTCCATTCCGGTCATCTTCTCGTTATACTTTTTACCGAATAAAATATCATCCATATTATCATTCGGGAATCCGGTCACATAAGCGCCATAATTACTACTTCGAGTCTCTTGTACGGACATACGAACATTTCCGGTAAGGTAATGGACCATGCCCAACAATTTATTATAACTTCCGGTGATATCCAAAGCGTAGCTGAAATCCTCCCGTTGCGTACGACGAAAGTCCCCCCTCTGTTCGGGATCCGCCACCCCAATAAATGCCGTGTGTTGTGCCGGTCGGAAAACATCCGTTTTTCCATTATTCTTGGACAAAGAAAAACTCCCTTCCAAACGAACACTCTCCAGAGGATTGTACTCTATTTTAAACAAATTGCGCACGCCGAAGCTTGTCGTTCTGTTTTTCGTACGAAAAGTGGTATTATACATGGGATTGGCATAATCCAGTATTGCCGTCGTACCCCGAACCAATCCGTCGAAACGATCCAATCGCTTTAATATCTCCCCATTCTCTCCGTAAGGACGTAAATAAGGATTCAATTTAGCGTACTCGCTGAAATCTCCCCAAGGAGATTCATCCCCGAGCGAATTATTGACGGTAATACTATTTTTCAATACTATTTTTTGAAAACGATACTGTAAATCCAAGGTTCCAGTCATCGTGTTTCGCTTGGATCCTTTCATCACACCGGGCGTATAATTTACCCCCACGTACAACTTATACCGTAAAGTCCTGTCTCCTCCTTCCAGAGTTAAGGAGTGTCTATGCTGAATAGCCGTTCTCAAGGGTTTATCCAACCAATACGTATTCACTCCTCGTTTGACCTCTCTCATCTTTTCCTGATACAGAACCAATGCAAAATTATCGGTACTTCCGTTATCTTTATAAAATCCGGCCAGACGTTCGGCTTCTAACTTTTCAGCGGCATTCATCAAATGATAATCAGATAAATCCGGTGTTTCTATTCGAACATTTCCACCATACGTGACCCAAAGACGACCTTCCTTCGGGATTTTGGTTTCAATCACGATTACACCGTTAGCGGCTTTCGACCCGTAAATAGCCGTTGCTGCCGCATCTTTCAACAACGTGATAGACTCCACCCGGTCCGGATCCAAATCCACCATCGTCTGTAAATCGATTTCGAAACCGTCCATAATCAATAAGGGTTGATTGGGATAAGTGGCGTATTCTCCCTGCAAAGTGACCATATTGGCGGAAGCCCCGGCGTTACCGCCCGGCAAAGTAGCTTGTCCCCGCATCCGCAAATCGGGCAAACGATTCGGATTGGATCCGTTTTCGATATCTTCCATGATCCGAAAACTCGGATCTATTGCCGCTAAGGCTTTCGCTATATTGGTCGTACTGATCTTTTTCAACTCCTCACCTTTCACGGTAACAGCTGATCCGGTAAATCCCTCCTTACGACGATTAAACATACCGGTCACGACCACTTCCGATAAGTTCTCCCGGTTCTCCTTCATCTTAACTACCCACTCTCCCGTTTTAGGTATGTCTTCAAAAGGAATGACCCGCATCTCCATCCCTACAAAAGAAAACACAAGTTCCGCCCGGGTCGTATCCGGAATCAACAGGGAAAAAAAACCGCTCGAATCGGTTGCCTGCCCCAAATGAGTCCCTTTTATAACGACCGTTACTCCCGGTAAAGACAAACCTTTTTGATCCGCCACCCTTCCTTTTACTACTTTTGATTTAATACTCTTTTTTTCTTGTTTCTGCAATTTAGGAGAGATAATCACGATCTTATCTTCAATCTTATACCACAACTCGGTTCCTTTCAAACAATCGGCCAACACCTCTTCCACTTTCCGATCTTTAGAAACCACGTCTACCTTTCCCACCCTCTCTATTTCATTGTTGCTATACACGAACTCGTATCCCGTTTGACGAGTAATCTCTTTAAATACGGCCTTCAATGTCGTATTCTTCATCTCCATACTTAAACGTACTTGTGCTGCAGCTCTCTCGGCAACTGAGATAAATCCCAAAACCAAAAGGTAAAGAAAGACTCGCTTGTACCATACTTTTTTTTTGTATGACACGCTTATACTTAATCGTGTCAACATCTCGATTTTTTTCATAAATTTGTAACGTTTTATAGTTAACAATAGTCATGTTATCACATGACTGTTATCAATTAACAGGAAAGTGTTTGCCCACTTTCCTGTTTTGTTTCACTCTTTTCGAACAATCAAAGTTCTTCCGTTCCACTCAAAACGTAGTCGAGCGGTTAATTCCAATATCTCTAAAACCCTATCGATACTCTCGTGTTTCGACAGATTACCCGTAAATCGGATCTCTTGTAAGGAAGCATCCTCAATAGATATTCGAATATCATACCAACGTTCCAATTTTTTCAATACCGACGGTAAAAATTCGTTTTCAAAAACGAAACGTCGCTCTACCCATGCTATACAAGAACGTACGTCTACCTGCTCCACCCTCAATTTTTCATCCCAGCAGGTCGCCCGATCGCCCGGTCGTAATTCCACTTCCTCATCCCCCGCATTAATCCGTACCTTTCCCTCTACAAGCGTCGTTTGTTGTAACTCATCCGGATAAGCTTTCAAATTAAAAACAGTCCCTAAAACCAGTACTTTCAACCGATTCGTTTGCACGATAAAAGGTTTTAGACTGTCTTTTCGAACTTCAAAAAAAGCTTCACCCTCTAACTCGACCAAACGTTGGTCTCCCGTAAAACGATCCGGATAGCGGATTTTCGAATCTGCATTCAAAATCACTTTTGTTCCGTCTGCCATACACAACATGTACTCTCCGCCACGGGGAACTTTCAGTGTATGCCATTTCGCCTCTTCGGTTACGAGAGTGTCGATGTAGAGCAGCCTTTTTCCGTCATTGACAAAACTCTCCCCTTTCAACTCCTTACATACAGAATCATATTCTGCCGTAAGAGGTACCACCTCTCCGTTCTCCAATACCAATACGGCTTTTGAAGATCCCGGAAGAACAGAAAGAGGTAGCCCAGCGTTTTCGATCACGGGATTCCCCCTTTCCTGCAAATAAAAAACGATGCCACCCACACACATCAAAACAATAATCATAGCAACATATCTCCAAAAACGAAACTTCGGCCTCCGGCAAGAGAAACCGATTCGTCTCTCCACTTTCTCCCAATCTTCTTTCGAATCATAACGTCGAAACTCCCTCATCTCCTTTTGTACATACATCACGTCCGTCAATCGATCGAATAATAATCGATTCTCCTCACTCTCTCGGAGCCATTTCGTCAACTCTTCCGCCTGATTCGCTCTCAACTCTCCTTTCAAATAAGTCAATATCAAATCAACAATCTTATTTCGTTTAGAATTCAAAACCATATTTCATCCGTTTTCATTCTAAAACAGGTAAAAAAGAAAAAGGAGGACAAAAACAGTGGTCTATTTTATGCAAAACGAATCCGATAAAAAGAGAAACAAACGAATCAGTGATTCAAAACACTATGAATTAACAAATTACATCCCAACAATATTAACCATATTTTTAAATTTTCCAGGAAAATACAGGAAACCGCAAGCTATAAAATAAAACCAATACCGCAAATAATTAAATATTAACACATTATATTCTATGTTAATGGAAAAAAATCATATATTTGTAGATAATGTACTAAAACCAATAAAAATAATGGAATATAATTCTTTTACTCTCCATAATTACAAAGCGATTCCTCAACTCTCAAAATTGACGCCGGCACAAATAGAAGCCATTGAAGTCGTCGGGCGAGTGTTGCCATTTAAGACCAATAATTACGTCATCGATGAACTGATCAACTGGGACAATATTCCTGACGATCCCCTATTTACCCTTACTTTTCCCCGTAGTGAGATGCTACCCGCCACCGCTTACAATAAGGTCAAATTTTTATTGGAAAACAAGGCCGATAAAGAGATATTAAAAAGAGAGATCGAAAAAATCCGTATAAAATTAAATCCGAATCCGGCCGGACAAGAGTACAATATCCCCATGCTGGGAGAGGTAAAACTCAAAGGAGTGCAGCATAAATACCGAGAAACCGTCCTGTTTTTCCCGGCACAGGGACAAACCTGCCACGCCTATTGCACCTTCTGTTTCCGCTGGCCGCAATTCTCGGGAATGAGTTCTTTAAAATTTCACATGAAAGAGGCTGATCTGCTTTATCAATACTTGGACAGTCACAAAAAGGTCAGCGATATACTGTTTACCGGAGGCGATCCCATGACGATGTCAGCCTCTATATTAACATCCTATATTCTTCCCCTGTTATCCGAACGATTCTCCCATATCCGTACCATTCGTATCGGTACAAAGTCCTTAGCTTATTGGCCGTATCGTTACCTGTCTGACAAGGATGCTCCCGAACTGTTAGCGTTATTCCGGCAAGTGGTCGCCTCGGGACGCAATTTAGCCATCCAGGCCCACTTCAACCATCCGGCAGAACTATCTACCTCCGCGGTAAAAGAGGCTGTACAACGGATACGCAATACCGGGGCGCAGATAAGGACGCAATCTCCCCTACTTAAACATATAAACGATAAACCCGAAACTTGGAGTGAAATGTGGAGAAAACAAGTAGATATGAATATGATCCCCTATTATATGTTTGTAGCCCGGGATACCGGATCAAAAACATTTTTCGAACTTCCGTTGGAACGCTGTTGGCGTATATTCCGCGACGCCTACAGTCACGTTAGCGGTGTGTGCCGTACGGTGCGAGGACCAAGCATGAGTACGGAACCGGGAAAAATCCAAATAGTGGGCATGAGCGAAGTGAAAGGAGAAAAAATATTCGTGTTACGCTTTCTACAAGGAAAAAAATCCAGGTGGGTGGATGTTCCTTTTTTCGCCCGATATGATCCCTATGCCACCTGGTTCGATCAACTTCATCCGGCATTCGGCGAAGAGAAGTTCTTTTTTGAAAAATAATTCCTTTCAAACAAAAAAGAACGGCACATGGTAAAATCAAAAAAACAAAAAGGCAAGAACAGGATACAAATGCTTTAAACGTTCTCGTAAAAATTTTTTGGCTCGTCGACGTTGTGTCTTAACGGTTGTTTCGGCTACATGCAACCGCTTGCAAATCGTCTTTATATCCAAAAATTCGATATAACTCATTTTGAAGATCCGCTTACATTCGGCAGGCAGTTCTTCTATTATAACAAATATCTCTTTAAAAACATCCGTTTCTACCTGCATACAAAAGATTTTTTCCTCCTCATACGCGGGTTCTCCTAACTTCCGATTAGCTTTTTCCTGATTATTTCGTTTTTCTAAATAATTTAAAGCTCTGTTTTGTACACAATTATATAAAAATGATTTTAACGCTATCAGATTGCTAAATTTATTACTCGACTCCCACAAACTGATAAATACGTCCTGCACGATATCTTTTGCCACTTCCTGATCATGCACAAATTTATTGGCAAAATAACAAAGCGAAGCGTAATATTCATGAAACACGTTCTCGAATACCTTCGGACATTCGACATCCAATATTTCAGGATCCGTGTATTCATCTGTATAACGCATGTTATTCGACATTCGCATCAATTTATGCATCCAAAAATACATGTTTTTATATGATATACAATAAAATTTGGAATAATAAATATTTTCCACAGCTTCGGGGGAAATCGATATCCACGAATAGACATATGGCAATCATACTCCAATCGTAGCATTCATTTAATATCAATAAAATATAGGTTATTAAACGGATCTATCGAGAATATAATAAAATTCGAGAGGGAAATTCCCTCTCGAACAAATTATTTAAAAACCCTCACGCGTTCCTCTATCGGATTAAACTCTTTTGGGCCAGGTTCCTGAAGAGGTACGCCAAACGGCATTTGTGCCACTAATTCCCAATTTTCAGGAAGCCTCCACTTCGCCACGACTGCTTTATCTACCAGTGGATTATAATGCTGGAGGGAAGCTCCGAAACCGGCATCTTCCAACATCGCCCATACAGCTAACTGATGCATAGCCGAAGTATGCTGGGACCAAATCGGAAACTTTTCATGATACAAGGGGAAGGCTTTCTGCAACCCTTCCACTATCGACAGATCCTCAAAAAACAACACCGTACCGTATCCCGCCTCAAAAGAATTATTCACCTTATTCTCCGTTGCCTTAAACGCTTCGGTAGAGACAATCTTGCGTAGAGTATCCTTCACGATCTCCCAAAACTTCCGATGTTGTTCTCCTAACAAAAGAACTAACCGGGTTGATTGCGAGTTAAAAGCCGAAGGAATATGTTTCACGGCCAGCTTTACGATATTTTCAATCTCTTCATCCGGAATTAACGATTTATTACCGATAGCGTAATAGCTTCTTCTAAGCTTTAACGCCTCTTTCAAACTTCTTTCCATAATCTCTAAATTTCATTTTTTACAATATACGAAATTTTTCTAAAAAAGATTACTTAATTTTACCACAAATTCAGAGAGACGCCAGCACGGGACGTCTCTCCGATTGATAAATACTTGTCTCCCGGGAATAATCCCGGATATCTATTGCGAATTATTTAAACGTATAGCAGAAATCCACAATTTTTCCAAAGCCTCTATATTCGAACGTACTATTTATATTCCGGTCTACGTCTCCTGCGGTATTCAGTTGCATCTCCATTATACCTCCCTGATTAGCTCCATATTCCAACGCCACCCCCAACATCCGAGCATAAGGAATTATATTACCACTCTCCTCCCAAAAATTAGCGTAATATTTAAATTTCAAACCGGTGATTTTTACATTCGTATTTTCATGCTCGTATATCATAGAAACTTTAGGTGTATTACGATTTAAATCCACCTTATAAATTTTGTTTCCGGAAGACATAAAAAAAATACGGTCAAAACCTTGAGAAGTAACAAAACATAAATCTTCTCCTTTTGCTCCCTCCGGAAACGGAATCACGAATTTTCCTGAACAACGGGCATTCTCTTTATCTCCCGACATCCAGCCGTCAACAGAAAATTCGAACACATGCACTTCCCGCTCAACTTCACGATAGGCAAAAGCCAACATCTTTATTCCATCAGACATTTCGCTCATACTTACCATCGTTAAAGCCGGATTCACCCGGTTCGGGTCAAACACATTTTTCGTATGTTCATTTTCTTCGTTCTCGCCGATAAGTTCTAATGCAACTGGGGTATCAACAAATGCCATCCCTGCCTTTCTAATATAGCTGTTCAAATACATCTCCTGAACATAATCGTACCCTCCCACAAATGTCAAAAAACGATGATTCTCTTCATCATAAACAATGTATCGATCACTCATATTTCCTACGGTACGAACAATATAAGAACCATCTGCTTGCACCGAGTTATATATGGAATAACCATCCATATTGGCGTAATACATCTTTTCATCATTAATCAACACCTCTCCTCCCTTGTCACCGCCTATCGAACTTAAATAACGGGGAGAAAAAGTAATTCCATCCTGCATTAACATCTGTTTTAAAGACCAAAGCGTTTCGAAAGTAGAGGCTTCCAGTACATTCATATCCTGATCCGTCAAAACCATAATCGCCCGTTGAATAGGATTCGCATCCGGCATAAATATACTCAGATAACTCCCAAATTCGATATTTCCGGTTAAACAACGCGGATTTCCTGGCAAGTCCCATTCTTTTCCGAACTCTTCTTTATAAACATTGCGAATAATTATAGAAGAGTTTCCTTCTCCGTCAACCGCACCCAACACGGCACTACCATTTTCCTCCTGTAACACGAACCAAGTTTTACTGTATGGTTGGATAACTTTCAGAACCATTTCCTTATACCAAATCGTTCCTTCCGAATTATCCTTGATGGTCAGCCGAAGACGGATATCTTTGGTATCCATCGGTTTTATATATATCCGGCAGGTCTTCTCTTCTCCACAGACTTTCCAATTTTCTTCAGACTCTCTTTCCAATTTTCTTTGCCAAAGGAAACTCAAATTGGACTCGCTTTCCATTCGTGTCTGTTTTAATTCCGGAGTTATTTCAACCAACACCGAATCGATTTTTGGTAAACGTACCCCTTGTGTTACGGGAAGGGTAACAGCGACCTCATTTATATCATGATAACCGTATGACCCTCTATCGTCATAACAAGCAGACAACAGCAAAAGGACAAATATCCATAAAATCGTATTTTTTACTATCTTTTCCATAATACCTTCTTTTTAATTAATCCGGGAATGCTATTTCCAAACCTTTATCATCGAGAATCGGACCATGAATCCGTTTATGTTCCTCGTAAGCTTGCTTTAATTCTGCTAATCTTCCGGCCTCCATATCTTTATAAACCGTTTTAAAATAATCCATCATAAAAAAATATTTACCGGAACTGTAATCTCCCCACCTTCTGGCATTCCACATCGCATCCGTCGGTCTTATATCGTATGACACTTCTATACGGCAAGAATCTATGTCCACTCGTCCGGGAGCAAACCGATGGGCCGGATCGCTCTGATCGAATTTCAAGATAGCCCCCTCCGGCTCGTTTGCCGGAGTAGGTTTTTCCGGACGTTTTACCTTAAAAAAGATCCACTGTCTATTCGTATCAAGAGCCGTATAAGTATATTTGGGAGACAACACGACCTCCGCACGAGTCCCGTAAGCTCTCCCCGCCTCCGTTTTCACCACAAAATCCAACGGAGATTGTAATAAATATCCCTGCAATCCCACTTCTATCTTCAACTCTTTGTACTCATGTCCTTTCACATAATCCGTATCCTGAAAAGTATAAGATTGTCTACTCCACAAAAAATTAATTCGAGGAGACTCGTTATAAAGAGCTATTTCATTTTGTTCACATCCGATATAGCTTAACACTATCACCGGAAACAACAATAAAAACTTATATTTTTTCATCACTCGTCGTTTTAATTATTATTACCAAAAATAATTTCGTTATCCGGCAAGGGCCACCGGTATTTATCTCTCACGTCTTTCAAAGGAGCTCCTTCATAAGTCTGGTAATTATGCAGTTTATAAAAATAAAACAACTTTCCTTCGGCATAAAACTCTTTCCTGTACTCTTTCATCAACTCGTTTACCCGATAGGTCTGTGTATCGTCGTATCCCGGACGGGTATCCAACCGATCGTAATGTGCACCTGCAATAATCTCGTCATCATAAGAAATCCCCCGAGCCCATCTCACCGTATTCAATGCTTCCGCGCTGGTTGGCGCATCCGCGCATTCTGCCACGATATAATACATTTCAGGTAAACGAATCAAAGCCAGCATATCCTTTCCGTTATAATCGGACAGGCCGTCCTGTTCGTATTTCCGACAATATTTATATCCTCTGCCCTCTGCTTTATCCTTAAAAGACTTGAGTTGAGAACGCCAATCCGAATTTCCGCCTTCCCCCCATTCGTATATCTTTTCAAATCTGCTTTTTAAAATACTGAAATGTTGTCCGGCTGAAGTATTATCAACTACGGTATTGAAATGTTTAGTAATAACCTTATCAAATTCATACACATTCAAACCGAAAATTTGTTCACCATATAAAAAAGATTGGGCATTTCTCAATAATTCAAAATCAGGAGCATTAATCACCTTATTCGCATATTCAACCGCTTTTGCCTTGCTTGCCTCATCGCCTTTATAACAATAAACCCTGGCTAACACAGCTTGCACCGCATAAACGTTCATACGTGTCTGCCTTTGATCTAAAAATATGTCATAATCGGGTAGATCTTCTCTCTCCCATTTTTTCCAGAAGAAACGGGTATCATGTTTCTCCAGTAAAGAATCCGCCGTTTGCAAATCTTTTAACAACAACTCGACAACTTGATCGGCTGCCAATACGGGAGTAGCTTGCCGATCAAAAGAGGTCCGATAGGGAATCGCTTTCGCCGTGGGATTTTCTTTGTACACAGGCCCGAATAACCGTAACAGGTCAAAATGTAAGAATGCCCGCAATCCCAAAGCTTCTGCCTTCATAATCTCGTAATAGTGCTCGGTTTTAATCACGGAACGGTTCTTTTCCAAATAAACTAAAAAATTATTGATATTGACAATGATATTGTACATTTTCAAATAGATACCGTCCTTTTTGGATAAAAAAAGATGGTCGTATTCGTATATCCTCGGTTTCCAAGATAAGCCACTATATTCAGGATAACCATCATAATTACAGGCCAAAGCTTCCAAATAACCATAACTCAACTCTTTGCCATACAAACCGATATCTCCCATTTTTATATAGAATCCGGTCAATGCATCTTTAAAACCCGACTCCGTTTCAAATAACTTATCGGCAGGAATAGCCGTCTTCGGTTGCACATCCAGCCAATCGGAACAAGAAGAGATACTCCACGCGATCAGTATTATGATAACTATATTTTTCATATGCTTAAATTTTTAATTAAAACGACACATTTAACGAAAAGGAGAATTGGCGGGCAAAAGGATAGCTCAATCCCCTCTCCTGTTTTACCGTAGAGAGGTAAAATAAATCCTCCATATTAAAGGTTACCCCCACGGAACTCAATCCCCAACGATCAATATACTTCGCGTTCGTTTTATCCATACGGTAATTCAGGGAAAGCGATCCCATCCGGAAAGTATTCTCATCCATAATAAAACGTGAACTTGCTTTGGTCGCCGCCCCATTTACTCCTTTGGAAAGTCCTTTGTAACGGGCAGCCAGACCGACCTCATCCCATCTTAAATTCAAAACCCGTTTATCGGCATTATACATCAAGTCGGCGTTTTCAACTTTATCCACCAACGTCTGATTATATATTTGACCTCCGAATTTATAACGAAAACTCACGTTGACCCCGAATCCCTTATAGGTAAAAGAGGTGTTTATATTTCCCTGCCATTTGGGTTCCGTATTTCCACAAGGAACCAAATCCACGGCTTCCCATTCACCGGTCATCTCCCCGTTTCGCTTCATAAAGATTTCGTCTCCGGTTGCGGGATCTATTCCCAAAGACCTCACCACCCAAATCCGGTTGATCGATTCTCCCTCTTCGTAATGCGGAAGCGGTTTGTAACCGTTCTTCTTTGCCGTCCCGATATCACTCATCTGATCGGAATTTACCCGGTTCATATTCCTCATGGCCTCGGATATTTTCTTCAATTTATCCGCGTTATGGGAACCGTTCAACGAAATGATCCAATAAGCCGATTTAGCCGGATTCTGGTAAGGAATGAAAGAGATATTCAATTCGACTCCCTTATTTTCCAAGGTCCCCATATTTTCCGGATAAGAAGCAAAACCGAGCGAAGGAGCAAGCGTAATCTGGGTCAAAGAGTTTTTGGTTAATTTCTGAAAATATTCGGCACGAGCCGTAATCCGTCCTTTTAAAACTCCCAGCTCCAATGCTAAATTCCAGGTATCCGTTTGTTGCCACTTCAACTTTTCGTTCGGCATGGCTACCAACTCAACCCCCGTTCCGTCGGAAGATACGTAAGGCTTTAACAATTCCCCATACGAATAGAGCTCCCGAGATTGATAAGGTGCGAATCCTTGTGTTCCGGTCACCCCGTAAGATCCCCGCAAAACAAAATCGGAAATAAAACCGATCCAGGACATAAACTGCTCCTTTTTCACATCCCACCGCAAACCGGCCGACCAAAAAGGAGCAAACCGATTATCCTTACCGAACTGGGAAGAGCCGTCCAGCCGAATATTGAAATCAACGGAATACTTGTAGTTATATGAATAACCGAAACTCCCGATCCAACCGATCAAACGACTTGTATTCTCCGTTCCTGTCATCTTTTCGTTATATTTCTTACCGAAAAGGATATCGTCCATATTCTCGTTCGGGAAACCGGTAACGTAAGCCCCGTAACTCTCGTTACGACTTTCCTGAACAGACATTCTGGTATTTGCCGTCACGTAATGTACCTGTCCGAAAAGTTTATTGTAACTGGCCGTCAAATCCAATGAATAGGAGAGATTTTCTCTCTGCGTACGACGGAAATCCCCTTTTTTAGTCGGATCTTTCTCTTTATCGAAAGCCGTATGCTGTGCCGGCCGGAACACGTCGGTTTTCCCATTGTTTTTGGAAAGAGAAAAGGCTCCCGTCAAGCGGACATCATCCGTCGGGTTATATTCCACGCTGAATTGCTCTCTCACCCCGAAATTAGTCGTCCGGTTTTTCGTATGAAGCGTGGCATCATACATCGGATTCGCGTAACTCGTATTTTCATAACCGCGAAATTGGTTATCAAAGGAGTCCAAACGCTTTAATATTTCACCACCAGGACCGTACGGACGTAAATAAGGATTCAGTTTCGTGTATTCGCTAAAATCACCCCAAGGCGATTCATCCCCGAGCGAATTATCAACGGTAACGCTATTCTTTAACAGCACCTTTTTAAAACGATATTGCAAATCTAAAGATCCGGTCATGGTATTGCGTTTGGAATCTTTCATCACCCCCGGTGTAAAATTGGCACCGAAATAGAGTTTATAACGTAAAGCCCTATCCCCTCCCTCCAACGTCAGCGCATGGCGATGCTGAACGGCCGTTCTCAAAGGCTTATCCAACCAATAGGTATTCACACCCCGTCTAACCTCTCTCAACTTCGCCTGATAACGTTCCAACTCCTCTAACGAAAGTGTGTTATCGTACACCCCCGCTTTTAACTCCACGGCTAATTTTTCAGCCGCATTCATCAAATTATAATCGGAAAGATCGGGAGTCTCGATACGCACATTACCACCGTAAGTCACCCACAAACGTCCCTCTTTCGGAGTTTTGGACTCGATCACGATCACCCCGTTGGCTGCACGCGACCCGTAAATCGCCGTTGCAGCCGCATCCTTCAAAAGGGTAATCGACTCTACCCGGTCCGGATCCATATCCACCATGGTCTGCAAACCGATTTCAAAACCATCCAAAATCAATAGGGGCTTGTTCGGATAGGTATCGTATTCTCCTTGTAAAGTCACCATATCAGCCGAGGTGCCGGCATTGCTTCCGCCGGGTAATGTGGCCTGTCCCCGCATACGCAAATCCGGCAATCGATTCGGATTGGAACCGTTCTCTATATCATCCATGATCCGAAAGCTGGGATCTATGGCCGATAAGGCCTTGGCTATATTGGTCGTGCTGAATTTTTTTATGTCTTCCCCTCTGACCGTTACGGCCGATCCGGTAAATCCCTCTTTTCTACGATTAAACATACCTGTCACGACCACTTCACCCAACTCCTCCTTATCTTCTTCCATCATCACGTATAACAGTTTTACCTCTTTTTCCGTGCCTCTCACCACAATTGCTTTTCTCTTCATGCCCACGAAAGAAAATTCCAATACGACACTATCCGTTTTAGGAACTTCGATGGAAAAAAATCCATTCTTATCCGTAGCCGTTCCGATAGTCGTACCCCGTAACAATACCGTAACTCCCGGAATGGAAAGACTATCCCGATCTACCACCTTTCCTTTGATCCTCAACGCCTCTTTTACCTGCCGGGCCAATTGATCCGTTTTGTTCACAATAACAATCACCTCATCCTGAATATAATACCCTAAAGAAGTTCCTTCCAGGCACTTGTCCATGATCAATTTTACATTATCGGAAGTAATATCCAGGGAAATCCTTCCAACCTTGTTTACCACACGTTCATTAAAAACGAAAGTGTATCCCATTTTCTGTTTTATCTCTTTGAACACCTCTTTCAAATTCGCATGTTCAACCTTAATGGTTGTTTTTTGCGCCAAAATAGATCCGGAAACAGACAGAAAAGTTGCCAACAAAAATACCGTTGTTAACTTCATAACCAACAAAAATTTCTTTCGGGTCTGTCGGTACAGCCCCTTTTGTCCACTTTTTTTCATAAATTTGTAACATTAAAGTTTCACAATGTGCCCTTGGGCACTTCCACGAGGGATGCTGGTAACATCCCTCGTCTTTTTATCTCACAAATACAGCATGTCCATCAATCGTTATTTTCACAGAACCGGTACGTTCAATCAAATCCGAAACATCTTTAAAATCATCATGTCGACGAAGTTCCACGGAGAAACGTTCATTTTTTACTTGCTGATTCTCAAAAAATACCTGCACATCATACCACCGGCTCAATTCGTACATAATATCTTCCAAACGTTCGTTATCGAACAGAAAATAACCTTTCCGCCAAGCAATACAAGACTCGACATTCACCTCTTTCACCTGAATTATTTCACTATCAACCGGGCTTACCGCTTGCTGACCAGGCTTTAAAACCACCTGTTTCTCTCCTTTCCCGATTACGATCCTTCCTTTTACTAAAGTCGTCGCCAACGGTAATCCTTCATAGGCTCTCATGTTAAACTCCGTTCCCAATACTTCAACCGTGTACCCATTCTCTATTTTCACCCTAAAAGGTCGGCTCTTATCGGGCGTCACCTCAAAATAAAGCTCACCTTTAGCATATACTTCCCGGCAATCATCCGTAAAAATCTCCGGAAACCGCAAATAAGATTCCGCATTCATCCAAACGATCGTTCCATCTGGTAAAGCCAATTTAAATTCCCCGGCTCTCGGGGTAGTCATGACATGATACCTGTTTCGGGAACCCGATATAGAATCGGGCAAATAGGCAACTCCTCCGTTACTATTTTTTAAAACTCCACCGTTAGCTAAAACAAGCGTACCTATCGAATCTTTCCCCAAATAGACAACCTGTCCGTCGGCTGATTCCAAACGGGCACAAACCATACCCGGAACAATCTCTTTTTCCACCTCAGCGGAAGGCAAAGGCTGAGGATTCTCGCGCATATACAGCCAGGCAACAACAAAGAACGGTATAATAAAAGAAGCAGCAACAATCCATCTTTTCCGAATCCCCTTTCGACCAACTCCCACCCTCTCCTCCAACTGCTTCCAACTCTTTTCCTTATCATACCGATCAAAACGAAACGATTTTTTTAACATACGTTCTTTATCACAAATCCGGTCGAACAATTCCCGATTACCCGGCTTTACCAGCCATTGGTCCAACTCTCCTCGTCCCTTGTCATCCAGAGTTCCTTTCAAAAAACAATAGATCAAATTCGATATTTCAACACTCTCATGGTCCATTTTATATCAATTTCCCTTAAAACGAACCTATCTCGAAACAGGGTGACACTCTACCCCTTTTTTTATAGAAAAAATGCTAAAATAAAACCGATCCTCAGAGAAAATCAAAGAATATACTCAAAGGGGAGAATAAAGTAATAAAAACATAAGCCATTGAACACCGGACAGACGCTCCCGCAACGTCCGATACGCACGTAGTTTTAACGTCTTAACGGTATTCGGCGATATTTGCAGCTTTTCAGCAATCTCAGGATTCGAACATCCCTCCATCGTCATCAGTACGACACGACGAGACTGCTCCGACAATCCTTTTATCGCTTCATAGATCAAAGCATGTACTTCCTCCTCCAGCTTAAATTTTTCCTCATCGCTCTCCGAAAAAAAAGTAGTTAAGTCAGAGGCATGCCGTAATTGCATCTGTTTATGTCGCAAATAATCGAGACATGCATTTTTTACACTCGCGTACAGATAATTCCTTAAGCTTGCCAATAAAATAAAATCCGATTTTTTCTCCCATACCTTTACAAAAGCATCTTGCACGAAATCCTCCGTAACTTCATCATTTTCTATATAACGAGAAGCAAAAGAACACAAAGGGAAATAATATCGATTAAATATCTCCCTAAATACTAAATGATTACCTCCATGAAGCTGTCTTATAAGTACCTCATCTGTTAACACTTGTACTTTTTTTACATTACACACTTTCGCAAAGGTGACTTTGGATTTTCAAAAATAAAAAAATATATATAGAAACAAAAGATTATATATTATAAAACAACCTATGCTCTAAAATAATAAATCCATTATTCCAAATCATATGTATAAGTCCTACCCGGCAAATAATAATTTCCTCCTATCTTATTCCATTATTTACTTAATTTTTCAGTTTGGTTTTTATTTCTTAATTTTAGTCCTTACTTTTGAAATCGTTCGATGCACGCGTGTGGTATGATAAAAGTTACATTCCAAATACATTAAAACAAAATGAAACCAAACAAAAATGCTTACGGAACGGGGATTTTTATTATCGGTATCCTCTTTTTCATTTTCGGATTCGTTACCTGGCTAAACGCAACCCTGATTCCTTATTTAAATATAGCTTGTGAATTAACGGAAGAGTGGCAAGGTTATCTTGTAACTTTCGCTTTCTATATTGCCTACTTCGTCATGGCATTACCTTCCTCCTGGGTTTTAAAGAAGACCGGATACAAGAACGGTATGATGTTAGGGCTTCTTATTATGGCTTTCGGAGCTTTAGCCTTTATTCCCGCCGCTTTAACCCGAACCTACGGGTTATTCCTCTTAGGATTATTTATCATGGGAACCGGCTTATCCATACTTCAAACAGCTTCTAATCCTTATGTCATAGAATTGGGTCCGCCGGAAAGTGCCGCGCAAAGAGTCAGTATCATGGGGATCTGCAATAAAGTAGCGGGAGCCATCAGTCCATTGATTTTAGGTTCCATCATGTTAAAAAATATCGATCAGCTGGAAGATAACCTGCAACACATGACAGTCGTCGAACGAGTTGCTGCCTTAGATATTTTAGCCTCTAAGGCGATCATTCCATACATTATTATCATGATCTCTTTTGTTATCTTAGGGTTATTTGTCAAATTTTCCCCCCTTCCTTATATCGACGACCCCGAAGGCGATTGCGATTCTCTGTCACCGGAAGACAAATGTACGATTTTTTCATTTCCTCATCTATGGGTCGGCGTATTAGCCCTCTTCCTGTATGTAGGGGTAGAGGTAATTGCAGTGGATTCCATCATTCGTTACGGGACGGCTCAAGGCATGTCCATGGATGTTGCCCGGGTATTTCCGACCTATTCCATGTTGGCCATGATTGTAGGTTATATTATCGGCATCATCTGTATTCCTAAATACATCAGTCAAGAAAAAGCCCTCTCCTATTGCGCTGTATTAGGACTAATTTTAGGTTGCGGGGTTATTTTCTTGCCTCTGGAGATTTCAATCTGGTGTCTCTCTTTATTAAGCCTGGCAAATTCCCTCATGTGGCCGGCCATTTTCCCGTTAGCCATATACGGGTTAGGACGACACACCAAAACAGGATCGGCCTTACTGATTATGGCCATCGCGGGAGGAGCTCTACTTCCCATGCTTTATGGCTCTTTAACAAGCATTTGGGGCTATCAACAAGCTTACTGGCTCGTCATTCCCTGCTACGCGGTAATTCTCTATTTTGCTCTTATAGGATACAGAATAGGACGGGTTACAACTATGCAGTGAAGTGATTCTGTAATTAAATGATTACGTGATCAAAATTAAAAAGACAGACGATCGTAGCAGGTTGAAAATCCAAGAATTCAACGTTCGATTTACAATTTAAAATCTACATTTTAAAATCAAATCACCTTTTCAACCATAAAAAACCGGAGTTTCAACCTTGTAAATCGATGAAACTCCGGTAATCTTTAAAATTTATATTCTATCTATTATCTGCCTCTTCTTCTAATCCATATGAATATAGCTATGAAAAGTAAAATAGCAGGCAATACTCCCATAAATCCAATCTTCGTAATATACATTCCGGTTTCACCTACATAAACCTTGTCATCAGTCAAGCGGGGACGACGAACATCAATAGGCACTTCTTCATCGGATAACCAGAAGAAAGCTCCTTGTATGATCGAATAGTTGGATGCAGGAATATCCTTCCGGCTCCGGCTGAATTCACCGTTACTTACACAGTCAGCGTCTCCGAAGATCATGATCTTTTGCTCTTTCTCTCCCACTTTCCGCGACAATGCCAATCCGGTCACGAATGTTTTCTGGATCTCTCCGGTAGAAGGATTGAAACGGGCCGTGTCATCCACGAAGTTTGTCGTCTGCAACTCGTTCCAACAATTGATGGTGTCGCTCACGAACAACGGCGTTACATCGAAACCTTTATCTGTCGTGTAATCCAATCCGGTAGCACTCGGCATCGTAATCACCAATTCTCTACGTCTCATAGCGTTATAGATATAAGAGAAATCGGCTGCCTCTTTTGTCGGGCGGGCTACGATCAGATCTGCTTGGAAATTCTCCGTCGGACGAACAAGAACACCCGGCATAAACTGAACACCAAACTGTTCGATCACCGGATTCATAATTTCCTGACGTTTCGGTTCTCCCACGATAAACAAGTTTCCGCCTCGGGCAATATAATTATCCAAATTCGCTTGTTCTTCAGCCGTCAACGGTTGACGCATCTCGGCAATCACAAGAATATTCACATCCTCCGGAATCGTTTTGTCCAACGTTACATTTTCAAAATCGAATCCCTGGTTAATCAATGAATAGCGGAAAGGCTTATCCTGCGTAAAACTACTGTAATCCCGGTCTCCCTGACGTTCCGTATTACGCTCTCCATGTCCGGTTAAGAATCCAACTTTCGGTAATTTCATTACTAAACGTTTGAAAGCAGCAGAGATCTCCGTCTCTCCCGGGAAAACCATCATGTCATCGAACACCCGCAAAAAGGTCTTTTGACCGTTCTCCCTCTCCAACAAACGAACGAAACGATTCATTTCCGGCTTCAGGTCGATCTGTTCGCGAATCTGTTCCGGTTTCAATATTTTATTCGAATCCAATTTGATGATTTCGATCGTCTTTTTTACCATTTCCTCGAAGGTCATATCGGGATATCTCTTTTCGAGACTCTTCATATCCTTTATCGAATCATAGTAATAAACATATTTCATCGTGATATCCGGTTTGAAACGAACATATTGTTTAAAACGTTCCAAATCCCAATTCCGACTGGAAGGAGAACCATACCAATAAAAACGATCCATAATATTCACGTAGGTCGTAATCGTCAATTTACCGTCCATGCGGGCAACGATATCCTGGCTATTTTGCGTCAACGTATTATGTTTCGTACGCGTCGCATCGTAAAACGACATTAAAGACGGACGGGAAGAGAGGTAACCGATAAACAGGGCAACACACCATACACCCACGTATTTTCCCCAGTTTACCATCCAAGAACTCTTCTGTCTGCGAGCTTGTAAACGAATCACAGCCATAGACAGGAACAAAAGGATTACGATCAAAAAGTAAATGACATCTTCCGAGCAGATCAAACCGTCAACAAATTCTCCGGCTCTACCGTCTATGGCCAACCAGAAGGTCAAATCCCGGACAAAATCGATCTCCTGCCACAGTCCTTTCACGTAAGATAAGGCCGCAAGAACCGCTAAAGTTCCTACAGCGGCAACGATCTGGTAAGAGGTCAGGCTCGACATGAACAAACCGATCGCCGCGTAAGCGCAGATCAGCAAGTATAATCCCAATAACCCGGAAAGGATATACGGAATATCGATATTTTTGGCGGCACAAATTGCATATATAGCATAGATCATTAAAACTCCGATCAAAACGAGAGCGTACACCATCATCGAGGCGTACTTCCCCAGAATGATCTGCCAGTTCGTCACCGGAGAGGAGTACAGTAATTTAATTGAACCGCTACCGAACTCCCGGCTCATCAAGCTCATCGTCAACAACGGGATGTAAAGGTAAAGATAAGATTGAACGGTTACAAACAAACCTCTCCAACCGTCAAAAAGACCTCCGGTAACATTGTAGTTTCCGTAGCCTAAAGAATTGGAACGTACCATCCCTCCCATTAAATCGGAGAAGGCCATGCTGCATTGAAAGGTAAAGATGATCAGGATCAACCACGCGATCGGGGAATAGAACAGAGTTTGTAACTCCGTCTTCGCTATCTTGAATATTGTCTTCATTGTAAACGTGTTTTAAAATTATTTCTTTGATAATTCGGCAAAAACGGCATCCAAGGAACTCTTTTCCTGGTAAACCTCCGTCAATCTCCATCCCCGGGAGACACTCGTCTCCACCAGTCGCTCCGTAACCTCCTGGAAATCCGTGTATTGAAGGCGATACTTCATCCCGCCCAGCTCTTCCACCCCGCTCACGCCAGGGATTGAACGCAACTCGTCAACAGAAGGGGCGGCAACCAGCGTCACCACCAGCGTGTTAGGGATGATGTAATTATCGAACTCGTCTACCGTACCGGAGAAAACAAGGTTACCCTGCTCGATCATACGGATGTAGTCGCAAGTCGCCTGAACTTCTGACAAGATATGCGTCGACAAGACTACCGTGCGATCCTCCGCGATCTCCTTGATCAGGTGACGGATCTCCACGATCTGGTTAGGGTCCAGACCGTTCGTCGGCTCGTCCAAAACCACGAACTCCGGGTTGTGGATGATGGCCTGCGCTATACCCACGCGTTGTTGATAACCCCCGGAGAGGTTACGGATCAAACGCTTGTTGAAATGACTGATACCGCACTTGCCCATAACTTCCTTCACGGCCGTCGATATCTCGCTGTCCGGGACGTGACGCAAGCCGGCGCAATACTCCAGGTACTCCGTCACCGTCAAATCCGGGTGCAAGGGCGGCGTCTGGGGCAAAAAGCCGATATGGCGTTTCGCCTCTACAGGGTTCTCACGGATACTCACGCCCTTGATATAAACGTTTCCTTCCGTGGGACGCAAGACACCGCACATGATGTTCATCGTGGTCGACTTACCCGCTCCATTGGAACCCAACAGACCATAAATACCGTTCTTGGTGATCTCGAAATTGATATCCCGCACAGCCCACTGGATCGTGTAACGATGGGATAAATTTTCTACTTTTACAATTGATTCTTCCATACAATAGATTTACTTATAATTGTGATTAAAATGCATCCGTTTCATCATAATAACTTATCGAAAGTATATTTTCCCTGTATCTGTTTTGCTCAAAATAACTTCTATAATAGGTAAACCTATTTTTTTCAGAAACTTGTACAAAGAGATACGACAGGATACCCCTGCTATTTTCTTTACATAAGTTTAATAAACAATTTTAGATTCCCACTGATTTTGTTACTCTCTTTTTGCCTTACAAACACTCTTTGCATACAAAAACCAGCTTTCGGTAGCTGCAGAAGAAAAAACTTGTTTACAATTCTCATGATTATTGTTTTTACACAAATACTACATCCGGCTAACAAAAATAAATAAATAATTTTTTATTTTAATACACTCGATAGTGAAAAATATAAAAAAAATTTTACATATACATCTCCAATATTTTATCACCGGACCAGTAAAATAGAGTACAAAAACCTATTTATCCGTTTCCATATCATGCTCAATCCTTATTGAATCGATGATTCGACCCTAAAAACAAGAGGGATCGTTCGTCTCCAAACGACCCCTCTTTAGATCAACATTACAAGTCAATACGGCTAATTACACACTACAAAATTTCCCCTCGGTTTATTTAAAAATTCTAACCATATTGTCCAAAAATCATCGCCGTCTCCCGCCGGATAAGCCTGCAGAGAAACGAGCGATGAGTAAAAATCACCACGCAATTACTATCGCCCTCTTCTCCGTATCCATATAAATATGGCTATGAAAATTAAAATAGCAGACAGTACTCCCATGAACATGATCTTCGTGATGTACATGCCGGTCTCGCTCGGGTAAACTTTATTGTCCG